>NZ_KQ089830.1:3313554-3458368 GCF_001037515.1 Citrobacter sp. MGH110 | reverse complement strand
TGCATACTGCCGGATGCGGCGTGCTGCCTTATCCGGCCTACAGGGGCTGGGCTGAATGTATTTTGTAGGCCTGATAAGCGCAGCGCATCAGGCAACACGTCTGCATACTGCCGGATGCGGCGTATCGCCTTATCCGGCCTACAGAGGCAGAGCTGAATGTATTTTGTAGGCCTGATAAGCGCAGCGCATCAGGCAACACGTCTGCATACTGCCGGATGCGGCGTATCGCCTTATCCGGCCTACAAAAGCTAGTCCTGCTACCCGCGTACGAGGTTGAGTAACGGGTACGGTCGTCCGAGATCGTCCACCTCTGTACGTCCCGTCACGCTAAATCCCATCTTCTTATAGAATCCAACCGCCTGCTCATTCTGCTCGTTAACGTTGGTTGTTAGCGTTGAACTCATTGATA
Source organism: Citrobacter sp. MGH110 (assembly GCF_001037515.1). Classification (NCBI taxonomy): domain Bacteria; kingdom Pseudomonadati; phylum Pseudomonadota; class Gammaproteobacteria; order Enterobacterales; family Enterobacteriaceae; genus Citrobacter; species Citrobacter sp. MGH110. The sequence goes on along the minus strand of NZ_KQ089830.1, from coordinate 3,457,959 downwards.
AAGCATGTTCAATCAGCAGTTTACCAACACCACTACCACGCACATCCGGATCGACAAACAAAGCATCAATATGCTGGTCGGTCAGGAGCATAAAAGCGACGGGCTCATCCTGTTCTGTCACTGCAACCCACAGAGGGGCTTCTGGTAAAAATGAACGTACCAGCTCCTCCAGCTCAATCCGATAATCCGCAGAGAGGAAATGGTGCGTGGCATCTACTGAGCGACACCAAATAGAAACTAACTTATCTCCTTCGTCCTGACGCGAACGACGAATGGTAAGGTTCATAGCATTCTCCTTTTTTCTTTACTGCACTATTCTACAGCAAGGAGCCGTGAAACTTTCTCAACTTGAGGATGCAAGCTCGACATTCGCATGATTCCTGGGTATCTTCAGCTATCTGGATGTCTAAACGTTTAAACGTATGTTATGAGGTTATCAGGTTATGCCAATTCGCGTGCAGGACGAGCTACCCGCCGTCAATTTTTTGCGTGAGGAAAACGTCTTCGTGATGACGACATCCCGCGCTTCCGGTCAGGAAATTCGTCCACTGAAGGTGCTCATCCTTAACCTGATGCCCAAGAAGATTGAAACGGAAAACCAGTTCCTGCGCTTACTGTCTAACTCACCGCTGCAGGTAGATGTTCAGCTATTGCGCATCGATGCCCGCGAGTCACGCAACACCCCAACGGAGCATCTGAATAACTTCTACTGTAATTTCGAGGATATCTGCGATCAGAACTTTGACGGATTGATCGTGACCGGCGCGCCGTTGGGCCTGGTTGAATTTAATGATGTGGCTTACTGGCCGCAGATTAAACAAGTGCTTGAATGGGCCAAAGATCACGTTACCTCGACGCTATTTGTCTGTTGGGCGGTGCAGGCCGCGTTGAATATCCTGTACGGAATTCCTAAGCAAACCCGCACGGATAAACTCTCAGGCGTCTATGAGCACCATATTCTGCACCCTCATGCGCTACTGACGCGTGGATTCGATGATGCGTTCCTGGCCCCGCATTCCCGCTATGCTGATTTCCCTGCAGCGCTTATCCGCGACTACACCGATCTCGAGATTTTTGCTGAAACCGAAGAGGGAGATGCTTACCTGTTTGCCAGCAAAGATAAACGTATTGCCTTCGTGACGGGTCATCCTGAGTATGACGATCACACACTCGGCAGCGAATATTTTCGTGACGTCGAAGCGGGCTTAACGCCGGAAGTTCCCTATAACTATTTCCCGAAAGATGACCCACAAAACAAACCGCGGGCAACCTGGCGTAGCCACGGCAATCTGTTGTTCACCAACTGGCTCAACTATTACGTCTACCAGATCACGCCATATGATCTGCGTCACATGAATCCAACGCTGGATTAATCTTCTGTAGCAGACGATCCTTAAGCGTTTCAGCATGTTGAATCAGGCACCTTCGGGTGCCTTTTTTATTTCCGAAACGCACCTCATCGTGTAATTAAATTTTATTTATATTGTTATCAATAGGTTAATTGATAATTAAATTAAAAATGGAAATTGTTTTTGATTTTGAAATTTAAATGAGTAGTCTTAGTTGTGCTGAACGAAAAGCGCACAACGATCCTTCGTTCGCATTGGGGATGTGTTTGGATCAATGACGAGGAACTACGCAATGAATCAACAGGCAACGACAACCGATGAACTGGTCTTCACCAGGCCGCGTGGCGAACAGGAACAGCAAATTCTGACCGCTGAAGCAGTGGAGTTTCTGACTGAACTGGTGACAAGATTTACGCCAAAGCGGAATAAACTTCTGGCTGCACGTATCCAGCAGCAGCAGGATATTGATGACGGTAAGTTGCTTGATTTTATTTCGGAAACAGCTTCCATTCGTGAAGGTAACTGGAAAATTCGCGGAATTCCTGATGATTTACTGGATCGCCGCGTAGAGATCACCGGACCCGTTGAGCGCAAGATGGTCATCAACGCGCTGAACGCGAACGTCAAAGTCTTTATGGCTGACTTCGAAGATTCACTGGCTCCTGAGTGGAGCAAAGTTATCGACGGGCAGATCAACCTGCGCGATGCGGTCAATGGCACCATTAGCTACACCAACGAAGCGGGTAAAATTTATCAGCTCAAGCCTAATCCGGCTCTGTTGGTATGTCGCGTTCGTGGTCTGCATCTGCCGGAAAAACACGTCACCTGGCGTGGCGAATCTATCCCGGGCAGCCTGTTCGACTTTGCCCTCTATTTCTTCCACAACTACAAAACGTTGCTGGCGAAAGGCAGCGGCCCTTATTTCTATCTGCCAAAAACGCAGGCCTGGCAAGAAGCGGCATGGTGGAGCGAAGTGTTCAGCTATGCAGAGGACCGCTTTAACCTGCCGCGCGGCACCATTAAAGCGACCCTGCTGATTGAAACGCTGCCTGCCGTCTTCCAGATGGACGAAATTCTGCACGCCCTGCGTGACCACATTGTGGGTCTGAACTGCGGTCGTTGGGACTACATTTTTAGCTATATCAAAACGCTGAAGAACCATCCGGATCGCGTGCTGCCGGACCGTCAGGTGGTGACGATGGATAAACCATTCCTCAGCGCCTATTCGCGTCTGCTGATTAAAACCTGTCATAAACGTGGCGCATTCGCGATGGGCGGCATGGCAGCGTTCATTCCCAGCAAAGATGCGGAACGTAACAACCAGGTTTTGACCAAGGTAAAAGCGGACAAAGCACTGGAAGCAAATAACGGTCATGACGGCACATGGATTGCCCATCCGGGACTGGCAGATACCGCCATGGCGGTGTTCAACGACGTACTCGGTGAAAACAAAAATCAGCTGTTCGTGACCCGTGAAGAAGATGCCCCGATTACCGCAGAGCAACTGCTGGCACCTTGTGAAGGTGAGCGTACTGAAGAAGGCATGCGCGCCAATATCCGTGTCGCGGTGCAGTACATCGAAGCGTGGATCTCCGGTAACGGCTGCGTACCGATTTACGGTCTGATGGAAGACGCGGCCACCGCCGAAATCTCCCGTACCTCCATCTGGCAGTGGATCCACCACGAGAAGACGCTCAGCAACGGCAAGCCGGTTACCAAACCGCTGTTCCGTCAGATGCTGGCCGAAGAGATGCTGGTGATTCAGGACGAGCTGGGCGAACACCGCTACAGCAGCGGGCGTTTTGACGATGCCGCGCGCCTGATGGAGCAAATCACTACCTCTGATGAACTGATCGATTTCTTGACCCTGCCAGGCTACCGCCTGCTGGCGTAATCCACCACATAACAATATGGAGCATCTGCACATGAAAACCCGTACTCAACAAATCGAAGAATTACAGAAAGAATGGACTCAACCGCGCTGGGAAGGCATCACCCGTCCATATAGCGCGGAGGAAGTGGTGAAATTACGTGGCTCGGTCAACCCGGAATGCACGTTGGCGCAGCTTGGCGCGGCTAAAATGTGGCGTCTGCTGCACGGCGAATCGAAGAAAGGTTATATCAACAGCCTCGGCGCGCTGACCGGCGGTCAGGCGCTGCAGCAGGCGAAAGCCGGTATTGAAGCGGTCTACCTTTCAGGCTGGCAGGTGGCGGCAGATGCCAACCTGGCATCCAGCATGTACCCGGACCAATCGCTGTATCCGGCGAACTCCGTCCCGGCGGTGGTTGATCGGATCAACAACACATTCCGTCGCGCCGATCAGATCCAATGGTCAACCGGTATTGAGCCGAACGATCCTCGCTATGTCGATTACTTCCTGCCGATCGTTGCCGATGCGGAAGCAGGGTTTGGCGGCGTACTGAACGCGTTTGAACTGATGAAATCGATGATTGAGGCTGGTGCAGCGGCCGTTCACTTCGAAGATCAGCTCGCATCGGTGAAAAAATGTGGTCACATGGGCGGCAAAGTGCTGGTTCCGACGCAGGAAGCTATCCAGAAACTGGTGGCCGCCCGTCTGGCAGCCGACGTCATGGGTGTGCCGACGCTGGTGATTGCACGTACCGATGCCGACGCAGCCGATCTGATTACGTCTGATTGCGACCCATACGACAGCGAGTTCATCACTGGCGAACGTACCAGCGAAGGGTTCTACCGTACGCATGCGGGTATTGAGCAGGCGATCAGCCGTGGTCTGGCCTACGCACCGTATGCGGATCTGGTGTGGTGTGAAACCTCCACGCCGGACCTTGAGCTGGCGAAGCGCTTTGCCGATGCGATCCATGCGAAATACCCTGGCAAACTGCTGGCTTACAACTGTTCGCCGTCGTTTAACTGGCAGAAAAACCTGGATGACAAAACTATCGCCAGCTTCCAGCAGCAGCTGTCGGATATGGGTTACAAATACCAGTTCATTACCCTGGCGGGTATCCACAGCATGTGGTTCAACATGTTCGACCTCGCGCACTCCTATGCGCAGGGTGAAGGCATGCGCCATTATGTTGAGAAGGTTCAGCAGCCAGAATTTGCGGCAGCTAAAGACGGTTACACCTTCGTCTCCCATCAGCAGGAAGTGGGCACAGGTTACTTCGACAAAGTCACCACCATCATTCAGGGCGGAGCTTCCTCGGTGACCGCGCTGACCGGCTCGACCGAAGAATCGCAGTTTTGATTAATGCCCGGTGGCGCTGCGCTTACCGGGCCTACGAAGGGATGTAGGCCGGATAAGCGAACGCGCCATCCGGCATGACGTTGTGCCGGATGGGAGACATTGATGACGCGTGGCCTGGAATTACTGATTGCTCAGACTATCTTGCAAGGTTTCGACGCCCAGTACGGGCGTTTTCTGGAAGTCACCTCCGGCGCGCAGCAGCGTTTTGAACATGCCGACTGGCATGCGGTTCAGCAGGCGATGAAAAGCCGTATTCACCTTTACGATCATCACGTAGGTCTGGTGGTGGAGCAGTTGCGCTGCATTACTGACGGCAAAAGTACCGACGCGGATTTTTTACTTCGCGTGAAAGAGCATTACACCCGGCTACTGCCGGATTACCCGCGCTTCGAGATTGCGGAGAGTTTCTTTAACTCCGTTTACTGTCGGTTATTTGACCACCGCTCGCTGACTCCCGAGCGGCTGTTTATTTTCAGTTCTCAGCCAGAGCGCCGTTTTCGCACGATCCCACGTCCGCTGGCGAAAGACTTTTTTCCGGATACCGGCTGGGAGTGGCTGCTGACGCGTGTCCTTAGCGATCTGCCCCTGCGTCTGCCGTGGCAGAACAAACATCGTGATATCCACTACATCATCGAACACCTGACCGAAACCCTGGGAGCGGATGTGTTGTCGGGCTGCCATTTACAGGTGGCGAACGAACTGTTTTATCGCAACAAGGCCGCCTGGCTGGTCGGTAAGCTGATTACTCCTTCGGGGACGCTACCGTTTTTACTGCCAATCCACCGGACTGATGAAGGCGAATTGTTTGTCGATACCTGTCTGACCACGACGGCGGAGGCGAGCATTGTGTTTGGCTTCGCCCGCTCCTATTTTATGGTTTACGCCCCTTTGCCCGCGGCGCTGGTGGAGTGGCTGCGCGAGATCCTGCCCGGTAAAACCACCGCCGAACTGTACATGGCGATTGGCTGTCAGAAACACGCGAAGACCGAAAGTTACCGCGAATATCTGCTCTATCTTGCCCATTGCGATGAGCAATTTATTGAAGCGCCAGGGATCCGCGGCATGGTGATGTTGGTGTTTACGCTGCCGGGTTTTGACCGGGTGTTTAAAATCATCAAAGACAAATTTGCCCCGCAAAAAGAGATGTCTGCCGCCCACGTCCGCGCCTGCTATCAACTGGTCAAAGAACACGATCGTGTTGGGCGGATGGCTGACACCCAGGAATTCGAGAATTTTGTGCTGGAGAAACGGCAAATCGATCCGGCGCTGATGGCGCTGTTATTGCAGGAAGCCCCGGAAAAAATTACCGATCTCGGCGATCAGATTGTCATTCGCCATCTGTATATTGAACGACGGATGGTACCGCTGAATATCTGGCTGGAGCAGGTCGAAGGTCAGCAACTGCGCGATGCCATTGAAGAGTATGGCAACGCCATTCGTCAGCTGGCCGCCGCCAATATTTTCCCCGGCGATATGCTATTTAAGAACTTCGGCGTGACCCGTCACGGGCGTGTGGTGTTCTACGATTACGATGAAATCTGCTACATGACGGAGGTGAATTTCCGCCATATCCCGCCGCCACGCTACCCGGAAGATGAGATGAGCGCTGAGCCGTGGTACAGCGTATCGCCGGGAGATGTCTTCCCGGAAGAATTTCGTCACTGGCTATGTGCCGACCCGCGTATAGGGCCGCTATTTGAAGAGATGCACGCTGACCTGTTCAGCGCTGACTACTGGCGCGGCCTACAGACGCGCATCAAAAACGGTCACGTGGAAGATGTTTACGCCTACCGGCGTCGGCAGCGGTTCAGCGTGCGTTATGAAACCGACCGTAGGCCGGATAAGGCACTTGCGCCGCCATCCGGCAATGTGCGCCGTGCCTGATGCGCTACGCTTATCAGGTCTACAAATCAGCCCTAACCTTGGATAGCAGGCCGGGTAAGGCGTAGCCGCCACCCGGCAACCCCATCCTAGCGAAATCCACCGTACGCCAGCGTCACTTCTTTCGCCGCTTTGATCGCCATGGCGCCAAACTCGGTCACGCGATCGTCGGTAATACGAGAAATGGGTCCGGAAATGGAAATCGCAGCGAACGGCTCGCGGTGCTCGTCATAAATGCACGACGCCACGCAGCGCAGACCCAGCGCATGTTCCTCATCATCAAAGGAATAGCCGCGCTTGCGCGTCTGGGCCAAATCCTCTTTCAGATGCACTGGCGACACCAGCGTGGCGTGTGTATAAGCATGCAGGCCTTTACGGTGCAGCAGGCCAGTCACTTGTTCTTCGCTCAGTTGGGATAAAAACGCCTTACCCGCACCGGAGGCGTGCATCGGCAGTTTGCCGCCGATAGGCGCGGACATGCGCATCAGTTGGGTGCACTGCACCTGGTCGATAATAATGGCCTGATGATCGCTTTGATCCAACACGGCCAAGTTTACCGTCTCACCGGAATCTTCCATCAGCTTGCGCAGGATCGGATGGACAATCGCCAGCAGATTACGGCTTTGCAAAAAGCTGCTGCCGACGATGAACGCATGCGCACCTACGGCCCAGTGGCCTAATTCACCCACCTGACGGACAAAACCCTGCTGCTGCATGGTGGTCAGCAAACGGTGAGTCGTGGAGTTTGGCAGGCCAGCCTGCTGCGCCAGCTCGGTCAACGCCACGCTGCCGTTGGATTCCGCAATCCACTCCAGCAGCTTCAGACCGCGGGTCAGAGACTGAACCTGCCCGGTTGCAGGCGCAGTAGCGGCGGCGGGTTTTCTACCGCGTTTCGCGGGGACAGTGGCTACCATGGCAGACTCCTTTTCTGTATCGTGGAAATCATTTTCGTTTTATTCAATTATAATGCAAGAATTCCTGTACTGATCGGATGAGTGAAGCTGAACATGTCTCATGTTGGCCGTTGTTCTCTTTTCCGCCTCTCAGGTTTGTGCCAGTATGACCTGTTGAGTTTTTTTCGGTCTGGTTGAGCGTTGTCGGGAGCGAGTGTGAGCAGCAAAGTAGAACAATTACGTCAGCAGTTAAATGAACGTATTCTGGTGCTGGACGGCGGTATGGGCACCATGATCCAGGGATATCGTCTGAGCGAAGAGGATTTCCGCGGCGAACGCTTTGCCGACTGGCCGTGCGATCTGAAAGGTAACAACGACTTGTTGGTGCTCAGCAAACCGGAGGTCATCGCCGCCATCCATAACGCCTACTTTGAGGCGGGCGCGGATATCATCGAAACCAACACCTTTAACTCGACGACTATCGCCATGGCGGATTACCAGATGGAATCCCTGTCGGCGGAAATCAACTTTGCGGCAGCCAAACTGGCGCGTGCGGCGGCTGACGAATGGACGTCGCGCACGCCGGAAAAACCGCGCTACGTCGCGGGCGTGCTCGGCCCAACGAACCGTACGGCGTCTATCTCGCCTGATGTTAACGACCCGGCTTACCGCAACATTACCTTTGATCAGCTGGTGGCCGCCTACCGTGAATCCACCAAAGCGCTGGTGGAAGGCGGCAGTGACCTGATCCTGATTGAAACCGTCTTCGATACTCTGAACGCCAAAGCCGCTATTTTCGCGGTTAAAACTGAATTCGAAGCGCTGGGCGTTGAGCTGCCGATTATGCTCTCCGGCACCATCACCGATGCTTCCGGGCGTACGCTCTCCGGCCAGACTACCGAAGCATTCTACAACTCCCTGCGCCACGCCGATGCGCTGACCTTCGGTCTGAACTGCGCGTTAGGCCCGGACGAATTGCGCCAGTACGTGCAGGAACTGTCGCGCATTGCTGAATGCTACGTCACCGCGCACCCGAACGCCGGTCTGCCGAACGCCTTTGGTGAATACGATCTCGACGCCGACACCATGGCGGCGCAGATTCGCGAGTGGGCTGAGGCCGGTTTCCTGAATATCGTCGGCGGCTGCTGCGGCACCACGCCGGAACATATCGCCGCCATGAGCCGCGCAGTGGATGGCTTACCGCCGCGCCGCTTGCCGGAAATCCCGGTTGCCTGCCGCCTTTCCGGCCTTGAGCCGCTGAACATCGGCGACGACAGCCTGTTTGTGAACGTTGGCGAGCGTACCAACGTCACCGGTTCTGCCAAGTTTAAACGCCTGATCAAAGAAGAGAAATACAGCGAAGCGCTGGACGTCGCCCGTCAGCAGGTGGAAAGCGGCGCGCAGATCATCGATATCAACATGGATGAGGGGATGCTCGACGCCGAAGCGGCAATGGTGCGTTTTCTCAACCTGATCGCCGGTGAGCCGGATATCGCCCGCGTGCCGATTATGATCGACTCCTCGAAATGGGACGTTATCGAGAAAGGGCTGAAGTGCATTCAGGGTAAAGGCATCGTTAACTCCATCTCGATGAAAGAGGGGGTTGAGACCTTTATCCATCACGCGAAGCTGCTGCGTCGCTACGGTGCCGCGGTGGTGGTGATGGCCTTTGACGAGCAAGGGCAGGCCGACACCCGCGCACGTAAAATTGAGATCTGCCGTCGGGCGTACAAAATTCTTACCGAAGAGGTGGGCTTCCCGCCGGAAGACATCATCTTCGACCCAAACATCTTTGCTGTCGCGACCGGTATTGATGAGCACAACAATTACGCGCAGGACTTTATCGGCGCGTGTGAAGACATCAAACGCGAGCTGCCGCACGCACTGATCTCCGGCGGCGTTTCTAACGTTTCATTCTCGTTCCGTGGCAACGACCCGGTACGTGAAGCCATTCACGCGGTATTCCTCTACTACGCCATTCGCAACGGCATGGACATGGGGATCGTCAACGCCGGACAGCTGGCTATTTACGACGACTTGCCCGCCGAGCTGCGCGATGCTGTTGAAGATGTGATCCTCAACCGTCGTGACGATGGCACCGAACGACTGCTGGAGCTGGCAGAGAAATATCGCGGCAGTAAAACCGACGACACGGCGAATGCCCAGATGGCGGAGTGGCGCACCTGGGACGTGAAAAAGCGCCTCGAATACTCGCTGGTGAAAGGCATTACCGAGTTTATTGAGCTGGATACCGAGGAAGCGCGCCAGCAGGCTGCGCGTCCGATCGAAGTTATTGAAGGACCGCTGATGGACGGCATGAACGTCGTTGGCGATCTGTTCGGCGAGGGCAAAATGTTCCTGCCGCAGGTGGTGAAATCCGCCCGCGTGATGAAGCAGGCGGTGGCGTACCTCGAACCGTACATTGAGGCCAGCAAAGAGAAAGGCTCCAGCAACGGCAAAATGGTCATCGCGACTGTGAAGGGCGATGTGCACGATATCGGCAAAAACATTGTCGGCGTGGTGCTGCAATGTAACAACTACGAAATCGTCGATCTTGGCGTGATGGTGCCCGCGGAGAAAATCCTCAGAACGGCGCGTGAAGTGAATGCCGATCTGATTGGCCTGTCTGGGCTGATTACCCCGTCGCTGGACGAAATGGTCAACGTGGCGAAAGAGATGGAGCGTCAGGGATTCACTATTCCGCTGCTGATTGGCGGCGCGACCACCTCAAAAGCGCACACGGCGGTGAAAATCGAGCAGAACTACAGCGGCCCGACGGTGTACGTGCAGAACGCCTCGCGTACCGTTGGCGTGGTGGCTGCGCTGCTCTCTGACACCCAGCGCGATGACTTTGTCGCCCGTACGCGTAAAGAGTACGAAACCGTGCGTATCCAGCATGCGCGTAAGAAACCGCGTACCCCGCCAGTAACGTTACAGGCTGCCCGCGACAACGATCTGGCCTTCGACTGGGAAAACTACACCCCGCCGGTGGCGCACCGTCTGGGCGTGCAGGAAGTGGAAGCCAGCATCGAAACTCTGCGCAATTACATCGACTGGACGCCGTTCTTTATGACCTGGTCGCTGGCCGGGAAATACCCGCGCATTCTCGAAGATGAGGTAGTAGGAGAAGAGGCGAAGCGCCTGTTCAAAGACGCTAACGACATGCTGGATAAACTCAGCGCCGAGAAGACCCTGAATCCGCGCGGCGTAGTGGGGTTATTCCCGGCAAACCGCGTGGGTGACGATATCGAGATCTACCGTGACGAGACGCGTACGCACGTTATCAACGTGAGTCATCATCTGCGCCAGCAGACGGAAAAAGTCGGTTTCGCCAACTACTGCCTGTCTGACTTTGTTGCGCCGAAACTGAGCGGCAAAGCGGATTACATCGGTGCTTTCGCGGTGACCGGGGGGCTGGAGGAAGATGCGCTGGCGGACGCCTTCGAAGCCCAGCACGACGACTACAACAAGATCATGGTGAAAGCGATCGCCGACCGTCTGGCGGAAGCGTTCGCAGAATATCTGCATGAGCGCGTGCGTAAAGTCTACTGGGGCTATGCGGCGAATGAGAACCTCAGTAACGAGGAGCTGATCCGCGAAAACTACCAGGGGATTCGCCCGGCACCAGGCTATCCGGCGTGCCCGGAACACACCGAAAAAGCCACCATCTGGGAACTGCTGGATGTGGAAGCGCACACCGGGATGAAGCTCACCGAATCCTTCGCCATGTGGCCAGGCGCGTCGGTTTCCGGCTGGTATTTCAGTCATCCGGACAGCAAGTACTACGCCGTGGCGCAAATCCAGCGCGATCAGGTTGAAGATTATGCCTTCCGTAAAGGGATGAGCGTGGCGGAAGTGGAGCGCTGGTTAGCGCCGAACCTCGGCTATGACGCCGACTGATTCACAAAACTGTCATCTTTCTTTACAACAAACAGGGCGCTCAATGAGTGCCCTGTCTCTTTATTACGTTTAAACCCTTATACTGAAAGGGGGCCGTTGCCGGATGGCGGCGTAAACGCCTTATCCGGCCTACATAGGGATGATTTGTAGGCCTGATAAGCGCAGCGCCATCAGGCAAATGAGCCTCAAAAAACCATAAAAATAAGGAGAACCTGATTCCGTGTTAACTCTGTTACACCTGCTTTCTGCTGTATCTATGCTGGTTTGGGGTACGCATATTGTGCGTACCGGCGTGATGCGCGTCTTCGGCGCCCGTTTGCGTACCGTGCTCAGCCGTAGTGTTGAAAAGAAGCCGCTCGCCTTTTGTGCGGGTATCGGCGTAACGGCGCTGGTGCAAAGCAGCAACGCCACCACCATGCTGGTGACCTCGTTTGTTGCACAAGATCTCGTGGCGCTTACCCCTGCGCTGGTCATAGTGCTGGGTGCCGACGTGGGGACCGCGCTGATGGCGCGTATCCTGACCTTCGATCTCTCCTGGCTGTCACCACTGCTGATTTTTATCGGCGTGATCTTCTTTCTCGGCCGTAAGCAGTCCCGCGTGGGGCAACTGGGGCGGGTCGGTATTGGGCTGGGGTTGATTTTGCTGGCGCTGGAGCTGATTGTGCAGGCGGTAACGCCGATCACCCAGGCTAATGGTGTACAGGTTATTTTTGCCTCGCTCACCGGCGATATTATGCTCGATGCGCTGATTGGCGCCATGTTTGCGATTATCAGTTACTCCAGCCTGGCGGCGGTGCTGCTGACGGCCACGCTGACCGCGGCAGGCATTATCTCGTTCCCGGTGGCGTTGTGTCTGGTGATTGGCGCCAACCTCGGGTCCGGCCTGCTGGCGATGTTGAATAACAGCGCCGCTAACGCCGCAGCACGCCGTGTGGCGCTCGGTAGCCTGCTATTTAAGCTGGTGGGGAGCCTGATTATCCTGCCGTTTGTTCATCCGCTGGCCAATCTGATGGATGAACTGCCGCTGCCGAAATCTGAACTGGTTATCTATTTCCACGTCTTCTACAACCTGGTGCGCTGCGTGGCGATGGTGCCGTTTGCCGAACCGATGGCGCGTTTTTGTAAGCGCATCATCCGCGATGAGCCGGAGCTGGATGCACATCTGAAACCCAAACATCTGGACGTCAGCGCGCTGGATACGCCGACGCTCGCGCTGGCCAATGCCGCCCGTGAAGCCCTGCGTATCGGCGACGCGATGGAGCAGATGATGGACGGGCTGAAGAAAGTAATGCACGGCGAGCCACGTGAAGAGAAAGAGCTGCGCAGGATGGCGGACGACATTAACGTGCTGTACACGGCAATTAAGCTCTATCTGGCGCGGATGCCAAAGGATGAGCTAGCTGAAGAGGAATCGCGCCGTTGGGCGGAGATTATCGAAATGTCGCTCAACCTTGAACAGGCTTCCGATATTGTCGAACGTATGGGCAGCGAGATAGCCGATAAGTCGCTGGCTGCTCGCCGGGCATTCTCTGTCGAAGGGCTGAAAGAACTGGATGCGCTCTACGATCAGTTGCTCAGCAATCTGCAACTGGCGATGTCGGTGTTCTTCTCAGGAGATGTGACCAGTGCCCGTCGTCTGCGCCGCAGCAAGCACCGCTTCCGTATTCTCAATCGTCGTTATTCGCATGCGCACGTTGACCGTTTGCATCAGCAGAATGTGCAGAGCATCGAAACCAGCTCCTTGCACCTGGCGCTGTTGGGCGATATGCAGCGTCTGAACTCGCTGTTTTGTTCCGTGGCTTACAGCGTGCTGGAACAGCCGGATGAAGACGATGGACGGGATGATTTTTGAGTGAGGTGAAGCAGTAGGCCGGATAAGGCGAAGCCGCCATCCGGCATCAGACAACAAATCAACTAAAAGCAGTGGCCTGCTTCAACGGCAACCGCCTCTTCACCCGCTTTAAAGATGTACGTGGTGTTCGGGCCGCCGAGCACGGCCTGACCGTTACTTACCTTAATCCAGTTCCCCTCCGGCAATCCAATCACCGTCAGTTCCGGTGCCACAACCAGCAGCTCGCGAATCCGCTGTTCACGCGTTTCGCCTTTGTGGCCTTCCGGCAGCGCGTTGGTGAAGTGTGGGTTAATCTGCAGTGGGAACAGACCCAGCGCATCAAAGCCTTTTGGATCGACAATCGGCATGTCGTTGGTAGTGCGGATGGTCTGGCAGGCAAGGTTGGAACCTGCGCTCCAGCCGATGTACAGCGCACCGCGTTTGACGACATCCACAATCGGGGCCAACAGACCGCGCTCGCGGCTTTCTTTCAGTAACTGGAAGGTATTACCCCCGCCGACAATCACCAGCTCTGCGTTTTCAATAGCGGCAATCGGGTCGGCAACGGTATGAATACCCGTAACGTTGACGCCCATTGGCGCAAAGATGGCTGCCGTTTTCGCCGTGTACTCATCCCAGGTTTGCGTCACGCCAGCGAACGGAATAAACACCGCCGTACGGCGACCATTCAGTTGTTCAGCAATCAGCGGCAGCGCATGTTCCATCCAGCCTTTGCCCGGCAGCGTCGAGTTACTCAATAAAAGCAGTTCCATCATTTCTCCATGTAATCAGAAAATTACAAACCGCGCTAATGCTACCACTATCAGGCTAACGCCTTACTGATATGGCTCACGATGTTGGAAGGGGGAGACAGAAGCTGAGGCTATTTTTTAAGTGTCAATTCAATGCCGAGTACCTTCATCACTGCAAGGGTGGTTTTCAGCGTCGGGTTACCTTTCTCACTAAAAGAGCGATAAAGCTGCTCGCGGGATAATCCCGTTTCTGCCGCAATGTTCGCCATTCCCTTAGCGCGAGCTACCACGCCCAGTGCTTTTGCAATGTATGCTGCATCGCCTGTTTCGAGGGCATCGGCCATAAACACGGCAATTTCTTCATCATCAACCAGCGCAGTCGCGGGATCGTAGTGAGTAAGTTTATTCATGGCAGAAGATCTCCTGTGAATCCAGTGTACGGGCGAGCATTTTTGCAAGAGTAATATCGTTGGCTTGTGAGCTTTTATCGCCCCCACATAACAAAATGATGATGCGGCAACCTTGCTGTTTAAAGTAAATCCTGTAGCCAGGACCGTAAGAAATGCGCATTTCGCTGACGCCTTCCCCAACAGGTTTAACATCACCAGCTAAACCATTAGCCAGACGAAAAAGGCGTGTGGCAATGAGCGTTTTAGCTCTCCTGTCCCGTAGGTTTTGCTCCCAACGCCGGAAAACCATTGTCTGAAGAATTTCCATGATGACGTTCCATGTATTTTATAAACTACATTATGAATTGACAAGTTGAGACTAGAGAGTAAAAAAATGGGGAGTAAGGGGAAATGCTTGCTGGAGGAAACAGGAAAGTGTCTCGCAATAATACGTAGTTTTTCAGGATGCTGCGGTTGATACGAGAATCGATGATAGGGGATTGGGAGGGCTTTGTGCCAGGGGCGGAAGCTATATGTCCACTAGAATATGACAGATTCATGCATGGTGATTCACCACTACACGTAGTTGCCGTCTTAGCAGGGTTTTATCCTGGAAAGAATAAAATCCACTCGCTCTTCTACAGAAACACATGGTAATTCAATCAACTGATAGTCATACATACGGTATGTTTTTACCATTGCGTGATATGTCGCGATGGCAACATCGAAAGATTGTTTGCGCTCTGTGTCCTGTACATATATTTCACGCCAGGGTGGTGCAATAAATACGATTCGGTTATAGCGAAATTTCTCGATGGCGTTTTCCAGATGCCTCGGTATGGTAAGTTCAGAAAGACGTAAATAACCTACAACATCAGGAACACCACGATCAAAGAAGCAGGGTTGTGTATGCCCTTCCGCTTCATGCCACGAACGCATTTCCCAGGATAGCATCAGCTCTGCAAATGCAGTCTGGTTGGCCCACGGTAATGCATCGCCGCCGATGTTAACCTGGTCTTGGATCACACCTCTTCCAGCTTCTTTAGAACACCAAAACCCTCGTTTTATAATCGTATCAATTATCGTGCTTTTGCCTGACCCTGGGCCACCAGTCAGAATGAATCGATGCTGAAACGCTGAAGACATTGAACTCTCCCAAACCTTCTTAGACGCGATGATTTAGCAATTGATGGCGTACTTTTTGCGTATCGTCATATTACCTGCTGATGGCATGACTAACTACGTTTTATCCCCATTTTAATGTCCGCTATTCTCTCATTTCACAGGCCGATCTACTTTATTTCTCACTCGCCGAGGCGTTCCGCCATCTTGATTGTAGCCATCTCACTACTGAAGAAAATCTGGCGCTATCGTTTGGCTGTGAAGAGGCGCTGGCAGGGTTGTACCAGACGCTGAATTTTATGGGCGAAAGCCTGCTGACCATGGGGGGGAAGGTCAGGAACATTTTGCGTATGAGAGCATATGCCAGTTAGGACACAGTCTGGTCAACATCAGCCAATTGATTCCCGCGCTGGCGCAGTTGGAAGCGAAAGCTGACCAGCAACTGTTCGCTGTTGCATAGTACCTAAAATAGACAGAGCGCCCATCCCTGGCGCTCTGTTCCTGCTTCTTTACCCCGCCCGCGCAAATTCTGCCGCTTCGGCGATTAGCTCGTCATCCGGGCGTACGCCGGTGTACATGGCGAACTGCTCCACGGCCTGTAAGGCAATCACCTCTGCACCGCTGATGGTCTTTTTACCTAATTGCTGTGCCAGTTTGATTACCGGTGTTTCCGGCGGCAGGGCGACGACGTCAAACACCACGCTGGCGGCAGCGACCATCGCTTCGCTGTAGGCCAGTTCATCGCTCTCTTTACCGCCAGCCATGCCGACGGGCGTCACGTTGACCAGAATATCGCAGGTAATTCCTTCCGGCTGCGGCTGCCACTGGAAACCGTACTGTTTTGCCAGCGCCGGGCCGCTCTCCCGGTTACGGGCGGCGACGATCACATCGCGAAAACCGGCATCGCGAAATGCGGCGATAACCGCTTTACCCATTCCACCGCTGCCGCGGATCATGACGCGCGCGTGGTTATCAAGCTGGTGGCTTGCAATCAGGCTTTTTACCGCAATGTAGTCGGTGTTAAATCCTGTCAGCGTACCGTTGTCATTGACGATGGTGTTGACGGAATCAATGACTTTTGCGGAAGGATCGATGGCATCCAGAAACGGCATGCAGCTCTCTTTAAACGGCATAGAGATCGCACAGCCGCGAATCCCGAGTGCGCGAACGCCTTTCACTGCGGCCTCAATATCCTGCGTAGTAAAGGCTTTGTAGATAAAATTTAACCCTAACTTTTCATACAGATAGTTATGAAAGCGTGTGCCAAAGTTGCCGGGGCGACCGGCAAGCGACATGCACAACTGGGTGTCGCGGTTAATCATGTTAAATTTCCTCGGCGTGAGACAATATGTACTGTTCGGCTTCCTGCGACCAGATCCCCTGATGACGCTCCAGGATAGCGCGCAAGGCCGGATCGTCAATCTGGGTGAGCGCAGTTAACGGCAATGCTTTTCCGGTGTAAACCAGTTTTTTACCTCCACCGACCTGCGGCAGTTCCAGCGTTGTTTCACCTGCCGCATTCAATCCCAGAATGTGCGTCACCACTTTTGCCGCCTGAACTTTCTTCTCTTCGATCAGTTTTACCGCCGTGCGCATGTCGTCGGTATTGCCGCCAGATGTCCCAACATAATGGGTGAAGGCATAGTGCACGTCGTAGAAGTTAATCGGCGCGCTAAACTGCTTATCCTGCGGACCGGCAAAGAAGTTCATGCAACCATCGGCAGCCAGCAAAGAAGAGGCCAGCGTAACCAACTGTTCGTTGGGCACAAACACAAAGATGTCATCAAACCCGTGCCCGCCGCTCAGCGCCATCAAGGTGTCATAACCTGCATCCTGGGCGTGGAGATAATGGATCAACGTTTGTGGTTCTGATGGATAGTGCTTGCGGGCGTAGCTCAGCTTGTCGTTATTGGTGTCGGTCACCACCAGCAGCGCCGGGTTAACCGGACCATGCAGCGCGTAGTCGATCGCCAGTAGTCCCATCGGCCCGGTGCCGCCGAGTATCAGTGTACGCCCCTGCGGACGAATGCCCATATTGTGGTTATAAGTGCCTTCCTGTAGGTGATAGTTGGCGTTGAATGCGCCAATCACGCAGGACAGCGGCTCAACCAACGAGCCTTCAAAATAGGTTTCACCTTCGTAGGCTAACAGGCAGTCCTGCTCCATGACTTCATCAGGAATGATGACGTGCGTGGCTTCACCGCCTACCCACGGGAAGGAGTAGCCGGGGCAGTCCGGGCGATCCGGCAGTTGCAGGTTAGCCTGAATGACATAGCGCTGGCCGGGCTGAAACTTATGCTGCCATTTTTTGCCTACGGCAATGATATCGCCGCAAAACTCGTGGCCGATGATGATCGGGTTTGTAGCCACATCGTCCGGCACCTTTTTGTGGTTCTCGCCCTGGTTAGCCTCTTTCCAGGAAGAAAGGCACAGGCTGTCGGTTACGACTGAGGCCAGAATTTCATCGTCCTGCATTTCAGGAAGATCGAAGGTTTCCAGGCGCAGATCGCGTTTACCATAAAGGCGTAAAGCTGTTGTTGTTTGCATTGTTACCACCTCTTCCTCTTTCGAGGACTATTTGTTGAAGTTGCCCCGGCATCGCCGGGGCGAAAAAATCAGGACAGGAAGCCCAGCGCGTTACCGATAATTCCCAGCGCAAACAGGGCGAAGATCAGCCATACCGGGTTAATTTTCTTGTTGAGCAGACGCACCATCAGCAGCGTCAGACCCAGCGCCAGCAGGCCGGGGCAGAGTTGGTCGAGAATGTTCTGCACGGTCATGGTGACGGTGGTGCCGTCTGCGCCAGGCGTTTGCGATACCACCAGCGGCACGTTGATGCTGGTCCATTTGGTGACCAGTACCCCCATGACAAACAGGCCGAGAATCGATGCGCCTTCGGTCAGTTTCTGCAGCAGGTTGCCGCCCATGTCGCTGACGATATTGACCCCTTTACGAAAGCCAAGCTGTAAGCCGTACCACTTCATGGCAAGACGTACTGCATTGAAAATAAAGAAGAACAATAGTGGGCCGAGAATGTTTCCGGACAGCGCCAGCGATGCGCCGAGCGCGGCGGTAATCGGGCGCAATGTTCCCCAGACCAACGGGTCGCCAACACCGGCCAGCGGGCCCATCAGCCCAACTTTGATGCCGTTGATGGCACCGTCGTCAATTTCCGCACCATTGGCGCGAGCTTCTTCCATCGCGGCGGTCACGCCAATCACCGGGCCGCACACGGCAGGCGTGGTGTTGAAAAACACCAGGTGGCGTTTGAGTGCTGCAACCTGGTCCTCTTTCAGCGGATACAGGCGCTTGATGGCAGGGATCATGTCGTAGCAAAAGCCCAGCCCATGAATGCGTTCAAAGTTGAATGACGCCTGTTGCAGGTTGGAGCGAACAAACATGCTAAAAAGGTCGGATTTGGTCAGTTTTTTCTGTTCCATGGCTGGCTCCATTAGTCATCAAGCTGATCGAGAGCTTGAGAAGAGGCGGGTTGCGCCTGCAGTTCGGCTTTACGCCACTGTGGGTTCAACTGGATGTAGACCAGCGCGATAATCACGCCAACCCCACCGAAAGCCAGCAGGCTCAAATCGAGATAACCCCCAGCGATAAACCCGAGGAAGAAGAAGGGCATCAGGTACTTCACGCCCATCATGCGCAGCACCATGGCGTAGCCGACCACCACGATAAAGCCACCGGCAATCTGCAATCCGCGGGTGACGAATTCCGGAATGGCGTTGAGCATATTGCTGACCATATCGGCGCTGACAAACAGCGAGACGATTAATGCAGGAATGGCAACGCGCAGCGCCTGTACGCCGAGAGCGGAAACGTGCAGCATGTCGATGGTGCGAAAGCGGGCGTCTTCGGCTGCTTTATCTGCCGCGTGCTGGAACACCACGGTGATGGTACGGGCGAATACCGTCAGCACCTGACCTGCCGCCGCGACTGGCAGGGCGATGGCGATACCGGTAGCAATGCTTTGCTGACCGACGATAACCAGAATGGCGGAGATAATACTGGCGAGCGCCGAATCGGGAGACTGCGCTGCGCCGACGTTCATCCAGCCAAGAGCGATTAACTCCAGCGTGCCGCCGAGCATAATCCCGGTTTTTAAATCACCAAGGATTAGGCCGATAACGGTACAAGCAATTAGCGGACGGTGGGTCTGGAACTCATCCAGCACGCTGCCTATTCCGGCAATACAGGAAAATAGGAATATGGCGATAATTTGTAGGGTACTTATTTCCATAATATGTCACCTTGTGAATGTGATCATCCCTGCCTGTTAAAGTATAAGTACACAGGCATTTTTATTTATTCAGCGAACGATTGTTCTTCTATTTTTTCGAGAATATTAATAGATGGATCGGATGCGACAACGCGTAAATCCAGCGTAACACCCAGTTTATCTAACTCACGAAACGCGTGAATATCGTCGTTATCTAAAGAAACGGCTTTGGTTAATTGTTTTTTACCAGGCCGCCAGGCCATGCCACCAATATTTAACGTGGCGATTTTCACGCCTTGCTTGACCATTGCTAATGCATCCTGTGGGCGGGTAAATAGATAAAAAACGGTTTCGTTCTGGTATTGCGGATTATGGTAAACCGCGACCGCCTTTTCGATATTAACGACGTTCACTTTCATTCCCGGTGGGGCAGCCTGACGTAATAATGTGCGACGTACTTCATCGTTATAAACGTCGTCATTACAGATAATAATCCGTTGGGCATTCGCCACCTTCGACCAGACGGTGGTGACCTGACCGTGGATCAGGCGGTCATCAATACGAGCAAGGGTAATGTTCATCAGAAATCCTCTTCGGCCGTTTCCAGATGCTTCCAGACGACACAGGTTTGTTGAGCAATGGTCGTCAGGTGTTCGCACAGTTCATCCACATTCATACTGCTTTGGTTGTCTACCAGCTCCAGCGCCAACGGCAGTGATAACCCGCTAATGACCCGTATCGCCGGATTGTGCATCGCCAGCGTCGCGGCAGCATTCCAGGGACTGCCACACTGTAAATCGACGGCAATCAGCCATTCATCGCCAGTGTGAATGCTTACTAACTTTTTTAGCTTTTCCACAATGTCGCTGGCGTTCTCTCCGGGAACAAATGCCACGGCTTCAACGTTGGCATCACCGTAGACCATCTGTACCGATTCCAGCATGGCGCAGGCCAGTTTGCCGTGAGCACAGAAGATTGCATTGACCATAAAACCTCCTTAGCCGCGCGTTTTTCCGCCCGCAATGTTAGTGGTTACTCCGGTGATGTAACTGGCGCGCTCAGATAAAAGATAACAAACAAAATCAGCGACTTCGCTTAAGCGCCCTGATCGACCAATCGGGATCGCGTTCTTGGTGTAGCCCTCGCGCAGCTGTTCGACGGTGATGTTGCGGGTCCAGGCCAGCGCTTCTTCATACTCGGGGGTCCGCAGTCCGGTTTTTTCCAGAATGCCAGGTGCAATGCCAACTACACGGATGCCGTGTTTGCCCAACTCTTTCGACCAGGAACGGGTAAAACTATTCAATGCGGCTTTGGTCGCGGCGTAACAGCTTTGACCTTCAGAACCTTCCAGTCCGCTTTCGGAAGAGACATTCACAATCACGCCGTTACGCTGTTTTATCATTTGGCGTGCCGCTGCCTGCGACATTAAGAACACACCTTTCTGGTTGATATTAACCATTTTTTCGAAAGCAGCTTCGTTGAGTTCGTATTGCCCGGCGGGTGCTTTTTCATCGACCAGCAGACGCGGGAAATTAACGCCAGCATTATTTACCAGCCCATCAATACGTCCGTAGCGTTGGATAATTTCAGCGACAGTATGATTAACCTCTTTGGCACTGGAAATATCCGTTGGCCAGAAATGATACCCGTCATGGCTATCGTATTTACCTTCTCCGCCATGAATATCTGTCATTTGTACATTAGCGCCTTGCGCTAATAACTCTTCGACAATCGCCAGACCAATTCCAGATGCGCCACCGGTAACAATAATGACTTTGCCCTGCAAGTTTAACCACGTTTGCATAATAAACTCCCGATTCAGATAAGGGGATCCCACATAAAATTAATTATGGCAGGACCAATTAGAATTTATTTACTTCAACAATAATTCAGCGGTATGGCTGTTGGTAACTAAACAGTTAATATAATTCCCACGTAATGCGCCTAATATCCCACTGTATTTTTCTTCACCCATTGCAATGCCAATGGAGTAACGCGCCTGTTTTAATTTATTGGTTTCGATGGAGAGCGTCTTTTCACTCATATTGGTCTCTACGGTTACACCGTTGATATCGTAAAAGCGCGAGCAAATGTCTCCGGCAACCTGGCGGGCATGCAGGTCATCACTCTCTTCACTGCCGTAAAAAGCGTGCCAGTTGGCGCCATCACGTATCGCCGGAGATCCAATCCCGACCAGCGCGATGTCCAGATTATCCCAGTACGCAGAAATCGATTTAAAATGTCGTGACTGCATGATCCCGTTACGGATCAGCGGGTTTTCCAGCAGTGCCGGGAAATCTGCCAGGTGTGATTCCCCTTTGAGCTTTGCCGCAGCGCCGTAGGTCAGCGTATTGACATGGTAGCGGCTTTCAAGTTTGCCGGATGGTCCGCCGATAATCGGTACGCAGATCAGCTGGCGCGACTGGCTGGCAGGAGATAATCCTTCCACCAGTCCCCGTACCGCGCGGCCCCATGAGAACCCGATAATGTCCCCAGGTTCCAGTAAGCGTTCCAGCAACTGTGCGCCATGTACGCCCATCATATTAAGTTGTTCATCTTCCTGCTCGCTATCGCAGGAGACTACGACCGCCTCTTTCAGGCCAAATTTCTGTTTTAGCTGCTGTTCCAGCCACAGATTTTCGTTGTAGTCGTAATTAATGGCGATGGTGACGATACCCTGCTCGCGTCCACGTTTTAGTAACCGGCTGATCGTGGTGCGATAAATACCCAACTCGCGGGCGATTTGCGCTTGTGTCATATCCTGTTCGTAATACAGCTGCGCTATTTTTACGATCAGGCGGATATCATCGCTGTTTTCCGTCGCCATTTTTGGACTCCTGCACATTTGTGCAAATCACGAAATTGCCTTCTTGATCTGATATAACTCCATCTGTTCTCCATCTCAAAGCTATTTTCACTTATTTCAGCGCCCTGAAATGACCGATTGTGTTGCACATTTGATGTGGTGATGGCGCGTTGTCGGCACAGATGTGCATACCTCTCTAATGTATTGATTCTGCTTGTTTTCACTCAACAAAATTGCAGGGATGGATCGCTGACACTTTTGTGTCAAAAGGTGTGACGGATCACAAATAGCGCGTGGACAGTCGAACACGATTATTTTTTATCGTCCGCAAGGTAGGGTATATTTCGCTTTTAATACACAAAGTCATTCAAGTTGTATCAAGGCGGCAAGGGAGCGAATCCCCGGGAGCATAGATTGCTATGTGACCTGGGTGAGTGAGGGCAGCCAACGCAGAGACAGCTTGAAGGATGAAGTGTATACAGGAGAAACTATGCTGCCCGACTCATCTATCCGATTAAATAAATACATCAGTGAAAGCGGAATCTGCTCGCGCCGCGAGGCGGATCGCTTTATCGAACAAGGGAATGTCTTCCTGAATGGTAAACGCGCCACCATCGGCGATCAGGTGATGCCTGGCGACGTCGTAAAAGTAAATGGTCGGTTGATTGAGCCGCGTGAAGCGGAAGATCTGGTTTTTATCGCGCTGAATAAGCCGGTAGGGATTGTCAGCACCACCGAAGACAGCGAACGCGACAACATTGTTGATTTCGTGAATCACAGCAAGCGCGTGTTTCCAATTGGTCGTCTGGACAAAGATTCTCAGGGGCTTATCTTTCTGACCAACCACGGCGACCTGGTGAATAAAATCCTGCGTGCCGGTAACGATCACGAAAAAGAATATCTGGTGACGGTCGATAAGCCGGTCACTGATGACTTTATCCGTGGTATGGGGGCCGGTGTGCCCATTCTCGGTACCGTCACCAAAAAATGTAAGGTGAAGAAAGAAGCGCCGTTTGTGTTTCGCATTACGCTGATTCAGGGACTTAACCGTCAGATCCGTCGTATGTGCGAACACTTTGGCTATGAAGTTACCAAGCTTGAGCGTACGCGTATCATGAACGTTGGTTTGTCTGGCCTGCCGCTTGGTGAATGGCGCGACCTGACAGATGACGAACTGATCGATCTGTTCAAGCTGATTGAGAACTCGTCCTCAGAAGCCAAACCGAAGGCGAAAGCGAAGCCAAAAACCGCAGGCATTAAGCGTCCGGTGGTGAAAATCGAAAAATCAGCGGAGAAAGAGAAATCGCGCCCGGCGGCAAACGGTAAGCGTTTTACTTCGCCGGGACGTAAGAAGAAGGGACGTTAACGTCTGCCGCGCGTCGGCGTATTTGCTGACCAGGAAAACGATGCTTCCGCATCCGGTTTATAGGCCTGCTTTTTCTTCAACTGGCGGGCTTTTTTAGCTTCTGCTTCGCGCAAGGCCATCAGTTTATCGATGTACTCTTTCTTGATGCTGTTGGTCTCTGCGTTGGTCAGCAGACGACCATGTGCAATGCGCGCGCGGTCGAGCAGCGTTTTCAGTTCACGCTGTTCGCGCTCGGTCATCTCTTTTTGGGTAATGCGGGGGAGTGCCATAAGGGTGCCCTCTGTTAGCCGATATCCTCAGTGTACGGTAATTCGTGCAGAATAAAACTAATCCTGAAAGAGCCTCGCAAAATATAGCTTGTTGAAGTGACGGAATTTCTATTCTGATTTAGCGTAATGACAGGAAAACGTGTGGGTTACACATTTTATTGTTTGTATAAAATTTTATACAAGGATGTGTTATGCTTTCAATAAAGCGGGCCTTAAAGCCCATTGTCTGGATTGGCAGTTCATTTGATGATTTACGAAGCTTTCCTGAAGATATACGTAAAACCGCTGGTTTTCAGCTACATCGTCTACAGGCTGGATTAGAAGCTGCTGACTGGAAGCCGATGCCAGAGATAGGTCGAGGTGTTGAGGAGGTAAGGCTCAGGTATGAATCTGGCGCGTACCGAATCATCTACATTGCTCGCTATGCTAACGCGGTCTATGTACTGCATTGCTTCAATAAAAAGACGAAACGTACTTCTGAGCACGATAAACACATTGCTAAAGTTAGATATCGAACCGCTTTGCAAGAAGACAGGAATCAGAAATGAACAATACCGTTGATAATAAGGTTCGCCATGTAACCTCTCCGGATGTCAATATTTTTGCCGAACTGGGGTTTGCAGAAGCGGAAGCGAAGAGCTTAAAGCATGATGCTGAATGCGAGGTCGAACAACTCATTCGCCTGAAGCAGCAGTTGATGCAAGAAATTTCCGGATGGATTGATGAAAACCATCTGAAACAAGCGGAAGCTGCTGTGAAACTGAATATTTCCCGGCCCCGTGTTTCAGATGTTGTTAATCAGAAAACCAACAAATTTACCCTTGATGCGCTGGTCATGATGCTGGTGAAGTTAGGAAAACCAGTAACAGTTCAGATTGGGTAATATTAGATATTGCTTATTGTATCTGATCGCTGCGAACGCTTTCCCAGCTCAGCCCGAAGCGGGCGAGATATTTTCGCAATCGGTCTGCATCGTTAGGATTGGCTTTTTTCTGCCGTGAGACGGCAAACAGTTCGCGTCCGGCTTCCGACAGCGACGCGCTGCGGCGACACACTTCCAGCACCGTTTCTAACTGGCGGCGATCGAAAAGGTCAATGTCCATGTTCAGTTCCGGTTGCGAAGCGGTAATCTGCCAACTCTCTTTTAACAGCGCAATTTCTTCTTCGACAAGGGATAAGGTGATGCGTCCCTGTTCGGCAAGCGTCGCCATTCGCGCGATGGATGAACTTAGCTCGCGAAAATTGCCGCGCCACTGCGCCTGTGGGGAGCTGGCAAATGCCAGATAACAAGCACGTGCCTCTTTGTCGAAACGGATCTGCATCTGTTTACTGCTGGAAAAACGGTGTAGCTCATACTCGACGTTCGGAGCGATATCTTCCCGCCGCTGCGCCAGACCGGGCAGGGCGAAGTTCCACATATTGATACGCGCGTAGAGATCTTCGCGAAAACGGCCCTCGGCGACCCATTGCTGCATATCACGATGGGTTCCGGCAATCAGCTGAAAATCGCTCTGTACTTCTTTGTCCGAGCCAAACGGGAAAAAGGTTTTTTCTTCAATCGCTTTTAGCAGCATGGCCTGTTCGTCTAACCCCAGTTCGGCTATCTCATCGAGAAACAGCACGCCGCCATCCGCTTCTCGCAGCAGTCCGCTGCGCGCCGTGAGTGCGCCAGTAAACGCCCCTTTCACGTGACCGAACAACGTAGACATCGCGTTGTCGCCACGCAGGGTTGCGCAGTTGACGGCGACCAGTTTTCCCGCCACCAGATGCCGCGACTGGCGTAGCTGAAAAATACGTTTCGCCAGAAAGGATTTACCCGCACCGGTGGGACCGGTGAGCAGGATCGGGTCGGTCGAACGTAGAGCCACACGCTCAATGCGCTCGATCAGTTTATTGAAGGTGGCGTTGCGCGTATCAATCCCGGCCTTCAGAAAAGAGACTGACTGCTGCTGTTCGCGCTGAAAACGACTGGTGAGCGTGGCGTAGCGGCTTAAATCGAGATCGATTACCGAGCAAACGCCGGCGGCAACGGCCTCATCCGATGAACCGGCAGGTGCCGGACTGGTTTGCAGCAGGCTGGCGGGCAGGTAGCGGGCTTCCGTTAGCAGAAACCAGCAGATCTGCGCGACGTGCGTCCCGGTGGTGATGTGCACCAGATACTCTTCGTTTTCCGTATCAAAGCTGTAGTGGGTGGCGAAGTCGAGAAAGGCGGCGTAGACCTCTTCAAAATCCCAGGGGTCGTTAATAGTCACGGCATGCGGGCGTACTTCGGTGTCAGGTGAGAGCAGCGCGACGTCTTCAATCAACCTTTGCGCCATGCCTTCATCGCGTGGCTGGTGGAGCAGTTCCAGTCTGTCGACAGGGAAATCAGGCTGTTGGCACAATCCAACCGTGGGGCGCCACTTTTTAAACCGATTGGCGCGTTTACCGCGTTTGTCCAGCACCGTACCCAGTACGCCAATTACAACCCGCCGCTTTTTCATGGTTTATCCAAAAAGATAAGTTAAGAGATTAAAAGATAAAAAAATTAACCGAGTGAGACAACTGCCAATATTGGCGACAACAATTAAATTTATATAAATCAATTCATTAAAAATAAATTCTGACGATTTTCATTTCTGGCACGCTTCTGGCAATAACTCTTACGTCAATCACGCTGAAAACGCAGGGGGTTAAACCCCGCCGGCACGTCAGGAACGGCACAGGCTGTTTTCCGGGAGTGTTCCGTCAGCCGCTGACACACAGTGGGTTCGATTCCCAATTTCATCCTCCGAATGAAAACTGGTTGTTAATCATAGAAATAAAACGGAGCGATGCGCAGTTAGCACGCTCCAGAACAGGCTGCCGGTAAAGATGCCGTGCGACAGGCAAAAGGGAATTCCCCTGCCGCTTCGCCCCTGCACCCGCGCCTGACTCACAATAAGGAATAAAAAATGAAGAAAAAAATCACTATTCGTAAAGGCCAGCTTGGCCTGTTATCCCGACAGGGTGATTACTATCAGGTACTGGATGCAGGTGAACACCGTTTGCCATGGTTTAACACACCGGATGTTCTGGTGATCAATACCGATGGCAGCGAAATTCCGGAAGCTCTGGCGGAGTATTTACGTCGCTTCCAGCCTGCATGGGTGGAGCAGTACTGTGTGGTGGCCGATTTAACCGATACCGAAGCGGGTGCGCTGTATGTGAACGGCGTCTTGCAGGAAATTTTGCCACCGGGAACGCGCCGTCTGTATTGGCGCGCAGAGGAAGCACTGAAGCTGGTGCGTATGGATACGCGTCAGGTTTCGGTACCGGTTGAGGTGATGAATGCAGTGTTACAGCCACGACGTAACGGTACGGTGAAAGGTCGTGAAGCTATCTTAACGGTACAGGTTCCTGCGTGGCATGTTGGTGTGCTGAAAATTGATGGCGAAACCCAGACGCTGTTGCCGCCGGGGTTGACCGCATACTGGAAGGTAAACCATCTGATTGAAGCCGAAGTTGTTGATACTCGTTTACAGGTACTGGAGGTCGGTGGACAAGAGATCCTGACCAAGGATAAGGTCAACCTGCGTTTAAATCTGGCCGCAAACTGGCGTTATGGCGATGTGTTGCTGGCTTTTGGCCAACTAACCAAACCGCTGGATCACCTTTACCGCGAATTGCAGTTTGCCCTGCGGGAAGCGGTGGGAACGCGCACGCTGGACGAGCTGCTGGAAGATAAGCAGGTGATCGATGAGGTGGTGAGCGCACAGGTGAAAGCCCGAATGACGCCGTTTGGTATCGAGGTCGCTTCGCTCGGCGTGAAAGATATTGTCCTGCCGGGTGATATGAAGGCCATCCTGTCCCAACTGGTTGAAGCTGAGAAATCCGCCCAGGCCAACGTGATCCGCCGTCGTGAAGAGACTGCCGCGACGCGATCGCTGTTGAATACCGCGAAAGTGATGGAAAACAACCCGGTGGCGCTGCGCTTAAAAGAGCTGGAAACCCTTGAAAGAGTCGCTGAACGTATCGATAAAATCTCGGTGTTCGGGGGCCTGGACCAGGTGCTGCACGGCCTTGTGAACATAAAAGGATAAGAATAATGAGCAACAACACAGTGGACGGCGCGATGCGTGAAAGGGTATTGCGCCAGCTAAAAGAGGTTGAGCAGCGCTATGGCGTCAGGGTGCTGTATGCCTGTGAATCCGGCAGCCGTGGCTGGGGATTTGCCTCGCCGGACAGCGACTACGACGTGCGATTTCTCTATGTTCATCCGCCCGAGTGGTATCTGCGGATCGAAGCGCCACGAGATGTTATCGAGTTGCCGATAGATGATGAGCTGGACGTCTGCGGCTGGGAATGGCGCAAGGCGCTAGGATTACTGAAAGGCGCAAACCCTACGCTTATTGAGTGGCTGGATTCGCCAGTGGTCTATCAACAGGATGAAGTGACCGTGTCGGCGCTGAAAGCGTTGGTGCCCAAATGGTTTTCCCCGCTACGTGCCCGCTGGCACTACTACTCGATGGCGCGGAAAAACTTCCGTGGCTATCTGCAAGGTGACGACGTGCGATTGAAAAAGTACTTTTACGTCATTCGCCCGCTGCTGGCGGTGCGTTGGGTGGAGGCGGGGAAAGGCGTGCCACCGATGCGTTTTGCCGAGCTGCTGGCGGGAAGTAAACTGGATGCGCCATTGCGTCAGGAAATTGATGAGCTGCTGGAGCGCAAGCAGTGTGCGGGTGAAGCGGAATACGGCCCGCGCCGTCCACTGTTGCATGCGTTTATCCGCGCCGAGCTGGAAAGAGGAGAGATTCCGCCGACGTTACCGGATAGTCGGGAAGGCGATGTCAGGGAGTTGGACAGATTGTTATATGAAACGGTGATGCGGTGAAAATGCCCGATGGGACAAGAGCCATCGGGCGTTGGCATCTACTCACTCAAACAAATTATGGTGCAGCTTCTGTACCACCTGTTCGGCTTCAGTACCGGGCACCAGGAAGCACAGGTTATGACTGGACGCGCCGTAGCAAATCATGCGGATGTTGAATGGCTCCAGTACGCCGAACACCTCTTTACCCACTCCACAGGCTTTGGACAGGTCGTTGCCAATCAGTGCCACCAGCGCCAGGCCTTCTTCCACTTCAACCCGACACAGGGCAGACAGTTCCATCAGCAGAGACTGTGTTAACAGTGTATCGCCGGTGGAGGTCGAACCGGTGGTATCCAGCGTCAGCGCCACGCTGACTTCGGATGTGGTAATTAAATCGACCGAAATATTATGGCGTGCGAGGATGCCGAACACTTCCGCCAAAAAGCCGCGAGAGTGCAGCATATTCAGGCTATGCAGCGTCAGCAGCGTTTGCTTACGACGCAGTGCCAGCGCCCGGAACAGTGGTGGATTCGCGGTTTTATTGCATACCAGCGTACCGCCTGCTTTTGGATCCTTACTGGAGCCAACAAACACCGGGATATCGCTACGTACGGCAGGTAACAACGTTGCCGGGTGTAGCACTTTCGCGCCAAAGGTCGCCATTTCTGCGGCCTCTTCAAAGGCGATTTCATCAATACGCTGCGCCGCCGGAACAACGCGCGGATCGGTCGTGTAAATGCCAGGAACATCGGTCCAGATATCGACGCGCGTGGCGTGCAGCGCTTCGGCCAGCAGGGCAGCCGTATAATCGCTCCCGCCGCGCCCCAACGTGGTGGTGCGGCCTTTACCTTCACTGCCGATAAAGCCCTGAGTAATCACCAGACCTTCGCTCAGACGCGGGGCCAACTGGAGCGTTGCCAGTTCGGCCAGCGCCGCGACGTCAGGTTCTGCGCGGCCAAAACGATCGTTGGTGCGCATCACTTTACGTACGTCAAACCACTGCGCCTGCACGTTGCGCTCACGCAGGATCTCGACGAACAGCAAGGTAGACATCAGTTCGCCGTGGCTGACCAGTTCGTCGGTCAGCGCAGTTGAGGTCGCCAGTGACGCCGCTTCAGCCAGCGTGGTGATGTTTTCCAGCAGACGGTCGATCTCTTCACGTATCACGTTTGGATAACGCAGGCGTTCCAGAATATTGAACTGAATTTGACGAATGGCATCGAGTTTTTCGAAGCGCGCGGTTGGCTCCAGCCCTTCAGCCAGTGCGACCAGCAGGTTGGTGATTCCCGCAGAAGCGGAAAGTACCACTACACGGACGTTAGCATCAGAAAGTACTACATCAGCGCTGCGATTCATGGCATCAAAATCCGCCACGCTGGTACCGCCAAATTTGGAGACAACTACATCAGTCATAACTACCTCGTGTCAGGGAATGAATAGAGCGACCATGGCACATAAGGCAGAACAGAAACCGGTGCAGGCGCAAATGCAAATACCGTATTTATAAATAAAATGTGTAGCTTGCACTGTCAACGCTGGGATTATGCGGATTTTTCATGCTGCAACTGCGTTGAGTAACGGTACTAATAACAACGCTGATAACCGCTATACTTTTTAGCCACGTTTGGCGGATGCCCTGGCAATGGCATTAAAACAATCACACTTTTCTGTGACTGGCGTTACAATCGATCTCAGTCACAATTCTCAAAATCAGAAGAGTATTGCTAATGAAAAACATCAATCCAACGCAGACCTCAGCCTGGCAGGCACTACAAAAACACTTTGAAGAAATGAAAGACGTTACTATCGCGGATCTTTTCGCGAAAGATAGCGATCGTTTCACTAAGTTTTCCGCGACGTTTGACGATTTGATGCTGGTGGATTTCTCCAAAAACCGCATCACTGAAGAGACGCTGGCTAAACTGCAGGATCTGGCGAAAGAAACCGATTTGGCGGGTGCCATCAAGTCCATGTTCTCCGGTGAGAAAATCAACCGCACTGAAGACCGTGCCGTGCTGCACGTGGCGCTACGCAACCGTAGCAATACGCCTATCATCGTTGACGGCAAAGATGTCATGCCGGAAGTGAATGCTGTGCTGGAGAAGATGAAATCCTTCTCTGAAGCGATCATCTCCGGAAGCTGGAAAGGCTATACCGGTAAAGCCATCACTGATGTAGTAAACATCGGTATCGGCGGTTCTGACCTCGGTCCGTTCATGGTGACCGAAGCGCTGCGTCCGTACAAAAATCACCTGAACATGCACTTTGTGTCTAACGTCGATGGTACGCACATTGCTGAAGTGCTGAAGAAAGTGAACCCGGAAACCACGCTGTTCCTGGTCGCTTCCAAAACCTTCACCACCCAGGAAACCATGACCAACGCCCACAGCGCGCGCGACTGGTTCCTGGCGACCGCAGGCGACAACAAGCACGTTGCCAAACACTTCGCAGCGCTCTCCACTAACGGTAAAGCGGTTGGCGAGTTTGGTATTGATACTGCCAATATGTTCGAGTTCTGGGACTGGGTTGGCGGTCGTTACTCCCTGTGGTCTGCAATCGGTCTGTCCATCATCCTGTCCGTAGGCTTCGACAACTTTGTTGAGCTGCTCTCCGGCGCGCATGCGATGGACAAACACTTCTCCACCACTCCGGCTGAGAAAAACCTGCCGGTGCTGCTGGCGCTGATCGGTATCTGGTACAACAACTTCTTCGGTGCCGAAACTGAAGCGATTCTGCCGTATGACCAGTATATGCACCGTTTCGCGGCTTACTTCCAGCAGGGCAACATGGAATCCAACGGTAAATACGTTGACCGTAACGGCAATGCGGTGGATTACCAGACTGGCCCAATCATCTGGGGTGAGCCGGGTACTAACGGCCAGCATGCGTTCTACCAGCTGATCCACCAGGGCACCAAAATGGTTCCATGCGATTTCATCGCGCCGGCCATCACCCACAACCCGCTGTCGGATCACCATCCGAAACTGCTGTCTAACTTCTTCGCGCAAACCGAAGCGCTGGCATTCGGTAAATCTCGTGAAGTGGTTGAGCAGGAATACCGCGACCAGGGTAAAGATCCGGCAACGCTAGACCACGTTGTGCCGTTCAAAGTGTTCGAAGGTAACCGCCCAACGAACTCCATTCTGCTGCGCGAAATCACGCCGTTCAGCCTGGGTGCGCTGATTGCACTGTACGAACACAAAATCTTCACTCAGGGCGCTATCCTGAACATCTTCACCTTTGACCAGTGGGGCGTTGAGCTGGGCAAACAGCTGGCGAACCGCATTCTGCCAGAGCTGAAAGATGGTTCCGAAGTGAGCAGCCACGACAGTTCTACCAACGGTTTGATTAACCGTTATAAGTCCTGGCGTGCCTGATAGCACACACTTGTAGGCCGGATAAGGCGTTTAGCCGCATCCGGCATTAATGAAATAAAAAGCCGATATTAATATCGGCTTTTTTATAAGAATGCTCCAGGATATCTACGTTCTAACTTCATACCTTAATTGAGCTTAATCCTAAAATAATTTTATTAATGTTATTCAATTTCTGATGTTTTCGGATTTACCGGATATTGCATTTTAATTTTTATATTTTAATTTATTGATTTATTTGTCTTTGTTGTATTTTTTAATCATTTTCCCTTTCGTTATCTAATTATCCTAAATTCCCGCGTGGCGTAATTTGCACACTTTGGCTTGTGTATACTCGATCTCGCCCGAAATTCTTTTGGGTAAATCTCCATTCATACAATGAAGGGAATTTGTGATGAAAAAAGTTCTGAATGGCCTGTGGGCTATATCTGCGCTTGCGGCGACTTCTGTCTATGCCGCCCCCGTTCAGGTGGGTGAGGCGGCAGGGTCGGCTGCCGCGTCGGTTTCGGCAGGAAGTTCCTCCGCAACCAGCGTGAGCACCGTAAGTTCTGCAGTGGGGGTCGCCCTGGCGGCGACCGGTGGCGGCGATGGTTCTAATACCGGAACCACAACCACCACAACCACCAGTACCCAGTAATAAAGGTACGTTTAATTCTAACCACACTTCGGTGTGGTTATTTTGAATTGCCAAAAGTATGTGGGATTTGTAGGCCGGATAAGCGTTGCGCCACCCGGCAATAATGCGGAGAAACGTCGTGAAGCGACCAGCGCTCATAATGGTTTGCCTGTTACTGCAGGCGTGCTCAGCCACCACCGAAGGGTTGGGGCATTCGCTGTGGGATAGCGTGTTTGGTACTCCCGGCGTACAGATGACGGACGATGAAATCCAAAATATGCCCTACGCCAGCCAGTATATGCAGCTAAACGGCGGTCCCCAGTTGTTTGTGGTACTCGCATTTGCGGAAAACGGACAGCAGAAATGGGTGACTCAGGATCGGGCTATTCTCGTCACGCAGTATGGGCGCATTGTGAAAACGCATCTCGGCGGGGACAACCTAATTGAGGTGAATAATCTGGCGGCAGACCCACTCATCAAACCCAATCAGATAGTCGATGGCGCAACGTGGACCCGCACAATGGGCTGGACTGAACATCAGCAGGTACGCTATGCCTCCGCGCGATCGGTTTTCAAATGGGATGGCGCAGACACCATCAAGGTCGGCAGCGATGACACGCCGGTACGGATCCTCGATGAAGAGATAACGACCGATCAAACGCGCTGGCATAACCGCTACTGGATAGACAGTGAAGGGCAGATTCGCCAGTCGGAACAGTATCTAGGCGCGCATTACTTCCCGGTGAAAACCACGCTGATTAAGGCGGCAAAATCATGATCAAACGAGTCGTTATGGCGCTGCTGTTGAACCTGAGCGCAGCGTCTGTTTTTGCTGCGGGCAGCGTTAAGGTCTTTACCTCCGCCAGCGAAGAGCCAAAAACGCTGACCGGGGCCGAACATCTGCTCGACCTGGTTGGACAGCCGCGGTTGAGCAATAGCTGGTGGCCAGGCGCGGTTATCAGCGAAGAGCGGGCAACGACGGAGGCGGAACGTCAGCAGCAGGCATTACTGGCTCGCCTGGCGACGCTGGGCGCTGAAGAAAGCGGTGACGATGCTGCCGCTATCAACACATTACGCCAGCAAATTCAGGCGCTGAAGGTGACCGGCAGGCAGATGATTAATCTTGACCCGGATGTTGTGCGCGTCAGCGAACGAGGCAACCCGCCGTTGCAGGGCAATTACACGCTGTGGGTCGGAGCGCAGCCAACGCATATCACGCTGTTTGGCCTGCTAAGCCATCCGGGTAAACAACCGTTTATGCCCGGGCGTGATGTTGCCAGTTATCTCGATGGGCAAAGTCGGCTCAGCGGCGCGGATCGTAGCTTCGCCTGGGTTATCTATCCTGACGGGCGCACGCAAAAAGTACCGGTCGCTTACTGGAACAAACGTCACGTTGAGCCGATGCCCGGCAGCATCATTTATGTCGGACTCTCTGATGCTGTCTGGAGCAGCACCCCGGATGAAATTAATGCCGACATTCTTCGCACCCTGACCCAGCGGATACCCGAATAATGAGAAAAACTTACCTGCTCAGCTTACTGGCGCTGGGCGTAAGCGTTGCCTGCCACGGTGAAACCTGGCCCGCGCCCATTGGACCTTCGCAGTCCGATTTTGGCGGAGTGGGACTGCTGCAAACCCCAACCGCACGCATGGCACGTGAGGGCGAAATGAGCCTCAATTACCGCGATAACGATCAGTACCGCTACTACTCTGCGTCGGTGCAGCTCTTCCCGTGGCTGGAAACCACGCTGCGTTATACCGATGTGCGTACCAAAAAATACAGTAGCGTGGAGTCGTTTTCTGGCGATCAGACTTACAAGGATAAAGCTTTTGATCTCAAACTGCGGCTGTGGGAAGAGAGCTACTGGATGCCGCAGGTGGCGGTTGGCGCGCGAGATATTGGCGGAACTGGCCTGTTCGATGCGGAGTATATTGTGGCGAATAAAGCCTGGGGGCCGTTTGATTTTTCGCTTGGCCTGGGCTGGGGTTATCTCGGGACCAGCGGTAACGTCAGCAATCCGTTTTGCTCATACAGCGATAAATTCTGCTATCGCGATAACAGCTACAAGCAGGCCGGTTCTATTGACGGCAGCCAGATGTTCCACGGCCCGGCATCGCTGTTTGGCGGCGTCGAGTATCAGACGCCCTGGCAGCCGTTGCGTCTGAAACTGGAGTATGAGGGAAACAATTACCAGCAGGATTTTGCGGGCAAGCTGGATCAGAAGAGCAAGTTTAACGTCGGCGCTATTTATCGCGTCACCGATTGGGCCGACGTTAACCTCAGCTATGAGCGCGGGAACACCTTTATGTTTGGGGTCACGCTGCGGACAAACTTCAACGATCTGCGGCCAAACTATAACGACAACGCCCGCCCGAAATATCAGCCACAGCCGCAGGATGCCATCCTGCAACACTCGGTGGTGGCGAATCAGCTAACGCTGCTGAAATATAACGCCGGACTGGCCGATCCTAAAATTCAGGTGCAGGGCGATACGCTGTATGTGACCGGTGAACAGGTGAAATACCGTGATTCGCGCGAAGGGATCGAACGTGCCAACCGGATCGTGATGAACGATCTTCCCGATGGGATCCGCACGATCCGTATTACGGAAAATCGTCTTAACTTGCCGCAGGTGACGACCGAAACGGAGGTTTCCAGCCTCAAGCGTCATCTGGAAGGCGAACCGTTGGGCCATGAAACCCAGCTGGCGCAAAAACGCGTTGAGCCCGTGGTGCCGAAAACGACCGAGCAGGGCTGGTATATCGATAAGTCACGCTTCGATTTCCACATCGATCCGGTGCTTAACCAGTCGGTGGGCGGCCCGGAAAACTTCTATATGTATCAGTTGGGC
This sequence comes from Citrobacter sp. MGH110, assembly GCF_001037515.1. NCBI lineage: Bacteria > Pseudomonadati > Pseudomonadota > Gammaproteobacteria > Enterobacterales > Enterobacteriaceae > Citrobacter > Citrobacter sp. MGH110. The sequence continues at coordinate 3,422,270 of NZ_KQ089830.1, read as the reverse complement.
GTGATGGGAACGGCGGATTGGTGGGTTACCGATCACCTGCTGACCACCGGGAGTTTGTTCGCCAACCTCGCCAATAACTATGACAAATTTAACTACACCAACCCGCCGCAGGATTCGCATTTGCCACGAGTGCGTACCCATGTGCGCGAGTATGTGCAAAACGATGTCTACGTGAATAACCTACAGGCCAACTACTTCCAGTCACTCGGAAACGGGTTCTACGGACAGGTTTACGCTGGCTATCTGGAAACCATGTACGGCGGAGCGGGGGCAGAAGTGTTGTATCGTCCGTTAGACAGCAACTGGGCGTTTGGTGTTGATGCCAACTACGTGAAACAGCGTGACTGGCGTAGCGCGCAGGACATGATGAAATTCACCGACTACAGCGTGAAGACCGGGCATTTGACGGCGTACTGGAATCCGTCATTCGCTCAGGATGTACTGGTGAAAGCCAGCGTGGGCCAGTATCTGGCGGGAGATAAGGGCGGAACGCTGGAAGTGGCGAAGCGCTTTGACAGCGGCGTTGTGGTAGGCGGCTATGCGACCATTACCGACGCCTCGCCGGATGAGTACGGAGAGGGTGATTTTACCAAAGGGGTGTACGTATCCGTGCCGCTGGATCTGTTCTCGTCAGGTCCGACCCGCAGCCGTGCGGCGATTGGCTGGACGCCGTTAACGCGTGATGGCGGCCAGCAGCTTGGACGTAAGTTTGGTCTGTACGACATGACAAGCGACAGAAGTGAGAACTTCCGTTAATCGAGCCGTTTGCCAGCCGGATGACGCTACGCTTATCCGGCCTACAAACTGCCTGTACTGCAGGCCGGATAAGGCATTTACGCCGTCAGCAGGCAAGTTACAGGCGACGCAATAATTTTGCCGGGTTTCCTGCATACACGCCTTTCTCGGTGATCGATTTGGTCACCACGCTCCCCGCACCGATGACCGCGCCATCGCAGATGGTGACCGCCAGAATGGTCGCTCCACTGCCGATTGAGACATCGTTGCCAATCGAAATTCTTCCCCAACTGTTGCGGTCGGCGTTGGGTTTTCCTTCGCGAAACATATCGTTGGCGAACATCACGCCATGACCGATAAAACAGCGGGCACCCAGGGTGACATATTCGCAGATGAAGGTGTGCGACTGAATTTTGCTGTCTGCGCCAATTTGCGTATTACCCTGGATTTCAACAAATGGCCCGACAAAAACGTTGTCACCCAATGTGCAATTGTAGAGATTTGCGGGTTCATAAATTACCACGTTCTCACCGCAGGTAACGTTGCGGACAGCGGATTGTCTTAGCTGCATACTTCATCCTGTGAAATGTGTCGTGACATTCATCATTCCCCGCTGACCTTTCTTGCACAAAACATAAACAAAAAATGTAGATCTCTGTCACATTTTTGCGTTATACATGAACCTCGCCACTGAGTAAGAGGTGCTGTTATGACGTCGCTATCTCGTCCGCGAGTGGAGTTTATCTCCACCATCTTACAGACCGTGTTGAATCTGGGACTGCTGAGTCTGGGCCTGATCCTGGTTGTATTCCTCGGGAAAGAAACGCTGCATCTGGCGGATGTGCTGTTCGCGCCGGAACAAACCAGCAAGTATGAGCTGGTGGAAGGGCTGGTGGTTTACTTCCTCTATTTTGAATTTATCGCGCTGATTGTGAAGTACTTTCAGTCGGGGTTTCACTTTCCGTTGCGCTATTTTGTTTATATCGGGATCACCGCGATTGTGCGGTTGATCATTGTCGATCATAAAGCACCGATGGATGTGCTGATCTATTCCGCGGCGATCCTGCTGCTGGTGATCACCTTGTGGCTGTGTAATTCAAAACGGCTGAAGCGAGAGTAAAAGACAACACGCCGCAATCGGGCTGCGGCGTGTTGCAGGTCAGGATTACTGCGCAGAGGCAGGCTGGGTTTTCTCTGCGGCAGGTTCCCACAGTTCTTCAAGTTCTTCCAGCGTTTTGCCTTTGGTTTCCGGTACAAACTTCCACATAAACAGCGCCGCCAGAATACCCATACAACCGTAAATCCAGTAGGAGAAACCGTTGTGGAAATGGGAAACCAGCCACGAATTTTTGTCCATCATCGGGAAGGTCCAGGAGACGAAATAGTTCGCCAGCCATTGTGCGGCCACCGCAATGGCGAGCGCTTTGCCGCGAATCGCATTGGGGAAGATTTCTGCCAGCAGCACCCAGCAAACCGGTCCCCAGGACATGGCGAATGCGGCGACGTAAAACAGCATCGACAGCAGAGCAACCAGCCCGGAAGCCTGGGTATAAAACGCGGTACCGAGGCTGAACATACCAATGGCCATGCCCAGAGCGCCAATAATCTGCAGCGGTTTGCGACCAAATTTATCCACCGTCATGATCGCCAGCACGGTAAAGCTCAGGTTGATCACGCCAACAATGATGGTCTGTAACAGTGCCACATCGGTGCTGGCTCCCAGCGTTTTAAACACCTCTGGGGCGTAGTAGAGCACGACGTTAATACCGACGAATTGCTGGAAGATAGACAGCATTACGCCGATGACGATAACGCCTGCGCCAAACATCAGCAGGCGACCACCGGTTTTACGACCATGGTCCAGAGACTGATTGATCTCCTGCATGGCCTGGGTGGCGAGGGTGCTGCCCATAATTTTGCGCAGAATACCTTCCGCCTGCTCGTGTCTGCCACGCGCCATCAGCCAGCGCGGGCTTTCTGGTACGGTGTACAGCAGCAGTAAAAACAGCAGGGCGGGAATACTTTCGGACGCAAACATATAGCGCCAGCCATCGGTATTCAACCAGTTAGCGTCGCCAGAACGGGCGATAAAATAGTTAACGCAATACACCAACAATTGACCAAAAATAATGGCGAATTGGTTAAATGACACCAGTTTTCCACGAATATGTGCGGGTGCCAGTTCAGCAATATACATTGGTGAGAGCATTGAGGCTAAACCTACGCCAATACCACCAATGATACGATAAATAACAAATTCGGGAACGTATCCGGCCAAATAAACAGGTACGGAATTATCAGGATTAATCGTCGTAAAGCCTAATTCCGGCCAGGCGGAACCAATACCGGAAATAAAGAACAGCAGAGCCGCGATTTTCAGCGAGTCCCGGCGGCCAAACCGGTTACTGCAATAGCCGCCCAGTGCACCGCCGATGATGCAGCCTATCAACGCACTGGCGACGCAAAAGCCCAACAGCGAGTTGGCGGCGGATTCACTTAAATGTTGTGGTGCGACAAACACGGTATTCAGGGATTCTACCGTTCCGGATATGACCGCAGTGTCGTAGCCGAATAATAGCCCTCCTAACGTTGCCACTAATGTAATCGAAAAAATATAACTGGAATTATATTGAGAGTTCATTCAGACCTGCCTTAGAGGATACAGCTCTTTTGATCAGTGTCGTGATGGTGAATTTAACAGGCAGGGAAGACAATTATCATTTTTTACATTGCAATTACGTTTTGTCTTTTCTGTGATCTTAATTCTGTTTGATTTATCTATATTCAGACAGGAAATAGAATTGCAGTGATGGAGAGCACGAAAGGAAATAATCGTAACAGTGATGCAAAATAACATAAAAAAAGGGCGCTCCGTAGAGCGCCGAATAACAGTCACAGGTTGGGATAACATAAGTTGAGGGTTGCAGTGGCATTGCCCGTTGCCGGGCAGGTACTTCGGTAAAACTTAACCTTTCACACCACCCGCGGTCAGACCGTTGACTAGCCAGCGCTGTGCCAGCAAGAACACCAGAGTGATCGGAATGGCTGAAAGTACAGCCGCGGCGGCAAAGTCGCCCCACAAATAGTTCTGTGGGTTGAGGTACTGCTGCATACCTACCGCAAGGGTATAGCTGTTCACATCACGCAGCAGCAGTGACGCGACCGGTACTTCGGTAATAGCGGCAATGAAAGACAGAATAAACACGACCGCCAGAATCGGAACGGAAAGCGGCAGCAGCACCAGGCGGAATGCCTGCCACGGCGTAGCGCCATCCAGCGCGGCCGCTTCTTCCAGTGAACCGTCGATAGTTTCGAAATAGCCCTTAATCGTCCATACATGCAGCGCAATACCGCCGAGGTAGGCGAAGATCACCCCGCCGTGCGTGTTCAGGCCGATAAACGGAATGTACTGGCCCAAGCGATCAAACAAAGCATACAACGCGACCAGAGACAGCACCGCCGGGAACATCTGGAAAATCAGCATCCCTTTCAGCAGGGTTGCTTTGCCCGGGAAACGCATACGGGCAAAAGCGTAAGCACAGGTGGTGGAAAGCGTCACGATACCGATCGCGGTAATGCTGGCCACTTTCACCGAGTTCCACAGCCATAACAGTACCGGGAACGGCGGTGGCGTCACACGGCCATCCGCGTGTTCAACGCTAAAGCCCAGCGCCAGTTTCCAGTGTTCCCAGGAGATGTTTTCCGGGATCAGGCTGCCGGTGGCAAAGTTACCTTCGCGCAGCGAGATAGCGATAACCATCAGCAGCGGGAACATGATCGCCGCGATAAAAATCAGCAGCCCTAAGTGCGTTGCGAATAAACGTAACTTTTGTGATTTCGGTTGGACCATAGCCATTGTCGTTATCTCCCTTAATCAAACTTCATACGTGTGGCTTTCAGGTTCACAATCGCCAGCGCACCAACCAGCAGGAAGATCAGCGTGGCAATCGCCGCCGCCAGACCGAAGTCCTGACCACCGCCGCCTTCAAAGGCGATACGGTAGGTGTAGCTCACGAGCAGGTCGGTATAACCGGCTGGTGTGGTGGTACCAAGACGGTCCGGACCACCGTTGGTCAACAGCTGAATCAGCACGAAGTTGTTAAAGTTAAAGGCGAAGCTGGCGATCATCAGCGGCGTCAGCGGCTTAATCAGCAGCGGTAGCGTAATCTTAAAGAAGTTCTGGAACGGACCTGCGCCATCCATCGCCGAGGCTTCATACAGGTCGTCAGGAATCGCTTTCAGCAGACCCATGCACAGGATCATCATGTATGGATAACCGAGCCAGGTGTTGACGATAATAATCATCGAACGCGCGGTGGTTGGGTCGCTGAACCAGGCCGGTTTGATGCCAAACAGCGCGCTCAGCATCATGTTGATTTCACCAAAGCTCTGGTTGAATAAGCCCTTGAAAATCAGAATCGAGATAAACGACGGTACGGCATACGGAAGAATCAGCAGGACGCGGTAAATCGCTTTGCCTTTGAGAGACTCCCACTGTACGAGACAGGCCAGCACCATGCCCACGGCAACGGTCAAAATAACGGTCAGTACCGAGAAGACCACTGTCCAGACGAAGATGGCGAAGAACGGTTTCTGGATGCCCTCGTCGGTAAATACGCGGGTGAAGTTATCCCAGCCGATGGCAACGGTGTAGCCCGGGCTGAGTTTTTCGCTACCCCAGCTACCGTCAGCGTTAATCGCCTGATAATAACCAATATCGTTGTTGGCGCGGTATTTTACGCCGCTCTGGCTGTTGGTGAGCGTACCGTCTTCAGCGAGCGTATAGAGTGGCTGCGTGCCGGAAAACTGGCGCAGCGAACTCATGGTAACTTTGCTTTCATCCGGCAGGATGGCGGTCAATTGGGTAAGCGCCTGGCGATTCTGCGTGATGATACGCAGCGTTGCACGTTCGCCTGCCGGCAGCGCCTCGGCTTCTTTCAGTTGCAGTTTCTGCTCGCCGCCAAATTTAAAGGCGTCAGAAAGGTAATTCTTGCCGGTTTCACCGTCGGTGAGGGCCAGTTGCCACTCATCACCCGCCGGATACAGGCCAAAGTTGTAGGTTTTCCCAGCCTGGTACGAACGATCCATCAGGACTTCCTGAGCACGTTCAAATGTCAGCTGATTGGTACTGCTGTAGTTGGTAAAAGCAATGGCGATTGTACAAATCAGTGGAAACAGGACAAACAGCCCCATACCGGCAACGCCCGGGTAAACATAGCGCCAGGCATAGGCTTTACGGTTAGCGAAAATATACAGGCCAGCAGAGCTTAAAATCAGCGTCATGATGGCAAACAGGTACTCCCCCTGAGCGTACATCAAAACAACAAGGTAACCGACCAGCAGCCCAAGCAGACCCATCACTGACCATTTCAGCGTGCCGCTTTGCCACCAGTGTTTCTTTTTAATGACATCCATGGGGTTCAATCCTCAACAACAATGAAAACCTGTTGGTCAGCGTGCCTGATGACGCTGCGCTTATCAGGCCTACAGGGTATGTGTAGGCCGGATAAGGCATTTATGCCGCCATCCGGCACGTTCACAACTGCATTACTTGGTGATACGACCCTGCGCGTCTTTCAGTGCGGCATCGACGGTCTGACGGCCGCTGGCTGCGTTGATCACTGCGGTACGAACGGCATACCAGAATGCGGACATCTGTGGGATGTTCGGCATGATTTCGCCTTTCTGGGCGTTATCCATGGTGGCGGCGATACGTGGGTCTTTCGCTAACTGATCCTGGAAGGATTTCAGCGCAACGGCGCCCAGCGGTTTGTCCTTGTTCACTTCATCCAGACCCTGATCGGTCAGCAGGTAGTTTTCGAGGAACTCTTTCGCCAGTTCTTTGTTCGGGCTTGCGGCGTTGATACCGGCGCTCAGAACGCCAACAAACGGTTTAGACGCTTTGCCTTTGAAGGTTGGCAGCAGCGTGACGCCGTAGTTGATTTTGCTCTTATCGATGTTGGACCACGCCCACGGACCGTTGATGGTCATCGCGGTATCGCCTTTGTTAAAGGCCGCTTCGGCGATGGAGTAATCGGTATCCGCGTTCATGTGTTTGTTCTTGATCAGATCAACCAGGAAGGTCAGACCCGCTTTCGCGCCAGCGTTATCCACGCCAACATCTTTCACATCGTACTTACCGTTCTCAAACTTGAACGCGTAACCGCCGTCGGCGGCAATCAGCGGCCAGGTGAAGTACGGTTCTTGCAGGTTGAACATCAGCGCGGATTTACCTTTCGCCTTCAGCTCTTTATCCAGTGCAGGAATTTCTTCCCAGGTTTTCGGTGGATTTGGAACGAGGTCTTTGTTGTAAATCAGCGACAGCGCTTCAACCGCGATCGGGTAGGCAATCAGTTTGCCGTTATAGCGTACGGCATCCCAGGTGAACGGATAGAGCTTGTCCTGGAACGCTTTGTCAGGCGTGATTTCAGCCAGCAGGCCAGACTGAGCGTAGCCGCCAAAACGGTCATGTGCCCAGAAGATGATGTCCGGGCCGTCGCCGGTCGCGGCAACCTGCGGGAATTTCTCTTCCAGTTTGTCAGGGTGCTCAATAGTGACTTTGATCCCGGTGTCTTTCTCGAATTTTTTGCCCACTTCAGCGAGGCCGTTATAGCCTTTGTCGCCGTTAATCCAGATAACCAGCTTACCTTCTTCAATCTTGGCGAGAGCCGAGGCGGAAAACATCATCGTCGTTAATGCAGACAATGCGAGGATGCGTGCGCCAGTTTTGATTTTCATAGTTCCCATCCTGTTTGGTGATTTTGCAGAGGTGGCTTAACGGTTACTAGTTTCTTTATACGACAACCTCTTTCCATCCTCCTTACCCCTACGCCCCACCCGCTCTTTATGTGATCTGTGTTACATAAATGTGAGTATTGCGTACTGGCGCACATAAAAACCCACCGATTTTTGCGGGCTGCATCACGAAATTCCTCTGAGGCTGGTGGCCCGGGTCTCAGACGCTGCTCTCTCATCCTCCCGCCTCCTCCCCCATAAAAAAGCCGGGGGGTGGAGGATTCACGCAGTCAAGGGATCGCGCATAGTCAGCCCATCATGAATGTTGCTGTCGATGACAGGTTGTAACGAAGGGAGAAGGGCATGGCGAGCGTACAGCTACGAAATGTAACGAAAGCCTGGGGTGACGTGGTGGTATCGAAAGATATCAATCTCGACATTCACGAAGGGGAATTCGTGGTGTTTGTCGGACCGTCAGGCTGCGGTAAGTCGACCTTGCTGCGTATGATCGCCGGACTTGAAACCATCACCAGTGGTGACCTGTTTATCGGGGAGACCCGGATGAACGACATTCCGCCCGCCGAACGCGGTGTGGGCATGGTCTTTCAGTCCTACGCGTTGTATCCCCATTTGTCTGTCGCGGAGAACATGTCGTTCGGCCTCAAACTGGCCGGGGCGAAAAAAGAGGTGATGAACCAGCGCGTGAATCAGGTTGCGGAAGTTCTGCAACTGGCGCACCTGCTGGAGCGTAAACCGAAAGCGCTTTCCGGCGGACAACGTCAGCGTGTGGCGATTGGCCGTACGCTGGTCGCCGAACCGCGCGTATTCCTGCTGGACGAACCACTGTCGAACCTCGACGCTGCTCTGCGCGTGCAGATGCGTATTGAAATATCCCGCCTGCATAAACGTCTCGGCCGCACGATGATTTACGTCACCCACGATCAGGTCGAAGCGATGACGCTGGCCGACAAAATTGTGGTGCTGGATGCCGGTCGCGTCGCGCAGGTTGGTAAGCCTCTGGAACTGTATCACTACCCGGCTGACCGCTTTGTGGCGGGCTTCATTGGTTCACCGAAGATGAACTTCCTGCCGGTGAAAGTCACGGCAACGGCCATCGATCAGGTGCAGGTTGAACTGCCCAACCGCCAGCAAATATGGCTCCCGGTAGACAGCCATGCGGTACAGGTTGGCGCCAACATGTCTTTAGGTATCCGCCCGGAACATCTGCTGCCCAGCGATATCGCCGATGTCACCCTTGAAGGTGAAGTGCAGGTGGTCGAGCAGCTTGGTCACGAAACACAAATTCATATCCAGATCCCCGCCATCCGTCAAAACCTGGTTTACCGCCAGAACGACGTGGTGTTGGTAGAAGAGGGTGCCACATTCGCTATCGGCCTGCCGCCAGAGCGTTGCCATCTGTTCCGTGAGGATGGCACTGCATGTCGTCGGTTGCACCAAGAGCCGGGCGTTTAAGGCCCCCATAAAAAAACGAAACGCAAAACCATTCGCAGTTTTAGAAGGTGGCAGCGTTTAAAGAAAAGCAATGATCTCAGGAGATAGAACGATGATTACTCTGCGCAAACTCCCTCTGGCGGTTGCTGTAGCAGCAGGCATTATGTCTGTTCAGGCAATGGCTGTGGATTTCCATGGTTATGCTCGTTCCGGCATTGGCTGGACAGGTAGCGGCGGTGAACAACAATGTTTCCAGGCAACAGGTGCACAAAGTAAATACCGTCTTGGTAACGAATGTGAAACCTATGCGGAAATTAAATTAGGTCAGGAAGTGTGGAAAGAGGGCGATAAGAGCTTCTACTTCGACACTAACGTTGCCTATTCCGTTGCACAGCAAAATGACTGGGAAGCGACCGATCCTGCTTTCCGCGAAGCCAACGTGCAGGGTAAAAACCTGATTGAATGGCTGCCGGGTTCCACCATCTGGGCCGGTAAACGTTTCTATCAGCGTCATGACGTCCACATGATCGACTTCTACTACTGGGATATTTCAGGTCCTGGTGCGGGTCTGGAAAACATCGATGTAGGCTTCGGTAAACTGTCTCTGGCTGCAACCCGTTCTTCTGAAGCGGGCGGTTCTTCCTCCTTCGCCAGCAACAGCATTTATGATTACACCACCCGTACCGCGAACGACGTGTTTGACGTTCGTTTAGCGCAGATGGAAATTAACCCAGGCGGTACGCTGGAACTGGGCGTTGACTACGGTCGTGCAAACCCGCGCGATGATTATCGCCTGGTTGACGGCGCATCTAAAGATGGCTGGATGTTCACCGCTGAACACACCCAAAGCATGCTGAAAGGCTACAACAAGTTTGTGGTTCAGTACGCTACCGACTCCATGACCTCTCAGGGTAAAGGTTTGTCTCAGGGCTCTGGCGTGGGCATTGATAGCAACTCCAACTTTGCTTACGACATTAACAACAACGGCAGCCTGCTGCGTATCCTCGACCACGGCGCAATCTCTCTGGGCGATCGTTGGGACCTGATGTACGTCGGTATGTACCAGGATATCGACTGGGATAACAACAACGGCACTAAGTGGTGGACCGTGGGCGTTCGTCCAATGTTCAAATGGACGCCAATCATGAGCACCTTGTTGGAAGTGGGCTACGACAACGTCAAATCCCAGGAAACTGGCGATACCAACAACCAGTATAAAATTACTCTGGCACAACAGTGGCAGGCTGGCGACAGCATCTGGTCTCGTCCGGCTATCCGCGTCTTCGCAACCTATGCTAAGTGGGATGAGAAGTGGGGCTACGACTACAACGGTAACCCATCTAATAACGCGAACTTCGGTAAAGCAGTTAAAGACGGCTTTAACGGCGGCTCCTTTGGCCGTGGCGACAGCGATGAGTGGTCCTTCGGTGCTCAGATGGAAATCTGGTGGTAATTCAGCATTAACTTGACGTAATGACCTAAAGAGGGGCGCAAGCCCCTCTTGATTACGGTTTAGCGCGCTATTGCCTGGCCACCGCTGAACCCATGCTATCTGAGGTGATAACAATGAAAATGAAGAAAAGTCTCGTTGCCCTTTGTTTATCTGCAGGGTTATTTGCCAGCGCGCCTGGCATCAGCCTGGCCGATGTAAATATTGTTCCGCAGAACACTACCGCGGCCCCAACCATTCCCACTGCGGCGCTGCAACAGTTAACCTGGACGCCGGTTGATCAATCCAAAACTCAGTCCACGCAGCTTGCCAATGCAGGTCAGCGTTTAGATGTTGCTGGTATTACTGGCCCGGTCGCGGCCTATAGCGTACCGGCGAATATTGGCGAGTTGACGCTGACGCTGGCCAGTGAAGTGAACAAACAAACCAGCGTATTTGCGCCAAACGTCTTAATTCTCGATCAGAACATGACACCATCTGCGTTCTTCCCCAGCAGCTATTTCACCTACCAGGAGCCCGGCGTGATGAGTGCCGATCGTCTGGAAGGCGTAATGCGTCTGACGCCAGCGCTGGGCCAGCAAAAACTGTATGTTCTGGTCTTTACCACAGATAAAGATCTCCAGCAGACCACGACCCTGCTTGACCCGGCAAAAGCCTACGCCAAGGGTGTAGGTAACGCTGTTCCGGATATTCCGGACCCGATTGCCCGCCACACCACCGACGGTCTGCTGCATCTGAAAGTTAAAACCAGCTCCTCCTCCAGCGTGCTGGTCGGGCCGCTGTTTGGTTCTTCCGGCCCTGGCCCTGTTATGGTTGGTAATACCGCCGCGCCTGCAGTGGCCGTTGCTGCTCCGGCGGCAGTCGTTGCTGCTCCGGCACCACAACCCGTGAAGAAAAGCGAGCCAATGCTGAACGACACGGAAAGCTATTTTAATCAGGCGATTAAGGATGCCGTGGCGAAAGGCGATGTTGATAAAGCGCTGAAGCTGCTTGATGAAGCGGAACGTCTGGGATCCAAATCTGCCCGATCCACCTTTATCAGCAGTGTAAAAGGCAAGGGGTAAACATCTCCCCACATTGTTGATTTTGCAACAACTGGTGCGTCTCCTGGCGCACCTTTTTTTATCCTTCGGTGCTAATTGTTACACTTATGTTGCCCTACCGATCACTTAATCGTGTTTGCTCACCCCGTAATGCCTTTTCTGCGATACAATGCCTTTAGGTTATAAATCGGAGAGTAAGGCATGCCACACCCTGCGTTAACGCAACTGCGTGCGCTGCGTTATTTTGATGCGATCCCGGCGCTGGACCCGCAACTGCTCGACTGGTTGTTACTGGAAGATTCCATGACCAAACGTTTTGAGCAGCAGGGCAAAGAAGTCACCGTCACGTTGATTCGCGAAGCGTTCGTTGGGCAAAATGAGGTGGCTGAAGAACTGACGCTGCTACCTAAAGAGTCCCGCTATTGGTTACGCGAAATCCTGTTATGCGCGGATGGTGAACCCTGGCTTGCCGGGCGTACCGTGGTGCCTGAATCTACCCTGTGTGGCCCTGAACTGGCTTTACAAAACCTGGGGAAAACCCCGCTCGGACGTTACCTGTTTACGTCATCGACATTGACCCGAGATTTTATTGAGATTGGCCAAGATGCAGCGCTGTGGGGGCGTCGTTCCCGCCTGCGGCTGAGCGGTAAGCCGTTGATGCTTACCGAGCTTTTTCTGCCTGCATCGCCGTTGTACTGAGAGGAAGATAAAGATGGAGTGGAGTCTGACGCAGAATAAGCTGCTGGCGTTTCACCGCTTGATGCGTACGGATAAGCCAATCGGCGCCTTACTGCTGCTCTGGCCTACGCTGTGGGCACTGTGGGTGGCGACCCCAGGCATGCCGCAACTGTGGATTCTGGCGGTTTTTGTCGCTGGCGTTTGGTTAATGCGCGCCGCCGGATGCGTGGTGAATGATTATGCCGACAGGAAATTTGACGGGCACGTCAAACGCACCGCGAATCGACCGCTGCCGAGTGGGGCTGTCACCGAGAAAGAAGCCCGAACGCTGTTTGTGGTACTGGTGCTGCTGGCCTTCCTGCTGGTTTTGACCCTCAATACGATGACCATTTTGTTGTCCGTTGCGGCATTAGCATTAGCGTGGGTTTACCCGTTTATGAAGCGCTATACGCATCTGCCGCAGGTGGTGCTGGGGGCGGCGTTTGGCTGGTCGATCCCGATGGCGTTCGCCGCCGTGAGTGAATCCGTACCGCTGAGTTGCTGGCTGATGTTCCTTGCGAATATTCTCTGGGCGGTGGCCTATGATACGCAGTACGCCATGGTTGACCGGGATGATGACCTGAAGATCGGCATTAAATCGACCGCGATCCTGTTCGGTCAGAACGACAAGCTGATTATTGGTATTTTGCAGGTAGGCGTGCTGGTGCTGATGGCGCTGGTGGGCTGGTTAAACGGGTTGGGACTGGGCTATTACTGGTCTCTGTTGGTGGCGGGCGCGCTGTTTGTCTATCAGCAGAAACTGATCGTTAACCGTGAACGTGATGCCTGCTTTAAAGCGTTTATGAACAATAACTACGTCGGCCTGGTGCTGTTCTTAGGCCTGGCAATGAGCTACTGGCATTTTTGATTTTGGCTTAGCCTGCAAAATAAAAAACCGGTCATTCCGACCGGTTTTTTTATGCTTACTCGCCCTGAGTGGCGCTCTCGATGGTCAGACGCACATCTGACGTGACCAGTTCGGCCAGCATCTGATAGATCTTCATCGTCTCTTCCGGTTCGGCATCTCCGGTATCGCTGATGAATCCCTCGTCACGCAGCGTCAGCACCAGAGAGCTGAACACGGCTTTATCGAAGAATTCCGGCGCGTTAATGCCGTGCAGCACTGAGAGGCGTTGCGCCACGGTGCGGCTCTCTTTCTCCAGCGTGCCACGGTTGATGGACGGGTTCGCGCTCAGCAGCCAGAAGGTAATGGCGTAGCGCTGCAACGTCTCGCGAGCACCTGCGGCCAGCAGCTGTAGCGTGCGGGAGCGGGCTGGATTGATATGCAGTTCGTCATCGGTCAGGGTGATGAGTCCCTGGCGCTGCATTTCGCTGGCCAGTTCGTCAATCACTCCGGCAAGCTCATCACGCTCCCAGCGTAAGAACAGCTCCGCTTTCAGCATCGGGTACAGCGCATCAATATGCTGCTGCAACGCGGCGCGTGAAATACGACGATGCTGAGTCACAATGGCTGCCATCAACGAAGGCAGAACCAGCATATGCGCAATGTTATTGCGGTAGTAGGTCATCAATACCGCCTGCTCGCGCGGCAGAATAATGATGTCACCGATGGTGTCTTTCTCGACCTCAAACTTGTTCATCTGCAAGGCGTGGTCGATCAGTTCACTGGCGCTCTGTGCCGGCACAGTCGAATCCGCAGCATACGGCACATTGCGCAGCAGGCTCAGGTAGCAGTCGAGTTGTTCGGTCAGCTGTTCACGGGTCAGAGAGCGCTGGCGGGAGGCCAGTAAAGCAGTACAGCACAGGTTCATGGCATTGGCCGCGCCTGCGTTGTTAATGCGCACCATCAAATCGGCGGCAATGTTATTCACCGTCGGCGTCAGCCAGGCCGGGCGGATAGACTCGATAGGGTCAATAGATTCACGCCACTCCGGCACATGCTGGTTGAGGTAAGTCATCAATGGCATTGGTTCACCAAAGTTGACGTAGCCCTGACCCAGATTACGCAGCTTGCTTAAGCCACGCAGCATTTGCGGCAGACTTTCTTTCTCTTTCGTCGCGCCACGCAGCTCTTTTGCGTAGGTGCCCACTTCCATTACGTGCTCATAGCCGATGTAAATAGGAACGAGGGTAATCGGACGTGTACCGCCGCGCAGCATCGCCTGAATAGTCATCGACAGCGTGCCGGTTTTCGGGTCGAGCAGACGACCGGTACGTGAACGGCCCCCTTCGACAAAGTACTCAACCGAGTAACCACGGCTGAACAGCTCGCCCAGGTATTCACGGAATACGGTGGAATAGAGCTTGTTGCCCTTGAAGGTACGACGAATAAAGAACGCGCCCAGACGGCGGAAAATCGGACCCGCGGGCCAGAAGTTCAGGTTGATACCGGCTGCGATGTGCGGCGGCACCAGACCCTGATGGTACAGAACGTACGACAGCAGCATATAGTCCATATGGCTGCGGTGGCACGGAACGTAAACGATTTCATGCCCATCGTGCGCCAACTGGCGTACACGTTCAGCATTGTGAACGTTAATCCCCTGATACAGACGGTTCCAGGTAAAGCCCAGAATACGGTCCGTCAGACGAATCATTTCGTAGGAGAAGTTGGCGGCAATCTCTTCCATCAGCGCAATGGCATTTTGCTGCGCTTTTTCGTGGGAGATTTTTTTACTGCGCGCTTCATCTTCTACCGCACGAGCGATCGCTTTTGAAGCTAACAGCTTATTAAACAGATCCTGGCGGGCAGGGAGGCGCGGGCCGACAGCGGCCAGGCGCTGGCGAGCAAAGTGCATACGCGCCACGCGAGCCAGCTTCTGAGCGATGATCTTATCCGTACCGTGTTCATCCGCCATACGGCGCAGAGAAACCGACGGGGAGAAGCGGACAAAACTGTCGCGACCCAGCCAGGACACCGCAAAGAATTTCTGTACGCCGTTTAGCATACGTAACGGCGGATTGACCTCGCCTTTCTCACGCCCTGGCGCACGGCCAAACATCACCGAAACCGGCACCATCTGCACATCCAGATCCGGATTGCTGCGATGCAAGTCGAGATAGTTGTGGAACAGCTTGATGGACTCTTCTTTCGGCGTGTAATAGGTGAATACACGCGGACCGCCGTGAATAAACACGTAGCGCGGTAACAGCGTTCCGTCTATCTCTAGTGGTTCCAGGGGATCGGGGAGGTCGTGCACCAGACATTGGGCACGCAGCGTCAGCAAGTCTGCTTTCGAATTGTACGGTAGGACGTACATAATGGGACGCGAAGTATCGAGTCCCAATTCCGGAGCAGGTTCTGCTGGAATAGACTTGCTTTTTACCAGGACGCTTAATGGTAAATTCAGTAATTTGTAGTAAATTCGTGGCCAGCCGGACATAAACGATGTAAAGCCTCTGGTTAATAATGCAAATGCGCTGCAAGGATATCAGAAAGTTTAGTGAATTTCTGTGGTATCCGGTCATACTTCGCGCTGCTTTGCCACACCCTGAACAAACGGGGTAACGTTACAATGACATTGACGCTAATAATGTAAAAAGGTTCTTTTTGATGGCCAATAATACCACTGGATTCACCCGAATTATCAAAGCTGCAGGTTATTCCTGGAAAGGTTTTCGCGCCGCATGGATTAATGAGGCGGCATTCCGTCAGGAAAGTGTTGCCGTCCTGCTGGGCGTCGCCATCGCCTGCTGGCTGGATGTTGATGCAATTACCCGCGTGTTGTTGATCGGTTCTGTGATGCTGGTGATGATCGTTGAAATCCTCAACAGTGCGATTGAAGCGGTAGTTGATCGTATTGGTTCTGAGTACCACGAACTTTCCGGTCGAGCGAAAGATATGGGGTCGGCTGCGGTATTGCTGTCTATTTTTGTCGCTCTAATCACCTGGGGCATCCTGTTGTGGTCGCATTTGCGATAAGGCTTCCACAACTGCATAAATCTCCTGTTTTTTGTGCAGTTTGCGGTTCCAAATTCGCCTTTAGCTGTATATACTCACAGCATAACTGTATATACACCCAGGGGGCGGAATGAAAGCGTTAACGGCCAGGCAACAAGAGGTGTTTGATCTCATTAGAGATCACATCAGCCAGACAGGTATGCCACCGACGCGTGCGGAGATCGCGCAGCGTTTGGGGTTCCGTTCCCCAAACGCAGCTGAAGAACACCTGAAAGCGCTGGCGCGTAAAGGTGTGCTGGAAATTGTATCCGGCGCATCGCGCGGTATTCGACTGTTGCAGGAAGAAGAAGAAGGGTTACCGCTTGTCGGTCGCGTGGCAGCCGGTGAGCCACTTCTGGCGCAGCAGCACATCGAAGGCCACTATCAGGTCGATCCTTCACTGTTCAAACCGAACGCCGACTTTCTGCTGCGCGTTAGCGGTATGTCGATGAAAGATATCGGGATTATGGACGGTGATTTACTCGCTGTGCATAAAACCCAGGACGTGCGTAACGGCCAGGTTGTTGTTGCCCGTATTGATGATGAAGTCACGGTTAAGCGGCTGAAAAAGCAGGGAAACAAGGTTGAACTCCTGCCAGAAAACAGCGAGTTCAAACCTATCGTTGTCGACCTGCGCGAACAAAACTTCACTATTGAAGGGCTGGCAGTAGGCGTCATCCGTAACGGTGAATGGCTGTAATTTTCTGTTGAATCCCTGTAGGCCGGATAAGACGATGACGTCGCCATCCGGCAACGTGCCCGGTAGCGCTGCGCTTGCCGGGCCTGCATCACATTGTCCAGTACGTCTAACTTCTTCTCAGGCCCTCCTGTATGCCTTTCTTTACCTCTTCTGATAAAGCGCTCTGGCACCTCGCCTTACCGATGATCTTCTCCAATATCACTGTTCCCCTGCTGGGACTGGTGGATACCGCGGTGATTGGTCATCTGGATAGTCCGGTCTATCTTGGCGGTGTTGCGGTTGGTGCCACGGCAACCAGTTTTCTTTTTATGCTGCTGCTTTTTTTGCGCATGAGCACCACCGGTCTTACCGCCCAGGCATTTGGTGCGAAAAATCCGCAGGCGCTGGCGCGCGCACTGGTGCAGCCGCTCATGCTGGCGCTGGGAGCGGGGTTGCTTATCGCACTGTTTCGTACGCCGATTATCGATCTGGCTCTGCACATTGTTGGCGGAAGTGAAGCGGTACTGGAGCAGGCCCGACGTTTCCTCGAAATTCGCTGGTTAAGCGCACCCGCCTCGCTGGCGAATCTGGTGCTGCTCGGCTGGCTGCTTGGCGTTCAGTATGCGCGTGCGCCGGTTATCTTGTTGATTGTCGGTAATATTCTCAACATTGTGCTCGATATATGGCTGGTGATGGGCCTGCATATGAACGTGCAAGGTGCGGCACTGGCAACGGTGATTGCTGAAAATGCCACCTTGCTGATCGGCCTGATGATGGTGCGCAAAGTCCTGCATATGCGCGGAATTTCGCTGGCAATGCTGAAGCAGGCGTGGCGTGGCAATTTCCGCCGTTTGCTGGCGCTTAACCGTGACATCATGTTGCGCTCGCTACTGCTGCAGCTCTGTTTTGGCGCAATCACGGTGCTGGGTGCGCGTCTGGGAGGCGATATCATTGCGGTTAATGCCGTTCTGATGACCCTGTTAACCTTTACCGCCTACGCGCTGGATGGATTTGCCTATGCCGTGGAAGCGCATTCGGGCCAGGCCTATGGGGCGCGAGACGGTAGCCAGTTGCTGGACGTCTGGCGGGCGGCCTGCCGACAGTCCGGTATTGTGGCTATTTTGTTTTCGCTGGTTTATGCCCTGTTTGGCGAGCAGATTGTTGCGCTGCTGACCTCGCTGTCGCAGATCCAACAGCTGGCCGATCGCTATCTTTTCTGGCAGGTGGTGTTACCGCTGGTGGGTGTCTGGTGTTATCTGCTCGACGGAATGTTTATTGGCGCGACGCGCGCGGCAGAAATGCGCAACAGTATGGCCGTTGCTGCCACAGGATTCGCATTAACGCTGCTGACTTTGCCGTGGCTGGGAAACCATGGCTTGTGGTTGGCGTTAACCGTTTTCCTGGCGTTGCGCGGGCTTTCACTGGCCTTTATCTGGCGACGTCACTGGCGTAATGGAACCTGGTTTGCCTGAGCGGGATGGTTAAAAATTCCGAATAGTAAATAAAATCCAGAATCACTGACTACACTTATTCTCACGTCCAGCAAAAACAGCATGTGTCTGGGCATGGCACTCTCGCTATTCACAACCTAACGATGAGGACTTGATGATGAATAAAGACGAAGTCGGCGGCAACTGGAAGCAGTTTAAAGGTAAAGTGAAAGAGCAATGGGGCAAACTGACCGATGATGATATGACGGTCATTGAAGGTAAACGTGACCAACTGGTCGGTAAAGTCCAGGAGCGTTACGGTTACGCGAAAGATCAGGCGGAGAAAGAAGTTAACGATTGGGAAAAACGTAATGATTACCGCTGGTAATTAACCCTTCCCTCCTGAGAGTACAAGGATGTACGCTCTCCCGCTTACCTAGCGCCCAACTTTCTTCTTCACCTGAATCGTATGGTCATGCTGGCACTCGCCAGGATGGCGGCAAGATTCAACTTCCACACAGGCCGGACACAGCCCGTGGGCTTCAATAACGTTATGCCGCAGTGCAAAGCCCATTTTTGCCGCCAGCGTATGCATAATGTCTTCCACGCCTTCCGCACACTCTTCTTTTACCACGCCACAGCGGTCGCAAATGAACATTGCGGAACTGTGGGTTGGCTGATCGAACAGATGACAAAGCACATAGCTGTTGGTGGATTCCACCTTGTGCACGAAACCTTGTTCCAGCAGAAAATCGAGCGCACGATATACGGTAGGTGGTTTAGCCTGTGGCTCAGTTTCCCGCAACAGGTCGAGCAGGTCATAGGCGCTGATCGCACCTTCCTGCAGGCTCATCAGGCGCAGTACTTCGAGGCGTTGTGGCGTAAGCCGCACGTTGCGTTGCGCGCAGAGTTTTTCAGCTTGAGCCAATAACTCTTGCGTAGTGGTTTTGTCCATTTGGCGCCTCGATTTGCGTGGAAGGTTAATCCCTTACTTTAACATGTTCTGCTTAAAACGCCGAGATCCACCGCGGTGTGCTATACCTGACGCATCGCAATACTGGAAAATAACCATGAAAAGACCCGATTGTATTCGCCACTGGCGTGAGGTTGAGGGGGCTGATGACTCCACTTATCCTGACAGCGATGAGCTATTTGCTATTGGCGCGCCGCTTGCCCGCAAGTTGGGGTTAGGACGACTCGGCATTCATCATGAACGCCTGCCGCCGGGTCGGCGTACCTCGTACCCGCACGCCGAAAGCGATGAGGAAGAATTTATCTACGTGCTGGAAGGTTATCCTGAGGCCTGGATTAACGGGTATTTATGGAAGCTGGAACCGGGCGACAGCGTCGGTTTCCCGGCAGGTACAGGCGTGTGCCATACCTTTATCAATAACACCAGTGAAGAGGTGCGCCTGTTAGTCGTGGGTGAGGCGAACAAAAAATACAACCGCATTTATTATCCGCTTAACCCGGTCTATGCCGCTACACGTGAGGATCGCTGGGTCGACCATCCGCCGCAGTTTTTTGGATCTCATGACGGAAAACCGGGGCGTAAATAGCTTTTGTTTAGGGTCAGGGGGAGTGAGCCGCGAGGATGTGGCTCACTATCGTAACGGTCTATGCTATAGTAGCGCCCCTTTTTTAACCGGATGCTTGAATATTCGCCATGCTGCCTGAATCTCAGTCTACCGCTTTTCCCGCTCATCGTTTTTCTATCGCGCCGATGCTCGACTGGACGGACAGACACTGCCGCTACTTTTTGCGCTTACTGTCCAGCCAGACGCTGCTCTATACGGAGATGGTAACCACTGGGGCAATCATTCATGGTAAAGGCGATTATCTGGCGTATAGCGAAGAAGAACATCCGGTCGCATTGCAACTGGGCGGGAGCGATCCGGCTGCGCTGGCGCAGTGTGCTAAGCTCGCTGAACAGCGGGGCTATGACGAAATTAACCTCAACGTGGGTTGTCCTTCCGACCGCGTACAGAATGGCATGTTTGGCGCCTGCCTGATGGGGAATGCGCAACTGGTCGCCGATTGCATCAAAGCAATGCGCGACGTGGTGTCGATTCCGGTAACGGTGAAAACTCGTATCGGCATTGATGACCAGGACAGCTACGAATTCCTCTGCGATTTCATCAACACGGTATCTGGTAAAGGCGAATGTGAGATGTTTATCATTCACGCCCGCAAGGCCTGGCTGTCCGGGTTAAGCCCGAAAGAAAACCGCGAAATTCCACCGCTGGATTATGACCGTGTTTATCAGTTAAAGCGTGATTTTCCGCATCTGACGATGTCGATCAACGGCGGCATTAAATCGTTGGAAGAAGCGAAAATTCATCTGCAACATATGGATGGCGTGATGGTGGGGCGTGAGGCGTATCAAAACCCAGGCATTCTGGCGTCCGTTGACCGCGAGATTTTTGCAGCTACCACCGAAGATACCGATCCAGTCGCCGTGGTGCGTGCCATGTACCCGTATATTGAGCGTGAACTGAGTAAGGGAACCTATTTGGGACATGTGACACGCCATATGTTGGGGCTGTTTCAGGGCATCCCTGGTGCCCGTCAGTGGCGTCGCTATCTGAGCGAGAATGCACATAAAGCCGGGGCAGATATTAACGTTCTGGAGCATGCGCTGAAGCTGGTGGCAGACAAGCGTTAAGTTTTCACCAAAAGTTAGTTAATTTCACCACGCCCTGCGCTTTGTCGCGGGGCGTTTTCTTTATAAATCAACGCATTATTTTTGGCATGTTTCTTGTAAAGCTATGGAGAGAATTTCATTTCGGGAGAGAGCCATGCTGGAACTACTTTTTGTGATTGGATTTTTTATCATGCTGATGGTCACCGGCGTATCTTTGCTGGGCGTTCTGGCTGCATTGATCGTAGCCACCGCCGTGATGTTTCTGGGCGGACTATTTGCCTTGATGATTAAACTGTTGCCCTGGCTGCTACTGGCTGTTGCCGTGGTGTGGGTGATCAAGGCGATAAAAGCGCCAAAAGTCCCACAGTATCAGCGCAATAACCGCCGGTTTTACTAAGGTATTGAGCGGTACGTCACAACCTGCAACATTGCCTTTAGAACCAAATAGGAATTGATTATCAAATCTGTCACTATTGCCAGGTTAACGAATTCATCGAGCTGTACCCTACATACAGCCGAACTAAAAAAAGAAAGGGCTTCCTGCGGGAAGCCCTAATTCTTTCTTTCCCCGTCATCTTAAGGAATTAGCAAACTCGATCCCTGCGTGGCACGGCTTTCCAGTACTTCATGAGCACGCTGTGCATCGTGCAGTGCGAACGTTTGACCAGGCGCGACATCCACTTTGATCACTCCGCTGGCAATCAGCGAGAAAAGCTCATTGCTGGCTTCGGTTAATTCGCGGTGATTGGTGATGTAACCCTGTAGAGAAGGACGGGTCACGTAGAGCGAACCTTTCTGGTTCAGAATGCCTAAGTTCACGCCAGTAACCGGCCCGGAAGCATTACCAAAGCTGACCATTAATCCCCGGCGCTGCAAACAATCCAGCGAGGCTTCCCAGGTATCTTTCCCCACCGAGTCATACACCACCCGCACTTTTTTACCGCCAGTTACCTCTTTCACTCGCTCAACAATGCTCTCTTCACGATAGTTAATGACCTGCCATGCGCCAGCCTGCAGCGCAATTTGCGCTTTTTGCGCACTGCCGACGGTACCTATCAGCTTCGCACCCAATGCTTTTGCCCACTGGCAGGCAATCATGCCGACGCCGCCCGCAGCCGCATGGAACAAAAACGGCTCATCAGGTTGAATTTCATAGGTTTTACGTAACAGATAAAAAACGGTTAGCCCTTTAAGAAACGAGGCGGCAGCTTGTTCAAACGAGATAGCGTTAGGCAGGATGGCGGCTTTATCGGCCGGAACGTTATGCACTGAGCTGTAGGCTCCAAGAGCAGACTGGGCGTACACCACGCGATCGCCAGCTTTAATGTGTGTTACTTTGCTGCCAACTTTGCTGACTACGCCGGCGGCTTCGGTACCCAGCCCGCTGGGCAGAGATGGCGGCGGATAAAGACCACTGCGGATGTAGGTGTCGATATAGTTGATCCCAATCGCTTTGTTCTCGACCTGGATTTCGTTTTCCGCCGGGTCTACGGGCGTAAACTCCACCGCCTTGAGTACATCAGGGCCACCATGCTTGTGAAATTCAATACGTGTTGCCATGCTTCCTCCAAAAGAAATGTGGTAATCTTTCGACCCAATCATTATCTCGGTAACTCCATTCACTATGGCAGGAAATAAACCCTTCAACAAACAACAGACTGATGCTCGTGAGCGCGATCCCCAGGTCGCCGGGCTGAAAGTACCGCCGCACTCGATTGAAGCGGAACAGTCGGTGTTGGGCGGTTTAATGCTGGATAACGAACGCTGGGACGATGTCGCCGAGCGTGTGGTGGCGGAAGATTTTTATACCCGACCGCACCGGCATATCTTCACGGAAATGCATCGCCTGCAGGAGATGGGAAAACCCATCGATCTGATCACACTGGCAGAGTCGCTGGAAGTTCAGGGACAACTGGACAGCGTCGGCGGTTTTGCTTACCTGGCTGAGTTGTCTAAAAACACGCCAAGTGCGGCGAACATTAGCGCTTATGCGGATATCGTCCGCGAACGCGCCGTTGTTCGTGACATGATTTCAGTTGCAAACGAAATCGCGGAAGCCGGTTTTGATCCGCAAGGACGCTCCAGTGAAGATCTGTTGGACCTTGCAGAATCCCGTGTCTTTAAAATCGCGGAAAGCCGCGCTAATAAAGACGAAGGCCCGAAAAATATTACTGACGTGCTCGACGCCACCGTCGCGCGTATCGAGCAGCTGTTCCAGCAACCGCACGACGGCGTCACCGGGGTGAACACCGGTTATGACGACCTCAATAAAAAGACTGCTGGTTTGCAGCCGTCAGACTTAATTATTGTCGCCGCGCGTCCGTCGATGGGTAAAACGACATTTGCAATGAACCTCGTCGAAAACGCGGCGATGTTGCAGGATAAGCCGGTTCTTATCTTTAGTCTTGAAATGCCCTCAGAACAGATCATGATGCGTTCCCTGGCCTCGCTCTCACGCGTAGACCAAACTAAAATCCGTACCGGTCAACTGGATGATGAGGACTGGGCGCGAATTTCCGGAACAATGGGTATTTTGCTGGAGAAACGAAACATCTATATTGATGACTCTTCCGGCCTGACGCCAACGGAAGTGCGTTCGCGTGCCCGTCGTATCGCCCGTGAACACGGCGGTATCGGACTTATCATGATCGACTACCTGCAGCTGATGCGCGTGCCGTCGCTTTCCGACAACCGTACGCTGGAAATTGCTGAAATTTCCCGCTCGCTGAAAGCGTTAGCGAAAGAACTGCATGTACCGGTGGTGGCGCTGTCGCAGCTTAACCGCTCTCTGGAACAACGTGCCGACAAGCGTCCGGTCAACTCGGATCTGCGTGAGTCTGGCTCCATCGAGCAGGATGCCGACTTAATCATGTTTATCTATCGTGATGAGGTTTATCACGAAAACAGCGACCTGAAAGGGATCGCAGAAATCATTATTGGTAAGCAACGTAACGGCCCGATCGGTACGGTGCGCCTGACGTTTAACGGTCAGTGGTCGCGCTTCGATAACTATGCGGGCCCACAATACGACGACGAATAAATCTCCGTCATCCTTCATGCTGCAGATGCGTTGACTACGCCCGTTCACCCCGGTCACTTAGTTTACTAAGCTCCCGGGGATTCTCTGGCTTGTCGCGTGACTCGGACTGCGTCCTCGCCCCTTCGGGGCCAGCGCAGGCGCTGTTCAAAAACGCCAAAGCGTTTTTGTCCTGCAACACGAATGATTTAGGAAATTCTTTTATTAAGGAATACAAATGCAAGCGGCAACTGTAGTTATTAACCGCCGCGCTCTGCGACACAACCTGCAACGTCTGCGTGAACTGGCTCCAGCCAGCAAACTGGTTGCGGTTGTGAAAGCGAACGCCTACGGCCATGGTCTGTTAGAGACCGCGCGAACGCTCCCCGATGCGGACGCTTTTGGTGTCGCTCGTCTTGAAGAAGCCCTGCGCTTGCGAGCGGGAGGGATCACGCAGCCCATCCTGCTGCTGGAGGGATTTTTTGATGCCTCCGATCTGCCGACTATTTCCGCGCAGCGCCTGCATACTGCCGTCCACAACCAGGAGCAGCTCGAAGCCCTGGAAGCCGCTAAACTGGCTGAACCCGTTACCGTCTGGATGAAGCTCGACACGGGTATGCATCGACTGGGCGTACGCCCTGAGCAGGCCGAGGCGTTTTATCAGCGCTTAACACAGTGTGAAAACGTGCGCCAGCCGGTCAATATCGTCAGCCACTTTGCTCGCGCGGACGAGCCTGAGTGTGGCGCGACCGAAAAACAGCTCGATATCTTCAACAGTTTTTGTGAAGGCAAACCGGGGCAGCGTTCGATTGCCGCGTCGGGTGGTATTTTGCTGTGGCCGCAGTCTCACTTCGACTGGGCGCGTCCGGGGCTGATTCTGTATGGTGTATCACCGCTGGAAAACCACTCTATCGGCGCTGATTTTGGCTGCCAGCCGGTAATGTCGCTAACCTCCAGCCTGATTGCGGTGCGTGAGCACAAAGCGGGCGAACCGGTCGGCTATGGCGGTACCTGGCAGAGCGAGCGCGACACGCGTTTAGGCGTGGTGGCGATGGGGTATGGTGATGGTTACCCGCGTGCGGCGCCGTCTGGAACACCGGTGCTGGTCAATGGCCGTGAAGTGCCAATCGTCGGTCGCGTTGCGATGGATATGATCTGCGTCGATTTAGGCTCCGAAGCGCAGGATAAAGCCGGCGATTCGGTGATTCTGTGGGGCGAGGGCTTGCCCGTTGAACGCATTGCTGAAATGACGAAAGTAAGTGCTTACGAACTTATTACGCGCCTGACCTCAAGGGTAGCGATGAAGTATATCGATTAGCAGCATGATGTGCCGGACAGGTGGTTACGCCGCCTTCCGGCAATATTCCTCTCAACATCCTCTCGATCTTCTCCCACTTCCGGTTTATTGTGTTCTTAACCCCTGCCTGTAAACCCGGAGAACCACACGTGTTTCAAAAAGTTGACGCCTACGCCGGCGACCCGATTTTATCGCTCATGGAGCGCTTCAAAGAAGATTCACGTAGCGACAAAGTGAATCTCAGCATCGGCCTGTATTACAACGAAGACGGCATTATTCCTCAGCTTAAAGCTGTGGCGGAAGCGGAAGCCCGCCTCAATGCCAAACCGCATGGCGCTTCGCTGTATCTGCCGATGGAAGGTCTGAACACGTATCGCCATACTATTGCGCCGCTGCTGTTTGGCGCAGAACATCCGGTTCTCCAGCAGCAGCGCGTCGCAACCATTCAGACGCTGGGCGGCTCCGGTGCGTTAAAGGTTGGCGCAGACTTCCTGAAACGTTATTTCCCTGATTCTGGCGTGTGGGTCAGCGATCCGACCTGGGAAAACCATATCGCGATTTTTGAAGGTGCCGGATTCGAAGTAAGCACTTACCCATGGTATGACGACACGACCAACGGTGTGCGTTTCAACGACCTGCTGGCAACGCTGAATACCCTACCGGCGCGCAGCATCGTGCTGCTACATCCGTGCTGCCATAACCCGACAGGGGCGGATTTAAGGCCTACGCAGTGGGATAGCGTTATTGAGATCCTGAAAGCACGCGATCTGATCCCGTTCCTGGATATTGCTTACCAGGGCTTTGGTGGTGGAATGGAAGACGACGCCTATGCGATTCGCGCCATTGCCAGCGCCGGATTGCCCGCTCTTGTCAGCAATTCATTCTCGAAGATTTTCTCCTTGTACGGCGAGCGTGTCGGCGGACTGTCAGTGGTATGTGAAGACGCTGATACCGCCAGCCGCGTGCTGGGGCAGCTAAAAGCGACGGTGCGTCGAAACTACTCCAGCCCGCCAAACTTTGGTGCGCAGGTAGTTGCCGCGGTACTGGGTGATGACGCGCTGAAAGCCAATTGGCTGGCGGAAGTTGAAGAGATGCGTACCCGCATTCTGGCGATGCGCCAGGAGTTGGTTAACGTATTGAATACGGAGATCCCAGGCCGTAACTTTGACTACCTGCTGCAACAGCGCGGGATGTTCAGCTATACCGGGCTTAGCGCAGCCCAGGTTGATCGTCTGCGCGATGAGTTCGGTGTATACCTGATCGCCAGCGGTCGCATGTGCGTGGCCGGGTTGAATCACGGTAACGTGCAGCGCGTGGCGAAGGCATTTGCCGCCGTCATGTAACCGACTTTGCAGGCCTGATAAGCGTCGCGTCATCAGGCCTGTTTTCCAATGTGATCGTGCTCCTTTTCCAGGACAAAACCAGAGAAAATCCTTCCTTTCCCTCCCCCTAAGGGGTAAGGTCAGATAGTTTTTTGACCAGTTGTTAATAAAAAAATGATAACTAACTGACTACTTAGGGAAAAATATGCGCAAGTTTACGTTGGCACTGAGTGCCGTTTGTTTATTGTTCACGCTAAATCAGCCAGCCCAGGCACTCGTTTCTTCTCCCTCTCAGCTCAATCCAGGCACTAACGTTGCAAAGCTCGCTGAGCAGGCTCCCATTCACTGGGTCTCCGTGGCACAAATTGAAAACAGCCTGACCGGACGTCCGCCGATGGCCGTCGGGTTTGATATCGATGACACTGTCCTCTTTTCCAGCCCAGGCTTCTGGCGCGGTAAAAAAACGTATTCTCCGGACAGTGAGGATTACCTGAAGAATCCGGCCTTCTGGGAAAAAATGAACAATGGCTGGGACGAGTTCAGTATTCCAAAAGAAGTCGCGCGCCAACTGATTGATATGCACGTGCGTCGCGGTGACAGCATCTTTTTCGTGACCGGGCGTAGCCAGACGAAGACTGAAACGGTGTCGAAAACGTTGTCTGATAACTTTCACATCCCAGCAGGAAATATGAATCCGGTCATTTTTGCCGGCGACAAGCCGGGTCAGAACACCAAAACGCAGTGGCTGCAGGATAAAAATATCCGCATGTTCTACGGTGACTCCGATAATGACATCACTGCCGCTCGCGACGTGGGTATTCGCGGTATTCGCATTTTGCGCGCCTCTAACTCCACTTATAAGCCGCTGCCACAGGCCGGTGCGTTTGGTGAAGAGGTGATCGTCAACTCGGAATATTGAGGACGCTGGCTGCGGATTGCTGTTTTTTTAAACAAATTTACATTGCTGGCTTTTACCTTTTGCGGACTTGCTGCACACTGAATAAAAGATGTTCTCATGAGGCAATATGCTGGTAAGGGGAATAAAGATGACGAATTCGGAGTTGCTGCAATACTGCATGGCAAAAACGGGCGCGGAGCAGAGCGTTCACAGTGACTGGAAGGCCACGCAAATCAAAGTCGAAGATGTGCTTTTTGCCATGGTAAAAGAGGTGGAAGAACGCCCGGCGGTGTCTCTGAAAACCAGCCCTGAACTGGCAGAACTGTTGCGCCAGCAGCATAGCGATGTTCGGCCAAGCAGGCATCTCAATAAGGCGCACTGGAGTACGGTGTATCTGGACGGCTCGCTGCCGGATTCACAGATTTATTATCTGGTCGACGCCTCTTATCAGCAGGCTGTGAACACGTTGCCGGAAGATAAACGCCGGATACTGACGCAGCCCTGATCCGTTTCGCCGGATGCGGCGCAAGCGCCTTATCCGGCCTACAGGTTTTATGCATATTCTGTGGTTCGTAGGCCTGATAAGCGCAGCGCCATCAGGCACAACTGTTGCCGGATGCGGCGCAAGCGCCTTATCCGGCCTACAGGCTTTATGCGTATT
Source organism: Citrobacter sp. MGH110 (assembly GCF_001037515.1). Classification (NCBI taxonomy): domain Bacteria; kingdom Pseudomonadati; phylum Pseudomonadota; class Gammaproteobacteria; order Enterobacterales; family Enterobacteriaceae; genus Citrobacter; species Citrobacter sp. MGH110. Next base: position 3,394,290 of record NZ_KQ089830.1, on the reverse strand, counting down.
CTGTAGTTTCGTAGGCCTGATAAGCGCAGCGCCATCAGGCACAACGGTTGCCGGATGCGGCGCAAGCGCCTTATCCGGCCTACAAGCTTTATGCATATTCTATAGGCCAGACAAGTGTTGCGTAATTACAACAGCGGTTTGAGGAAGCGGGCCGTGTGTGAGGCTTCACACTCAGCGACCGTTTCTGGTGTGCCGGAGACAAGGATTTCGCCGCCGCCGCTACCGCCTTCCGGACCGAGATCGACAATCCAGTCTGCGGTCTTAATCACGTCCAGATTGTGCTCAATCACCACGATGGTGTTGCCCTGATCCCGGAGTTGATGCAGCACGTCCAACAGTTGCTGAATATCCGCAAAATGCAGACCGGTGGTCGGCTCATCGAGAATATACAGCGTTTGCCCGGTACCGCGTTTGGACAGCTCGCGCGCCAGCTTCACGCGCTGTGCTTCACCGCCTGAGAGCGTGGTAGCGGACTGACCCAGCCGAATGTACGTCAGGCCAACGTCCATCAGCGTTTGCAGCTTACGTGCCAGCGCCGGAACGGCATCGAAGAACTCACGTGCTTCTTCAATCGTCATATCCAGCACTTCGTGGATAGTCTTGCCTTTGTACTTAATTTCTAACGTTTCGCGGTTATAGCGCTTGCCTTTGCACTGATCGCACGGCACGTAGATATCCGGCAGGAAGTGCATTTCGACTTTGATCACGCCGTCGCCCTGACAGGCTTCACAGCGTCCGCCACGGACGTTAAAGCTGAAACGCCCCGGCGTGTAACCGCGTGCGCGTGACTCCGGTACACCGGCAAACAGTTCGCGCACTGGCGTAAACACCCCGGTGTAGGTTGCCGGGTTAGAGCGCGGCGTACGGCCAATCGGGCTTTGGTCAATGTCGATCACTTTGTCGAAATGCTCCAGGCCTTGAACGTCGCGATACGGCGCAGGTTCAGCCAGCGTCGCACCGTTTAGCGCCGTCTGTGCAATCGGGAACAGTGTGTCGTTAATCAGCGTCGATTTACCCGAACCGGAAACACCGGTAATGCAGGTAAATAAACCTACCGGCAGCGTCAGGGTGACATCTTTCAGGTTGTTACCGCGTGCACCGGTGAGCTTCAGCACTTTCTCTGGGTCAGCCGCAACGCGCTGTTTAGGCACTTCAATCTTGCGTTTACCGCTCATGTACTGGCCGGTCAGCGACTCAGGCACTGCCATGATGTCGTCGAGTGTCCCTTCGGCGACGACCTGACCGCCGTGAACACCCGCGCCCGGGCCGATATCGATAACGTGGTCAGCGGCGCGAATCGCGTCTTCATCGTGCTCGACCACAATAACGGTATTACCCAGATTACGCAGGTGGATAAGCGTACCCAGCAGACGTTCGTTATCGCGCTGGTGCAGGCCAATAGACGGCTCATCCAGTACGTACATTACACCGACCAGACCCGCGCCGATCTGGCTTGCCAGGCGAATACGCTGGGCCTCACCACCGGAGAGTGTTTCTGCTGAACGCGATAGCGTCAGGTAGTTGAGGCCGACGTTGACCAGGAACTTCAGACGATCGCCAATCTCTTTAAGAATTTTCTCGGCAATCTTCGCCCGCTGACCCGCAAGCTTCAGATTGTTGAAGAAATCCATTGCATGACCGATGCTCATGTCAGAAATCGCAGGCAGCGGCGTATTTTCAACAAATACGTGACGGGCTTCCCGGCGTAAACGCGTCCCTTCACAGCTGGCGCAAGGACGGTTACTGATGAACTTGGCTAATTCTTCACGTACAGCGCTGGATTCCGTCTCTTTATAGCGGCGCTCCATATTGTGCAATACGCCTTCGAACGGATGGCGCCGTACGGACGTATCACCGCGATCGTTCATGTATTTAAATTCGATATTCTCTTTACCGGAACCGTACAGTACCACTTTATGCACAGCAGGGTTCAGGCTGGCCCACGGGGCTTCAACGTCGAATTTATAGTGTTCCGCCAGAGACTTAAGCATCTGGAAGTAATAGAAGTTACGGCGATCCCAACCGCGGATAGCACCACCGGCCAGCGACAGTTCCGGGTTTTGGATCACCCGATCAGGATCGAAATATTGCTGCACGCCGAGACCGTCACAGGTTGGACACGCGCCCGCCGGGTTGTTAAACGAGAACAGCCGCGGTTCCAGTTCGCGCATGCTATAGCCGCAGATAGGGCAGGCGAAGTTGGCGGAGAACAGCAGCTCCTCCGCTTTCGGGTCGTCCATATCGGCAACGACCGCCGTACCGCCGGACAGTTCCAGCGCGGTTTCAAAGGATTCCGCCAGTCGTTGGGTGAGATCGTCACGGACTTTAAAGCGGTCAATCACCACTTCAATGGTGTGTTTCTTTTGCAGCTCAAGCTTGGGCGGATCGGAAAGGTCACAGACTTCACCGTCGATACGGGCGCGGATATAGCCCTGGCCTGCCAGGTTTTCCAGCGTTTTGGTGTGCTCGCCTTTACGCTCTTTGATCACCGGCGCCAGCAGCATCAGACGCTTACCTTCCGGCTGCGACAGGACGTTATCCACCATCTGGCTTACGGTCTGCGCTGCCAGGGGGACGTCGTGATCCGGACAGCGCGGCTCGCCAACGCGGGCAAACAGCAGACGCAGATAGTCGTGAATTTCGGTAATTGTACCTACCGTGGATCGCGGGTTATGGGACGTCGATTTTTGTTCAATTGAGATGGCAGGAGAGAGCCCCTCAATGTGGTCGACGTCCGGTTTTTCCATCAGCGACAGAAATTGACGCGCGTACGCGGAAAGGGATTCAACGTAACGACGCTGCCCTTCGGCATATAAGGTGTCGAAAGCGAGCGAAGATTTGCCTGAGCCCGAAAGCCCGGTGACGACAATCAGCTTGTCGCGCGGGATGACGAGGTTGATGTTTTTGAGATTATGGGTGCGGGCGCCCCGAACTTCGATCTTATCCATTCATCTTTCCCGGATTAAACGCTTTTTTGCCTGGCTGCATGGTGCTACCGGCGATCACAAACGGTTAATTATGACACAACCTGACCTGAATGGATATACAGTATTGGAATGCAAAACGCAGACGTCTGTGCAACAATGTCTGGCTGGAGTTGTTTACTGGAATCAACTTCGCAACGTAGTAAAAGCGCTATTGGAAATGCTACAATCCCGCGCTTACACTTATTCAGTAACGTTTTTCAGGAGACACGATCATGGCCAGCAGAGGCGTAAACAAGGTGATTCTCGTCGGTAATCTGGGCCAGGACCCGGAAGTACGCTATATGCCGAATGGTGGCGCAGTTGCCAACATTACGCTGGCTACTTCCGAATCCTGGCGTGATAAAGCGACCGGTGAAATGAAAGAGCAGACTGAATGGCACCGTGTTGTGCTGTTTGGCAAACTGGCGGAAGTGGCCAGCGAATATCTGCGTAAAGGTTCTCAGGTCTATATCGAAGGTCAGCTGCGTACCCGCAAATGGACCGATCAGTCCGGTGTAGAAAAGTACACCACAGAAGTTGTGGTTAACGTTGGCGGCACCATGCAAATGCTGGGTGGTCGTCAGGGTGGTGGTGCTCCGGCAGGTGGCGGTCAGCAGCAGGGCGGTTGGGGTCAACCTCAGCAGCCGCAGGGTGGCAACCAGTTCAGCGGCGGCGCACAGTCTCGCCCGCAACAGTCAGCGCCGGCAGCGCCGTCTAACGAGCCGCCGATGGATTTCGACGACGATATTCCGTTCTAATCCCACTGCGTTACGCTGAAAATAATGGCTACCTCAAGACTGGGGTAGCCATATGCAATTTTGTTATCAGTTCAACACCATCGGCCAATCTGGCGGTGTGTGGCTCATCACGTCAACCATTACGGTTTCAATGTTCTTCCAGATAGCGGACATATCCACCAGGGTTATGCCGAGCAATCCAGTCGCAAACCAGCAGGCAAAAACCAGCCCTAAACCGCTGCTAATGACGGCCAGGCCAATATAATCTGATTTACGAAAACGGATATTGAGCGTACTGGCTAAAAACATCAGCACCGCGCTGAGTAGTTGCCACCGCAGAAGAACCACGCCAGTTGTTATTGTCGCCATGAAAAACGTCCTCAGAAAGTCTGGATGCCCAGGACAGCGCGGGGGTGTTCACCGAGGGTGTGATACTCTGGCTATCGACGGGCAATAACATGAATGAAACATTGTTTCTGTTACATGATTTTTGTGAACTATATCACATCTGGTCGTTTGTTCACCAGTATTGGCCGTTATTTTTGTAGGCTTATAACCACTTCAAGTGTGTGGTTTTGTTTAATGAAGAGTTGATAATAAATAACCATGTTTTAAACATGCATTTAGTCTGCTTGTTATATTTATCCTAAATTAAACGTTAAAAAAAATTAATGAATTTCTTAAATGCAGCCAGGATAATGCTCATAAAAAATTACTCCGTGGGGATAATAACGTTATGAAATAAGCATAACTTTAAGTTTGCCTTACGGAAAAATAATATCATCATCAACTATTATCAGACTTTTACATAGAGAAGTCTGTTGCTAATACTGATAGATTCATGCAACTTAATCAGTCGGTGTTTATAGCATCCTGCCTTGATGGGTTCTGGCATATACGAAACAGGGAAATAGGGCTGACATGAATCACAGTGCGCGACGCAAGATGCTGAAGTTCCTGGGAACATTCATGGTGGTATTGTTCCCCGTGGTGCTGGCGATATGGTTTGCGCACATCCGGGCGATGACCGAAACCCATAGCCAACTCCGCTCTTTTGCTCAACTGGTGTTAAATAAAACAGAATTGGTGATCCTACAAGCTGATTTGGCGCGTGATATGGCCCAGTTGTATCAGGGTAAGATGTGTACCCCGGCACATCAGAAAAGTATGCTAAATATTATTCGCGGTCGTTTATATATCAGTGAGCTAATTTATGCGCAGGGCGATCACTTTTTGTGCTCTACGTCGATGGCGCCGCCTGTTACTTATATTATGCCGACAGCCGATTATAAACGTACGCCGGATATCGCCATCTATTACTACCGCGATACCCCTTTTTTCGCTGGCTACAGAATGACGTACATGCAACGCGGGAACTACGTCGCAGTCATCAATCCATTGTCCTACAGCGAAGTCATGTCAGATGATCCGGATCTCTCCTGGGGCGTGTATGACACAGTAACAGATACGTTTTTCTCTGCCAGCGAAGCGGCAAATATTGCGCAATTCGCGCCGCTCATACGCGGTGAAGCCTCGACCTTTCAACAAGACGATCGCTTCTACACCATCGTGCATTCAGAAAAACGTCCAATTGCGATTATTGTGTCGACCTCAGACAACCGCGTAAGTCAGATTTTCTATCACGAGGCGGCATTAACCATTCCCTTCGGGATTATCTGCAGCATCCTGATACTGCTAATGTGGTGGCGCACGCGCCAGGAATACTTATCTCCCCGGCGCTTATTAAAACGCGCGATCAAAAAACGTCAGCTTTGCCTGCATTACCAGCCGATCATTGATATTAAGAATGGGCAATGTGTTGGTGCTGAAGCTCTGCTGCGCTGGCCGGGCTGTAAAGGTGAGGTGATGAGCCCGACGGAGTTTATTCCACTGGCTGAAAAAGAGGGAATGATTGAGCGGATCACGGATTATGTCGTTGAAGAGGTGTTCAACGATTTGGGGTATTTTCTTTCGGCGCATCCTCAGCTTTCTATATCGATTAACCTTTCCGCTTCTGACTTTCATTCATCCCGATTGATTGCCCTGATTAACGACAAAAATCGTGAGTACTCCGTGGCGGCCCAGCAAATTAAAGTTGAAGTGACCGAGCGTGGGTTCATAGATGTACATAAAATGACCCCCGTAATCCAGGCGTTCCGTAAGGCGGGTTATGAAGTGGCATTTGATGATTTTGGCACGGGATATTCCAATCTGCATAATTTGTCAGCGCTGAATGTCGATATCCTGAAGATCGACAAATCGTTTATTAGCACGTTGTCCACTAACAGCACCAGTCACTTGATTGCCGAACATATTATTGAGATGGCACAAAGCTTACACCTGAAGACGATTGCGGAAGGGGTGGAAACGAAGGAGCAAATCGAATGGCTGCTTGAACGCGGCGTACAGTATTGTCAGGGCTGGTATTTTGCGAAGGCGCTGCCGCCGCAGGAGTTCATGCACTGGATACAACGGTCGCCCGCCATACTGACGCAGAGCGGGCAATAATCTTACAGACGATGGCGGTAGTCGCTGGGAGTACGATCAAATTCGCGGCGAAACACACGCGAGAAGGTTTGTTGCGACACATAACCAAGATCCATCGCGATATCAAAAATAGGTCGCTCAGTTGTCCGTAGTTCAACGGCGGCCAGCAAAAGTCGACGCTGGCGGATGTAGTCACCCAAGGTCTGGCGCGTCACCGTGCGGAACATTCTTTGTAAATACCACTTCGAGTAACCTGATTTTTTCGCCACCGCCTCAATGTTCAGCGGTTGATCGATATGTTCATCAATCCATTCAATAAGGGTCTGAATAATCTGCTGATGGGACATAGGGCTGCCTCTTTCTCAGTATTCGATTCGTCGTTTTGTCTGTGGGCGAGTATAATTCCTCAAGTTAACTTGAGGTAAAGCGATTTATGGAAAAGAAATTACCCCGGATAAAAGCGCTGCTCACACCAGGTGAAGTCGCCAAACGTAGCGGCGTGGCGGTATCGACCCTGCATTTCTATGAAAGCAAAGGGTTAATCAGTAGCATGCGCAACAGCGGCAATCAGCGGCGATACAAACGTGATGTGTTGCGTTACGTCGCGATAATCAAGATTGCTCAACGCATCGGGATCCCGCTGGCCACGATCGGTGACGCGTTAGGTGTATTACCTGAGGGGCATTCGCTTAGTGCCAAAGAGTGGAAGCAGCTCTCTTCGCAATGGCGTGAAGAACTGGACCGACGCATCCATACTTTGGTGGCGCTACGCGATGAGCTGGATGGGTGTATTGGTTGCGGATGCTTGTCACGTAGCGATTGCCCGTTGCGTAACCCAGGCGATCAGCTTGGCGAGCAGGGGACCGGAGCGCGCCTGCTGGAAGATGATTAATTGGTTTAAAATATGTGACGGGTATGAAGGATATAAAACTAAAGCGCCACAGAGGGCGCTTTAGTTTGGTTCCGGTCTTTGTCTTTCACTCTATCCCGCTGGTTCACGGGAGGGTTTCCCCCGACATCAACACCCCTCAGTCGAGCACATTAGGGGAGGTTCCGGCCTGTGTTGATAATGTAAGTGTAAGCCACCTCCCTCCATTTGCCAGTGAAATGGTGATTTTTTAGCCAAAAAATTTTACGCATCTTCACCTGTTTTCTTGCGCGAGTTGCGCGAAATAAACACGCCGATGTTGTAATAACTCCGCGAAATTTGTTGCCAAATTGCGCATTGACGATAACGTTTGCGCATCGACTGGTTATTTCTTGCGCGTTATAAGAAGAAATGAGTAAAAAGCGGCAAAGTTCAGTTGAAAACCAGCGTATGATCGCTAGATAATCGTTTGCTTTTTTTTACCACCCGTTTTTTATGCGCGGAGCTAAACGTTTGCTTTTTTGCGACACCCCTATTGACGCAAACCTGGCACATGGAGAAAACGTTTAGCAGGCAGTGGATTGTCCAGCACGCATAATGACGAAAAAATAAACTCTCAGGGGATGTTTTCTATGTCTACGCCTTCAGCGCGTACCGGCGGTTCACTCGACGCCTGGTTTAAAATTTCGCTCCGCGGCAGTACCGTTCGTCAGGAAGTCGTTGCCGGATTAACGACCTTCCTGGCCATGGTCTACTCCGTTATCGTGGTTCCGGGGATGCTGGGTAAAGCCGGGTTCCCACCTGCTGCTGTATTTGTGGCGACCTGTCTGGTAGCGGGCGTCGGTTCTATTGTGATGGGGCTGTGGGCAAACCTGCCGCTGGCAATTGGTTGCGCCATTTCTCTGACCGCATTTACCGCATTCAGCCTGGTGCTGGGCCAACATATTAGCGTGCCCGTTGCGCTGGGTGCGGTGTTCCTGATGGGTGTCCTGTTTACCATCATTTCCGCGACCGGTATCCGTAGCTGGATCCTGCGCAATCTGCCGCAGGGCGTTGCGCATGGTACGGGGATTGGTATCGGCCTGTTCCTGCTGCTGATTGCGGCAAACGGTGTCGGTCTGGTAATTAAGAACCCGCTGGACGGCCTGCCAGTTGCGCTGGGTGACTTCGATACCTTCCCGGTCATTATGTCGTTGATTGGTCTGGCGGTGATTATTGGCCTCGAAAAACTGAAAGTACCGGGTGGCATTCTGCTGACCATTATCGGTATTTCCGTGGTTGGTCTGATTTTCGACCCGGCCGTGCATTTCTCCGGCATTTTTGCCATGCCGTCTCTGAGTGATGAAAACGGCAATTCGCTGATCGGCAGCCTGGATATCATGGGGGCACTGAACCCGATTGTCCTGCCGAGCGTGTTGGCGCTGGTCATGACCGCTGTCTTCGATGCAACCGGAACCATCCGCGCGGTAGCCGGACAGGCGAATCTGCTGGATAAAGACGGACAGATTATCGACGGTGGCAAGGCGCTGACCACTGACTCCCTGAGCAGTGTGTTCTCTGGTCTGGTGGGTGCAGCTCCGGCGGCGGTTTACATTGAATCCGCAGCGGGTACGGCGGCAGGCGGTAAAACTGGCCTGACAGCGATCACCGTTGGCGTACTGTTCCTGCTGATCCTGTTCCTCTCTCCGCTCTCTTATCTTGTACCTGTGTACGCAACGGCACCTGCGCTGATGTATGTGGGTCTGTTGATGCTGAGCAACGTCGCGAAAATCGATTTCGCTGACTTTGTCGACGCGATGGCGGGACTGGTTACGGCCGTATTTATCGTGCTGACCTGTAACATCGTTACCGGCATCATGATTGGCTTTGCGACCCTGGTAATTGGCCGCATCGTTTCTGGTGAATGGCGCAAACTGAACATCGGCACCGTGGTGATCGCCATCGCGCTGGTGGCCTTCTACGCCGGCGGTTGGGCTATCTGATTCTGATTTCCTGACGATCCTAAAAACGGGTGGCTTTGGCCGCCCGTTTTCATTTTCAGAACACACTCGTTGTCTTTTGCGTTACTCTCAATTAGATAGAATTGAGGCACGACGCCTCTCATTAGCAATCATAAGAAACATCGCAAACAGGGAACGCATGGAAATCTTTTTCACCATACTTATCATGACCCTTGTGGTCTCGCTGTCGGGGGTATTTACTCGCGTATTGCCCTTCCAACTTCCTTTACCCCTTATGCAGATCGCCATCGGCGCCTTGCTGGCGTGGCCGACGTTTGGTTTGCATGTGGAATTCGATCCTGAGCTGTTCCTGGTTCTGTTCATCCCGCCGCTGCTCTTTGCCGATGGCTGGAAGACGCCAACGCGTGAGTTTCTCGAGCATGGGCGAGAGATTTTCGGCCTGGCACTGGCGCTGGTGCTGGTCACGGTGGTCGGCATTGGATTTATGATTTACTGGCTGGTGCCGGGGATCCCTCTCATCCCAGCCTTTGCGCTGGCTGCTGTGCTATCGCCAACCGATGCCGTCGCACTTTCCGGCATTGTGGGAGAGGGACGTATACCGAAGAAAATCATGGGTATCCTGCAGGGCGAAGCGTTGATGAACGACGCCTCCGGTCTGGTCTCTCTGAAGTTTGCCGTCGCCGTGGCGATGGGCACGATGGTATTCACCGTTGGTGGCGCAACGCTTGAGTTCTTCAAAGTGGCGATTGGCGGCATCCTGGCTGGTTTTGTCGTCAGTTGGCTGTACGGCCGTTCCCTGCGCTTCCTCAGCCGCTGGGGCGGTGACGAGCCGGCAACGCAAATCGTCCTGCTGTTCCTGCTGCCGTTTGCGTCTTACCTGATTGCGGAACATATCGGCGTTTCCGGTATCCTCGCGGCGGTCGCTGCCGGGATGACGATCACCCGTTCCGGGGTGATGCGCCGCGCGCCACTGGCGATGCGTTTACGTGCTAACAGTACCTGGGCGATGCTGGAGTTTGTATTTAACGGCATGGTCTTCTTGCTGTTAGGGCTACAGTTACCGGGAATTCTGGAGTCTTCTTTGGCGGCGGCCGAGGCCGATCCGAATGTTGAAATTTGGATGCTGTTTACCGATGTCGTGTTGATTTACGTGGCGCTAATGCTGGTGCGTTTTGGCTGGCTGTGGACCATGAAAAAGTTCAGTCTGCGCTTCCTGAAGAAAAAACCGATGGAGTTTGGATCCTGGACGACGCGTGAAATCATGATCGCCTCTTTTGCCGGTGTACGCGGGGCCATTACCCTCGCCGGTGTGCTCTCCATTCCACTGTTGTTACCGGATGGTAGCGGCTTCCCGGCGCGATATGAGCTGATCTTCCTTGCCGCAGGCGTGATCCTGTTTTCGCTGTTTGTCGGCGTGGTGATGCTGCCGATTCTGCTACAACATCTGGAAGTGGCAGACCACTCGCAGCAGCAGAAAGAGGAACGTATTGCCCGCGCCGCCACGGCAGAAGTGGCGATTGTCGCGATCCAGAAAATGGAGGAGCGACTGGCCGCGGACACCGAAGAGAACATCGATAACCAGTTGCTCACCGAGGTGAGTTCACGCGTGATTGGTAACCTGCGCCGACGCGCCGACGGGCGCAACGATGTGGAAAGCTCGATGCAGGAAGAAAACCTCGAGCGACGTTTCCGCCTGGCAGCGCTGCGTTCAGAACGCGCAGAGCTTTATCACCTGCGCGCCACGCGTGAAATCAGCAATGAAACGCTGCAAAAACTACTGCACGACCTGGATTTGCTGGAAGCGCTGTTGATCGAGAACCAATAAACGGTAGCACGATGTAGGCCGGATAAGGCGTTCGCGCCGCATCCGGCGAAAGATGTGCCTGATGGCGCTGCGCTTATCAGGCCTACAAAAAATTATCCATCATGTAATTTGCGAGCCGCTTTCCTGAACTGATCTGCTTGTCTTGTCGATTCCCTCTTTTCTCCATACGGTTGAGGAAAGGGGGAAACATGTCCAACTATCGACGAAATTACATCAATGGGGGAACCTGGTTTTTTACGGTAAATCTGCAGGACCGTCGAAGCCACCTTCTGACAGACAACATTCACGCGCTTCGGTGTGCAATCGCTGCGGTCAAAAAGGTTAGGCCTTTTCGCATCAATGCGTGGGTCGTTTTACCCGAGCATATGCATTGCATATGGACGTTACCTGGCAATGATGCGGATTATTCCTCTCGCTGGCGGGAAATTAAGAAGCATTTCACCCACTCATTGTCTTCCCGACATATCTGGCAATCTCGCTTTTGGGAGCACACCATCCGTGATGAACATGATTATCGCCAGCATGTTGATTATATTTACATTAACCCGGTGAAGCACGGTTGGGTAAAGCAGGTACAGGCTTGGCCTTTTTCAACATTTCATCGTGATGTGAGGCACGGTTTGTACCCGCAAGATTGGGCAGGTGAAATCATGGATTTTAATGCGGGTGAACGTGCCTGATGCGCTACGCTTATCAGGCCTACAACACCGGCATACCGATGTAGGCCGGATAAGGCGTTAGCCGCATCCGGCATTTTACGACGCTTGCGGTAGCCAAAACCCTTCACAGCATTTGAGCCACGCCTGGGCGCTGTGCGACAGATACACGCCTTCGCGCCAAATCATGCCCAACTGCCAGCGTAAGTCACTCTCCAGAGGGATCCAGCGCAACGTTTGCTTATCCAGCCGCTGGCAAATCGGCTCCGGTAAAATGGCAATCCCGACCCCGGCTTGTACCATTGCCGCCAGAAAATCCCACTGCCCGCTGCGAACCGCGATGCGGGGCTTGACGTTGTGTTGGCTAAACAGCTCAAGCAATTGGCGGCTCAACGCGAAATCTTCGTTGTAGATAAGCAGCGGATGTTCCGCCAGCGCCTCGGGGGAAATGGATTCGCACGTTGTCCACTGGCCGGAGCGAGGAACCAACACACAGAGTGGATGGCTAAAAAGCGGTAAGGTTGCCAGACCGCTCTCTTCTTCAACCGGCAGCGCGGTCATCGCGACATCCAGGTCACCGTTCATTACCGCCTGCTGAACGGTTAAGCCGCCAAATTCAGAGACCTTCAGCTCCACGCCGGGATAGCGCTGGCGAAACAGGCCGATCGGCCCGGCCATTAACATCCCCACCATGGGCGGGATACCGAGGCGCAGCACGCCCTTGTTGAGGTGATTAATGTCACTGAGTTCCGCTTCAAGCTGGCGAAACTCGGCAAGGATTGCCAGGCCGCGTTCGAAAACGACCTGCCCGGTGTCGGTTAACAGCAGTCGCCGACCGTCGCGGATTAACAGCGTGCAGTTAAGCTCGTCTTCAAGGTTCTTCAACATCTTACTGATGGTGGGCTGGGTGACAAAAAGCTTCTCCGCTGCGCGGGTAAAGCTCTGCTGACGAACCACCTCAACAAAATATCGCAGCGTTCTGATATCCATGATTATTCCTTAAGACTATGCCTGCAATGAGTTTAATTCATTTCAGTCCTGGAAGGGGGCTCTCTATACTGGCGCTCTCTATTTTTTAAGGACATACCCTCATGGCTGTGGCGATAAGCCGCGTGACGCCTGCCGTTATTCATCGACTCCAGATCCCCGTTCAGGTTCTGTTGTATGCAGGTCTCTTTGTATTTGCTCAATATCTTGTCTCCTGGCTGCATCTACCGCTTCCTGCCAACCTGGTCGGGATGGTGCTGATGCTGGCGTTAATTGTCTGCCGGGTTATCCCGCTGAACTGGATTCGCGCAGGTGCTCGCTGGTTACTGGCTGAAATGCTGCTGTTTTTTGTTCCGGCGGTGGTCGCCGTTGTGAACTACACGCAGCTGTTGCTGGTTGATGGCTGGCGTATATTTGCCGTGATTGCGATCAGTACGCTGATGGTGCTCGGCGCAACGGCGTGGGTGGTGGATAAAGTGTATCGCTATGAAATGCGCAGGCTAAACCGTGAGTAATTTCCAGCTAAGCGTATTGTGTCTGGTGATTACGCTGGGTATCTACTTTGCCAATAAGCGTCTGTATCGCCGTTTTCGTAAATTACCCCTGATGCCATTAGTTCTCACCCCGGCCCTGCTGGTGCTGATGCTGGTTTTCGGCCATATCTCCTGGCAAAACTATATTGGTGAATCGCACTGGTTGCTGTGGCTGTTAGGCCCGGCGACCATCGCCTTTGCCGTTCCGGTGTATGACAACCTTGCCGTGATTAAGCGTCACTGGATGTCGCTGACGGCGGGCGTGGTAACGGCAACGCTGGTGGCCGTCACCAGTTCCGTATGGCTGGCGCGCCTGTTTATGTTGCCTGATGAGATCCAACGTAGTCTGGCGGTGCGCTCCGTCACCACACCGTTTGCGCTGGCGGCGGCAGAACCGTTGGGCGGGCAGCCGGACCTGGTGGCATTGTTCGTGGTGGTGACCGGCGTATTTGGTATGGCGGTCGGCGATGTGCTGTTTTTACGGCTTTCCATTCGTGAAGGGATGGCGAAAGGCGCAGGATTTGGCGCAGCATCGCACGGCGCAGGCACGGCACGCTCTTATGAACTCGGTCAGCAGGAAGGGGTCGTTGCCAGTCTGGTGATGATGCTTTCCGGCGTGGTAATGGTGCTGGTGGCACCGCTGGTGGCGAGGCTGATGTTCTGAGAAAGGATGTAATCCTCCGGCCCGAAAGCCGGAGGAGAAGGGAAGTTAGTGCGCGCGACCTTGTTCTACGCCGTACCCGGTCTGGGAACGGATGAACTGAGCACGGAACTGCTCGCGTTCGCGGTTGCCTTCTTCTGAGTTGTCGGTGGCAGAGAAGAACCAGATCCCGAGGAATGCTACGCTGATGGAGAACAGCGCCGGATACTCATACGGGAAAATGGCTTTTTCGTGACCAAGGATCTGGACCCAAATCGTTGGACCAAGAATCATCAGCACCACTGCCGTCAGCAGGCCTAACCAGCCACCCAACATTGCGCCACGCGTGGTCAGTTTCGACCAGTACATAGAGAGCAGAATGATGGGGAAGTTACAGCTGGCTGCGATAGCAAACGCCAGGCCGACCATGAAGGCGATGTTCTGGTTTTCGAACAGCACGCCGAGCACGATGGCAATCACGCCCAGCACCAGCACGGTTATTTTCGAAACCCGCAGCTCTTCACGTTCGGTGGCGCCTTTGCGGAACACGTTGGCGTACAGGTCGTGAGACACTGCCGATGCGCCCGCCAGCGTCAGACCGGCAACCACCGCCAGAATGGTGGCAAACGCCACGGCTGAGATGAAGCCGAGGAACAGGTTACCGCCCACCGCATTCGCCAGGTGAACCGCCGCCATGTTATTACCGCCAATCAGCGCGCCCGCAGCATCTTTGTACGCCGGATTTGCACCTACCAGCATGATTGCGCCAAAGCCGATGATAAAGGTCAGGATATAGAAATAACCCATAAAACCGGTGGCGTAGAACACGCTCTTACGTGCTTCACGGGCATCGCTAACCGTGAAGAAGCGCATCAGGATGTGCGGCAAGCCCGCCGTACCAAACATCAGGCCGAGACCTAACGACAGTGCGGAGATTGGGTCTTTTACCAACCCGCCCGGGCTCATAATGGCTGAACCTTTCGGGTGTACCGCCATCGCTTCGGTGAACAGATTATTGAAGCTAAAGCCGACGTGCTTCATCACCATAAAGGCCATAAAGCTGGCACCGAACAGCAACAGTACGGCTTTGATGATCTGTACCCAGGTGGTCGCCAACATGCCGCCAAACAAAACGTACATCATCATCAGCACGCCAACCAGTACGACAGCGATGTGATAGTTCAGACCAAACAGCAGCTCAATCAGCTTACCTGCACCAACCATCTGCGCGATCAGATACAGCGCAACCACCACCAGGGAACCACAGGCGGACAGAATACGGATTGGCCCTTGCTTCAGACGATAAGACGCAACGTCTGCAAAGGTGTAACGACCCAGGTTACGCAAACGCTCAGCAATCAGGAACAGGATAATTGGCCAGCCGACCAGGAAGCCGAGTGAATAGATCAGCCCGTCATAACCGGAGGTAAAGACCAGCGCGGAAATCCCGAGGAACGATGCCGCCGACATATAGTCGCCCGCAATCGCCAGCCCGTTCTGGAAACCGGTGATGTTACCGCCAGCGGTGTAGTAGTCATTACGCGAACGTACGCGCTTTGACGCCCAGTAGGTAATGCCGAGCGTAAAGATGACGAAAATCAGGAACATGATAATCGCCTGCCAGTTGGTTGGCTGGCGTTGGACTGCACCGCTAATAGCATCCGCCGCGTTTGCGGCGAAGGGCAGCGTGGCGGCAAGCGCCGTCAGGACTCTCTTCATGATGCTTTAACCTCGTGCAAAACCGCATTGTTCAGGCGATCGAATTCACCGTTTGCCCGCCAGATGTAGATCCCGGTCAGGATGAAGGAGATAAGGATCACACCGACCCCAATCGGAATACCGCGGGTGACGCTGGTTCCCGCGTGTAGCGGAGTACCCAGCCAGCCCGGCGCAAAGGCAATCAATAATATAAAGCTGATATAAACTGCCAGCATGATGATGGACAGAATGGTGGCAAACCGTTGCCGTTTTTCTACTAACTCCCTGAAACGCGCACTGTCTTCTATCCGCTGATAAATTTGGTCATTCATCACAGAGCTCTCCAGAGGTCCCCCTGCGTCTTTCGTGCTACAGGTTCGTTGGCCGCACTCGCCCACCCCAGTCACATAGTGAACTATGCTCTTGGGGATGTGCTCGCTTGCCGCCTTCCTGTAACACGAAATCCTTTGGGGGAGGTTTTTTATATTTCCCTCCCGGTGAAGAGAGGGTAGGGTCAGATTTGTAGGCCGGATAAGACGCTTTCGCGTCGCCATCCGGCATTTTCAGGACTTTGTTATGATGGCATCGCGATGGCCTGCTTCTCTTCGAGCAGTTTCTCCACGACGCCAGGATCGGCGAGGGTCGAGGTATCGCCCAGATTGCTGGTATCGCCCGCCGCGATTTTGCGCAGGATGCGGCGCATGATTTTGCCGGAGCGGGTTTTCGGCAGTGAGTCGGTCCAGTGCAGCACGTCTGGCGTTGCCAACGGACCAATTTCTTTACGCACCCAGTTGCGAACCTCGGCGTACAACTCAGGTGACGGCTCTTCACCGTGATTCAGCGTGACGTAGGCGTAGATCGCCTGGCCTTTAATATTATGCGGAATTCCCACCACCGCGGCTTCGGCAATCTTCGGATGCGACACCAGCGCCGATTCGATTTCAGCCGTTCCCAGACGGTGGCCAGAGACGTTCAGCACATCGTCCACACGTCCGGTAATCCAGTAATAGCCATCTTCGTCACGGCGCGCGCCGTCGCCGCTGAAGTACATATTCTTGAAGGTAGAGAAGTAGGTTTGCTCAAAGCGTTCGTGATCGCCAAACAGCGTTCTCGCCTGGCCTGGCCACGAGTCGGTAATCACCAGGTTACCTTCCGTCGCGCCTTCCAGTGGATTACCTTCGTTATCGACAATCGCAGGCTGTACGCCAAAGAATGGACGGGTTGCAGAACCGGCTTTCAGCTCGGTAGCGCCCGGCAGTGGGGTGATCATGAATCCCCCGGTTTCGGTCTGCCACCAGGTATCGACGACTGGACATTTTTCGTTGCCGATCTTCTTCCAGTACCACTCCCACGCTTCCGGGTTGATCGGCTCGCCAACGGAACCCAGGATACGCAGCGACGAACGGTCAGTACCTTCAATCGCTTTGTCGCCTTCTGCCATCAGTGCGCGAATGGCGGTCGGTGCGGTATACAGAATATTGACCTGGTGCTTGTCCACAACCTGTGACATACGCGCAGGCGTTGGCCAGTTTGGTACGCCTTCGAACATCAGCGTGGTTGCGCCGCAGGCCAGCGGGCCGTACAGCAGGTAGCTGTGTCCGGTTACCCAACCCACGTCAGCGGTACACCAATAGATATCGCCCTGATGGTAATCAAACACGTACTTAAAGGTGGTTGCAGCGTAGACCAGATACCCGCCGGTGGTGTGCAGCACGCCTTTTGGCTTGCCGGTTGAACCGGAGGTATACAGGATAAACAGCGGATCTTCCGCGTTCATCTCTTCCGGTTGGTGTTCTGAGCTGGCTTTCTCAATAAGATCGGACCACCACAGGTCACGGCCTTCCTGCCACTCCGTTTTACCACCGGTACGTTTGAGGACGACCACATGTTCAACGGTCTTCACGTTCGGGTTTTTCAGCGCATCATCGACGTTCTTTTTCAACGGGATAGCGCGCCCGGCGCGTACGCCTTCGTCGGCGGTGATCACCAGGCGTGAATTGGAGTCGATAATACGTCCGGCGACGGCTTCCGGTGAGAAACCACCGAAGATGACAGAATGCACTGCCCCTATGCGGGCACAGGCCAGCATTGCAACCGCAGCCTCTGGCACCATCGGCATATAAATGGCCACTACGTCACCTTTTTTAATGCCTAAATCCAGTAGCGTATTGGCGAAACGGCAGACATCGCGATGCAACTCGCGATAGGTAATGTTTTTGCTTTGGGTAGCGTCATCGCCTTCCCAGATGATGGCGGTACGATCGCCATTTGCCTGCAGGTGACGGTCAAGGCAGTTTGCGGCCAGGTTCAGGGTGCCGTCTTCGTACCATTTAATAGACACGTTGCCTGGTGCGAAGGAGGTGTTCTTCACCTGGCTGTACGGCTTGATCCAATCAAGAATCTTTCCTTGCTCGCCCCAAAATGTGTCGGGTTCGTTAACGGATTGCTGGTATTTCTCTGCGTACTGCTCCGGATTTATCAGGCAACGATCCGCAATGTTTGCGGGAATAGCGTGTTTATGTATTTGGCTCATGGCTTTTGTTCTCCTTGTAGGATGTTAATAATATGTCTCATAAACGTTAAATGTAGGGGCTTTGAGAGTTTTGTTTAGTATTTGCGCGGCAGATCACGCAATAAACGAATTGTGCAAATTAGCGACAAACTGAATTTTGAAGGGAACTAGCAAAAATTGATTAAATCTCGCGATAACATGCAGTTATCTAAAGGATTGTTGAAAAGGTGATCTGTCTCTGAATTAGACAAAAGAGTGAGAGATTAGAGGGGTGTTATAACTCTAAAGTGGTATTTTACATACACTTACAATTGATTAAAAACAACATTTTCAGTGTGGTTTCTTGTTACAAATAGGGTGGAGCAATGTCATGACAGTATTCGTGTGGTTGCTGTTGTGGAAAACAATAAAAGAACCGCCATTGCAGATAATGGCGTCATCTGGATGAGACCCCTATGGCAAGGATAAAATCACGCGTACGCCGTTTCTTCAGCCTGTTATTACCTTTATTATTTATTTCTGCTGTTCACGCTGAACAAACTTCTGTACCTGCAAAAACCGTCACCGTTGAAGCGAAGAATGAAACCTTCGCACCTCAGCATCCCGATCAATATCTCTCCTGGAAAGCCACGTCTGAGCAATCAGCCCGTGAAGATGCACTGGCAGAAGATCCGCGTCTGGTGATCCTGTGGGCGGGATACCCATTCTCGCGCGATTACAACAAACCGCGGGGACACGCGTATGCCGTGACCGATGTCCGTGAAACCTTACGTACCGGCGCACCAAAAACGGCAGAAGATGGTCCGTTGCCGATGGCCTGCTGGAGCTGTAAAAGCCCGGACGTAGCGCGTCTTATCCAGAAAGACGGTGAAGATGGCTACTTCCACGGTAAATGGGCGCGCGGCGGTCCGGAAATTGTTAACAACCTCGGTTGTGCGGATTGCCATAATACCGCGTCACCAGACTTCGCCAAAGGCAAGCCAGAACTGACCCTGTCGCGTCCTTATGCAGAACGCGCGATGGAAGCCATCGGTAAACCGTTTGAGAAAGCCGGTCGCTTTGACCAGCAATCCATGGTCTGCGGCCAGTGCCACGTGGAATACTACTTCGACGGTAAAAACAAAGCCGTTAAGTTCCCGTGGGACGACGGCATGAAAGTCGAGAACATGGAGAAATACTACGACAACATTGCTTTCTCTGACTGGACCAACTCTCTGTCTAAAACGCCGATGCTGAAAGCGCAGCACCCGGAGTATGAAACCTGGAGCGCGGGCATTCACGGCAAGAACAACGTGACCTGTATCGACTGTCACATGCCGAAAGTGCAAAACGCGGAAGGCAAGATCTATACCGACCATAAGATTGGTAACCCGTTCGACAACTTCCCTCAGACCTGCGCGAACTGCCACACCCAGGACAAAGCGTCCCTGCAAAAAGTGGTCGCCGAGCGTAAACAGGCTATTCATGACCTGAAAATCAAAGTTGAAGATCAGCTGGTTCGTGCGCACTTCGAAGCGAAAGCCGCATGGGATGCGGGCGCGACTGAAGCGGAAATGAAGCCGATTCTGGAAGATATCCGTCACGCACAATGGCGTTGGGACCTGTCTATCGCCTCACACGGCATTCATATGCACGCCCCGGAAGAAGGCCTGCGGATGCTGGGTAGCGCAATGGATAAAGCTGCCGACGCGCGTACCAAACTGGTCCGTCTGCTGGCGACCAAAGGCATCACGCATGAAATTCCGTTGCCGGATATCTCGACCAAAGAGAAAGCCCAGGCGGCGATTGGTCTGAACATGCAGCAAATCAATGCTGAGAAGCAGGACTTCATCAAAACGGTGATTCCGCAGTGGGAAGATCAGGCGCGTAAAAACGGTCTGTTAAGCCAATAACCCCATTTCGCCCCGCAAGGGGCGGATAACTCAACGGAGTGAATATGAGCGTATTACGTTCGTTATTAACTGCTGGGGTGCTGGCGTCAGGCTTGTTATGGAGCCTGAGTGGAATCACTGCCACGCCAACGCCGCAGGAGTCGGATCAACGCTGGACGGTTACCCAACAGCGTAATCCGGATGCCGCCTGTCTGGACTGTCACAAGCCGGATACCGAAGGCATGCATGGTAAGCATGCGGAAGTCATCAACCCGAATAACAAACTGCCGGTCACCTGCACCAACTGTCACGGCCAGCCGTCACCGAACCACCGTGAAGGGGTGAAAGATGTGATGCGCTTTAATGAGCCGATGTACAACGTGGAGCAGCAGAACAGCGTCTGTATGTCCTGTCACCTGCCTGAGCAGCTGCAAAAAGCGTTCTGGCCGCACGATGTCCATGTAACCAAAGTGGCGTGTGCCAGCTGTCACTCACTGCATCCGAAGCAAGACACGATGCAAACGCTGAGCGATAAAGGACGGATCAAGATTTGCGTCGATTGCCACAGCGATCAGCGTAACAATCCGAACTTTAACCCGGCGTCGATTCCGTTGCTTAAGGAGCATCCATGAGTTGCTCTCGTCGCCAGTTTATCACCGGCGTCGGCGCGCTGGTGGCAGTGAGCGGGACGGCGGGGCGCGTTGTGGCGAAGACGCTGAACATCAACGGCGTGCGTTACGGTATGGTACATGATGAGTCATTATGCATCGGCTGTACGGCCTGTATGGATGCTTGTCGCGAAGTCAACAACGTGCCGGAAGGCGTATCGCGTCTGACGATTATTCGCAGTGAGCCGCAGGGGACGTTTCCTGATGTGAAGTATCGCTTCTTCCGTCACTCGTGCCAGCACTGCGACCACGCTCCCTGCGTTGACGTCTGCCCGACGGGGGCATCGTATCGTGATGCCGCCAGCGGCATTGTGGATGTGAACCCGGACCTTTGCGTTGGCTGCCAGTACTGCATCGCCGCGTGTCCTTATCGCGTGCGCTTTATCCATCCGGTGAGCAAAACGGCGGATAAATGCGATTTCTGCCGGAAAACCAACCTGAAAGCGGGCAAACAGCCCGCCTGCGTTGAGTCATGTCCGACGAAGGCGCTGACGTTTGGTAATCTGGACGATCCCAACAGCGATATCTCCCGTTTGTTGCAGCAGAAAACGACCTACCGTTACAAGCTGGCGTTGGGTACAAAACCGAAGGTCTACCGCGTTCCCTTTAAATTTGGGGAGGTGAGCCAATGACATCCGCTTCTGCATTTCATTTTGAATCACTGGTGTGGGACTGGCCCATTGCCATCTATCTGTTCCTGATAGGTATCTCTGCCGGACTGGTCACGCTGGCGATTCTGCTGCGTCGCTTCCATCCGGAGGCGGGCGGTTCGGACAGCACGCTGCTGCGCACTACTCTGGTGTTAGGGCCGGGGGCGATTATCCTCGGTCTGTTGATTCTGGTGTTCCACCTGACGCGTCCATGGACCTTCTGGAAACTGATGTTCCACTACAGCTTCACTTCGGTGATGTCGATGGGGGTCATGCTGTTCCAGTTGTACATGGTGGTGTTAGTGCTGTGGCTGGCAAAAATCTTTGAAAAAGAGGTGATTGCCCTGCAACAGCGCTGGCTGCCGCGGTTAGGTATCGTGCAGAAAGTATTGACGCTGGTCGCGCCGTTTCATCGCGCGCTTGAGACGTTAATGCTGGTGCTGGCGGTCCTGCTCGGGGCGTACACCGGTTTTCTGCTGTCGGCGCTGAAATCTTACCCGTTCCTGAATAACCCGATCCTGCCGGTGCTGTTCCTGTTCTCTGGGATCTCCTCCGGCGCCGCGGTGGCGCTGATCGCCATGGCGTTACGCCATCGTAGCAACCCGCACAGTACCGAAGCGCACTTTGTGCATCGTATGGAAGTCCCGGTGGTATGGCTGGAGATCTTCCTGCTGGCGGCGTTCTTCGTCGGTCTGGCGCTGGGCGATGACGGCAAAATGCGCGCGCTGGCGGCGGCACTGGGCGGTGGATTCTGGACCTGGTGGTTCTGGCTTGGCGTGGCTGGGCTTGGGCTGATACTGCCGATGCTGCTAAAACCCTGGGCCAACCGCAGTTCGACGTTTCATGGCGTGCTGGCAGTCTGCGGCGCCAGCCTGACCGGCGTACTGCTGCTGCGTTTTTTTATACTCTATGCGGGTCAGCTAACCGTTGCGTAAGGTGATATCTGGACGTTCTCCTTCCTGAAGCCGGTTTTCTGGCGCTGTTATTAAGCCTTGGGGTCAACGTGTTGACCCCGCTTGCCGTGTTGGTGGGTGTCCGCCAGCGCTGGCAAGGGGTGATGCGCCTTGCAACGGTGGGCGTGTGGGCGCAATTTACCCTGCTACTGCTGGCTTTTGCCATTCTGGTATTCTGCTTTTTGACCAGCGACTTTTCGGTGGTCTACGTTGCTCAGCACAGCTACAGTCTACTGCCGTGGGGATTAAAACTGGCGGCGGTGTGGGGCGGTCATGAAGGATCGCTGCTGCTGTGGGTGCTGTTTCTTTCCGGCTGGAGCGCGCTGTTCGCTTTACGCTATCGGCGTGATACCGACGCGCTGTTTCCGCTGACGCTCAGCGTCCTTTCAATGATAACGGCCCTGCTGCTGCTGTTTGTGGTGGTATGGTCCGATCCGTTCGTGCGCATCTTCCCGCCTGCCATTGAAGGGCGCGACCTTAACCCGATGCTGCAACATCTCGGGTTAATCCTCCATCCACCTCTGCTGTATCTGGGTTACGGTGGTTTGATGGTGGCGGCAGGTGTGGCGCTGGCCTCGCTGCTACGTGGTGACTTTAATGCGCAGAGCGCCTGGGTGTGCTGGCGCTGGGCGCTGCCCGGCTGGTGCGCGCTGACGCTGGGAATTATCCTCGGCTCCTGGTGGGCCTACTGCGAGCTGGGCTGGGGCGGCTGGTGGTTCTGGGACCCGGTTGAAAATGCCTCCTTATTACCCTGGCTTTCCGCTAGCGCGCTGCTGCATAGCCTGTATATCACGCGCCAGCGCGGAATCTTCCGCCACTGGTCGCTGCTACTGGCGATCGTCACGCTGATTTTATCGCTGCTTGGGACGCTGATTGTACGTTCCGGCATTCTCGTTTCGGTACATGCTTTCGCGTTGGATAACGTCCGCGCCGCGCCGCTGTTTGCGCTGTTTACCGTGTTGAGTCTGGCGTTGCTCGGGCTGTACGCCTGGCGGGGCCAGCAAGTCCGGCAGAATGCGCGTTTTGGCGGTTGGTCACGCGAGATGCTGATT
Organism: Citrobacter sp. MGH110; assembly: GCF_001037515.1. Classification (NCBI taxonomy): domain Bacteria; kingdom Pseudomonadati; phylum Pseudomonadota; class Gammaproteobacteria; order Enterobacterales; family Enterobacteriaceae; genus Citrobacter; species Citrobacter sp. MGH110. The sequence continues at coordinate 3,371,226 of NZ_KQ089830.1, read as the reverse complement.
CTGGTTGCGCTGCTGCTCTTTAGTGCGGTGCTGCTGATTGTGTTGATTGGCACGCTCTACCCGATGATTTACGGGCTGTTCGGCTGGGGACGGCTCTCCGTAGGCGCACCGTACTTTAACCGTGCTACGCTGCCCTTTGGCCTGCTGATGCTGCTGGTTATCGTGCTGGCAACGGTCAGAAGCCGCAACGTGTCTTTCCGCATCCAGCTTCCGGCACTGCTGGCGCATGCCGGGGTGCTGGTGTTTGCGGCGGGGATCGTCTTTTCCAGCGGTAGCCGTCAGGAGATAAGCCTGAACCTGAGCCCTGGGCAGCAGGTTGAACTGGCGGGTTACATTTTCCGTTTTGAGCGTCTCGACCTGGAAGCCAAAGGTAACTACACCAGTGAAAAAGCGCAGATCACGCTGTGGCACAATGAGAAACGTATTGGCAGCCTGCAACCTGAAAGGCGCTTCTATGCCGCGCGCCGTCAACAGATGATGGAGCCGGGGATCCGCTGGAATCTGATGCATGACTGGTACGCGGTAATGGGTGAAAAAACCGGACCTGACCGCTATGCCATGCGTTTGTACGTGCAGACCGGCGTGCGCTGGATTTGGGGTGGGGGACTATTAATGGTCTTTGGCGCGCTGCTGAGCGCGTGGCGAGGGAGAAAGCGCGATGCGTAAATTAATTACAACGTTGCCGGATGGCAGCGTAAACGCCTTATCCGGCCTACAGGTAGCGCGAACCGTAGGCCGGATAAGCGCAGCGCCATCCGGCAAAAAGTTTTTACTCTTAACGCTCGTCCTGTTTTTCATCACTTTCGCTACACATGCCCAGGTTGTGGATACCTGGCGCTTTGAAAATCCGCAACAGCAGGAACAAGCGCTGTCCATTGCCAGCCAGCTTCGCTGCCCACAGTGTCAGAACCAAAACCTACTGGAATCCAATGCGCCGGTAGCGGTCAGTATGCGCCATCAGGTTTATAGCATGGTGGCGGAAGGGAAAAGCGAAGCTGAGATCACGACATGGATGACCGAGCGTTACGGTGACTTCGTTCGTTATAATCCGCCGCTGAATGAGCAAACGCTGCTGCTGTGGGCGTTGCCGTGCCTGCTGTTATTGCTGGTAGGTGTGGTGGTCTGGCGAGTGAGAAGACGTCAGCATACGGAGGAAGGTGAACAATGAACCAGTCCGAACCGCTGTTACGCCCAATGCCTGTGAAGCGGCTGACCGCTGCGGCGGTGCTGATGGTTGTGGCCTGCATTGGAGGCTACTTGTTGACGCCAAAATGGCAGGCGGTTCGTCAGGAGCAAACGAGACTGGCAGACCCTTTACATGCTTTCTCCGATGAAAATGTTCAGGAAAAACAGTTGCTTTTGCTGCAATCGCAGATTCGCGCTAATCCCCAGGACGGCGTGAAATGGGCGCAACTCGGGGAGTACTATCTTTGGCAAAACGCGTATCATAATGCGCTGCTGGCCTACGAGCAGGCGCTGCGTGTCGGCGGTGAAAATGCTGAGATCTATTCCGCGATGGCAACGGTATTGTATTACCAGGCCGGACAACATATGACGCCACCCACTCGCGAGATGATTGATAAGGCTCTGGCGCTGGATCCGGCAGAGGTCACCGCGCTGATGCTGTTAGCCTCAGATGCGTTTATGCAGGCAGACTACGCCCTGGCTGTTTCAGTGTGGCAAAAGGTTATGGATTTAAACTCGCCTAGGGTGAACCGGGCACAGCTCGTTGACTCTATTAATATGGCGAAGTTATTGCAGAATCGGCAAAAATAAATTTGTTTTTTTTGTGATTTGTATCATTTGGCCTGTTTAAAAAACAGGCAAACGAACAAATGGGCGAAAAAAACTCACACCATGACTTCTTCATTTTTGAACATATTAAAATTCTTTTATAACAAAAAGTTATTCATCAATACCGCGATAAAATTGCATTTTTATGCATAAAATCAGCCAAAAGCCCTGTTCTTAGAGGGTTGCGCGGAATGCCATGCAGATGATAATGATAATAAGCGTTAAAAAACTCCATAAACGAACGCAACACAATTCATACCCTTTCAGTATGTACTATTCCCACACACCGCATGTGGAATAGCGCTCCATCGAGGAAGTCCGTTGTTATGAAAAATTTGAAAGTCAGCCTGGCATGGCAGATTCTAATCGCCATGGTGCTGGGCATTCTGCTAGGGAGTTACCTGCATTACCATAGTGACAGCCGTGAATGGCTGGTTGTAAACCTGCTGTCACCGGCGGGCGATATCTTTATCCATCTGATCAAAATGATCGTTGTGCCCATTGTCATCTCTACGCTGGTTGTCGGTATTGCCGGAGTCGGTGATGCAAAACAGCTGGGCCGCATTGGCGCCAAAACTATTCTCTATTTCGAAGTGATCACCACCGTGGCGATTATCCTTGGGATCACGCTGGCTAATGTGTTCCAGCCGGGTTCCGGGATTGATATGTCGCAACTGGCGACCGTGGATATTTCGAAATATCAAAGCACGACTGCAGAAGTACAGAGCCACGCGCATGGTTTGATGGGGACAATTTTGTCACTGGTGCCGACCAATATCGTCGCCTCGATGGCAAAAGGCGATATGCTGCCAATTATCTTCTTCTCGGTGCTGTTCGGTTTAGGCTTGTCTTCCCTGCCGGCAACTCACCGCGAACCGCTGGTGACCGTGTTCCGCTCTATTTCCGAAACCATGTTTAAAGTGACCCACATGGTTATGCGCTATGCGCCAGTCGGCGTTTTCGCGCTGATTGCCGTTACCGTCGCAAACTTCGGTTTTGCCTCCCTGTGGCCGCTGGCGAAGCTGGTGCTGTTGGTGCACTTTGCCATCCTGTTCTTCGCGCTGGTGGTGCTGGGGATTGTCGCGCGTATCTGTGGGTTGAGCATTTGGATCCTGATCCGCATTCTGAAAGACGAGTTGATTCTGGCTTACTCTACCGCCAGCTCCGAGAGCGTACTGCCGCGTATTATCGAGAAGATGGAAGCCTACGGCGCACCGGCGTCAATCACCAGCTTTGTGGTGCCGACCGGCTACTCATTCAACCTTGATGGTTCAACGCTGTACCAGAGTATTGCCGCGATCTTTATTGCGCAGCTGTATGGTATCGACCTGTCGCTGTGGCAGGAAATCGTGCTGGTGTTGACGTTGATGGTGACCTCGAAAGGGATTGCGGGCGTGCCGGGCGTATCATTCGTCGTGCTGCTGGCAACGCTGGGCAGCGTGGGGATCCCGCTGGAAGGCCTGGCGTTTATTGCCGGTGTTGATCGTATCCTCGACATGGCGCGTACCGCGCTTAATGTGGTGGGTAACGCACTGGCGGTGCTGGTTATCTCCAAGTGGGAACACAAATTTGACCGCAAAAAAGCGCTGGCCTATGAGCGCGAAGTATTAGGTAAGTTTGATAAGACCGCCTTGTAGGCCGGATAAGGCAACGCCGCCATCCGGCAACCTGCTCCGGGTTGCCTGATGGCGCTACGCTTATCAGGCCTACAACGACTACCCGTTGGTTAACTTATCAAACTCTTCGCAGCCGGTATCGAATCCTTCCGTACAGCTCAGATTCAGCCAGTGCAGTGCCTTCTGTTTATTCTTCACGATAAAACCCTGCTCACCGTTTAAGAACATCATCCCGGCCCAGTATTCGGAATAACCGGTGCGGGAGATGGCTGAGCTACGTTTGAAATACCACGTCGCTTTCTCATCGTCTGCGGGAATACCCACGCCGTTGGCGTAAATCAGCCCAAGCAGCATTTGCGCGTCGACGGCAGAATCATTTTCCAGGTCTTCGGAGGCGTTTTGCAGCAAGGTAATGGCTTTGGGGTAATCGGTGTGTCCAGCCTGAGTGTTGACCAGAATACGCGCCAGCGTAATTTCCCCGGTTTTACTGCCTGCCAGGGTCGCTTTTTCCGCCAGCGTTTTGGCCTGGGGGTAATCCAGACTGACCGGATTGGTAATCTTAATCTGTGCCAGCAATGCGTAAGCATCGGCATCACCATTGTCGGCGGCTTTTTGCGCCCAATATTCCGCTTTACCCAAATCGCCTGAGCTAAACCAGGTATCAGCGAGGAAATATTGTGCACGTCGATCTCCGGACTCGGCGGCTTTCAAAAACTGACTACCGGGCTCTTCGGCATGGACAAAGCATGTCATTAACACCATCAAGGCGAAAAGTCGTTTCATCTTATATTTAGATTTAGTGTAGGGAATGAACAGTATAGAGAGATTATTTGCATAAAAAAACGGCCTCCGAATGGAGGCCGTCAGGGGAAGCTTAACCCATCGCGCTTTCGCGCAGGCTGGCTTTCAGCTTGGTGTACTCATCAATGACATACTGCTCGGCAGCGCGCTGATCGGCAATGCGTTCAACGTTTACAGCACAGTACTTGTACTCCGGCGTTTTGGTAATCGGACTTAAGTTCTCGGTTACCAGTTCATTACATGCGCCAATCCACCACTGGTAGGTCATGTAAATCGCACCTTTGTTTGGACGATCGCTGACTGCCGCACGGGTAATGACCCGGCCTTTACGCGAGTTCACCCACACCAGCTCTTCATCCTGGATGCCCAGGCGTTCTGCGTCGGCGGTGTTGATCTGGGCATAGCCCGGTTCATCCGCCAGCGCGGCCAACGCCGCACAGTTACCGGTCATCGAACGGCAAGAGTAGTGGCCGACTTCACGCACTGTAGACAGTACCATCGGGTACTCCTCAGTGAGTTTGTCGATTGGCGCTACCCAGTCGCAGGTGAAGAACTGCGCCAGGCCGTTCGGGGTGTCGAACTTCTCTTTGAAGAGATAAGACGTACCCTGGTCGGCTTCTGAGGTGTCGCGGCAAGGCCACTGGATATAACCCAGTTCGCCCATTTTCTCGTAAGTGGCACCATAGAAATCCGGGCACAGATGACGCAACTCGTCCCAGATTTCCTGGGTGTTGTTGTAGTGCATCGGATAGCCCATACGGGTGGCGATTTCACTGATAATCTGCCAGTCCGTTTTCAGATCCCACTTCGGCTCAACGGCTTTAAAGAAGCGCTGGAAGCCACGGTCAGCTGCGGAGAATACGCCTTCATGCTCACCCCATGACGTAGACGGTAAAATAACGTCTGCGGCAGCGGCAGTTTTGGTCATGAAGATATCCTGCACGATGACCAGTTCCAGATCCTCAAAGCCTTTGCGCACTGCGGAGAGTTCAGCATCGGTTTGTAATGGATCTTCACCCATGATGTACGCCGCGCGTACTTCGCCATGCGCTGCACGGTGCGGCAGTTCGCTGATGCGATAACCGGTATGAGCAGGCAGACTTTCCACGCCCCAGGCTTTAGCGAACTTCTCGCGGTTAGCCGGATCTTTCACATACTGATAGCCCGGATAAGTATCCGGCAGCGCGCCCATGTCACATGCGCCCTGAACGTTGTTCTGCCCACGAACCGGGTTAACGCCCACGCTCGGCTTACCGAGGTTGCCGGTCAGCATTGCGAGGCTAGTCAGTGAACGCACGGTTTCCACGCCCTGATAGAACTGGGTAACACCCATGCCCCACAGGATGGCCGCGCTTTTCGCCGTGGCATACATACGTGCAGCCTGACGAATATCCTGCGCGCTAACGCCAGTGATATCTTCGACGGACTCCGGCGTGTAGCCTTCGACGATCTTGCTGTACTCTTCGAATCCTTCCGTACGGGAGGCGACGAACGCCTGGTCGTACAGTTTTTCTTCGATGATGACATGACCCATAGCATTGAGCAGCGCGATGTTCGAGCCGTTTTTCAACGCGATGTGCATGTCGGCAATACGCGCGGTTTCAATTTTGCGCGGATCGCAGACGATGATTTTCGCCCCGTTACGTTTAGCATTAATCACGTGATTCGCCACGATCGGGTGGGAATCCGCCGGGTTGTACCCGAAGATGAATACTAAATCTGTGTTATCAATTTCATTGATAGCATTACTCATTGCGCCGTTACCGACCGATTGGTGCAGACCTGCAACCGATGGGCCGTGTCAGACGCGAGCGCAGCAGTCAACGTTATTGGTACCAATAACGGCGCGCGCGAATTTTTGCATTACATAGTTGGTTTCGTTACCCGTACCGCGAGATGAACCGGTCGTCTGAATAGCGTCCGGGCCATACTTCGCTTTGATGGCGCTCAGACGACTGGCGACGTAATCAAGCGCTTCATCCCAGGAAACGGATTCCAGTTTGCCGCCACGCTGGCGACGGATCATAGGGGTTTTCAGACGAGGGGTCAGGATCTGGGTATCATTGATAAAATCCCAGCCATAGTAGCCCTTCAGACACAGGGTACCCTGGTTGGTTTTCCCCTGCGCCGCTTCAGCCCGGACGATTTTGCCGTTATCGACCACCAGGTTGATTTTGCAACCTGATGCGCAATATGGGCAAACCGTGACGACTTTTTTCATCGGTCTCGCTCCAGTTAATCAAATCGCGCATACGCGCTTGTCGTTTTTGTTATGCATCTTTTATGCCATGTTTTTATCAGGGGCATTAGTCGATATTACGGGCGAATTTTGCGCAAAACCCTGACGAAAAACAGTCTGTCGTCATATTTGACGTGACGAATCTCCAATACGTGACGCCCCGGCAGTGTGACCGAGGTTATGTTTCCCGCACATCCTTGTGCCTTATCGCTGTCACTCTGTGCAGAATCAATCACACTCATTTAAGTTGGCCAGAAATGGGGAAAAACAATGAAGCCAGCCATACTGGTTGTGGATGATGACATCGCTGTCTGCACGCTTTTACAGGATGTGCTGAGCGAACACGTCTTTACGGTGACCGCCTGTCACACCGGGCAGGAGGCGCTGCGCTGCATTGAGACTCAGCCGGATATCGCTCTGGTATTACTGGATATGATGTTGCCCGATACTAACGGCCTGATGGTGCTACAACAGGTGCAGAAGTTGAGGCCCGGATTACCGGTGGTGATGCTGACCGGGCTTGGCAGCGAGTCGGATGTAGTTGTTGGGTTGGAAATGGGGGCTGACGACTATATCGGTAAGCCGTTCAATGCGCGGGTGCTGGTGGCTCGGGTAAAGGCGGTGCTCAGACGCGTTGGCGTGTTAACGGCAGAAAGCGGCGGCCCACAGACCACGGGGCTTTCTTTTAATGGCTGGCATCTGGATACCGCCGGTTGCCAGTTACATAATCCCCAGCAGTTGAAGGTGGAGTTGACGCAAGGGGAATACAGCCTGCTGTTGGCGCTGGCCCAAAATGCCCGGCGGGTGCTGAGCCGAGAACAACTGCTGGAGCTGACGCGCAGCGACAGCGTTGAGGTGTTTGACCGCACTATTGACGTGTTAATCATGCGGCTGCGGCGAAAAATAGAGAACAACCCGCACCAGCCAATGTTGATCAAAACCCTGCGCGGGCTGGGTTATGTGTTTGCCGCCGACGTGCAACATCACGATAAGGCGGCGTGATCGTGCGCAGTTGCCGGATGCAGCGTAAACGCCTTATCCGGCCTACAAAAGCGATAACAACTCCGTAGGCCTGATAAGCGTAGCGCATCAGGCGTCAGCCATTTCTGCTTTCAACTCTGCCAGCGTCTTCGCGCCATCTATCGCATTCGCGCACAGCAAACTTGCCCGCGCACAGGCGTGTGCCAACCTGACGCTGTCCGTCAGCGACCAGCGCTCATGACAGCCATACAAAAATCCAGCGCAAAACGCATCTCCCGCCCCGACGCTGCCAACGATCTCCTCCTGCGCCAGGTACTGCGACGGGATCCAGACGCCCGGCAGATCCGGCGCTTCACCCCAGGCACCTTCCGGACAGTGGATCACCACCCGCTGGCGTACACCTGCATCCAATAATTCGCGTGCGGCGGTGGCGATGTGCGCAATATGCAGTTCGCCGTTGGGCTGGCGGATCTCCAGCCCGCTGAACTCCCCGGCTTCCAGCTCGTTAATCACCAGATAGTCGAGATGGCGCAGGGCTGGCATCACCAGCGGTTGATAGCGCGGGTCGCCCTTGCGTGAGACCAGATCCAGCGACGTTTCAAAGCCGTTGTCGCGCATTTGCGCCAGCAGCCGTGCGCTACGCGTCCCGTACTCCTCATCCGGCATGTCCAGACTGTCTAGCAGCAGCAGATATCCCAGATGGAAGATTTTCATCGAGGTATCCAGTTGCTCAAACGCAGGCAGATCGAGTAGCCGATTGGCACCCGGTGAGTGGAAAAAGGTGCGCTGACCGCTGGGATCGGTCATCACCTGCGACATCGACGTGGGGGCGAATGTGGTGCGCTGCACGTGTTGGCGATTAACGTGATACTGCTCCAGCATCGCCATGATGTAGTCGCCGTCGCTGTCCTGACCGATTAACCCCACCGCCTGCAACGGCAGCCCAGTGTGCATTTTTGCCAGCGTCAGCAGCACATTAAGCGGCGCACCGCCCGTGGCGCGTTCGCTACGGGTGATTTCCGCCAGCCAGCCACGTTCCGGCCACTGCACAATTTGATGCACGTGATCGACCAGCATGTTGCCTGCGGCGATAACGCCTTTGCGTTCCATCAGACCCGTCCCGCGCTGCCAAAAATGCGCATCTGTTCCGAAACGGTATCGGTAATGGCCTCTTCAATGCCGAGCAGCAGTTCGGCGAATTCGTCGTACAGCGGCTGGCGATTCGCCATCCGTGTTTCTACCGCCGACAGCGCCGCCTGCGACATGCCGGTATAGAAGTTGATTTTGTGAATGCCGATTTCAATCGCGCGCTTGAAATCGTCGTCGCTGATACCGGAGCCGCCATGCAGTACCAGCGGGATTGCCGCCTGCTGGCGAATGGCGTCCAGACGCGGGAAGTCGAGCAGCGGTTCGCCTTTGTATTTGCCGTGGGCATTGCCAATGGCGACCGCCAGCGCGTCAATCCCGGTTCTGTCGACGAAATCACGCGCCATCATTGGGTCGGTAAACAGCGACTCGTCGGCATGACCGTACAGCGCGCCGCCCTCATCACCGCCCACCGCACCCAGTTCGGCTTCCACCGACACGCCGACGGCATGGCACATTTTCACCACTTCGCGGGTCTGGCGGATATTTTCTTCATACTCCAGCGTGGAGCCATCGAACATCACTGAACTGAACCCTAAGCGTAGTGCCCGCACTACCGATTCAAAGTGCAGGCCGTGGTCAAGGTTTAGCACCACCGGAATGTCATGCCGCGCGGCTTCGAACTTGACCGCCTCGACCAGAGAATCCAGCGAGATATATTTAAAATGTACTTCGGCGATATTGATGATAAACGGCGAACGTTCCTGCTTTGCCGCGGCAAACAGCGCGCGCAGGAAGTGTGAATCCAGAACATTAAATGCCCCTAAGGCATAGTGATGCTCACGGGCATGGGCAAGGCCATCAGCGAGAGATATCAACGGCATAATGCGCTCCTTGGTTAGCGGAACAGGCGATATTCGTTACACAGCACCAGCTGCGCCGGCTCGTCTTCTTCAATGTCGTTATAGCGGGCGATCGGTTGCAAAAAGTGATTATCGTGGTCGTCGTCATTAACAGAAGAAACCTCGCCGACCAGCACATCGCCAAAACCTTCTTCCGCCCAGAAGCTGTGATACAGGCCCGGCGGCAGGCAGATGCTTTCACCCGGCGTCAGGCGTAACTGACTGCCCGCTGCATGGGTTTGCCGACAGCCGTCAATTACCACGCTGACGTCGGTCTCCTCCGTTTGTTCCCGGATCCCCGCATTCCACAGTTCCACAATTAAATTGCCGCCGCCGCGATTGATAATGTCTTCGCGTTTGCGCCAGTGAAAATGCATCGGCGTGACCTGCGCATCGCGAACATGCATGATTTTCTCGGCGTAGCATTTCTCGTAAGGCATGCCTTTCGGCGAGCCATTACGCAGAGTGAACAGCGTTAACCCTTGCGCGGCGAAATTGTTGCCGCCAAATGCGGTGACATCCCAACCGAGCTTAAGGTCGAACACTTCGCTCCAGGCTGTGGCATCAAGCTTGCGCCATTGGGTCGGGGGGAAGCTGGCAAAAGGGGGGAGATGCACGTCGTGCTGAGAGAAAAACTGGCGCGTGTGGCCAAGGATCTCGTTTATTGCGGAGCGTTTCATCGGCTGAATCCTCCTTAATATAATGCCGGATGGCACCGCGCTTATCCGGCCTACAAATTCATAGCGATCTTGTAGGCCGGATAGGGCATTTTTGCCGCCATCCGGCGTTGTTGTGGCGGGCTATTTAACCGTCCAACCCTTATAACTGCCGACGTTGTTTTTATCGATCATCGTCACCGGGATCAGCACGGGTTCTTTCGGGGCGGGTTTCCCCTGCAATATGTCATAGCCGATTTCGACCACTTTGGCAGCCATCACCTGCGGATCTTGTGCCGGAGTCGCCACAAATAGTGAGTTTTCGCGCTTCAGCGCTTCTTCACCGTCCGGGGATCCATCTACGCCGACAATAAAGAATTCGCTACGCTGCGCCTGTTTTGCCGCCAGATCGGCACCGATCGCCGTCGGATCGTTAATGGCGAATACGCCGTCGATCTTCGGATTCGCCGCCAGCAACGCGGTCATGATCTCCAGCCCGCCTTCGCGACTGCCTTTGGCGTTTTGGTTATGCGACAGCACCTTGATGTCCGGGTGGCGTTTGAACTCAGTCTGGCAGCCTTCCACGCGGTTCTGGACGGCGGAAACCGGCGGCCCGTTGATGATGACGACGTTGCCTTTGCCTTTCAGGCGGTCGGTAATGTATTTACAGGCCATTTCACCTGCCTGGGTGTTATCGGAGGTAATGGTCGCGTCTGCGCCTTCCGCCGCCACGTCAACGGCAACCACCACGATCCCGGCGTCTTTCGCGCGTTTTACCGCCGGGCCGATGCCTTTAGAGTCGGCGGCGTTAAGGATAATCATGTCGACTTTGGCGGCAATAAAGTTGTCGATCTGCGACACCTGTTGACCCAGATCGTAGCCGCTGGAAACCAGCGTTACTTTAACGCTATCACCTGCCAGCTTGCGTGCTTCCAGCTCCGCGCCTTTGGTGATCTGCACGAAGAACGGGTTGGCCAGATCGCCCACCGTAACGCCAATCGATTTCAGTTCTTTTGCCTGCACAAACGGAGCTGCAGCAAGCAGGGCGCCAGCACAGAGCGCGGTTACTAATGGCTTCAAACGCATACTCGTTTCCTCACGTAGGGTATTGTTGTTATACGCCTGATGGCGCTGCGCTTATCAGGCCTACGAATGAGCAGGCCAGTAAGCTTGTCTATGCACTTTGATGGTGTCGGGTACGGTATTTGTCGATCAGCACCGCTATGATGATCACCGCCCCTTTGATCACCAGTTGCCAGAAATAGGAGACGCCCATCAGCGTCATGCCGTTATTGAGCGTGGCGATTATCAACGCCCCCACCAGCGTGCCGGTGATGGTGCCGATCCCGCCAACAAAGCTGGTGCCGCCGAGGATCACCGCCGCGATGGCGTCCAGCTCGTAACCCATGCCTAAGTTGCCGTTGGCGCTATACAGCCGCGAGGCGCTCATCACCCCGCCAAGGCCTGAGAGCAAACCGCTCATGCCGTAGACGAACAGCAGCACCAGCCACACTTTGATCCCGGTTAAACGTGCGGCCTGCATATTGCCGCCGACCGCGTAGATATGAACGCCGAGCGTGGTGCGGCGCAGAATGAACCAGCACACCACCACCACCGCCAGCGCAATGACCACCAGCCACGGAACCGGGCCGAGATAGTTGTTACCGATCCACTCAAAGCTGATATTGGAGTTAATCACCGTTGTACCGTCGGCCAGCAGATAGGCCGCACCGCGCAGCGCCGTATAGGTTCCAAGCGTGACGATAAACGGCGGTAGTCCGGCAAAAGCAACCAGCGCGCCGTTAAACAGCCCCAGCACCAGACCGAGCATCAGCGCCGCCGGAATCGACAGCATGGCAAGCTCAGGAATAAGAGAAACGACCATGGCTGCGACAGCGGTGGTACCGAGAATCGAGCCAACCGAGAGGTCGATCCCGCCGGTCAAAATAATGAAGGTCATGCCAGCTGCCAGCACGATGTTGATTGAGGCCTGACGGGTAATATTCAGCAGGTTACTTTCGGTAAAAAAGTTAGGCGCGATAAAGCCAAATACCGCCACAATCAGGATGAGAATCGGTAAGATGCCGACCGTTTGCATCAGATCGCTCATCAGCATTTTTTTTGCGGAGGCGGATTTCGCCACCTGCTGGGGAGTGGTTGGATTATTCATGGGGCACCGCCTGATGGTGGGAGTCGTTCACGCCGGTTGCCAGCGTCATAATATTTTCCTGGGTAATGCTTTGTCCGTTCAGCTCGCCGGCAATACTGCCTTCCCGCATGACGTACACGCGATCGCTCATACCGACGACTTCCGGCAGTTCGCTGGAGATCATCAGGATCGCTACGCCTTTGCGCGCCATATCGTTCATGATCCGGTAGATCTCGCTTTTGGCACCGACGTCCACGCCGCGCGTGGGTTCATCGAGGATCAAAATACGTGGGCCGATCGCGACCCAGCGTGAAATCAGCAGTTTTTGCTGATTTCCGCCGGACAGCCCACCCGCGCGTACCTGTGCGTGCGGAACGCGGATGTTGAGCAGCTTGATGGCGTCATCGGAAATAGCCTGCGCCTTTTTGCGATCGAGCATGCCCCAGTTGGCGTCACGCTCCAGCGTTGCCATGGTGATGTTTTCTGCCGCTGCCAGCTCTAAAAATAATCCCTGTTCTTTGCGGTTTTCCGTCAGAAAGCCAATGCCGTGGTCAATCGCCTCGCGCGGGGAGTGGATCACTACCGGTTCACCGTCTACTTCAATCATGCCGCCGATGGCTTTACGCACGCCAAAAATAAGCTGAGCCAGTTCAGAACGCCCGGCACCGACTAGCCCGGCCAGGCCGACGATCTCCCCGGAGCGCACCAGCAAGCTGCACGGCTGGACTTTATGGCCGTCGGTCAGGTGATGAACATTGAGGCGTGCTTTACCTAAGGGAATATCGCGCTCTTTGTTGAACAGATCGCTCAACGGACGGCCCACCATCATGCGTACCAGCTCCGAGGCGTTGAGCTTGTCGCGGGTCAGGCTGCCAACATATTGCCCATCGCGCAGGACGCTGACGCGGTCCGAGAGTTCGTACACTTCCGCCATGCGGTGGCTGATGTAGATAATCGCCATCCCCTCATCGCGCAGGCGCATGATCAGTTCAAACAGGCGGTGAGTTTCACGTGAGGAGAGGGCGGCGGTGGGTTCATCCATTACCAGAATGCGGCTGTTACGGTGCAGGGCGCGGGCAATTTCCACCTGCTGCTGTTCGGCGATGGTCAATGTCATCACACGGTCGCTGGCCTTAAACTGGGCGCCGAGTCGGTCGATGACTTTCTGCGACTGCATGACCATCTCTTTACGCTGGACCAGCCCGCCGCGCGACAGCTCGCTGCCAAGAAAGATATTTTCCGCTACCGTCAGGTTCGGCGCGAGCTGCATCTCCTGATAAATCAGCGTGATGCCTGCGCTAAGCGCATCTTTAGGACCGCGAATATGGAACGGCTGACCGTCAATCAGGATCTCACCGCTGGTGGCGGTATAGGCGCCTGCGAGGATCTTCATCAGGGTGCTCTTCCCCGCGCCATTCTCGCCCATCAGGGCATGAATCTCGCCCGGCCAGACCGTTAAATCGACCCCTTTCAGCGCGTAAAATTTGCCAAACGCTTTAGCAATGTTGCGCATCTCCAGAACCGGTGTCCTGCTCATGGCGGATCTCCTGTGGGGTGGCCGATATCAGCAGTCCATCACAGGAATGTAAATGCAAAATGTCAGAAGCCGTTCATATTTGTCATATTGCGATTTTTCTTCACGGAGCGTGATATGCCGCAACCGGGACGTCACTTTCTCGCCAGTGCGCGCGGACGATTGCTGTTCTTCAATCTGCTGGTGGTGGCTGTCACGCTGATGGTGAGCGGCGTGGCGGTGCTGGGTTTTCAGCATGCCAGTCAGATTCAGGAGCAGGTGCAGCAGCAAACCGTTGACGACATGACCGGCAGCATGAACCTGGCGCGGGATACGGCGAACGTGGCGACGGCGGCAGTGCGGTTGTCGCAGGTGGTCGGGGCGCTGGAATACAAAGGGGAAGCGGAGCGGCTGCAGGAGACGCAAAGGGCGCTGAAGCAGTCGCTGGAACAACTGGCTACCGCGCCGCTGGCACAGCAAGAGCCGGTGCTGGTCGAGCGTATTATCCAGCGCAGTAATGAACTACAAAGCAGCGTAGAAGGGATGTTGCAGCGCGGGCAGCGGCGACACCTGGAGCGTAACGCGTTGCTCAGTTCGCTATATCAAAATCAAAGCTATTTACGTCATCTGCAAAAGTTGACCGGCGCGCAGGATAATGTGCTGCTGGGGCAGATGGACCGCTTAATTGTTGCCGCCATCGACACGCCCACGCCGCGTTCGGTGGTGAAACAACTGGATGCGGTGATGTCTGCGCTTCCCTTGCGCCATGCTAGTCCGCTGATTAGCGGTATCCTCAACGACTTCAACCAGGAGCTGCATAAGCTGGAGCCGCTCTCTTCCGCGCTGGAGCAGAGCGATTTGGCCATCAACTGGTATATGTTTCATATCAAAGCGCTGGTGGCGATCCTCAACAGCGATATCAATCAGTATGCCTCGCAGGTGGCGCTGATCTCAGAGCAACGGGTGGCGCAAAGCCATCAGGAACTGCAATCCGGCGCGTTGTTTATTTTAGTGTTTGCGCTGCTGGCGGTGGTGATCACCGGTTTTGCCGGGTGGTATATCTACCGTAATCTCGGTTCCAACCTGACGGCCATTTCACGGGCGATGACCCGGCTGGCGCACGGTGAATCAGACGTCAGCGTACCGGCCCTGCAGCGTCGTGATGAGTTAGGCGAGCTGGCCCGCGCCTTTAGCGTCTTTGCCCGGAATACGGCGTCGCTGGAGCACACCACCCGACTGCTAAAAGAAAAAACCAGCCAGATGGAAATCGATCGCACCGAACGTCAGGGGCTGGAAGAAGCGCTGTTGCACAGCCAAAAGCTGAAGGCGGTGGGGCAATTGACGGGCGGATTAGCACATGATTTCAATAACCTGCTGGCGGTTATTATTGGCAGTCTGGATCTGGTGAATCCGGAGTCGCCCGATGCGCCACGGGTAAATCGGGCGCTAAAAGCCGCCGAGCGTGGGGCGTTGCTTACCCAGCGACTGCTGGCCTTTTCGCGCAAACAGTCGTTGCACCCTCATGCGGTGGAACTGAAAACGCTGCTGGAAAATCTGGGCGAACTGATGCGCCACTCTCTTCCGGCCACGTTGACGCTGGAGATTGAAGCCCAGTCTCCCGCCTGGCCCGCGTGGATTGACGTCAGCCAACTGGAAAACGCCATTATCAATCTGGTGATGAACGCCCGTGACGCCATGGACGGGCAGGCGGGCACGATTAAAATCCGTACCTGGAATCAGCGGGTCACGCGCAGCGATGGGCGCAAGCAGGATATGGTGATGCTGGAGGTGGCCGACCAGGGTAGCGGGATGTCGCAGGAGGTGAAAGCCCAGGTCTTCGAGCCGTTTTTCACCACCAAACAGACCGGTAGCGGCAGCGGACTGGGGCTGTCGATGGTTTACGGTTTTGTGCGCCAGTCCGGAGGTCGGGTGGAGATTGAAAGCGCTCCCGGGCAGGGAACGACGGTCAGGCTACAACTGCCTCGCGCCGTTGTGCCAGTGCAGGCTCAGGCAGAACCGGTGGCGGTACATGCGGCGAACAGCGGTGAAAAACTGGTGTTGGTGCTCGAGGATGAGGACGATGTACGCCAGACGTTGTGCGAGCAATTACACCTGCTGGGCTACCTGACGTTAGAGGCCGCCAACGGCGAACAGGCGATGCATATGCTGGCGGCTTCATCCGAGATTGATATTTTTATCAGCGACTTAATGCTGCCAGGTGGTTTAAGCGGCGTGGATGTGGTTAACCATGCCCAGGCACATTATCCGCAGTTGTCCATCCTGCTGATAAGCGGTCAGGATTTACGTCCGGCGCATAACCCGGCGTTGCCGGATGTGGCGCTATTGCGTAAGCCTTTTACTCGGGGAGAGCTGGCGCAGGCGCTGCGGCATTCGCGTAATTGAGATTCCTCCGCTACCCGTGCAAATACGCTTTGATTACCGTGGGGCGAGTTTCTTGATGAGGCTGGTTTTATGCAACGCTCCGCGACATTCCTTCTTTTTAGTTTGCTAATGCTGACCACCGTATCGGCACAGGCGGATATTATCGATGACGCCATTGGTAATATTCAGCAGGCGATTAACGACGCATACAAACCGGACAACGGGCGGGATTATGATGATTCGCGTGACGAAAGCTGGCAGCGCCAGATGAGTGACGACCGGCGCAGGCAATATGACAATCGCCGCCGCCAGTTTGAAGATCGACGTCGCCAACTGGATGACCGTCAGCGCCAGCTCGATCAAGAACGGGGTCAGTTAGAAGACGAAGAACGCAGAATGGAAGAAGATTACGATCGTTAGCGGTAACGATTAAATTTATGTGTATTTTATCTTTCTGGCAGGGATTTACCTGCTCGCCCAACAGCTCACCATTTTATGTTAATGAATGCACTTGAGCACAGTGCATGTATGCACTACAATCTCTCTATGCTTATGGAAAAGGTGCTGGCAATGGAATGTCTAAATCATTAAATATCAGAAATTTTCGGGATACATGGCTTGAAGATTTTTTTGAACGGGCGACATCGCACAGAAAAATACCTGCGGATATTCACACTGCATTAGCCAGAAAGTTGGATATCATTAATGCGGCTGTTTCGCATCGGGATTTGCGCTCGCCACCCGGTAACAGATATGAAGAGTTAACCGGAAAATTACAGGAATATTCTTCAATCAGAGTAAACAAGCAGTACCGATTAATATTTAAATGGATTAATGGTAAGGCCGAAGATGTGTACTTAGATCCACACATCTATTAGAGAAAACGTAAGGTAACGATATGAAACAGGCATCCAGAAAACCAACGACTGTGGGTGATATCCTGCAATATGAATACCTGGAACCGCTTGATCTGAAAATCAACGATCTGGCTGAAATTCTGCATGTTCACCGCAATACAGTGAGCGCACTGGTCAACAATAATCGCAAATTAACAACGGATATGGCGTTTCGTTTGGCAAAAGCGTTCGATACCTCCGTTGATTTCTGGCGTAACCTACAGGCGGCGGTTGACCTGTGGGAAGTTGAAAATGACATGCGGGCGCAAGAAGAACTGAACCGGATTGTTTCAGTTAAAGATTTTATTGCGCAGCGAGATGTCGGCGCAAAAAAAGTCGCTTAATCATCTGTTTGTAGGCCGGATAAGATGTTTTCATCGCATCCGGCAAATTTCCTTACTCCAGCACAATCTCCATTCCGTCATATCCTGCCTCAAACCCTACTGGTAGCGGATGTTCCATCATCCACAGATCAAACTGATGGCTGATATGCGTCAGGATCACCCATGGGCAGCGGATGACGTCGTTCAATGCGATAACGGTGTTTAAATCACAATGATTGCGCGGTGGCTCGGCGCGCGGGGCATGGCTGCAGTCAATGATAATCACCTGAGGCTGGTTATTGTGGAGAAACTTCAACGTCTTGTCGGGAAGTACGGCGGTATCGGAGAGCCACGCCACGCGGCTATGTGCGGTCTCCAGCAGATAACCAAACGTCAGCTTTGAATGGTTGAGCGGTAGCGGCGTTACCTGCAATCCTTGCAGGTCGAACACCACGAACGGTGCCACGGTATGGCTAAAATCGAGGATGCCGGGATGCTTAAACAGATCGTCGCAACCCTGTTCATCCGGCGGACCGTACACCGGGATGGTCGCCCCGACACCCCAGCGCAACGGAAACAGCCCTTGCACATGATCCATATGATAGTGGGTCAGCAAAAACTGCTGGAAGCTGCCCGCCGGCCAGTCGTCCATCAGATGCGGGATCCCCGCGTCCAGCAGCGTCACCGCATTATTGAACCTGACCACTCCGCTACAAGGGCGTCGACGGTATTGCGCCTGTAAGCGTGCTCGTTGGCAGGCCGCACAGTCGCAGCCAAATGTCGGCACCAGCTGCGCGCCGCCCGTTCCCGTCAGCGTAATGGTCAGACTCATGGCTCCCCCTACAACGGTTTAGTGAAGCGAAAATGGCTCTGGGTATAGCCTTCGCGCTGATAAAAACGGTGAGCGTTAAGGCGTTGAGTGCTGGTGGAAAGCTCGGTCATCTCTGCACCCGCTTCGCGCGCGGTGGCTTCGGCCCAGGCCAGTAACTGACTACCTACCGTTAATCCTCGCGCCTGCGGCATCACCACCAGTTCCTGTATTTCGCCAATCCAGTTAGCGTGGTGCAGATGAAACTGCAGGTGCAGACCGATCAAGCCGACGACCTGTCCGTCGAGCTGCGCCAGTTGGTAGTGCATATTGGGATCTTGCAGATTTGCGGCGTATCCGGCACTAAAGGCCTGCAGGTCGAATTGACCCTGTTTCAACTCACAGATGAGCGCAT
Source organism: Citrobacter sp. MGH110 (assembly GCF_001037515.1). Lineage (NCBI taxonomy): Bacteria > Pseudomonadati > Pseudomonadota > Gammaproteobacteria > Enterobacterales > Enterobacteriaceae > Citrobacter > Citrobacter sp. MGH110. Next base: position 3,352,665 of record NZ_KQ089830.1, on the reverse strand, counting down.
AAACCGCATCGGTATCGTATAGCGTAGCGCGGCGTAATTCACAGACAGACATGTTTCTTCTCCTTGCGTCCCATCAGTGTGAGTAGTGTATCGACAGACTGTAGCAAACTTCCATCGTTGTTCAGGACGTGGCAGTCATACGGGGCGTAGCGGGCTGCGCGCTCAAGACGGGCGGCGATTTCCGTTTCGCTCTCCCGTCCACGAGCCTGCAAGCGCTGGCGTAAAATCGCCGGAGAAACCTGTAAGCAAATGGGGAGTAAAGATGTGCCGTAACGGGCCTGCGCCTGGGGCAGATGCGCCCGTGAGCCGTTGACCACCACATCAAAACCGGCGTGTAGCCAGAGGTCAATCTCCACGCCAACGCCGTAGTAGAAGCCATTGGCGTGCCAGCTCAGCGCCAGCAGGTTCTGCCCGGCGCGGGTAAAAAACTCTTGTTCGCTCAGCGCAATATGATTTTCATTCCCGGCGTTGGCGGCGCGGGTGATGTAACGGTGCGCCACCAGCAGTTGCGCCGGTTCCTGCTGGCGGAGTTCGGCCAGCAGACTGTCCTTACCGGAGCCGGATGGCCCCATCAGCCAGATCAGTTTACCCATAGTCAGAATACCCTTTTGCCCTGACGCCAGACGTGGTCGATATGGATGTTGCCGCCTTTGCGGTGTGCCAGCACCAGATCCGCGCGTTTGCCTTCGGCAACAACGCCACGATCGTCGAGATTTAATGCCCGCGCCGGATTGCGGGTCACCAGACGAATGGCCTGTGGCAGCGTAAAGCGGTTGGCGTCGTCGTCCGCTACGCGAAACGCCGCATCGAGCAGGCTGGCGGGGTAGTAGTCGGAAGAGAGAATATCCAAAAGCCCCAGCTCAGCCAGCTTATGCGCGGCCACGTTGCCGGAGTGAGAACCGCCGCGCACGATGTTGGGCGCGCCCATCAGCACGTTCATACCATGCTGGCGCGAGGCTTCAGCCGCTTCGAAGGTAGTGGGGAATTCGGCGATCACGCTGCCAAGCTGGTGCGATTCCAGCACATGATCATGGGTGGCATCATCATGGCTCGCCAGCGCAATCTGGCGCTCACGACACATCTGGGCAATCGCCGTGCGATTGGGCTGTGACCAACGCGCCGCCAGCGCTAATTGTTCTTCTTCATAGCGGGCCATCTGCTCGTCGGTGAGCGAATACTTGCCTTGATAATACTCGCGGTACTTCTCGCGATTGGCGAACTGACGCTGGCCTGGCGAGTGATCCATCAGTGACACCAGCGTTACCGGCTCGCGGCCGACCAGCTTTTCAAACAGCGGCAGGGTAGTGTGATGCGGCAGCTCACAGCGCAGGTGCAGGCGATGCTCGGCGCGATTGACCCCGCGCTTTTGCGTCTCTTCGACCGCATTGATCATCTTCTCCAGATTTTCCAGACGGTCGCCGCCGTCGCGCACATCGCCAATTGCCACCGCGTCCAGCACGGTGGTAATGCCGCTGGCGACCATTAGCGCGTCGTGGCTGCTCATCGCCGAGTGGGCAGGCCAGTCTACCTTCGGGCGCGGGGTGAAAAATTTGTCGAGATTATCGGTATGCAGCTCGATAAGCCCTGGTAGCAGCCAGCCGCCTTCGCCGTCCAGCGCCTCAGGTAGGCTGCTCGGACTTTCTGCAAAGGTGCGAATGACCCCGCCCTCGATTTCCAGCGATCCATGCACCACTTCATCTTCCAGTACCAGCTTTACATTATTGATAATCATGCTGTTGTTCCCATCAGATGCAGACGATCCGCTACGCGGTCGCGCACGGTTTGATCGTGAAAAATGCCGACAATTGCTGCGCCGCGGGCTTTCGCCTCTTCAATTAATGCGACGACGGCGGCGCTATTTTTGGCGTCCAGCGAGGCGGTAGGCTCATCGAGCAGAAGAATTGGGTAATCGACGATAAACCCGCGAGCGATGTTGACGCGCTGCTGTTCGCCGCCGGAAAAGGTCGACGGCGCCAGGTGCCACAACCGCTCCGGCACGTTCAGGCGGGTAAGCAGGTTAGCTGCTTTGGCTGCACACTCCTCACGGGAGACCCCCAGATCCAGCAGCGGTTGCATCACCACATCCAGCGCGGAAATCCTCGGGATCACGCGCAGGAACTGGCTCACCCAGCCGATGGTTGAACGGCGAACTTCCAGTACTTTGCGCGCCGGGGCCTGCACCAGATCAACCCATTCATCGCTGTGGCGGATGTGGATGTGTCCTTCATCCGGCAGGTAGTTGGCGTACAGCGAACGCAGCAATGTGGATTTGCCGCTGCCCGAGTGACCGTGCAGCACCACGCATTCGCCGCTTTTAACGTCCAGAGTGGCGTTTTGCAGCACCGGCAGACGCACGCCGTTTTGCTGATGCAGGACAAAGGTTTTACTGACATTTTCAACGCGGATCGCGTTCATTTTTAGCCTCTTTAGACATTTTTGCGTTCGATTGCCTGATGGCGCTTCGCTTATCAGGCCTACAACCAATGCCGCTCCGTAGGCCGGATAAGGCGTAGCCGCCATCCGGCACAACAAAAAATCAGTTCTGCAACACCGACGACACCAACAGCTGGGTATACGGATGATGCGGATCGTCGAGCACGCGGTCGGTTAACCCACTTTCCACCACCTGACCCTGCTTCATCACCAGTAAACGGTCGGCCAGCAGGCGCGCGACGCCCAAATCGTGGGTGACAATCACTACCGCCAGATCCAGTTCCACCACCAGGCCGCGCAGCAGGTCCAGCAGTTTGGCCTGTACGGAAACGTCCAACCCGCCGGTAGGTTCGTCCATAAACACCAGTTTGGGATGGGTGACGAGGTTGCGGGCAATCTGCAGGCGCTGCTGCATGCCGCCAGAAAAGGTGGTGGGCAGATCGTCGATACGCGAGGCAGGGATCTCTACCTCCTCCAGCCAGCGCTGCGCGGTGGCGCGGATGTCGCCGTAGTGACGTGCGCCGGTGGCCATCAGACGTTCGCCGATATTGCCGCCTGCGGAGACCTGACGGCGAAGGCCATCCAGCGGATGCTGATGCACCACGCCCCATTCGGTGCGCAGCAGACGGCGACGGTCGGCCTCATTCATGCCGTACAGCGAACGGTTCTGATACAAAATCTCACCGCTCTGCGGCGTCAGCCGTGAAGAGATCGATTTCAGCAGCGTGGTTTTGCCGGAACCGGACTCGCCGACGATGCCCAGCACTTCGCCTGGCCACAGGTCAAAAGAGACATCGCTGAAGCCTTTGCCCGGCGCGTAGAGATGGGTCAGGTTGTTGACTGAAAGCAGCGGTTGCGTCATTTGCTGAGGGCCTCGCTCTGTTGGCGGCAGTAGTCGGTGTCGGAGCAGACAAACATGCGTTTGCCGGTGTCATCGAGCACCACTTCATCGAGATAGCTGTGGGTTGAGCCGCAGATGGCGCAAGGCTCATCCCAGCTCTGCACGGTAAACGGGTGATCGTCGAAATCGAGGCTCTCCACGCGGGTGTAAGGTGGAACGGCATAGATACGCTTTTCGCGGCCAGCGCCAAACAGTTGCAGGGCTGGCATCATGTCCATCTTTGGATTGTCGAATTTCGGGATGGGCGACGGGTCCATGACGTAGCGGTCATTGACCTTCACCGGATAGGCGTAAGTGGTGGCGATATGGCCGAAGCGGGCGATATCTTCATACAGTTTCACCTGCATGATGCCGTACTCTTCCAGCGCGTGCATGGTGCGAGTTTCCGTTTCACGCGGTTCGATAAAGCGCAGCGGCTCAGGGATCGGTACCTGGAAGATGATTATCTGATCTTCCACCAGCGGCGTTTCCGGGATGCGGTGGCGGGTCTGGATCAGTGTCGCATCTTCCGTACGCTCAGTGGTATTCACCCCGGTCACACGCTTGAAGAAATTACGAATCGACACGGCGTTAGTGGTGTCGTCTGCGCCCTGGTCAATCACCTTCAGTACGTCCGGCTCGCCAATCACGCTGGCGGTAAGCTGAATACCGCCGGTTCCCCAGCCGTAGGGCATCGGCATTTCACGTCCGCCAAACGGGACCTGGTAACCCGGGATTGCCACCGCTTTCAGAATGGCGCGGCGGATCATGCGTTTGGTCTGCTCATCAAGATAGGCAAAGTTGTAGCCGGAGAGGTTAGTGGTCACGGGTGGCCTCCTGTTGCAGGCGTTTGAGCAGTTCCAGTTCGGCCTGGAAATCGACGTAATGGGGAAGTTTGAGGTGCGAAACAAAACCCGCCGCCTCGACGTTATCCGCATGCGCCAGCACGAACTCTTCGTCCTGCGCCGGTCCTGTGACCGTTTCATCGTATTCGGCTGCCTGTAGGGCGCGGTCCACCAGCGCCATCGCCATCGCTTTACGTTCGCTCATACCGAACACCAGCCCGTAGCCGCGGGTAAAATGGGGAGATTCGTTTTCTGGTGCGACAAACCCGTTCACCATTTCGCATTCGGTCATCAGCAGTTCGCCGACGTTCACCGCAAATCCCAGCTCTTCCGGTACGGTTTCCAGTGCCACATAGCCGCTGCGGATTTCGGCGGCAAACGGGTGGTTGCGCCCGTAGCCGCGCTGGGTGGAGTAGGCCAGCGCCAGCAGATAGCCCTCATCACCGCGCATCAGCTGTTGCAGACGTGAAGCACGTGAGCAGGGGTAAACCGGCGGCGTGCGGGTGATGTCGTCGGGTGTCGCGCCATCATCCTCTTCACGCTTTGCCAGCCCCTGGTTGGCCAGCAGGGAAAAAACGTGCGGGGAGGCATCCTGCGTGCTATCCGCGCTGCGCAGAGGCGGCGTTTCGCCATTGGCCAGCAGGGTAAAATCCAGCAAGCGATGGGTGTAGTCATAGGTTGGACCCAACAGTTGCCCGCCGGGAATATCTTTGTAGACCGCCGAGATTCGGCGCTCAAGGCGCATTTCTGCGCTGTTAACCGGTTCACTGACCGCCACTTTTGCCAGCGTAGTGCGGTAGGCGCGGAGCAAAAAGATGGCTTCGACGTTATCGCCGCTGGCCTGCTTCAGCGCCAGTGCCGCCAGTTCACGGTCGGCAATACCGCCTTCGGTCATCACCCGGTCAACGGCCAGGTTCATCTGCTGTTCGATTTGCGCCACGCTCAGTTCAGCAATGGTTTCATCGCCCCGGCGTCGGTTTTCCTGCAGGGCGTGGGCGTTGGCTATCGCCTTTTCGCCCCCTTTGACGGCGACGTACATCAGCACACCTCCACATGAGTCGTTCGCGGAATAGCCAGCAGGCGTTCGCCGCAGGTGAGGATCAGATCGACTCCCAGCGGGAACGGATGCGGGCGTTCGGTGAGTTCGTGAATCAGGCATTCCGGCAGTTGGGGCGCGATCATGCGCTCTTCGGCAATGCCCGCTCCGGTCAGACGCAGCATGCGTCCGCCGCTTAAGCCAGAGACCTGCACAATCAGCGTGGCGCTGGTCTCTGGCGCGACGGCTGAACCGGCGGAGAGGGCGTTAAGCTGTTCGCTGCTGATGCGCTCGTCGGCGACGGCAAAGGCCGCCAGCTGCGGCTGATCCACCAGCGGCGCGTTGGTATGAAAACGCAGGTTCTGGCGGGCAATATCGTTATCCATCGACGGCGCCAGCCAGACCGGCGTGTCGCCATCGACCAGGGTCAGCAGCACGCTGGTGGTCGCCAGACCCAGCGGCTGCCAGCCGTGTTTCAGTTGATGCAGGGCGACGATTACGCCCGGCTCGCTCATGGCTTTCAGCAGGCGACGAAAGCTCTGCTGAGCATCCTGAACGGGTAAATTAAAAGCGGTCAGAAGTGCTGTAGATCGTGTCATGCGTTATCTCCGCGTACCAGCGTGAAGAAGTCTACCCGGCTGGCGTTGACTTCGGCACGGCGTGCGTTAATCAGCGCATAGCGTTCCGCTTCCAGCGGGGCAATTAAGGTTTCCATTAGGTTCTGGAAATGCGTTTGTTCCTGCAGCAGTGCGTCAATCACCGCGCACTGCTCGGCATGTTGTTTATTGCGTCCCAGCAGGTAGCTGTAACCCAGCGTGCCGCTCTTCAGACGTACCACTGCGCGAGTTAGCGTGGTGTCACCGGCAAAGAAGCGGTTGCCGGTACCGCCCATACGGGCCTGGATCTGCATCAGTCCGCTTTCCGGGGCGCGGATAAGTTCATAGTCCGGCGTCAGTTTGAGCGCGGTGATGCGGGCGTTCAGGGCATCGGCATTGCTGTAAGCCAGCGCGCGCATCCAGCGCTGGCGGGTGGCGGTATCGAAATGCATTCAGTGCTCCATAGTGAATTCGATCATGTCGGCGCGGGTCAGGCTGACGGAGTATTCCGCCGCGTGTTCTTCGCCTTCACGGTGGTTCAGGGTGCGCACGCACAGCAGCGGCGCCATATTGGGGATTTCCAGTACCTTGCTCTCTTTGGCCTGCGCGCGGCGGGCGCTGATGCGCGTTTGCGTGCGTAGCAGCGTCAGACCGGACTGTTCGCGCAGGTAGTCATGCAGCGAACCGCTGTTGAAGCCTTGCAGCAGCGGCCACAGCGAGAGGTCGGAAAAATAGTGGTCGATCTGGCACAGTGCGATGCCGTTAACCCGGCGCAGGGTGCGCAGGTGAATCACGTTATCGCCCTCGTTTATGCTGAGCGCATCGGCAATGTGGCTGGAGGCCGGACGCAGCACCGCCAGCAGTTTTTCGCTGGTGGGATGGCTGCCCTGGTCCAGCAGATTCTGACTAAAGCGCGCCTGGGCATTAAGCGGGTAATCGAACGGGCGCATCAGCACCAGCACGCCGACGCCCTGACGACGCTGAACCCAACCGCGTTCAACCAACTGGTCAATGGCGCGGCGCAGGGTGTGGCGGTTTACCTCGTAGCGCGCGGCAAGCTGATGCTCGGCGGGCAGATAGTCACCGCAGCGATAATGTTGACGTAGCTCCTGCTCAAGTCTCGCGGCAATTTCCTGATAACGCGTTGGATAACTGGTCGGATGTGTAGACAAGTGCATAGCAATCAATGCCTCGCTAATCAGATAAAGTGCTTACGCAAACGCTGGGAAAGGAAATCCAACAGGCTGACGGTGACGATGATTAACACCATCAAGGCGCAGGTTTGCTGGAACTGAAAGCCGCGAATCGCTTCCCATAAGGTCACGCCAATACCGCCTGCACCCACCATTCCGACCACCGTGGCCGAGCGAACGTTGGATTCAAAGCGATACAGCGAGTAGGAGATAAGCAGCGGCATGACCTGTGGCAGAACGCCGTACAGAATCTCTTCAATTTTGTTGGCACCGGTGGCGCGAATGCCTTCTACCGGACCTGGCTCAATAGCTTCTACCGCTTCGGAAAGCAGTTTGGAGAGCACCCCGGTAGTGTGGATAAACAGCGCCATCACCCCGGCGAATGGGCCTAACCCGACGGCGACCACGAACAGCATGGCGAAGACCATTTCATTGATGGCGCGGCAGGCGTCCATCAGGCGACGCATCGGCTGGTAAATCCACCACGGCACGAGGTTATCGGCGCACATCAGGCCGAAGGGAATCGACAGCACAACGGCGAGGGCAGTCCCCCAGACGGCAATTTGCAGGGTGACGGCCATTTCACCGAGATAGTCCTGCCACTGGCTGAAGTCCGGCGGGAAGAAGTCGGCGGCGAAGGTCGCCATATTGCCGGAATCCTGGATCAGCGTGAGCGGGGCCATTTCGGCACCTTTCCACGAGACCACCAGCACGGCGAGAAGAATGGCCCAGCTCAGCAGCGAGAACCAGCTACGTTTGGGCGGGGCGACGGTGATGGTTTGCATGTTTAGCTCCTGGGTGTCGATGTTTCGGGTCTGTTGTAGGCCGGATAAGGTGCTGGCACCGCCATCCGGCATGGAATCCCTTGCATTGCCTGATGGCGCTGCGCTTATCAGGCCTACAATTTGGTCACCAGGTTTACTGCACCGCTTTGGTGACGCTGGTCATAGCGCCCAGTGCGGCGGTCAGACGGTCAAGGTCATCGAGCTGCGCTTTCAATGCCGAGGTTTTGCTGGTTTTCTCTTCCTCGTTCAGCCCTTTGTTGTCCTTCACACCCTGCATCTCTTTAAACAGTGCCAACTGGCGAATCGGCACCAGTTGCAGATCGCTGGAGGCGCGGAACGGTGCCCATCCCAGGCGTTCCAGTACGGTTTTCTGTTCCGGCGTTTTGCCGTAATTCATAAAGAAGTCGTACACCTTGTCCTTGGTGGTTTCGGAGAGGTTTTTACGCCAGACGATCGGATCGCCCGGGATCAGCGGTGACTTCCAGATCACCTTCAGCTCTTTCAGTTTTTCCGGTGCGGAAGTTTTCAGCTTGTCGAGGTTTTCGGTGTTGTTGGTGGCGACATCGACCTGCTTGTTGGCGACGGCCAGCGCGTTGGTTTCGTGTCCGGCGTTAACGGTGCGTTTGAAGTCGCTGGCGGAGATGTTGTTTTTGGCGAAGACGTAGTAGCCGGGGACGAGGAAGCCTGACGTTGAGTTGGGATCGCCGTTGCCGAAGGTCAGATCCTTACGTTTGGCGATCAGATCGTTCAGGTTATTGATCGGACTGTCTTTGTTAACAATCAACACGCTCCAGTAACCTGGGGATCCGTCGGCGGCGACGGTCTGGGCAAACACTTGCCCGTTAGCGCGATCCACCGCTTCCATTGCCGAGAGGTTGCCGTACCAGGCGATATCAACTTTGTTAAAGCGCATTCCCTGGATGATCCCGGCGTAGTCCGGGGCGAAGAAGGCGTTCACTTTCACGCCCAGTGATTTTTCCATGTCCTTCAGGAACGGTTCCCACTGCGGTTTCAGGTTTTGCTGTGATTCGGTCGAAATAATGCCAAAGTTCAGCGCTTTTTCTTGCTCTTCGGCATGGGCCGGGGTGAGCAGTGTGCTGAGACTAAACATGCTGGTGAAGGCCAGCGCGGCAACTGTCTTATAGCTCATGTCGTTTCCTTAATTAGTCATTGTTCCAGGCTATTTCACTTGCCAGCCTGAATCCGGGCAGTGCTCAAAATCCTCACGTACTGCGTGTACGCTCCGGTTTTTCCGCGCTGGTCGTCTCCAGCCTGGCTGCGCCAATAACGCCTGGTTTTTTAGAACTATGCAGCCTGCGCGTTCTGTTCGACGCGGTTCATGCTGCGGTAGAGATGGTCAAAACGATCGTTATCAAAATGCTGGCTGCTGCCATCAAAGAAGACGTTGCCCTGGCGCAGCGCGACGATGCGTTCGCAGTAGCGCAGGGCGTAATCCACCTGATGCAGCGTGACGACCACGGTGATGCCGTCGGTCTGGTTTATATCGCGTAGGGTGTCCATCACGATGCGTGCGGATTCCGGGTCCAGCGAAGCAATCGGCTCGTCGGCGAGGATCACTTTAGCCTGCTGCATCAGCGCACGGGCGATTGCAACGCGCTGCTGCTGACCGCCCGAAAGCGTGGAAACGCGCTGGTATGCAAAGTGCGCCATGCCCACGCGGGTCAGCGCCTGTAATGCACGCTGTTTTTGTTCCTGGCTAAACCAGCTAAAACAGGTACGCCAGAACGGCGTGCTGCCGAGCGCGCCAATCAGGACGTTCTCCAGCACCGTCAGACGGTTCACCAGATTGAACTGCTGGAAGATGTAGCCGGTGTGGGCGCGGCTTTTGCGGATATCGCGCGCCAGGCGGCCTTCATGTTGAACGGTGCGGCCCAGCAGCTCGACGCGGCTGCCGGGGGATTTATCACCGGTGATCAAACCGCTTAAATGACGTAAAAGGGTGGATTTGCCGGAGCCAGACGGCCCAAGCAGAGCCACCATCTCACCGGAACAGATGTTCAGATCAACCGCATTGAGCGCCTGATGTTGATTGAAGGACTTGGAGAGTTTCTCGACGCGAATAATCGTTTGCATGATGCGGCCTCCCTAAAAAAGTGGCCCCATCGTGGCGGATTAATGTGACGTTTTCGTTAAGGGATGGTTACTCGACGATGAAGAGTTGAGCGCTATTTGATGACAGTACGGGAGGGCTGGCCTCCCGTTGGATTACTCTGTAGGGGGTTGCTGTTGTTTGACGACGTTGATCATCCACGGCACGCCATACTGGTCGCTCACTTTACCGAAACCGTGGGCCCAGAAGGTTTCCTGCCAGTCCATTTCGATTTTTCCGTTTGCTGCCAGATTATCAAACCAGCGTTTGCCTTCATCGACGTTTTGCGTGTCGAGCACCAGCGTGAAGCCAGAGTAGTGAGCATTTCCGTCCGGGGCGCTATCGCTCATCATGATGTCACTGCCCGCAACGCGCAGGTTGGCGTGGGCGATGGCAGTGTCGGGGAATTTCAAGCCTGAAGGGCAACCATCTTCGCTATCCTGCGCCGATTTGGGCATTTCACCGAAGTTGATTTTGTAGAGTAGCTCAGCGCCTAACGTTTTTTGATAGTAGGCGATAGCGTCAGCGCAGTTGCCTGCAAAGGAGATATAGGGACTTAACGGCATAATCTTTACCTCAGGTAAAAGAAGCCAATTAAGTGTAGTTAGCGTCTGCAAAAATAAACCAGGCGGGAAGTATGAGCTTCCCGCCTGGCAGATGAGCTGGTGTTGACCTGATTAGCGTCGCGCTATCAGGCAATTTGCATCAGTTCTTTTTCACAAACTCAGATTTCAGCTTCATTGGGCCAAAGCCATCGATTTTGCAATCGATGTTGTGGTCACCTTCAACCAAACGAATGTTTTTCACTTTGGTACCAATCTTCAGCATGGAAGAGCTACCTTTTACCTTCAGGTCTTTCACGACGGTAACGCTGTCGCCGTCAGCCAGCAGGTTGCCGTTGGCATCTTTAACGATCAGTTCGTCGCTGTCCTGCGCCGGTTCAGCATCGTTCCATTCGTGAGCGCATTCCGGGCAGATGAACATGCCGTTATCTTCGTAAGTGTATTCGGAGTTGCATTGCGGGCAGTGTGGTAATGACATGTGGATTTCCTCAAAAGTCAGCAGGGGCAAATGCGCCCAAAAAATGGCAGATTGCCGAAAAAGGCCGCAATTATACATAAAATCCCTGCATTTGTCGGGACTACTGCGCGATTACGCAAAATGATCTGCTGTAAAGACCCTCTGCTTTCACCTCAATGAAAGTATGGCGGAATATTTTTTAAGGGAAATTGCTACGCTTAGATATTTAAGATAAGGTGAGGCGAAATATCTGATATTCATAGGTAACATTGCTTAGAGATGCCTAAGTCATTGTGATTGAATATCATTGAACCCCTTAAATTTAGTAGGGGGATTCCGCTGGCATTTTTTAAAACTGAACTACGCTGTCTATCTTTCTTACTTATTTTCATAAGTGAGAGGCATCAGGCCAGCGGTTATACACCAAATTTATTTTAATAATATCAATTGGTTGTTTTGATTTTAATTATTTCTATACGTAATTATAAAAGCCAAAAAATCTATAAATAAAACGATTGGGCTAAATAAAAGCAATGCCATTTGCGTTAAGGAAAAATTTTCCATGCACACACAGACAATATATGAATTAAGTCAGGAAGCGGAACGCTTGCTGATGCTCTCGCTTGAACATCTCAGGCAATTGCAAAAATTGCCTATGACGTCGTTGGATGATGTCGCGCTAAAACAAGGAGAGCATAGCAGTCAGGTTGTTCAGCCCCTGCATTTCAGCGCGCGTGGCATGGATGTCCAGCAAGCAACGCTCAATAATGAGCTGCGCAAGATTACGCGTCTGGAAATGGTGCTGGCGATTGTTGGCACGATGAAAGCGGGAAAATCGACGACGATTAACGCGATTGTGGGGACAGAGGTGTTACCTAATCGTAATCGCCCCATGACGGCGTTACCAACGCTAATACGCCATACGCCGGGGCAGAAAGAGCCGGTGCTGCATTTTTCACATGTCGCGCCGATCGATGCCTTAATGAAGGTTTTGCAGCAGCGCGTGCGCGAGTGCGATCGCCTGCGTCTTACGCAGACCCTGGAAATTGACAAGGATATGAATGTCCTGCTGCAACATATTGAAAATGGTGTGGCATTTGAACGGTATTATCTTGGCGCACAGCCTATTTTCCATTGCCTTAAAAGCCTGAACGACCTGGTGCGCCTGTCAAAAGCATTGGACGTTGATTTTCCTTTTGCCGCCTATGCCGCGATTGAGCATATTCCGGTTATTGAAGTTGAGTTTGTCCATTTGGCCGGACAGGCAAGCTACCCAGGGCAATTAACGCTGCTGGATACGCCGGGGCCGAACGAGGCAGGACAACCGCACTTACAAAAAATGCTCAATGAACAGCTGGTGCGGGCCTCTGCGGTGCTGGCGGTGTTGGATTACACCCAACTGAAATCGATTTCCGATGAGGAAGTGCGTCAGGCGATTATGGCGGTCGGCAAGTCAGTACCGCTGTATGCGCTGGTGAACAAGTTCGATCAGAAAGACCGCAACAGTGATGATGAAGAACAGGTGCGGGCGTTGATTTCCGGCACGTTGATGCAAGGCGGAATTGCCCCTGAAAGAATTTATCCGGTCTCCTCAATGTGGGGCTATCTGGCGAACAGGGCACGTCATGAGCTGACGACGCGCGGGCGACTGCCGGATCATCAGGAGCAACGTTGGGTGCAGGATTTTGCCGAAGCGGCGCTAGGCAGACGCTGGCGCACCACCGATCTTGACGATACGGAACACATCCGCCATGCCGCCGACCTGTTGTGGGAAGACTCGCTGTTTGAACAGCCAATTCAGAAAGTGATCCACGCCGCTTATGCTAATGCTTCGTTGTATGCGCTTCGCTCAGCGTCACATAAGTTATTGAACTATGCACAAAGCGTGCACGAATATCTGGAATTTCGCGCCCACGGGTTAACGGTCGCCTATGACAAACTGCGGCTGAACATCACGCATATTGAAGAGGATATGCAGCAGTTAGAAGTGAGCCAGGGGCGGGTGAGCGATGAAGTCAGCCATGAAGTAGAACTGGCGCTGGAGGCTGCCGCTGCCTATCTCAGTGAGCAACAGACTGAGATTCTTTGCGGTATCAACACGTTCTTTGTCAAAGAAAACGTCCTGATGATGTCACAACACGGTCTGGGGAATGCTGTGAATACGGCAGAAATGGCCGGAGAGATGTTGGTGTTGCATGATGAAGGGCAGGCGAAAATTGTGTTAGATAAAATTCGCTCGTCCTGTGAGGGGGTATTGCTGGCGGCGCAGGAAAGCATCAGCCGGGACTTAGCCCTGCGTTTTGAACAGCTTGAGTCGACGCTCTCCCGGGCGCTAAATGACGCGATGCGGCCAATTGAGCAAAGGGTGAAAGAGGAGCTAAACCACGCCGGTTTTCGTGCGCGGATCCGTTTTCCAGCGTTCCATACGGCGATGTTTAATTTCAATACCCGCCAATTGTTTAACGAGGCCATTGAGCAGGATATTCCGGCAGAAAATGCGCCGTCTACTGGCGGTGTGGTGCGTGACACTTTCTCTCGTTGGCTAAATCAACCCAACTGGGGATGGAATGATTACGTCGAAACAAAAACGCGTTATCTCATTGATATGGGCGCATTGCATAAAAACCTTGTGCAGTACGTCTCCCAGTTTTGCCAACAAATTCGTAAAGCTTTAGCTGCTCAGGTCGATATCTCCGTTACGGCTGGCATGGCCACATTTTTTGCTGATTTCTCTCTGTGCCTGGCGCAATTGCAGGCGAGTCTGAGTGAGAGTCTGACGCTACGCCAACAAAATGAATCCGCGGTGAATGCAATGAATGAGCAATTGCAGCAGCGCATTACGATTGCGGCATGGCTTTATGAAGATTCCCGATTGCTGCGTGACGATATCAATACCCTTTTTGCAACCGAGCACACATGACTAACGTTTTACTGGAAGGCCCCGGGAGGACGCTGGAGTGTGTCTACCCGAAGTTTATGGTCGATCTGGTTCAGGGAGATGAAACCAAACGTTCCGGCGGTTTTCTGCAACAGCAGCAGCGGCTGCGCGCGCGTCTGACGCAGGAAGTGTTATCCCAGACGCAACTGCGTGCGTGGGTGATGGCGGGAGTGTCCAGCGAACATCTGGTGATGCGCCTTAAGCTGGTGGAGAAGCTGGCAGGCATGATTGACCCGGGTCATCTGGCGCTGGTACGGATCGCCGAAGGGCTGATGTTTTTGCAACAAACAGAACACCCGCGTGGGCTTTCAACCCCCGGTCTTTTACAGCAAATAAATTCACTGACTGACTGGTTTACCCAACGCGCGGCGTATAAAGAGAAGGCGCTGACCCAGCGCGGCCTCACGGTTCAGGCGGGCGAGCATAGCGAACAAATTTTTACCCGCTGGCGGGCTGGCGCGTATGACGGCTGGTCGTTACCAGGACGCTGTTTTGTCGCGCTGGAGGAGCTACGTTGGGGAGCTTTTGGTGATGCCTGCCGGTTAGCGAATGCCGATGTGGTGTTAATGCTAAAAGACAACCTGCGAACCATGGCGGCTCAGGCATTGGCGGATAGCGTGAATGCAGCGCCTGCTACGCGTCATTACTATCATCATTGGCTCAGCACGCCAGCTGTCGGCGGATCGGGCGAGTATAACGATATGCTGAGCTGGCTGGGGAGCTGGTGCGATGCGCAACGCCATCCTGTGAGCTGGTCGGTGACGCAGCGTTGGCAAAATGTGGCGCTGGGAATGCCGCGATTGTGTTCGGCAAAGCGGCTGGTCGATGCGATGGTTGAGGAGATTTTTGCACCGACCCTGCTCGTCAATTGAGCAGGGCTGGTGAGTAGGATAAAGGCAGGTTTAGTGGTGCAAAGAGTCTGCCGGGGTGGCCACCGCTTCGTTGGCGACCAGGTTTTTATTAAAATGTTTGGCGTACAGCGCGGTGATAATCGGCACCAGAATGGCGGTGACAATTACGCTGGCGGCAACCAGCGCCGTAGCGGATGCGGCAACCGGTTCGAACGCCGGGTTAATCTGAGCGATAATCACCGGGTTTGCTACCGCAGCGCCTGCTGCTGAAGAGGCTGCGACGCCTGCCGTACCGTTCCCGCCACCAATAACACGGTCAGCAATAATCAGCGGGATACCGGTGATGACGATAACCGCGACACCCAGCAGGATACCCAGCAGACCGGTATCAACGATCACGCTCAGGTTAATAGTGTTACCCAACGCGAAGCCGAAGAACGGGATCAGCACCGGTGTGGCTTTGCTGAAGAAAGAACGCAGGTCGTGATCCAGGTTGCCCAACGTAAAGCCAATCAGGAACGGTAATACCGCGCCGATGAAATGGTGTGGCTCGAAGGAGGCCAGACCCGCAGAGCCGAGGATCACCATGGTCATTAACGGACCGGATTCCAGAGACATCAACACAAATGCGCCGGACTCTTCTTTGGTGCCGTACTGGTTCATCAGGCTGGCGTACAAACCACCGTTGGTCATGTCCATTGCGGAGACAATTGCCAAAACTGAGAGGCCTGCAAAGAACCCGGTTTGAATACCGGTATCAGGAATAAATGAAGCAGCAATCATTGCCACTACCCACGCCACGGCTATTTTGGTTATTACCAGCGTACCGGACTTGCGTAATACCGTACCGGTTGCCCGCAAATCAATAGATGCGCCGATACAAAAAAACCACACTGCCAGAATCGGTACCGTTCCGCTGATCATTCCTTTGGTAAACGAACCGAAATACGCACCGGTATCCGGAGCTAACGTATTTAACACTGCGCCTAATAACAGAGGAATCAACATCATTCCGCCGGGGATGCGTTCAATCGTGGCTTTAATTTTCATAAACGTCCTCATGTCTTGTCGCTGCTAAAATTCGCGCAAGAGGGTAAAAATTAATAAATTCAAATGGTTGCTGGTATTTCTTAACAAAGAAAATCGCTATCTCTTTGTTTTATAAAATCTAACGCGGCATACGTTGAGCGTGTTGCTGCTCCCAGGGATATTGCGTCTGGAATTAGTTTGCATTCACAGGAACATTGATTCAATCAAAATAAAACGATGTTTTAGTTATCTTCATCACATATTCCGTGCAAAAGTTCTTAAGCACCATGATTATTAAAAAAGCTGTGATCTTTTTGTGAAGGGATTAGGTGGTTTTTTTGCTAGCAGAATAATAGTGACCGCTGTGATTGTTGGTGCAATAAAGCGATTTATTCTTGTATTTAATTGTCATTAAATCGCAAGCATTACATGTAAAAAAGCTGACTAAGAATGACCTAATTTACGC
Organism: Citrobacter sp. MGH110; assembly: GCF_001037515.1. Lineage (NCBI taxonomy): Bacteria > Pseudomonadati > Pseudomonadota > Gammaproteobacteria > Enterobacterales > Enterobacteriaceae > Citrobacter > Citrobacter sp. MGH110. The sequence goes on along the minus strand of NZ_KQ089830.1, from coordinate 3,336,483 downwards.
ATGTTGACGAAATGAAAAACTATATGTGAAGTTGATCACAAATTTAAACGCTGTTAGGGTAAAGAGGTCATTAACCGCCCAATCAGGCGTCAACAGGTTCGGTTGTACTGTGCGTTTCTCGTCAGTGTAAGTAAACCTGCTACGCTTGTTACAGGGAATGCGCCTGTGCATTCCCCGCTCGGTGATGACCCTGACGCATGGGCGTTAGGGGACTCGAACTGGAGCGTGACAGGGCTAAGTCTATGAGGACGAGTATGCTAAAAAGGAAAAAAATAAAACCGATAACGCTGCGCGACGTTACCATCATTGATGACGGTAAATTGCGAAAAGCCATTACCGCAGCGTCGTTAGGTAATGCGATGGAGTGGTTCGATTTTGGTGTTTATGGATTTGTTGCTTACGCATTAGGTAAAGTGTTCTTCCCGGGGGCTGACCCCAGCGTGCAGATGGTTGCTGCACTCGCCACCTTCTCTGTTCCCTTTCTGATTCGACCGCTTGGCGGATTGTTCTTCGGTATGCTCGGCGATAAATACGGTCGTCAGAAGATACTCGCTATCACCATCGTGATTATGTCGATCAGTACCTTCTGTATCGGTCTTATTCCCTCGTATGCCTCAATTGGTATCTGGGCACCGATTCTGCTGCTGCTGTGTAAGATGGCGCAGGGGTTCTCGGTCGGCGGAGAGTATACCGGGGCATCGATTTTTGTCGCAGAGTACTCGCCAGACCGTAAGCGCGGATTTATGGGCAGTTGGCTGGACTTCGGCTCGATTGCCGGGTTTGTGCTGGGCGCGGGCGTGGTGGTCCTGATCTCAACTATCGTCGGCGAGGATAACTTCCTTGAGTGGGGCTGGCGTATTCCGTTCTTCCTAGCTCTACCGTTAGGGCTGATTGGTCTGTACCTGCGCCATGCGCTGGAAGAGACGCCGGCGTTCCAGCAGCACGTGGATAAACTGGAGCAGGGTGATCGTCAGGGTCTGCAGGAAGGTCCCAAGGTCTCGTTTAAAGAGATTGCAACTAAGCACTGGCGCAGCCTGTTGGCATGTGTTGGTCTGGTGATTGCCACCAACGTCACCTACTACATGCTGCTCACCTATATGCCGAGCTATCTGTCGCATAACCTGCATTACTCTGAAGACCACGGCGTGTTGATTATTATCGCCATCATGATTGGTATGCTGTTTGTGCAGCCGATTATGGGGTTGCTCAGCGACCGTTTCGGGCGTCGTCCGTTTGTGATCATGGGCAGTATTGCGCTGTTTGTGCTGGCGATTCCGGCATTTATTCTGATTAACAGTAATGTTATCGGCCTGATTTTCGCCGGGTTGCTGATGTTGGCGGTGATCCTCAACTGCTTTACCGGGGTGATGGCGTCAACGTTACCGGCGATGTTCCCGACGCATATTCGCTACAGTGCGCTGGCCGCCGCGTTTAATATCTCGGTATTGATCGCCGGTCTGACTCCGACATTGGCCGCATGGCTGGTGGAAAGCTCGCAGAATCTGATGATGCCTGCTTATTATCTGATGGTGATTGCGGTAGTAGGTTTAATTACCGGCGTGACCATGAAAGAGACGGCTAATCAGCCGCTGAAAGGCGCGACACCTGCTGCTTCGGATATTCAGGAAGCGAAAGAGATCCTCGGCGAACACTACGATAACATTGAACAGAAAATCGAAGATATCGATCAGGAAATTGCTGAGCTACAGGTTAAGCGCACGCGTCTGGTGCAGCAGCATCCGCGTATTGAAGAGTAACGGTGTTATTGCCTGATGGCACTACGTTTATCAGGCCTACGGGCAGCGCCGTACTTAGTCGGCCGGATAAGGCGCTAGCCGCCATCCGGTGCCTGGCCTTGGCATTCGTGTTATTGCCTGATGGCACTACGTTTATCAGGCCTACGGGCAGCGTTGTACTCAGTAGGCCGGATAAGGCGCTAGTCGCCATCCGGCGCATGGCCTGGGCATTCGTGTTATTGCCTGATGGCACTACGTTTATCAGGCCTACGGGCAGCATTGTACTCAGTAGGCCGGATAAGGCGCTAGCCGCCATCCGGCGCATGGCCCGGGCATTCGTGTTAATGCCTTGGCACTACGTTTATCAGGCCTACGGGCAGCGTTGTACTTTCGTAGGCCGGATAAGGCGCTAGCCGCCATCCGGCGCATGGCCTGGGCATTCGTGTTATTGCCTGATGGCACTACGTTTATCAGGCCTACGGGCAGCATTGTACTCAGTAGGCCGGATAAGGCGCTAGCCGCCATCCGGCGCATGGCCTGGGCATTCGTGTTATTGCCTGATGGCACTACGTTTATCAGGCCTACGGGCAGCATTGTACTCAGTAGGCCGGATAAGGTGTCTTATGATATCAACTTAAGGTTGGCTTAATCTGTGTCAGGCAAACTCTCCTCCATAGTTTCGGAGGAGAGTGTCATGAAAACCCGTATTTATGAAAGTTTGACCACCGTGTGCAGCGTGCTGATCGTCAGCAGCTTTTTGTATGTGTGGGTGAGCTCTTACTGATCTTTCGCCAATTCCACCCATGCGCGAGTGCCGGTGGCTCCCTGGCGATTTTGCAGATAGAAATGCCCCTGATGTAACTGGGTGATACGACTGACAATGCTCAGCCCCAGCCCAATCCCACCAAAACGGCTGTCCATTCGGACGAATGCTTTACTTAACTCCCCGCATTTACTTTCATCAATGCCCGGCCCTTCATCTTCGACGGCCAGGACGGCATCATGCTCGGTGTTCAGGCTAATCGTAATATGGGTGCCTTCCGGGCTGTAACGATGCGCGTTTTCCACCAGATTTCGTAGCAGCATCCGCAACAGCGTAGCATCGCCACGCACGACAACGTCCGCCGCGCTTTGTGGCAGGAGCAGCGTCTGTTTACGTTGGTCCAGCATGGTGCTGAGTTCATCGTAGGATGGCAGAATAACGTCCTCCAGCAGTTTGACATGCTGGTAGCTCCCGGCTGAAAACGACTGCCCGACGCGGGCGAGTTGCAGCAGCTGCGATACGCTGTCCATCATTTGATCAAGGCGGGCAATCAACGGCGTAACGTCGACCTTATGGGTTTTGGATAATAATTCCAGATGCAGGCGAACGCCTGACAGCGGTGTGCGAAGTTCGTGGGCGACATCGGCGGTAAATAAACGTTCGTTTTCAATAGTGCTGGTCAGCCGCGTTACCAGGTCATTGAGCGCTGAGACAACGGCCTGGATCTCAACGGTTGAGCTGTGAATTTCAATCGGGGCCAGGTTATCGGCTGCTCGCGCCTCTAACTCTTTTTGCAGATCTGCCAGAGGGCGGGTAATACGTCGCACCGCCTGGTAGCAAATTAGCAGCGTCAGGCTGACCATAAAGATGCCGGGGACGATCAGGCTGGCGATAGCCTCGCGGATCTCATGCATGATGTGGCGATCGTTGTTACGGTTATCGCGCAGCGCCTGTTCGAATAACTGTATTTGCTCGGTACTTTCGTGCCACAACCAGAAGGTGCTAATGAGCTGAAAGACCAGCAGAATTAGACCGATCGTCAGTATTAACCGTTGGCGAAGAGGGAGAGGTCGTTTTAGATATTGCAGCAGCTTCACTTAGCTTTCCTCAGTGGCGACCAGCATATAGCCAAATCCCCTGACCGTACGGATGCGTGATTTCCCCACTTTATCGCGCAGATTGTGAATGTGCACTTCCAGCGTATTGGTCGACGGTTCGTTATCCCAACTGTAGATGTCGTTATACAGAATTTCCCGGTGAACAGGACTGCCTGCCTTGAGCATCAGACGCGACAGGAGCGCGTATTCTTTCGGCGTTAAGATAACCTCTTGTCCGTCCATCCACACCTGGCGACGACCGATATTCAGCGTCAGATTGCTGACAATTAATTCACTTTCACCCTGATTGTTGTGGCGACGCAGAAGTGCCCGGATGCGGGCGTGCAGTTCTTCCAGTGCGAACGGTTTGACCAGATAGTCATCGGCACCCACGTCCAGCCCGCTGACCCGGTCTTTGAGCGTGTCACGGGCGGTGAGGATCAGCACGGGGAGAGAGTATTTCTTCTGTCTGATGCGGGTCAGGAAGTGCAAACCGTCTTCATCCGGCAAGCCCAGGTCCAGAACAACCAGACTGTAATGTCCGGTCTCCAGACACTGCTCGGCTGCACGGGCGGTTGACACGCCATCACAGGCGTAGCCTTCTGTTTGTGCAGCGAGTATCAGTCCCTGTAGTAACAACGTGTCGTCTTCAACAATCAGAATTTTCATTCGTTTAGCCTCCCCGGCAGGGTTGCAGAATATCATCTGCCGCCTGATATTTCTGTGTTTGCACGCCCGTTAATCCCAGCAGAGTTGAGAAGAGATTATCCTGCGAGAAGTCTTCTGAGCTTGCCCGTTTTTGCAAACATGTCTGAGAGACCTGATAGCGTTGCTGATAATCCTCGGAGAGCCACAGCAGCATCGGCACATGTTTTTGCGTATCTGGTGCAATCGAATACGGCAGGCCGTGCAAATAGACGCCATTTTCCCCTAAGGATTCGCCGTGATCGGAAAGATAGACCAGGCTGGTGGTGAAATTATCCTGGTGTTCTTTCAGTATATTGATCGCTTTATCAACAATATAGTCAACGTAAAGAATGGTGTTGTCGTAAGTATTGACCAACTGTTGCTGCGAACAGGTCTGGATTTCGTTGGTATCGCAGGTTGGCGTAAATTTCTTAAACTGCGCAGGATAGCGGTTGTAATAGGTCGGACCGTGGCTGCCGATGGTGTGCAGCACAATCACCCCGTCGCCTTGCAGGTTATTAATGTACTCTTCCAGCCCGTGGAACAGGACTTCATCGTAGCATTCACCGTCAATACACTGCCCTGGCAGGTTCAGCTTAGTCATATTCTGGTGTGGAACCCGATCACAGGCTCCTTTGCAGCCGCCGTCGTTATCGTTCCACAGAACGTTAATTCCCGCCCGCTGAATGATGTCGAGTACGCCTTCCTGATGCTGTGCCAGTTCTTCGTCGTAGTGCGCGCGTGGCATATCCGAGAACATGCAGGGTACTGATACTGCCGTTGCCGTTCCGCAGGATGTGGTGCGGGGGAAATAGACCACATCATCTTTTTCCAGCAGCGGGTTGGTCTGGCGCGAGTAGCCTGACAGCGAGAAGTTATCGCCGCGCGAGGTCTCGCCGAGAACCACAATCGTCAGGTTCTTACGCTTTTCTTTTACCATCAACGGATTGCGATGGGCATCTTCGCCAATGCGCACCAGCGGCAGGTGGGCCAGTCGCTGGTGTGAATACCAGGATGACGTCGCCACAATGCTGTTGGATGGACTGAGGGATTTCACCAGTTCTTTGTTGTTGCGAAACAGTGAGGCGTAATCTTTATAGAAGAACGCTGCGACCAGCACGATCAGCAGCGCGGAGATCAGAATATTCGCGCCACGAAACAGTATGCTGCGCATAACTGGCGTGATCGGTTTAATTTTTACCCAGCAGGCAATGAGCGCGGCCAGAATGCCGCTCACCCCGAGCGTGATGAGCATTTGCGGCGTCAGCAAAGCAAAGGTTTCGGCGGGCGTAGTGTCCATCATATTGGCGATCATCGAGCGGTCGATGATGATGCCGTAGGTCATGATGAAATATTGGGCCGATGCACCAACCAGAATGAAAATGCACGCCACCAGGCGATTAAGCCACAGGAATGAGGCCAGCGTCAGCACGATGTTCATGACGCTGAACGCGACGACTGGCATTGATAAAAACACCAGCACGTTACGCACAGAGTCCAGAGGCAGGTCTTGCAGCACTTGTTTATAGAACGCAATGTTCAGGAAGGTCGCAAGATAAAATGAGATCAGCAGGAGCCAGCTGATTAGCCCGAGAGTGGGCCTTTTAAACAAGAGCTTTAACATTAAGGGGGTTCCATCGACTAAGTGGCGCAAATCCTCTCAAAGTAAAGTTAAGCCAACCTTAAGTTCTTAATGTTGATTTCTCGAATATCAGCGAGGCAGCGGAGGCCCGATGAACTGACGCCATCGGGCAATGACGATTGCTTAAGTTAGTTATTGTTCACTGGTGCATCCAATGGATACGGGTTTTTATGGATCCGGTTGTAGTTCAGTGCGTACAGCGCGGTGATGATCATCAGCGTGACGAACGACCACATCACTTCTTTGGCGCCGGAACCGACAACCGCCCAGATGCAGTAGACAAAGGCGATAAAGGTCACCAGTAAGTACATCGGGCGTGCTTTACCAAAGTGGCCATGGCCGAGCAGCAGCAGCGCGGCGCAGGTATACAGATACGGCACCAGGGTGAAGATAACGGAGACCGAAGAGACCAGACCAAACTCTTTTGCTGCGTTCGGCGACATGCTGCTGAACTGGAAGATGGTCATCAGGATGCCGACGATAATTAACCCAGCCACTGGCGTACCGGCTTTGTTCACGCGGGCAAAAATTGGTGGGAACAGGCCGTCATCGGCTGCGGCTTTGGCGGTTTGCCCGGCAAGCAGCGTCCAGCCGCCCAGAGAACCAAGACACCCGGCAGCAGCACAGAAGGAAACTATCGCCCCAGCGGTGTCACCCAGCGCCATACGTGCGGCATCACCGAACGGAGAGGCTGATACACGCAGCGCCGCGTTAGGGATCATACCCATGATTGCGGTGGTGGAGAGCACGTAGCAAACAGCGGCAATCAGCACACCGCCCATGGTGGCGATAGGTACGTTACGTTTGGGATTTTTAACCACGCCAGCCGCAACGGAGGCGCTTTCCACCCCGATAAATGACCACAAGGTGACGTTCAGAGTGCTTTGAATCGCGCCGAAGGTGTTCATCCCGCTGACGTTCCAGGCTGCCATATAGGTTTCACCGCGGAACCAGAACCAGCCGAAGACGGCAATCCCGACAATTGGCACCAGTGCCAGTACCGTTGCGACGGCCTGCACGCGGGTGATCATTTTCGGTCCGACAATGTTCAGTAATACGAAGATCCACAGCACTACGACGCAGGTCAGCGTCAGGACCAGCGGATCTTTTAAGATGGGGAAGAAGTAGCTCAGGTAACCGACGCCAATGACCACCATGGCGATGTTACCAATCCAGCAGGCCAGCCAGTACAGCACGTTGGTCTGGTAGCCCAAAAAAGGACCGAAGCAGCGGCGGGCGTAAGCATAAGAACCACCGGGACTGGAGTCTAAGGACGACATTTTGGCGTACACCATCGACAGTGCCAGAGCACCGATAATCGTGACCAACCATCCGTAGATTGCAATCCCGCCAGTTGACGCAAGGTTTGCGGGTAGCAGGAATACACCGGAACCCATAATATTCCCCGACACCATAAGGGTGACGGGGATTAAGCCCACTTTGTGAGCATCAGCATCCGTCGACATATTTTTTAACTCCTGATAAGGATAAATGACGCCTTATCATACCTCGTCAAAAGTCTATTTAATGATGACGGAGCTGGGGTATCGCTAATGCTGATATTATTATGGCTTATCGCTAACTGATTAAAAATCAGGCGGCGGATGGCTCCCTATGTTGACTCACATAATGCAGAGGCGTCATCCCATAGAACTCTTTGAATACGGAGATAAAGTATGAGGTACTGTTATATCCACACAGTTGAGAGACCTGAGAAATGTTTTTGCCGTCCATCAGTAATTGATTGACGGCATATCGCATGCGACATGTGGTAATTATTTGGCTGTAACTTGTATTTTCACTTTTGAGCTTTTTCTTTAACAAACTGGGACTCAGGCATAAGCAACTGGCAACCATGCTTAAATTCCAGTCTTTATGTATATCGCTCTCAATAATGTGATAAACGCTATCGCTGATACAGTTGCGCAGCATATACATGAGCAAAGAAATAAACTTTTTGCTGTCGAGAAAGCGTGATAACACCGTGAACAGTAGCGAGCGCGTACGCTCTCTTTCAGCTTCGTTCACTGTGTCCATTACGCTGTGTTGGGCTGCCACCCTGAAGACATCCGGCGTCAGACACGCGGCGGTCATCACTGGGCTGGCACTGCGTTGCCAGAGTGGGATCTGTGAAAGGTCTTTATTTAAAAAGCGCAGATAATCTTTAATGATATCGCGGCTGATATGTACGACCAATGCGTTATTAAGTGATGAGAAATCGATAATATTATTATCGCATGCCACCAGCGCCATATGATTAGCTTTTAAACTGATGGCTTCTTTACCGTTAATCCTTAACCAAACATCCTTCTCCGTTAATACAACAACACAAGCTTCTTTGCTGCAAAGCCTCATACCCAACTCCAGGAATATGAACATAAAACACCGTAGCTCAACATCAGATGAGCCAAATCGGCTAAATTGAAATTGTATGATGAAACCAGGACTGCAATAAAATAACGTGTCTGAAATTAATTACAATGTTTGGCGGGATTTTTCTTATGTACACATTTTTGTACGCAAGTGGAAAGGCGCTATTTGCGTATAAAAAAAGCGCGGGGTGGTCCCGCGCAAAAAGGTATGACAATGTTATTGTTTTGCAGCAATACTCAGGAATTACTCAAGCATGACATGTCTACCTTAAACATCGGACTATCTATAAAACGACATTATGCTTTCACGCACATAACGTGGTACACACCGTCAATAATTTCCGTTCCTTCGGTTTCATGTTCAAATCCAGGGAAGTGGTGGTCCCAGGACTGCAACGAACGTAGATAACTAATCTGCGGGCTATTGGCGTCGCCAAAGTTTTCCCCGGACAGCAGCATCGGAATTCCTGGTGGGTAAGGAATAACGGAGTTCGCGGCTATACGACCCGGCAGATTTTCAATGGCCACCATCTCAACGTTATCGCTGACTATCGCGTTATAGGCTTCACGCGGGGTGATTTCAGCAACAGGCAGGCCGGAGTAGGCCGCGTTAAGACGTGCGCCAGGGTTGTTCTCTTTCAGCCAGGCGAACATGGTGTCGCCCAGATCGTGAATGCCCATGTTGGCGTAAGTGTCTGGATGTTCCTCAACCAGTTCTGGCATCACCTGTGCCAGCGGGGTATTGGCATCGTAATGGTGTTTGAAAGAGCACAACGTGTTGATCAGTGTGCCCCATTTCCCGCGGGTAATCCCCATGGAGAACAGGAACATAATCTGGAAATCGGTGGTACGGGTCGGCACGATGCCGTGACGGCCAAGCCAGGCGGTGACCAGTGCAGCCGGTACGCCGTTCTCTTCCAGTTCACCATCGTCGCCCATTCCCGGAGCCAGAATGCTGACTTTGATCGGGTCCAGCATGCTCCAGTTATCCGGCAGGTCTTTAAATCCGTGCCAGGATTCACCGGGGCGCATTACCCAGCAGTTCTGGTCGGTGGTCAGGAGTTGGGTTGGCGCATCGGCAAAGTCATAGGTTTTGCCGGTCTGCGGATCGGTCACAATCTCTTTGTTCCACGGTTTGAAGAACCAGTCGCCTTCGGCGGTGAATTCTTTGTACAACCGTGCCATGGCCTGACGGAAATCGACCGCTTCGTCGATCACTTCCTGGGTGAGCGACAGGCCGCTGTTACCGTCCATCATGGAGACCGCCACGTCGTTTGAAGCACAGATGGCATACAGCGGAGAGGTAGTGGCGTGCATCATGTACGCCTGGTTAAAGCGGGAGAAGTTCACGGCCCCACGACCTTCACGAACGTGAATGTAAGATGCCTGAGAAAGCGCATTCAGCAGTTTGTGGGTCGAGTGGGTGGCAAAAACGGTAGGACCGTTATGATCGCCCGGCGCGCCACGCATGGCGTAGTGATCGGCGTAAATTGGGTTGAAGCGAGCATAGCCGTACCAGGCCTCATCGAAGTGGATGCGATCGCTGGTTTGCGCGAGCAGGTCCTGGGCCTCTTTGGCGTTGTAGCAAACACCGTCGTAGGTACAGTTGGTCACAACGCTGTAAGACGGTTTTTGCCCGGCTTTACCTTTGGTCAGCGGGCTTTCGCTGATCTTTTTCTGCAATGTTTCAGGCTGCATTTCCTGCGGGTAGATAGGCCCGATAATGCCGTACCGGTTGCGGCTTGGCACCATGTACACCGGTTTTGCCCCGGTGAGGATAAGCCCCTGCTCGATGGATTTATGGCAGTTACGATCCAGCACCACGACGTCATCATCGGTCATACAAGCCTGCATGATGGTGCGGTTAGAGCCGGAAGTCCCGACCACCACGGACCAGGAGCGGTCAGCGCCAAACACGCGGGCAGCATATTTTTCGCTCTCGCCAAACGCGCCGGTATGATCCAGCAGCGAGCCGAGCGATGCGCGTTCAATACCCATGTCGCTACGGAATAAGTTTTCACCATAGTAATCATGGTAGAAACGACCGGCCGGCGTTTTGGTGAATCCGACGCCGCCCTGGTGACCCGGTGCTGCCCAGGAGTATTCATGGATGTCGCCGTACTTCATCAGCGCGCTGAACAGCGGTGGCAGAAGTTGTTGGCGGTAGCGGGTCATCGCCGCAACGGCGCGACCGGCGATAAAGTCTGCGGTATCTTCCAGAATCCAGGCGAATTCATCGACAAGCTCCAGCAGGTCGCGATCCAGCGATGCGGTGGCTTTTTCGCGATCGCCCAGCAGGAAAACAGGTACGTTTTGCTGGCGCTCGTGGAGCTTGCCGATCAATTGCCTGACGTTCAGGTGCTCGTCTTGTTGTTCCATTTGATAGCTGAACATCAGGCAATCAATGGCTTCATTGGCGGCGAGGATTGCGTAACCATCGTCGAATGAGGTGGACTTAATGACGGTAACATTTTGGCGGCTTAATGCGTCAGCCAGACGTTCGACAGCGCTACCGACCCAGGTGTCCTGATGCAGAAACTCACTTTCAACAATTAATACTTTCATCATCTTTTACCCGGTTGTGGAAAGGTTGCAATCTATGAATTGCAGACACACCGTATGAATGTGACGCAGGCAAGTATTATCCTGTCAAAATGGGCTGTAAAGCGGGTAAAAAATAGTCTAATTTGTGTTTAATTTGTTTTTAAACAGTGGGTTATGTTTGCTTGTTGGCGGTTTTTCACCGCCGTTTATCGACAGGGGGAATATTTTTTTGGCTGATACTGATATTGCCGAATGATATCAACCAGCGATTGTTTGCCGATGCTGCTGGCTCAGTTTGCGGTACTGCTGCGGCGACATGCCGACAAACTTGCTGAAGGTGTCATAAAAACGGCTGCTGGATCGGAATCCGGCAGTCAACGCAACGTCGAGAATGGTTTTATCGGTATCGCTAAGCAATGCGCGGACGTGATTGATCCGCATTGCCGTGATGTACTGCTTCAGGGTGAGTTGCATTACGCGTTGGAAAATCCCCATCGCGTAGTTGGCGTTGAGCTTCACGTGTTCCGCGACGTCGTTGATGGTGAGCGCCTGATCGTAGTTGTCGGCAATAAAGCTCAGCATTTGGCTGACGTAAAACTGGGCGTGCCGCGACACGCTGTTTTTGTGGGTCCGCGAGGTTTTATTGACCAGGATAGGCTGCCAGCCGGAAAGGCTAAACCGTTTGAGCATCAGACCAATTTCATCAATGGCGAGCTGGCGAATTTGTTCGTTCGGGTTGCTCAGTTCCTGTTGCCAGCGCTGAACCTCAAAGGTGCTCAACTGCTGCGACGCCAGCGATTTGATGACCATTCCATGGGTAACATGGTTGATCAGCTCGCGATCCAGCGGCCAGGAGAGGAAAAGGTGCATCGGTAAATTGAAGATAGCCATACTTTGGCAGTTGCCCGGACGCGTGAGCTGATGCGGTGTACAGGCCCAGAATAGCGTGATGTGTCCCTGTTTTATCTGCACGACTTCGTTGTTGATAAGGTACTCGACGTCACCATCAAACGGAACATTGATCTCCACCTGCCCATGCCAGTGGCTGGCAGGCATAGCATGCGGTGAGCGCAACTCGATATCCATCCGTTGATATTCTGAGTACAGCGATAGCGGGCTGCGGGTTTGTTCTTCATCGCTACTGCACATGTGCGGATCGGGAGGAAGAGGCGATGTCGGTAATGTACTCATGGTTGCTCCATTTCCTGAATTATCAGAATCATGTCATTTAACACGTATTAAGGCTGAGAATCAGGACACAAATTGGACCGTTACCATTGAGCATAGCGACATTTTGCGGCCGCATACTCTGCTTTTTGGGTAATTTTGTCCCATAAACTCAGATCCAATAGGGCGCAGAGTGATGATCTGAGTTTATGGGAATGCTCAGCAGGGAAGTCGGAGGTTTTCATCTATGCGCTGTGCCACCATGACTGTGTTCACTAATGTTCTGGAGAGTCATGATGTCTGCACCCAAAATTACCTTTATCGGCGCCGGTTCCACGATTTTCGTCAAAAATATTCTTGGGGACGTCTTTCACCGCGATGCGCTTAAATCTGCGCATATCGCCTTGATGGATCTCGATCCTACGCGTCTGGAAGAGTCACACGTTGTTGTGCGCAAGTTGATGGATTCTGCGGGCGCGTCTGGACGAATCACCTGCTATACCGATCAAAAAGCAGCATTACAGGATGCTGATTTTGTGGTGGTCGCTTTCCAGATTGGCGGCTATGAACCTTGTACCGTCACCGATTTTACGGTGTGTAAACGCCATGGTCTGGAGCAGACGATTGCCGACACGCTGGGGCCGGGCGGCATTATGCGCGCGCTGCGCACCATCCCGCATTTATGGCAGATTTGTGAGGATATGACCGAAGTCTGTCCGCAGGCCACAATGCTTAACTACGTTAACCCGATGGCAATGAACACCTGGGCAATGTATGCGCGCTATCCGCATATTAAGCAGGTTGGGTTGTGTCATTCGGTGCAGGGGACGGCGGAGGAGTTGGCCCGCGATCTGAACATCGACCCTGCTTCTTTGCGCTATCGCAGTGCCGGGATCAACCATATGGCGTTTTATCTGGAGCTGGAGCGCAAAACGGCGGACGGTGCCTATGTGAATCTCTACCCGGAGCTGCTGGCGGCCTATGAATCCGGTCAGGCGCCGAAACCGAATATTCACGGAAATACCCGTTGCCAGAACATTGTGCGTTATGAAATGTTCAAAAAATTGGGGTATTTCGTCACCGAATCGTCGGAGCACTTCGCCGAATATACGCCGTGGTTTATCAAACCGGGGCGTGAAGATTTGATTGAGCGCTATAAGGTGCCATTGGATGAATATCCGAAACGTTGTGTGGAACAGTTGGCGAACTGGAAAAAAGAGCTGGAAGAGTACAAAACGGCTGAGCGGATCGACATTAAACCGTCGCGCGAATATGCCAGCACTATCATGAACGCTATCTGGACCGGTGAACCGAGCGTCGTGTATGGCAACGTTCGCAATGACAATCTGATCGATAACTTGCCGCAAGGCTGCTGCGTTGAGGTCGCTTGTCTGGTTGATGCGAATGGTATTCAGCCAACGAAAGTCGGGACTCTCCCGTCACATTTGGCGGCCATGATGCAAACCAATATCAATGTTCAGACCCTGCTAACGGAAGCCATCCTGACGGAGAATCGCGATCGCGTTTATCACGCGGTGATGATGGATCCGCATACCGCCGCGGTACTGGGGATTGAAGAGATTTATGCGCTGGTGGACGACCTGATCGCGTCTCACGGCGACTGGCTGCCGGCCTGGCTGCACCGTTAATACACAATCACGCCGGGCATTGTATCCGGCGTTTAACCTCTGACGTTTCCTCTTACAGAAGGCGGGCGCTGGTAACAGCGACCCGATACCCTATGAGCATATCTCTGACAACAAAACTCAGTTATGGATTTGGAGCGTTTGGTAAGGATTTCGCCATCGGTATTGTGTACATGTACCTGATGTATTACTACACCGACGTAGTGGGATTATCGGTGGGGCTGGTCGGAACGTTGTTCCTGGCGGCAAGGATTTGGGATGCGGTAAACGATCCCATTATGGGCTGGATTGTGAACGCCACCCGATCGCGCTGGGGAAAATTTAAACCCTGGATCTTGCTAGGTACGCTGGCGAACTCATTGGTGCTGTTTTTGCTTTTTAGCGCACATCTTTTTGAGGGTACTGCGCAGGTCGTATTTGTTTGCGTGACGTATATATTATGGGGAATGACCTACACCATTATGGATATTCCATTCTGGTCACTGGTGCCAACCATTACGCTGGATAAACGCGAGCGTGAACAACTGGTGCCGTACCCCCGTTTCTTCGCCAGCCTTTCTGGGTTTGTTACCGCAGGCGTGACGCTGCCTTTTGTGAGCTATGTTGGCGGAGCAGATCGTGGTTTTGGTTTTCAGATGTTTACGCTAATTCTCATCGCGTTCTTTATCATTTCCACCGTTGTGACGCTACGGAATGTGCATGAGGTTTATTCGTCAGACAGTGAGGCCACGGCAGACAGCAGTCGTCTTGGGTTGAAAGCGATCGTTGGGCTTATCTATAAAAATGACCAGCTATCCTGCCTGTTAGGTATGGCACTGGCTTACAATATTGCATCCAATATCATTGCTGGCTTTGCCATTTACTATTTTACCTACGTGATTGGCGATGCAAGTCTCTTCCCGTACTACATGTCTTACGCAGGTGCGGCAAACCTGCTGACACTGATTTTCTTTCCTCGGCTGGTAAACGCGTTGTCACGACGGATCTTGTGGGCTGGGGCATCGGTGTTGCCGGTGCTTAGCTGTAGCGTACTACTGGTGATGGCGCTGGCAGATTTCCATAATATCTTACTGATTGTTATAGCGGGTGTTTTACTGAATATTGGTTCTGCGCTTTTCTGGGTGTTGCAGGTCATTATGGTGGCAGATACCGTTGATTACGGCGAATACAAACTTAATGTTCGTTGTGAAAGTATCGCTTATTCGGTGCAGACAATGGTGGTAAAAGGTGGGTCAGCATTTGCCGCTTTCTTTATCGCGTTGATACTCGGGGTGATTAATTACGCGCCAAATGTCGCGCAGTCTGCCGAAACCATCGTTGGCATGCAGTTTATTATGATAGCGCTACCCGCACTCTTTTTTGTGGTGACCTTAGTCCTGTATTTCCGCTTTTATCGACTGAATGGCGACACCCTGCGCAGGATCCAGATCCATTTACTGGATAAGTATCGCAAGGTGCCGCAGCACCATGAGCAACCGGATATCCCGGCTATTGCGGTAGTGGCTCCAGGCGATGTGAAGGCATAGCGATGGAATGGTATTCGTTGATTGGATATTTGGCGGCCAGCCTGACGACGCTCTCTTTCTTGCCGCAAGCCATTAAGGTTATTACCACCCGCAACACACAAGGCATCTCCGGTTTGATGTATGTGATGTTTGTGTGCGGGCTGGTTTTGTGGCTGATTTACGGATTATTGATTGAAGATACTGCCGTCAGCATGGCGAACTTTCTGACACTGTTGTTCGCCTTGCCGATTTTGGTTATCAAGTACCGCAGTAGGTAGCGTAGATTGCCGGAGAAGCGTTAGCGCTCTCCGGCCGTTTTCAACTGCCGATTGTGCCAGCCCGCCAACGCGAGGACCGTTGTTAACGCACCGAGCAGGGCGCAGAACATGTCCGACTGGGTATCCCACGGGTCACCCTGCGTGCCAAGGAAGTCATCCGCACCTTGCCCCATTGCCAGCGCAGCCCACCATTCGATCAGTTCATACATTGCGCTAATCGCCAGTGCTACGCAGCAGACCAAAAATGCCAGCATCTTACGACCACGGACAATATTGCCGCGCACTAAAATCTCTCTTGCCGTCAGGGCTGGTACCAGCCCCTGGAAGAAGTGGCCCAGCTTGTCATAGGGGTTTCGACTGAGATCCAGCCATTCCTGAACCTGAAAACCGACGGGGACTTTGGCGTAGGTATACATCCCGCCTACCATCAGAATGATGGCGTGCAAGAAAATCAACGTATAAAGCAGCGGCGTCAATGGGTACTGCTTCATGGTTGCCAGTAACAGCGGGACGACAATAATGACTGGCGTGACTTCCATCAGCCAGGTGATTTTCTCCGAGGCAGAGATACCGGTGTAGATAAGAATCAGCGCCAGGATCAATGCGCCGGTGCGCAAGATTGTGGGGTTCAGAGTGCGGAGCATTGCGAATTCACACGTAATGGAAAAGGTCACTATTCCCTGTGAGCGGCAAAAATTCAATACCAGTAAATGGGGGGATAAAGTTGGCCCGGGGGGATCGCTGGACTGACGCCAAAAATTTAGTGCCAGTCCAGTGCCGGGCCGAATGGGTTACTTCGCGCAGTTAGCGCATTGTTTGCTGACGATTTGCTGGAAGAAATCGTTGCCTTTGTCATCGACCAGAATGAAAGCCGGGAAATCTTCTACTTCGATTTTCCAGATAGCTTCCATACCCAGCTCCGGGTATTCCACGCATTCCAGATGCTTAATGCTCTGCTGCGCCAGTACCGCTGCCGGTCCACCAATGCTGCCCAAGTAGAAGCCGCCGTGTTTGTGGCAGGCGTCAGTCACCTGTTGGCTACGGTTACCTTTTGCCAGCATGATCATGCTGCCGCCGTGAGACTGCAACAGGTCAACGTAGGAGTCCATACGACCCGCGGTGGTTGGACCTAAAGAACCGGACGGGTAGCCTGCAGGTGTTTTGGCCGGACCCGCGTAGTAGATCGGATGATCTTTCACGTACTGCGGCAGACCTTCGCCGGACTCAATACGTTCTTTTAACTTCGCGTGGGCAATGTCACGACCAACAATGATAGTACCGCTCAGTGACAGACGAGTAGAAACCGGGTACTGAGAGAGCTGGGCGAGGATCTCTTTCATTGGGCGGTTAAGGTCAACTTTAACCACTTCGCCTTCGCCCGCCTGGCGCAGAGATTCTGGAATGTACTGACCTGGGTTATGTTCCAGTTTTTCAATCCAGATCCCTTCGCGGTTGATCTTGGCCTTGATGTTACGGTCTGCGGAGCAAGAAACGCCCATACCAACCGGGCAGGATGCGCCGTGGCGAGGCAGGCGGATCACGCGGATATCATGTGCGAAGTATTTCCCGCCGAACTGAGCACCAAGGCCGAGTTTCTGCGCTTCTTCCAGCAGTTCTTGTTCCAGTTGCAGATCGCGGAACGCCTGGCCGTGAGCATTGCCTTCAGTCGGTAGCGCGTCATAGTAGTGTGTGCTAGCCAGCTTCACCGTTTTGAGGGTGCTTTCCGCTGACGTACCACCAATAACGAATGCGATGTGATACGGCGGGCAAGCTGCGGTACCCAGCGTGCGCATTTTCTCAACCAGGAAGTTTTTCAGTTTGCCGGGAGTCAGCAGCGCTTTGGTTTCCTGATACAGATAGGTTTTGTTGGCTGAGCCGCCGCCTTTGGCCACGCACAGGAATTTGTATTCGTCGCCGTCCACGCTGTACAGATCGATCTGTGCGGGCAGGTTGGTGCCGGTATTTACTTCTTTGTACATATCCAGCGCCGCGTTTTGCGAGTAGCGCAGGTTATCTTCGATATAGGTATTAAATACGCCTTTGGAGAGCGCCGCTTCATCGCCGCCGCCGGTCCAAACACGCTGACCTTTTTTACCCATGATGATTGCCGTACCGGTGTCCTGGCAGGTTGGCAACACGCCTTTGGCGGCGATTTCGGAGTTTCTCAGGAACTGCAGCGCCACGTACTTATCGTTTTCGCTGGCTTCGGGATCATGGAGAATTGAGGCTACTTGCTGTTGGTGTTCTGGGCGGAGCATGAAGGAGGCATCGTGGAAGGCTTGCTGGGCCAGTAGTGTAAGTGCTTCAGGGGCTACTTTCAGGATTGTTTCGCCTTCAAACTCGCCGACGCTGACGTGATCGGATGTCAGCAGGTAGTACTCAGTTTTGTCTTCCCCCAGTGGGAAAGCCGCCTGGTAAGTGAATTCAACTTTTGACATTTGCTTCCAGCCTTTTCATTTTTCTCAGGAATTTTAAAATTCTCTGTGTCTTCATGGTGGCGTGCCGTACCAACGTGGACGGCACGCGAACTGTGATTACAGGAAACCGTACATTGCGGCGAAGATCCAACCAAAGACACAGGATACGCTTACGCCGATCAAGCCAGGCAGAATGAAGCTGTGGTTGATAACGAAGCGGCCGATGTGGGTGGTGCCGGAACGGTCAAACTGGATAGCAGCCAGATCGCTCGGGTAGGTCGGCAGAATGTAGTAACCGTAACATGCCGGAGCAGAAGCCACGATGTACGCGGGATCAACCCCGATTGCCAGCGCGACCGGAACAATCGCTGCCAGCGCCGCTGCCTGGGAGTTTACAAATTTGGATACCAGCAGCAGAACAATTGCATAGGCCCACGGATACTCTTTCACCATATTGCCCAGCACACCTTCGATTTCTGTCATGTGCGCGCCGAACATTGTTTCGGCCATCCAGGCAATACCGTACACCGCCACAATCGCGATCATACCGGAACGGAAGACTTCGTTTTTAGATATTGAAGCGGGATTGGTCTTCGTCAGGATAATAATCAGCGCACCGGTCAGCAGCATGAACATCTGGATAACCAGCACCATTGACAGCGGTTTGCCGCTAAAGGTAGGACGCAGCTCAGAGAACGCGCCAAGCACGGCAACCACGGCGATAGCAGCCAGGAAGATCCACATGGCCAGCCAGTTGCTTTTCGGCAGCTTTTTGTCTAACAGCGTGGCGGTATCGCCATACACATAGTTATGGTTTTCAGGTACGGAAATGAACTTCTGGAACTCTTCATCTTTATCCAGATCCTTACCACGGAACCAGCTGAAGATACCGATCGCCAGGATACCCAACAGGGTAGACGGGATGGTGATGCTGAGCAGGTCGAGGAATTCGAGATGCTTGCCTTCAAACGTTACGTTACCCAGCATTGCCACCAGTGACACCACGGCTACAGAAACTGGGCTGGCGATAATCCCCATCTGTGCACCGATAGAACTCGCCGCCATCGGACGTTCCGGGCGAATATTGTTCTTAATGGCAACGTCATAAATGATTGGCAGGATGGTGTATACCACGTGCCCTGTACCGCAGAGAATCGTCAGGGTGCAGGTAACGAAAGGTGCGACGATGGAAACGTATTTTGGGTTACGGCGCAGCAGCTTTTCAGCGATTTGCAGCATAACGTCAAGGCCGCCGGAGGCTTGCAAGGTTGCCGATGCGGCCACCACGGCAATAATAACCAGCATTACATCTACAGGTGGTTTACCCGGCTGGAGATGGAAAACGAAAACCAGAATGACCAGGCCGATACCGCCTAATAAACCCAGCGCGATACCGCCCTTTCTGGCACCATAAAACAAACATATTAATATTATGAGAAGTTGTATACTAAATAACATTTTATTTACCCTCGCGAAAAACCCAGTCAATTTTTTGAAAAATGGATCTGTGCCACATTCTTTTTTGCCAGAATAAGCATCAAAAAATGGTCAGTATTCGATATGTCCGTATTTGCGATTAATGTTCAAATGTCTTGCTAGAATGTTTTTTCAAATTTATGGAAATATTTAGCTTTTTTCTGTGGCTTTGATCAGAGGAGAAAATCCTCAGGCGATGGGAAGCAGAGCTGGGCATGGAAAGCTGCGGTTGACGCTGTAATTTATCTGTTTTGCGTTTTCCGCTATTACGTGAACCACCGACAGAATGGGTGAGTAGATTATTTATGTGATCACGGTCACGCCATCTCATAATGTGATGAGGTCGGCGTGCGGATACTTTTATTTGCTCACAAAAATGTACGGTGTCCATGGTACGTAGCATGGTCTCCATTGCTACCAGTCTAGATTTTTTATGTCTGGTTAATTTCAGACTAATCCTTTATGGGTAAAAATACACACTCTGCGAGTTAGATAATACTTAATTAACTTTTGTTAGCGATTTTGAAATTAAAAACAGTGTGATGGTTGTCAATATTAAAATAATACATTTAACATGCCGGATACAAATATATTTGATCTAACGCAAATTTATAATTTTACAGTGCCAGCTGGTGAAATTGGGATTTTTCATTATTTTAATAATTGTTACTTTCAAATAACAAATAATCCCAAGTGTATTTATTGGCAATATTGTTTAAGCAATGAGTAGTGTTCAGCCTGCACACGATAACGATAAACAGGTCTGCCGGTCACGCCATAATGGATGCTGGTAAATAAGATGTGACAATTGACGAGCCAGATAAGGTATTTACGGCAAGAGACGCGCGAGATATTGACCTCGTTGGCCAGCTCATCCGTGGAGAACTCCTGATCCTGGTGCTCATCAATCCACTGACACAGCGTGCGTAACGTTTGTGGCGTTAACCCTTTAGGTAAGCGCCGTGCTTCCTGTTCATTGGAAGAGCTGCCGTGAATCAGCTGGTCAAGCTCAGACTGTTCATAGTACTGATGCTTGTCCATCTCATTTTTCTTGTGCAGCCAGCCGGTGAGCGCCTCTTCAAACCGGGAAGCCTGGAAAGGTTTGATCAGGTAGTCAACAACACCGTAGTGAAGTGAATCTTTGATGGTGGTGGCATCAGCGGCGGAAGAGATGACGATGACATCACACTTGCAACCTTCGCTGTGCAGAACCGGTAGCAGGTCCAGACCGTTTTCTTTTTGCATATAAATATCTAGCAAAATCAGATCGATATGATGACCGCTATGAAAGATTATCTCTTTTGCTTTCTCCAGCGTGGAGGCTGTGCCGCAGCAGTGAAAACCGGAGAGTTGCGCGACATAACGGCGGTTTAATTCCGCTACCATTGCATCGTCATCGACAATTAAGACATTGATCATCTGCTGGCCCTCTCACCATTCCACGGTAACTGTACAAAAAATTGGGTGAAGATCCCTGGTTCAGACTCGACGGAAATATTACCGCCAACGTTTTCAACCTGTTGTTTAACAAGCGCTAAACCAACGCCCCGTTCGCTTCCTTTTGACGAGACGCCCTTCTCAAAGATGTGCTCAATGTTTTCGGGGGCAATCCCCGGACCATCATCATTCACTTCGCAATGCAACCAGCCGTGTCGATAATGCAAGGATACGCTGATCTCACCACCAGGTTCTTGACCTAGCGCTTCCAGGGCGTTTTCAATCAGATTCCCCAGAACGGTAATCAGTACCGCCACCTGATCTTCGTTGCTATTTTCCGGTAACTGGCTTTCATTGCTAATGACCAGACTATGGCCTAAATCAGATGTGCGATTAATCTTACTGAGTAAAAATCCTGCGATCACCGGTGATTTTATTTTTCCTAACAGTGAGCCAATTTCTTCCTGATAATTGTTTGCGGTCTTCAGGATGTAATTTTCAAGCTGCTTATAACTTTTCAGATGCAATAATCCCAGAATCACGTGCAATTTATTCATGAATTCGTGGGATCGTTCACGAAGTGCGTCGGCATAGTTGACCATACCATCCAGACGTTGCATGAGTTTTCGGACTTCAGTCTTATCTCTGAAGGTTGAAATGGCACCGATGATTTTACCGTTGCTGAGTACCGGGACCGTGTTAATTAAGAGTAGCCGATCCTTCACCATGATCTCTTCATCGCGGCGCGGCGTTCCGTCATGTAGTACCTGTGAAAAATCGACCACCTGTGACCACGCATGGCTGAGTGTGGAGAGCTGGGCATCATCTTGTGATTTGTGATAATCCAGCAGCTCCTGCGCCGCCTGGTTAATCAGGGTCACTTCACCGCATTCGTCAACGGCAATAACACCTTCCTTTATAGAGTGCAGCATCGCCTGGCGTTGTTCGAACAGATTGGAGATTTCATAAGGCTCCAGGCCAAACAGAATGCGCTTGAGGACTTTGACAAATACCCATGTGCCGAGTAGCCCAACCAGCACGCCAAATAAGATTGACCAGATGATGCTGCCGCGGCTGTTATTGATCTGCTCAGTCACCCGGCTGAGCTCAAGGCCGATCGACACCACGCCAATCTGCCGATGATGTTCGTCATAGATAGGAGTAAATACACGTAGAGCTTTAGCCAGGAATCCGCGATTAATGGCGACATTCTCTTTACCTTGCAGGGCCAGCAATATGTCATCACCTTTAAATGGCTGACCGATTCGCTGCGCTTCGGGATGGGAGTAACGAATGCTTTGCATATCAGTGACGACGATAAACAAAAAGTCGTTGCTCTTATTCACCGCCTGGGCAATCGCCTGAATGCCGCTTTCCTCGGGCTTTTTCATTAGGCCCTGGCGGATCTCCGGAGAGTTGGCTAGCGTTCGCGCGACCGCAAGCGCTTTACTCGCTAATGCATCGCGCGTCATGTTGCTGATCTGCGAGAAATAAATCAGATGAACGACAAGCAGCACGGAGAAGAGTACTGCACTAACCATGAGGATCACGGTGGTGCCAAGCTTCATCGGGCGTTTACGTATAGCAGTACGTTGCAGGGAGTATCTCATCACGGTCCTGAAATCACGGTTTGTGCGGGTATTATTGCCTGATGGGGTGCGTAATTCAAAGGTGGTAGGGATTATGGCGCTTAAGTTGTCAGTCCTTCTTCTTTATATAGCGTAGAGTGAATTTCTTTCTATATAGAGGTTTTCATACCGATTCTCTCCCTTTTTAGGGACGCTTACAGATAATTTCCTTACGATTGTGGATAACTCTGTGTGTAAATGGGTATAAGGCGGGGTTTTGCTGTGGAATGCAGCAGTCAGTCATTTTTCTGTCATTTAAGGGTTGCGGGCCGCAGGAAACTCCCTATAATGCGCCTCCATCGACACGGCGGATGTGAATCACTTCACACAAACAGCCGGTTCGGTTGAAGAGAAAAACCTGAAAATGAGGGTTGACTCTGAAAGAGGAAAGCGTAATATACGCCACCTCGCGACAGAGCGCTAAAGCGCGTCGCAACTGCTCTTTAACAATTTATCAGACAATCTGTGTGGGCACTCGAAGATACGGATTCTTAACGTCGCAAGACGAAAAATGAATACCAAGTCTCAACGAGT
>NZ_KQ089830.1:2760694-3308634 GCF_001037515.1 Citrobacter sp. MGH110 | reverse complement strand
GTGTTGATAAACAGAATTTGCCTGGCGGCTGTAGCGCGGTGGTCCCACCTGACCCCATGCCGAACTCAGAAGTGAAACGCCGTAGCGCCGATGGTAGTGTGGGGTCTCCCCATGCGAGAGTAGGGAACTGCCAGGCATTAATTAAAGTGAAGAAGCCCATCTTGACGGATGGGCTTTTTTGCGTCTGTGCGGGATGAAAACCGCCGGATGCGGCGTGCCGCCTTATCCGGCCTACAAAAGCCCGTCAGTGAATGCGTTTCAGTAGGCCTGATAAGCGCAGCGCATCAGGCACATCACAACACCGCACCATCGGGTGCAAAGCAATATCCAAAACCTCCATAACACAAGCCTTCCTGCGGTATATGCGGTAAACCCCCAATCTGAATTTTCTGTATTACCTCCCGAAAATATCAGGATCGCCTGCGACAGTTACGTGTACCTTTATCTATAAGTAAGGGTCTATCCGGAGAATAAAGTGTTCGGAAAAATGGTATTAAACTACATGCCGGGGCTAAAAAATTTATTAGCGTACGATAAAAGCTGGCTAAAACAAGATGTTAAAGCCGGGTTATCCGTTGCTGCCGTAGCACTACCGGTTGCGATTGCTTACGCTGAGTTGGCGGGAGTCGGGGCTATCGTCGGGTTATATTCCTGCGTTTTGCCAATGTTAGCTTATGCGCTGTTTGGTTCTTCCCGCCAATTGATTGTTGGCCCTGATGCCACGACCTGCGCGGTAATTGCAGCCGTTGTAGTTCCTCTTTCTGCCGGAAACCCAGAACTTCACTGGCAGTTGACAATTGTCATGACTGTGATGATGGGGGGATGGTGCCTGCTTGCCAGTAAATTTCGCCTGGGCGCGCTTGCTGACTTGCTTTCGCATCCTATTCTAACGGGCCTGCTTAACGGGGTTGCCGTGACGATTATTGTCGGGCAACTCGGTAAGGTGTTGGGGATTACGCTTGATGAAGAGCAAGTGATTGAGAAGATCATTGCCCTGCCTGGCCGACTCTCAGAAATTCATTTATTAACCTTAGGGATCTCCATCCTAACGTTAGTGATTTTAATAGCTATCAAAACGTTTCGTAGCCAATGGCCAGCACCATTAATTGCTATTGTGATAACAACGGCGCTGGTATGGATTACATCTGCGCAGCAGTATGGGATTGCCACTATTGGGGGATCGGGCTTTCAGTCTGGTTTGCCCGTCGTTCACTGGGGCTCGTTTCAGCCTGGTCTGGCGCGTGATTTATTGATCCCTGCGCTGAACCTGGCGTTAGTCAGTTTTGTTAGCCTGATGCTAACCGCTCGCAGTTTTGCCGCGAAAAACGGATACGAAATAAATGCTGATGCTGAGTTCAGGGCTTTGGGTATCGCGAATCTAATGTCTGGTTTATCTCAGGGGTTTGCGATTAGCGGAGCCGATTCCCGGACTGCGGTAAATGATTCCTCTGGAGGGAAAAGCCAGCTTGTTTCCGTTGTTGCTGCCTTAATCATCGGAATCGTCGTGGTATTTTTCACGCAGCCATTACAATTTATTCCGGTATCTGCATTAGGCATTGTTCTAATTTATGCATCGTGGTCATTAATTGATTTACGCGGACTCTGGAACCTGAGGCGAAGAAATAAACCCGCATTTCGCCTGGCGTTCTTCACCTTTGGCTGTGTTCTGATTATTGGGGTTATTCAGGGGATTGGCCTTGCGGTATTGTTGGGTCTGTTGCAGTTCCTGCGCACAGTTTTCCGTCCTACTGAACACTTATTGGGAATTGACGAAAATGGGATGATTCACTCATTAGGTAATACAACCGATGTGAAAATGATCCCTGGCGTGTTGATGTACCGGTTTAACTCACCGCTGACCTATTTTAATGTGGCCTATTTTAAGCGCCGCGTTTTGAATTTAGTCGATGGTGCAGTACTACAACCTAAATGGGTGGTCATTGACGCCGTTTCTTGCTTTACCTATTCAGATATCAGCGTCCTGGCAACCATTAATGAGTTAAAACGGGACCTGAAGGGGCGGAAGATTAAGTTAATTCTTGCGGGCCGGAAAACGGAGTTAACACGCTGGTTTAAGGAGAGTCGACCGACAATGAAAGATGACGACATGATTCTGGCACCAGACCTTTATTTGGCGCTCCGGTTCATTCAAAGCAAAGAAAGCATGAGTGAGGATGAATCTGGCGTTGTTGAATAAAGCAGATTTAGGTAAATGATCAGGCTGGATGGAAGGTGCCTGTAGCGATGAACATGCCCAGACACCCATTTGCTAAAGGGCGATCAGCATCCGCGCGGGGACGGTGAGATCCCCGGCAGAGCATTGATACCGACATGCTACCTGAAATATAAGCAGTGTGACTGTTGTTAACCTTACGCTATGAATGCGACAGATCGCTTAAATGCTTTCCTTCCCATTGCTGGCTTCGAGCTCGCGGATCAAGCGCTTGTTGATCTTGCCGACGCTGGTTTTGGGAATTTCTGGGACTATCCTTATCTGTCGTGGGATCGCCCATTTAGTGATGTGGCCGCGGTCGACGAATCCTTGTAGATGTGCCGCTATGGCCTGCGGCTCCAGGTCTTCTCCTTCCTTGCAAACCACCAGAGCCAGGGGGCGTTCGCCCCACTGTTCATCAGGTATCCCGACGACGGCTACCGACCTGACCGCCGCGTGTGAGCTGATGAGGCTCTCCAGCTCCAGCGTGCTTATCCACTCACCGCCCGTCTTGATTACGTCTTTGATGCGATCCTTGATTTCCACTATCCCAAGGGGATCGATAGAGGCAATGTCGCCGGTATGCAGCCAACTGCCATTCCATAGCTCAGCTCCTTTCTCGGGTTCCTTCAGGTAGCCCTGAGTCAGCCAAGGGGCTCGCACCACTATTTCACCCATGGCTTCGCCGTCGTGCACTACCTCCCGACCTTCGCCATCGACGATACGCAGATCCACCAACGGAACAGGCAGGCCGGTTCGAATCCGCAAGGGTAACTGCTCATCCATGGGAAGGGCCAGCTCGGCATCGCTTAAGTGGGTCATACAGAGCAGGGGACAGGTTTCAGACATACCATAGCCAGCGTGAATGTGTATGCCCTTATGGTGGGCCTGTGTCGCCAGTCCAAGGGACAGTGAACTGCCACCCAGCAACATCTTCCATCCCGACAGATCGGTCCGTGTGGCTTCGTCGCACTCGAGGATCATTTGCAAGATGGTTGGCACACAGTGCGAGAAGGTTACACCCTCATCGTGATAGAACCGCACCAGCTTGTTGGGTTCGTAACGACCGGGGTAGACCTGCTTCACACCCAGCATTGTTGCGACATAGGGAGCGCCCCAGGCGTGCATGTGAAACATAGGAGTGATCGGCATGTAGACATCGTTCGATCGTAGCAGCGACTGTCCCTCGTGGGCTGCCAGGAGGCCCAGCTCATTGAGCGTGTGCAGGACCAGCTGACGATGGCTGAAGTAGACCCCCTTGGGATTGCCCGTGGTTCCAGTGGTGTAGAACAAGGTCGCTACCGAGTTTTCATCGAAGTCGGGGAAGTCAAAGCGATTTCCCGCTGCGGCCAGCAGGGTCTCATATTCCCCCAGCACCGGCAGGCTGGTTGCCTTCGATTCTTCGTCGCTAAGCTGGATGTATCCCCGGACAGTGGTCAGTGTCTCTGCCAGTGACTCGACAACCGGCAAGAAGTCGTCGTGCACCAGTACCAGGTTGTCCTCGGCATGATTCATGGTGTAAGCGATTTGGTCCGCCGAGAAGCGGACGTTCACCGTGTGTAGCACGGCACCAATCATAGGCACCGCGAAGAAGCACTCGAGGGCGCGATGGCTGTCCCAATCTAAGAGGGCGACGGTGTCTCCAGGCATGACACCGGCCGCTGTCAGCATGTTTGCCAGGCGATGGATGCGCTGTTTGAGGGTGCGATAGTCGTAACGCAGCTTGTCGGCGTAGACGATTTCTCGCTCGGGATGAGAACGCCCACCCGACAGCAGCAAGCTCTTGATCAGCAACGGATAGGCATGGGCTCCCTGCGCTGACTGTATGACTCTTGTTTTCACCATCCAGGTTCCTCGTTGACTCATTATTTGCTCGGTATGATGGCAATTGTAGATGAAGGTTGGTATTTACTCCCTGGCGTTTGCTTCAGATGTCGAGGCGGCGCACCAACTCCAGCCCGTGGGGATGAATGTGCGTACCCTACAACGCCATCTGGAAGAGGGGGGGACCTTCAGCGAGCTTATCAATGAAGTGCGGCGCGACCTGGCGCTCCCGCAACAGTATTGTGCCCAAGGTTGTTCAGATAAATTACTCAAATTTAGCCTACGGTTAAGCACGCCAGACAAAGAGGTGTGCCTGATACCGCTATATTTTTTGCAGTACCATCGTGGTTCCAGTGAAAGGTTTAACTGTCGTGATGAGGTGGGGTAGGAGTTTCTGTGGTCAGAACGATAAGAAATCTCGCGGAGCCCATAAAGCAAAAAACCCGCCATAGGCGGGTTCTTCTAAATAGTGGTGCCCGGACTCGGAATCGAACCAAGGACACGGGGATTTTCAATCCCCTGCTCTACCGACTGAGCTATCCGGGCAACGGGGCGCATTAAACCGTATTCACGTCTGTCAGTCAATCAAATTTCTGGAAACATTGTTCAACCGCTTAATATTGCGGCAATCTGCATGGTTATGCCTGAAGTTTGCACAAATATTTCCGACAGAGGCGACGAAAACAGATAATGCTCGCTTAGGTCAGCGCACCGCCCATTCGGCACTGGGCAAAGCGCAGGATATCTTCAGCCAGGCGGTGTGCCGTTTCGACATCAGCATGGCTACGATTAACCAGCATGCGGCTCAGGCAGCCTTCCAGCACCAGTTCCATCTGTTTGGCGACCATTGCCGGGTCGTCAACTTCCAGCGTCGTCAGCAGCTCATGGGTGAAGTCATGTGCCGCCTTTTTTTGCTGATCGGCTAACTGATGGATCGGATGCCCGGGATCGGGGTAAAACGTACAGGCGGCGATGAACAGACAGCCGGGATAGCGATTATTGCTCACGCATTCGGACAGCGCAGTGTAGCGCGCCAGTAATTTCTGCTCAGCGCTCAGTGTGTCATCCAGCAAAAGCTGACGCCGCCAGATATCCACCCGCTGGCTGAGGTAACGTAGCGCATCGTACAGAATGGCCTCTTTATCGGGCCAAAAGCGCTGCAGTTCATCCAGAGGATAATCGATGCGTTCGGCCACCATTTCCAGCGTGGTATTGGCTATCCCTTGCACCTCAAGTAATTTCAGGGCTTCTCCCAGGACATCTTCACGTTGCACGGTATTCTCCTCCGTATTTCCTGTTGCAAGTGTCGCTCACGGTTGGCGATCGCGCAAATGTGCGCTGAAGGTCGCGGCATCCATAAAGCCCGTAACCCGAGCTTCCGGGTGCTCTTTCCCCTCGGCATCAAAGAACAAGATAGTCGGCAAACCTAAAACCTGTAGATGTTTCAGGAGAGCGACATCCTGGGCATTGTTTGCTGTCACATCCGCCTGCAATAGCACCGTGTTGCCTAGCGCTTGCTGAACCTGCGGATTACTGAACGTGTACTTTTCAAATTCCTTACAGGCTACACACCAGTCGGCATACAGATCCAGCATGACTGGCCTGCCTTTAGCTTGCGCCAGTGCTTGATTTAACGCATCTACCGATGCCACCGGCGTGAAGTTAAGATGTGCCTGGGTTTGAGCATGTGGCGCGCCGAACGCCCAGTCTTGCAATGGACGCACACTTACCAGTGCTGCGGCTAACAGGACAATCTGCACGATACGCATCCAGGCGTGCTTTGCCTGTAGACTGGTGATGAACGCCCAGCCAAAGAACGCGACGCCTAGCAGTGACCATAAGCGAACTCCCCACTTGTCGCCAACGATACGTTCGAGTAAGAAGATGGGAAGCGCCAGAATGACAAAGCCAAAAGCGGTTTTGACATGTTCCATCCATGGGCCACTTTTAGGCAGCAGGCGGTTGCCAAATACGGTAATCAGCATCAGGGGTAATCCCATCCCCAACGCATACAGATACAGTGTGCCGCCTCCCAGCCACATATTTCCGCTCTGAGCGATATATAGCAAAATCGCGCTTAGCGGGGCCGTTGTGCAAGGAGAACAGATGAGGCCAGCAATCGCCCCCATCGCAAAGACGCTGCCGGGAGATCCGCCTTGCTGGCGGTTACTCATTAGCGTGAGGCGCGTTTGCAGCGATGAGGGCAGTTGCAGCGTGAACAGGCCAAACATCGACAGAGCCAGCAGCGTAAAGATGACGGCAAGGCCAATCAGGACGTAGGGATGCTGAAGCGCAGCCTGGAACTGCAAACCGGCGGCTGCAACAACCAAACCCAGCGCGGTATAGGTGATCGCCATCCCTTGAACGTAGATAAACGTCAGCAACAGTGCCCGTCCGGTTGATAAGCGCTGCTTGCCACCCAGTACGATACCGGAAATCAACGGATACATCGGCAGTACGCAAGGCGTAAACGCGATACCAATTCCGATCAGCAATGCCCACAGTGCGGAGAAGGGGAGTTGTGCCGTGGGCTGCGGTTTTTCTTGCGGATCTGCAGTGGCTGGGGCTGGCGTAGGGGCCGCCGCGGAACCAGCAGACACTTCACTTAATGGCACCGTTTTTGTTTCTGGTGGATAGCAAAATCCGGCGTCGGCGCAGCCCTGGTATGTGATCGTTAATGTTGCGCCAGACTTAGCCTGATTGACCGTGATCGGGACAGTCAGCTGTTTACGGTAAATCTCGCTTTTGCCGTAAAACTCATCTTCATGCCAGACGCCTGGCGGCAATTTTACCTCAGCAATATCGGCCTGAGATGGCGTAATGCTTATCTGTTTGCGATACAGATAGTAGCCATCTTTAACCTGCCATGTGAGGTTCAGATCGTGTTGGTTTTGCTGAAAATCAAAAACAAACGCCCGATCGGTAGGAACAAACTGCGAGCGGCCAGGCGCGTCAAATAATCCGGCAAAGGTAGATGTGCTGCACAGCAGCAGGATCAGCGTAAGGATGCGTTGAGCCATGAGCGGTAATCAAAGTCTCCGTGAGTGACGGGTAAAACCAGAAGTTCAGGCGTTTGATACGGATGATGTGACTTCAGGCAATCGAGAAGGGCTTGCTGGTGTGCGACGGTGGTTTTTAAAATCATTTGGACTTCATATTCCTGTTCCAGTTTGCCTTCCCAATAGTAGAGGGAGGTCGCACCGGGTAGCAGGGTCACGCAAGCAGCCAGCTTTTCCGCCAGCACTTTGGCGGCGAGATCCTGGGCGGTTGCTTCATCCGGGGCGGTACAGAGCACCACAACGGTATCGGGGATGGAAATATCCTGACTCTTTACATCAAGCATAAACACCTCGAAAGAACAGAGTAACCAGCAAAAGAATGGTCACTATACAACGGACGAGGGAAGGATGTTAGTTAAAGCGGGGTGGGGAGGAGGAACTGCAGGGCGCCCAGGCACCCTGCAGGAAAAACTTACAGCATGAAGCTGCCCAGCAAGAAGCCGAAGCAGACAGCCAGAACCACACCCAGAGTACCCGGGATGAAGAATGGATGGTTAAAGACGAATTTACCAATGCGAGTTGTACCGGTGTCATCCATCTGAACTGCCGCAACCAGAGTTGGGTAGGTTGGCAGAATGAACAGGCCAGAAACCGCGGCGAAAGACGCAACAGCAGTCAGTGGGGAAACGTTCAGAGCCAGAGCCATCGGCATCAGTGCTTTAGCGGTTGCAGCCTGAGAGTACAGCAGTGCAGAAGCAAAGAAGAAGATGACAGCCAGCAGCCACGGATGACCCTGAATTACGCTACCTGCAGTATCTTTGATCCAGTCAATGTTGTGAGATACGAAGGTATCACCCAGCCATGCAACACCCAGGATACAAATACAGGCGCTCATACCGGCTTTGAAAGTGCTGGAGTTCAGGATGGAGTCAGTTTCAACGCGGCAGATGATCGTGGTCAGCGTCGCGATGCTCAGCATGATGATCAGGATTGCGTTGGTGGTGTTCATCAGCGGCTTAGCGACCAGACCCAGGCTTGGGCTGTTGACGATCGCATATACGACGACACAAACCACGCCCAGCAGGAACAACCAAACAGAAGTTTTTGCGCCCGCTTTGATTTCAACTTGTCTTTCACCACGCAGTTCAACCAGGCCTTCTTCCAGACGCTTACGATAAATCGGATCGTCAGACAGTTTGGAGTTGAACAGCGCAGTTACCAGGAAGGACATGACCAGAACAGCCAGCAGGGTGGACGGAATGACCACGGACAGCAGGTGAATGTAGCTGATGCCATGACCTTCCATTACGGAAGACATGTAAACCACGGCTGCGGAGATTGGAGAAGCCGTAATCGCAATCTGTGCAGAAACCACTGCAGTAGAGAGCGGACGGCAAGGTTTGATCCCTTGTTCTTTCGCAACTTCAGCGATAACTGGCAGCGTTGCCAGAGAGATGTTGCCGGTACCTGCGAAGATAGTCAGGAAATAGGTCACGATAGGTGCAAGGATCGTGATGTATTTCGGGTTTTTACGCAGCAGTTTTTCAGTTTGATGAACCAGATAGTCCAGACCACCTGCAATCTGCATAGCTGAAATGGCAGCGATAACCGCCATGATGATGGAAATAACATCGAACGGGATATTACCGGGTTTTACGCCGATAGCGGCGAGAACCAGAACACCCAGCCCACCTGCAAATCCAATACCGATACCCCCAAGTCTGGCACCTAAAAAGATTGCCAGCAAAACGATGATAAGTTCTAAAACTATCATATTAGCCTTCCTTGTTGTTTAACAAGTTGATATTAAATTGTTGTTTTTAAGTAACTTCGAGTAAGAAAAAAGGCACGTCATCATGACGTGCCTTCTCCGGTACTACCCTACACGATTACTGTTCGCTTTCATCAGTATAACGTTTTGCTTTATAAGCAGGGTGCATCAGGTTCTGTGCAGAGAAGATATCGTCCAGTTCAGACTCGGTCAACAGACCGCGCTCCAGGACAACTTCACGTACGCTCTTACCGGTTTCGGCACAAATTTTACCGACGATGTCGCCGTTGTGGTGACCAATGAACGGGTTGAGGTAAGTAACGATGCCGATGGAGTTGAATACAAACGCTTCACAGACTTCTTTGTTAGCAGTGATACCACTAACGCATTTTTCCAGCAGGTTGTAGCAAGCATTGCTCAGAATGTGAATGGATTCAAACATTGCCTGACCAATGACCGGCTCCATTACGTTCAGCTGCAGCTGACCAGCTTCAGATGCCATGGTTACAGTGATGTCGTTACCGATGACTTTGAAGCACACCTGGTTTACGACTTCCGGAACAACCGGGTTCACTTTAGCTGGCATGATAGAAGAACCAGCCTGCAGTTCCGGCAGGTTGATCTCGTTCAGACCCGCACGCGGACCAGAGGAGAGTAAACGCAGGTCGTTACAGATTTTGGACATCTTCACAGCCAGACGTTTCAGTGCGCCGTGCACCATAACGTATGCGCCACAGTCAGAAGTTGCTTCAATCAGGTCTTCTGCAGGAACACAGGCGAAGCCGGTGACTTCAGCCAGTTTCTGTACTGCCAGCGGAGAGTACTCTTTCGGCGTGTTCAGACCAGTACCGATTGCTGTCGCGCCGAGGTTAACTTCCAGCAGCAGCTCAGCGGTACGGCTAATGTTTTTCACTTCTTCTTTCAACAGTACGCTAAAAGCATGGAATTCCTGACCGAGGGTCATCGGTACAGCATCCTGCAGCTGGGTACGACCCATTTTCAGGATGTCCTGGAATTCAACAGCTTTTTTCTCGAAGCCTTCGCGCAGCTGGTTCAGTGCATCAATCAGTTTGATGATGGATGCGTATACAGCGATACGGAAGCCAGTTGGGTATGCGTCGTTGGTAGACTGACATTTGTTAACGTGGTCGTTCGGGTTCAGGTACTGATATTCACCTTTCTGGTGACCCATCAGTTCCAGACCGATATTGGCCAGAACTTCGTTGGTGTTCATGTTGACGGAGGTACCCGCACCACCCTGGTAAACGTCTACCGGGAACTGATCCATGCATTTTCCGTTATTCAGGACTTCATCACACGCCGCGATGATGGCATTTGCCACACTCTTAGGAATGGTTTGCAGCTCTTTGTTGGCCATAGCCGCTGCCTTTTTAACCATTACCATACCGCGAACAAATTCAGGAATATCGCTGATTTTGTTGTTGCTAATGTAGAAGTTTTCAATCGCTCTCAGAGTGTGGACACCGTAGTAGGCGTCCGCTGGAACTTCCCTGGTACCCAACAAGTCTTCTTCGATACGAATGTTGTTTAACATGTGAACCTTCTTTTTCAAGCTGCCAATGATTTGACTAAACACACAGGATATATGTGATTTCGATTGTTTCTCGACCGACGATTATCCCCTGCATCGGTCTGATACCCGAGATCATATGCTGGTTCAGGATTTCTACCGTAATCTGGATCACTTAAAGCGTGGAATTTACCCCTTATTTATTATTCTGTGAAATGGATCACCCCTTTGTGATTAACCCCAAATATTAGTGTACAAGCCACTTGAAATTTTGCTAACCACCACAATATCAAATCGATGCGATTAACATAATTTTTCGAACAGAAGTTGAACAAAACGGCTGTTATTAACAGGAGATCCCTTTGCGCTGGATACCATTACTTGCCATTTTTCTCTATGTTTACATAGAGATATCTATTTTTATTCAGGTTGCCCATGTGATGGGTGTCCTGATGACGCTGATTTTGGTTATTTTTACATCGGTTATCGGTATGTCTCTGGTTCGTAATCAGGGATTTAAGAACTTTTTACTGATGCAACAGAAAATGGCGGCAGGTGAAAGTCCGGCTGCAGAAATGATCAAAAGCGTATCGCTGATTATTGCCGGTCTGCTGTTGGTGCTGCCCGGATTTTTCACCGATTTCCTCGGTCTTCTTCTTTTATTACCCCCGGTGCAAAAACATCTGACGATGAAACTGCTGCCACATTTGCGTTTTTCGCGTATGCCTGGCGGTGGTTTTAGCGCCGGAACGGGTGGCGGTGAGACTTTTGATGGTGAATTTCAGCGCAAGGATGACAAGCGCGACAGCATCGAACATAAAGACGATCGTCGGGATTAAGCATCAGTATGTAGGCCGGATAAGCATTAGCGTCATCCGGCAAAAGAGTTTATAGGCCGGATGATGGCGTCAACGTTGCCTTATCCGGCCTGCGGGGTAAAAACAGCCAAAGTCCTGCCAGCATAATCAACGCGTATAGACTCTTCCAGCCGACCATCGCCAGTAGCAGTAGGCACAGCAGACCGCCAATGACCGCCAGTACGCGATAATGCCCTTTCAGTAATCGACAACCTGCCAGCATGCACAGCAAATAAATCATAATAAAGATGCCGTTGGCGTAGACGATTAACGCATCGAGATTGATTTGCAGCATATAGATGCACAGAGTACTGATTACGCAGCAGCCCAATACGGCGTTTAGCGCATTGCGCGGAAGGTGTCGGGGGGACAGACGAGCCAGATAACTCTCCGGCTTATACTGCGCTTGTGACCAGACCAGCCGGGCGAAGCTTTGTATATAAATGTTGAGGCTGGCAAAACAGGCCAGATAACCAATGATGCAGGCGACCCACAGAGCTTGTACGCCAAACA
Source organism: Citrobacter sp. MGH110 (assembly GCF_001037515.1). Lineage (NCBI taxonomy): Bacteria > Pseudomonadati > Pseudomonadota > Gammaproteobacteria > Enterobacterales > Enterobacteriaceae > Citrobacter > Citrobacter sp. MGH110. The sequence continues at coordinate 3,296,927 of NZ_KQ089830.1, read as the reverse complement.
GTTGCACGACGATCTCTGGCAGCGACGCTGCGGCCGCCATTTGCTCGCCGTAGGCACCAAAATGGAGAACGACAACGGTGCATGCCCAATAAACAGACCCTGCCAGCAGCAGGCCGATCATCAGTGCGCGTGGGAAGTCTCGCTCCGGATTTTTGAATTCAGACGCCAGGTGAGCAAACGCTTCAAGGCCGACAAAGCACCAGAACATGACCGACAACGCGGCGAACAGGCCGGGAAGCTCAATATCGGTAATCGCAGGGAAGGGGATTTCGCCAGGTGTCAGATCGCCCGCCCACCAGATAGCAACAATCAGGGCAACAATCAATCCTGCAATGACCGTTTGTAGATTCGCGCTGGAGCTTGCGCCGCGAGAGCCGATGTACCAAACCAATGCCAGCGTACCGAGCTCAGCCAGCAAAAGCTGCTCGTCATGCCAGCCAAACATCGCCTGACCGAATCCGGCGGCGATATGCAATGCCGCAGGCAAACCGACAGGAATGACCGACAAAAATAGCCATCCGGTGACGCGCTCCAGGCGTGAACCAAAGGCCATGCCGACAAAATGCGCCACACCGCCTGCGCTGGGAAAATGACGACCCAGTACGGCGAAGACAATCGCCACAGGAAAGACCAAAACAATCAGCACCGGCCATGCCCACAGGCTGTTGTTGCCCGCAACCAGTGCGGCCAGCGCGGGGACGGCAAAAACGCCTGTACCTAACAATGATGTCGACAACAGGCCAACGCCCTGAGCCAGTCCCAGCTCTTGTTTCAGTCCGCTCATAAGTTGTTATCCGGTTATGCCCATTGACCGGGCTACAGCGCAGATTTTTGATGGTATCACAATCAGATTTGCTTATGACGACGTGACTGAAATCGTTATGAAATGTGAGGTGCGTCGGCGTTTTGACGGGATTTTCTGCTGATAAAAAATTTTTTTCGCTTGCCCCCTTGAAGGCACAAAACCCCATCCCCATCTCTCTGGTCACTAGCCGGGAAACCGTTTACGGGCCGGCGTCACCCATAACTGATAAAGACTTTCTCAAAGGAGAGCTATCAATGAGTATTCGTCCGTTACATGATCGTGTGATCGTCAAACGTAAAGAAGTTGAATCCAAATCTGCTGGCGGCATCGTACTGACCGGTTCTGCAGCAGGTAAATCAACTCGTGGCGAAATCATCGCTGTCGGTAAGGGTCGCATCCTGGACAACGGTACCGTACAGCCGCTGGACGTGAAAGTCGGCGATATCGTTATTTTCAACGATGGCTACGGTGTTAAATCTGAGAAGATCGACAATGAAGAAGTGTTGATCATGTCTGAAAGCGACATCCTGGCGATTGTTGAAGCCTAATCCGCGAACGACACTGAACATACGAATTTAAGGGAAAGAGAAAATGGCAGCTAAAGACGTAAAATTCGGTAACGACGCTCGTGTGAAAATGCTGCGCGGCGTAAACGTACTGGCAGATGCAGTGAAAGTTACCCTCGGTCCAAAAGGCCGTAACGTAGTTCTGGATAAATCTTTCGGTGCACCGACCATCACTAAAGATGGTGTTTCCGTAGCACGTGAAATCGAACTGGAAGACAAGTTCGAAAACATGGGTGCGCAGATGGTGAAAGAAGTTGCCTCTAAAGCGAACGACGCTGCAGGTGACGGTACCACCACCGCAACCGTACTGGCTCAGTCCATCATCACTGAAGGTCTGAAAGCCGTTGCTGCGGGCATGAACCCGATGGATCTGAAACGTGGTATCGACAAAGCTGTCGCTGCTGCTGTTGAAGAACTGAAAGCACTGTCCGTACCGTGCTCCGACTCTAAAGCTATTGCTCAGGTTGGTACCATCTCCGCTAACTCCGACGAAACCGTAGGTAAACTGATCGCTGAAGCGATGGACAAAGTCGGTAAAGAAGGCGTGATCACCGTTGAAGACGGTACCGGTCTGCAGGACGAACTGGACGTGGTTGAAGGTATGCAGTTCGACCGTGGCTACCTGTCTCCTTACTTCATCAACAAGCCGGAAACTGGCGCAGTAGAACTGGAAAGCCCGTTCATCCTGCTGGCTGACAAGAAAATCTCCAACATCCGCGAAATGCTGCCGGTTCTGGAAGCTGTAGCGAAAGCAGGCAAACCGCTGCTGATCATCGCTGAAGATGTTGAAGGCGAAGCGCTGGCAACTCTGGTTGTTAACACCATGCGCGGTATCGTGAAAGTCGCTGCGGTTAAAGCACCTGGCTTCGGCGATCGTCGTAAAGCAATGCTGCAGGATATCGCTACCCTGACCGGTGGTACCGTTATCTCTGAAGAGATCGGTATGGAGCTGGAAAAAGCAACTCTGGAAGATCTGGGTCAGGCGAAACGCGTTGTTATCAACAAAGATACCACCACCATCATTGATGGCGTGGGCGACGAAGCTGCAATCCAGGGTCGCGTGACTCAGATTCGTCAGCAGATCGAAGAAGCAACTTCTGACTATGACCGTGAAAAACTGCAGGAGCGCGTAGCGAAACTGGCAGGCGGCGTTGCGGTTATCAAAGTTGGTGCTGCGACTGAAGTTGAAATGAAAGAGAAGAAAGCCCGCGTTGAAGATGCCCTGCACGCTACCCGTGCTGCTGTAGAAGAAGGCGTGGTTGCTGGTGGTGGTGTTGCGCTGATTCGCGTAGCGTCTAAAATTGCCGGCCTGAAAGGTCAGAACGAAGACCAGAACGTAGGTATCAAAGTTGCGCTGCGCGCAATGGAAGCTCCGCTGCGTCAAATCGTTCTGAACTGCGGCGAAGAGCCGTCTGTAGTGGCTAACACCGTAAAAGCGGGTGACGGTAACTACGGTTACAACGCTGCAACTGAAGAATACGGCAACATGATCGACATGGGTATCCTGGATCCAACCAAAGTAACTCGTTCTGCTCTGCAGTACGCGGCTTCTGTTGCGGGTCTGATGATCACCACCGAGTGCATGGTTACCGACCTGCCGAAAGGCGATGCGCCTGACTTAGGTGCTGCCGGTATGGGTGGCATGGGTGGAATGGGCGGCATGATGTAATTGCCTACACCCTGCATCCTTCAGGCCGCAGATGCGTTGGCTGCGTTTGCTAACCCCAGTCACTTACTTGAGTAAGCTCCTGGGGATTAACAAACTGGCCGCCTTCCTGCAACCAGAATGATTTGGGTGCTCATCTCCCAGAATTGAGAAACCCTCGGGCAGAAATGTCTGGGGGTTTTTCTTTTGGTCATCTTTTTAGTATATGATTCAGCTACGGACATAACGTCCAACTAATTGATTATGGGGAATGACATGCACGTGAAATATTTAGCAGGGATCGTTGGTGCCGCGCTACTGATGGCGGGTTGTAGCTCCAGCAATGAACTGAGTTCAGCCGGGCAAAGCGTACGTTTTGTTGAAGACAAGCCTGGCGCAGAGTGCCAATTGATAGGCACTGCAACCGGTAAGCAAAGCAACTGGCTTTCAGGCCAGCACGGCGAAGAGGGCGGCTCAATGCGTGGCGCAGCAAACGATCTGCGTAATCAGGCTGCGGCAATGGGCGGTAACGTGATTTATGGCGTCAGCAGCCCATCGCAGGGAATGCTGTCCAGCTTTGTTCCTACCGCCAGTGAGATGATTGGACAGGTTTATAAGTGCCCTAATTGAGAACTGCTGCTGATGCCGGATGGCGACGCTAAAGCGTCTTATCCGGCCTACGGTACGAATGATCGTAGGCCTGATAAGCGCAGCGCCATCAGGCATTCTGAGTCTTATGCGCAGACTGAACGCGTAAATGATGCAATGCGCGCAGGCACTGATCCTGATTGAGCTTTTGCGTCTTATCACCCGTCAACGTTCTGACAAACACCTGGCACGGTACACCGGCAAGTTTTTTCAGCCGCGGGCTGAAGTCGAGAAGACGGCGAGTAATGGCTTCGGCTTCTTTGCTACCGGAAAGGGCGCGAGTTTTCACGACCGAACCACAGAACTGGGCTTTTCCTTTATCATCTGTATAGCGGTAAATAATCGCCAGATAATGATTAAACAGGTTATGTTTCCATTCGGGTTGTGTATAAGAGTCGTATTCCAGATTGTCGTTTTGCTGACAATCAACATCGTACAGCGGCAGGAAATCCAGCAGCGATGTTATTCGTAGCGTGAGTTCTCTCATGCCAGCATTATTTATTGCGTGAATAATTGCATGCGCCAACACCTGAATCTGTAATTCATTAACCAGTAATTCGCATGTTTGTCCGTCATGTAACGTCAGAGAAAATGTTAAATTCTCGCCTTTGTCATCCACTAACATCAGCGAATTTATGCGACGGTTAATATCCGCATTTTTTAGTTCATCTTCCTGAATTGACGGGATATTCTCGTGCATTTTTTTGCTGGCTTTATCACATGCCTTTTCATATTGTATACGCTCGTCTTTGTTTAGCTGAGAAATAGCGTACAGCCGGCTCTCCAGCGCAATAAGCAGGTCTCTAAGTCCAAGTGGAGAGAGAAAAAAGAGTGATTCCTTGTTTCTTGGTTCTTTTATTTTTAATGCCATGGCAACAAATTCATTCTTTTGGCGAATAATGCCAGTATTAACGCCCTTAATACTTATAGCCATAAAAGGTTCTCCCTAACCATATATTTATTAATATTCTGCATTTGAAACTATTGATAAAATTTACGAATGAATGATTGAACTGCGCTAATTAAAATAGCACAGATTAAAAGCGAGGCTCCACTTGTGGGGATTTAAATAATAAGTAATCGTGGTGAGTGTCCGGAATCGGACACTCAGTAATAGCTATTGTTGACGTAACTGCAGATCCAGCGGTGTTTTACTTGGCTCTCCACCAATTTCACGCGCCAGTTTGGGGACCATATAGCCGGAAACTAGCGTCAGAAGCTCACGCATAATGCGACGCGCTTCATCGTCGCTGACCATAAAGTGTGCGGCACCCTGCACTTTATCCAGCACGTGCAGGTAATAGGGCATCACACCGGCATCAAACAGTGCGTTGCTAAGGTTAGCCAGGGTTTGCGCGTTATCGTTCACGCCACGCAGCAATACGCTTTGGTTGAGTAACGTAACGCCCGCGGCGCGCAGACTGCTCATCGCCTGGCGAAACGTCTGATCAATTTCATTGGCATGGTTAATGTGATTGACCAGCAGAATCTGCAAGGAGGAGTGCGCAAAGCGCTCGACCAGTCCTTCTGTAATGCGCGCCGGGATCACTATCGGCAAACGGCTGTGAATACGCAGACGCTTAATGTGCGGGATAGCTTCCAGTTGCGTGAGCAACCAGTCCAGTTCGTGGTCCTTGGCCATTAACGGATCGCCACCAGAGAAGATGATTTCATCCAGCTCAGGGTGCGCGTTAATGTAGTCGAGGGCGACCTGCCAGTTGCGCTTATTGCCCTGATTTTCGGCGTATGGGAAATGCCGGCGGAAGCAATAGCGACAATTTACCGCGCAACCGCCTTTAACCAGCAGCAGTGCCCGATTGCGATATTTATGCAGCAGACCGGGAACCACGCTGTGCTGTTCTTCCAGTGGGTCGGTTGAGTAGCCTGGCGCGGCCACAAACTCTTCCTGGGCAGTCAGTACCTGACGTAAAAGCGGATCGTCCGGGTTGCCTTTCTCCATGCGGGCAATAAACGCACGCGGCACGCGCAGGGCGAAAAGCCGTCTCGCGTCGCGTCCGGCCAACAGTTTTTCATCTGCATCTATGTTCAAAAGATGCAGAAGTTCATCGGGATCGGTCACAACATCGGCAAGTTGCGATAACCAATCTTCTCTGGATGGGGTATTTAGGGTTACAATATGCGCCATTTTGTGGCTTAGCTACCAGTTAACAATTTTCAGAGGGCCTTATGGCAACGTACTATAGCAACGATTTTCGTGCTGGTCTTAAAATCATGTTGGACGGCGAACCTTATGCGGTTGAAGCCAGCGAATTCGTTAAACCAGGTAAAGGCCAGGCGTTTGCGCGCGTTAAGCTGCGTCGCCTGCTGACCGGTACTCGCGTAGAGAAAACCTTCAAGTCTACTGACTCCGCTGAAGGCGCAGACGTAGCCGACATGAACCTGACCTTCCTGTATAGCGACGGTGAGTTCTGGCACTTTATGAATAACACCACTTTCGAACAGCTGGCTGCAGACGAGAAAGCGGTAGGCGATAACGCTAAATGGCTGCTGGACCAGGCTGAATGCATCGTGACCCTGTGGAACGGTCAGCCGATCTCCGTAACTCCGCCGAACTTCGTTGAGCTGGAAGTTGTTGAAACCGACCCAGGTCTGAAAGGCGATACCGCTGGTACTGGCGGCAAACCGGCTACCCTGTCTACCGGCGCAGTTGTTAAAGTTCCGCTGTTCGTACAGATCGGCGAAGTGATCAAAGTGGATACCCGCTCCGGCGAATACGTTTCTCGCGTAAAATAAGTTTTCCATTTGATCTTATGGCGCAGGTTGCTGCGCCATACTTTTTCCAGGGCAGGAATGATGAAACGTCTTCTCGGTCTTGTAATGCTACTCCTTTTCACCAGCACCCTCATGACGGGATGCAATACCGCGCGCGGCTTCGGTGAAGACATCAAACATCTTGGCAATTCAATTTCTCACGCCGCCAGCTAATCCTTTCATATAGTCTTAAAAACGGTTGTTTATCCATCACACTCCCGGATCTTGTCTATTATTAAGTAGCTATACACAAACAATATTGGCTAGAAAAGGAAGACGTTATGGTTAAGAAGACAATTGCTGCGATCTTTTCTGTGTTGGTACTTTCTTCCGTTTTAACCGCGTGTAATACCACACGAGGCGTAGGACAGGATATCTCTGAAGGCGGTAGCGCAATCTCTGGTGCAGCGACAAAAGCTCAGCAATAGCAATAATGAAGAACGGTACGACGTCGTGTCGTACCGTTAATCACCCTTCCTTGGGAGTGACAGGAACGGCGAGAAGCGGTTCCCCAGGTGCAGTTTCATACGGATATTCCGCTTATAGGTGTAGACCGTTTTGCCATGAATGCTGAGCGCGGCGGCAATGGCATTGTTACTCACACCATCCATCCACATTGATAATACTTTCTCCTCTTGCGGCGTAAGCAAAGGCGTGGCGTTTTTGGCTATTTCTAATGCGGGGCGAACCTGAAGCGCTTCCTGAATTGTGTGGGAGAGTGTGTTCAGCGTGGTGTGCTTGGTCAAGACCGAATGGGCTACGGATTGAGAGGGCACGATGGGGGCATGCTGTCTGTCTGCTGATTGCAGTAAAATCAGTGGGATGACGCCACAACTCATAAAAAAAGGTTTAATTGGCGGACTGGAGTGCGTCTCGCTAATAAAACTGTATAAATCCGCGATCACCAGATGCGGTTTCCATTGCAAAATATGCTCTTTTGCTAACAGGAGATTATTGATTCCTGATACCAGAAATGAGGAGCTGAACCTGCCAGAATGATTAAGCAAGGCCTCTATCCCTGTGCGGGTAAAGTGGCACCGGTCAATCACTAAAATTTTAAGCATAAACGTTTCGCATTCAGAAGAGGGGCAATCGACTTTCTGGTTTCAGAAAGCCCTTCATCATAGAGAACTCCGATGAGTGCCAAATGCGGGAACTACGCCGCTAATTATGCTTAATTCTTGCTTTTAGCAGGCAGTGAATAAAAAGGTTGAAATTCATTTTCTTCCGGGCAAAAATGCCATTTCACACATCAGCTTTGCAGGACGACCTGCAAACGCTTCATTCACCGGGGACGGCCCCATAGTTCTGGAGCCTGATATGTCCTGGATCGTTTTATTAATTGCAGGTTTGCTCGAAGTCGTATGGGCGATTGGCCTGAAATACACCCACGGTTTTACGCGTCTTACGCCAAGCATTATCACTATTGCGGCGATGATCGTCAGCATCGCCATGCTCTCCTGGGCAATGCGCACGTTGCCTGTTGGAACAGCTTATGCGGTCTGGACCGGTATTGGTGCTGTTGGGGCGGCCATTACAGGGATTTTGCTGCTGGGTGAGTCTGCCAGCCCGGCACGTTTGCTGAGCCTTGGGCTGATCGTTGCTGGTATTATTGGTCTGAAGCTGAGCACTCACTAAGCGCCAGGCTGTTTCACCCAAATCAGTTTATTCACTTCAAACCCTTCCCGGGTCGCGATGGCTAACATTTGCTGTTTCATTTCATCTGAAATAGTAGGGGTCCGTGAAAGGATCCACAGGTAGTCGCGATCCGGACCACAAACCAGCGCGTGACGATATTCCCGGTCGAGTGCAATTACGTTATACCCGCCATAGAAGGGGCCGAAAAAAGAAACTTTAAGCGCGGCTCTGCTTGGGTCGCCGGTGAAATAGGCTTTCCCTTCCGTTTTCTGCCACATCTCCCTGTCAGGGTTATAGCCCTTGTTAATAACGTTGATCCCGCCGTCGTCGCGCAAGCTGTATGTTGCGGTCACTTTATCCAACCCGCGCTCGAAACGATGGTCGAAGCGTGCAATTTCATACCAGGTTCCCAGATAGCGTTTGGCATCAAAGTTATTTACCACGGTAACGCCTTTCGGCGGTGTCGGGGAGCTACACGCGACAACCAGGAATGCAGCCGTAACTGCAGCAACGACGGGCAAAATGCGCATGGGATTTTCCTTGCTGTATTTTTGTTAAGTGTAGATGACAACAGGAAAAAAAGAGAAAGAAAGGAGGCCCAATATCCTGGGCCTCATCGTTAGTTATTGCAGCTTTTCAAGAATGCGCCAGGCCGCCTCGACACGGACAGGGTTAGGATAGCTTTTGTTTGCCAGCATCACGATGCCAAGGTTTTTTTCTGGAATGAAGGCTACGTAGCTGCCAAATCCTCCAGTGGATCCCGTTTTATGCACCCATGAGGCTTTCACTGCGGGGGCGGGCGGGTTTACCTCAACGGCGGGAAGCGCTGCCAATGCCACTTTGCTGTCGCTACCGTTGATGATCGAATCAGCTTTCAGCGGCCAGTTCAGCATCTCCCATCCTAATCCCTGGTACATATCGCCAATACGCCAGTAGCGAGACTGCGCAAGCGCAATGCCCTGCTGGAGCGTTTTCTCCTGAACGCGGCTGGCGTCCATGTTGACCTGAACCCAGCGTGCCATATCGGTAACGTTGGATTTCACGCCATAGGCTTCGGCATCAAGTTGTCCCGGAGAAACGTGTACAGGCTTCCCTTCGCGATAGCCCCAGGCATAATCTTTTTGTTCGCTTTGCGGAACTGTAATCCAGGTATGCGCCAGTTTTAATGGCTGCAGGACGCGTCTGGTCATTGCCTCTTCGTAGCTCATACCTGAGGGTTTCACCGCCAGCGCACCAAACAGACCAATGCTGGAGTTAGCGTAAAGACGCTTAGCGCCCGGAGTCCATTGCGGCTGCCAGTTTTGATAAAAACGCAGTAATGCGGCTTTATCTGTAACGTCATCGGGGATCTGCAGCGGTAGGCCGCCTGCCGTATAGGTGGCTAAGTGCAGCAGGCTGATACCCTGCCACTGTTTGCCTGTCAGTTCTGGCCAGTATTTCGTGACCGGATCGCTGAGCTTAATTTCGCCGCGGGCGATAGCATCGCCGCCCAACACGCCGTTAAACGTCTTACTGACCGACCCTAGCTCAAACAGAGTTTGCTGCGTGACTGGGTGGTTATTGGCGATATCGGCTTTACCCCAGGTGAAATAATAGGGTTTTCCCTGGTAGATAACGGCAACGGCCATACCCGGAATAGCCTGCTCCTGCATCAACGGGGTGATGGTGCGATTAACGATATCGGCAATCTGTTGTTCTGTTTTGGCGGCGGCAAACGTGGAGAATGAGACTGTCAGCAGCAGAGCGCAGCATAACGATTTTTTCATCATGAAATCAGTTCCGTAATTAAAAGCAAAAGGGTGTCCGGGCCCGTCAGACGCAATCAGTGTGTTTGATTTGCGCCGTGTTGACAAACGGTTAAATTTAGCAGCAGATATAAGTTTTTCTAACAGGCCGGATGATGACGCGTAGCTATATCCCTCTTAACTCGCTGCGGGCTTTTGAAGCCGCGGCCAGACATCTCAGTTTTACCCGCGCCGCGATTGAGCTCAACGTGACGCATTCTGCCATCAGTCAGCATGTAAAAGCGCTGGAGCAGCAGCTAAATTGTCAGCTTTTTGTGCGCGGTTCTCGTGGATTAATGTTGACGACTGAAGGGGAAAGTCTGTTACCTGTACTTAATGACTCTTTCGATCGTATGGCGGGGATGCTGGATCGTTTTGCCACCAAACAGACCCAGGAAAAACTTAAAATTGGCGTGGTGGGGACCTTTGCGGTTGGGTGTCTGTTTCCTCTACTGGGCGATTTTAAGCGCAGTTACCCGCATATTGATTTGCATATTTCTACCCATAATAACCGCGTGGATCCCGCTGCCGAAGGACTGGATTATACCATTCGCTACGGAGGGGGAGCCTGGCATGATACCGACGCGCAATATTTATGTAGCGCGCTGATGTCTCCACTGTGTTCGCCAACATTGGCTTCGCAGATTCAAACGCCTGCGGACATCCTGAAATTTCCGTTATTACGATCGTATCGGCGGGATGAATGGACGCTTTGGATGCAGGCCGCCGGAGAGGCGCCCCCGTCACCGACGCACAACGTGGTGGTGTTTGATTCGTCCGTCACCATGCTGGAAGCCGCGCAGGCGGGGATCGGTGTGGCAATTGCGCCAGTCAGAATGTTCACGCATTTACTCAGTAGGGAACGAATCGTTCAACCATTTTTAACGCAGATTGATTTGGGAAGTTACTGGATAACTCGTTTGCAATCGCGTCCGGAGACACCGGCGATGCGTGAATTTTCCCGTTGGTTGACAGGAATGCTGCACAAATAAAAAGGCCCGCCAATGGCGGGCCTGATAATTAACGCATGTACTTAGATGGTCAGAATACCAATAGCCGTTACAACGGTCAGGATTGCTGCCAGTCCGTAGAAGACCCATTTGCCAGCAGGCACGTGGATTTTCAGGTCATGCATCGCGTGGTGCATACGGTGTAAACCACACCACAGCGGCAGAACGATCATCAGGAACAGAAACGCACGTCCGATGAAGCTCTGAGCGAATGCCAGTACGCGTTCATAGCTGAAAGCATCAGGAACAAAGCCCAGCGGCAGCATAATGCCTACCAGCAGGATCATTACCGGCGCAATGATTGCGCTCCACATACCGCCTGCACCAAACAGGCCCCAGAATACGGGTTCGTCAGAGCGTTTTGGATTTGGATTAATCATTCCGGACTCCTTACCAGAACAGGGCAACAAACAGTATGACTACTGTCGCAACCACAGTAACTGCCCAGAGACCTTTGATGATCGGCTCTGGCCCCATTTTTTCGTCTTTTACGATGATATTGGCTGCTTTTGGCGCCAGCTCAAACCAGGTTTTGGTATGCAGCAGCGCTGCTGCCAGGGCGATAATGTTAAGGATTACCACCACCGGGTTTTGCAAAAAGGCGACAAAGCCCATCCAGGACTCTGCACCATGCTTGAGTGCAAACAGGCCGATAATCAGTTCAATGCTGAACCAGACTGCCGGAACTGCCGTGCCTTCACGCAGCATGTAAAAACGATAAAATGGCAGCTTTTTCCACCAGGTGGACGTCATTGGCCGCACATAGGCTTTACGTTTAGTCGTCATCGTGCACTCCTTAGCGTGGTTTCAGGGTAGCGATAAGAAAGTCTTTTGAACTTTCAACTTTACCCTGCTGAATGGCCGCAGCCGGATCGACGTGTTTCGGGCAGACTTCGGAGCAGTAGCCCACGAAAGTACAGGTCCAGACGCCGTTCGGGCTGTTCAACTGAGCCATACGCTCCTTCTTACCGTGGTCGCGGCTATCTTCGTTGTAACGATGCGCCAGCGTAATCGCAGCCGGTCCAATGAACTCAGGGTTCAGACCGAACTGCGGACACGCGGCATAGCACAGACCACAGTTGATGCAACCGGAGAACTGATGATACTTCGCCATCTGCGCCGGAGTCTGGGTGTTTGGACCCTGATCCGGTGTACGCGGGTTACCGATAATGTACGGTTTGATTGCTTCCAGGCTTTCGATAAAGTGCGTCATGTCGACGACCAGATCGCGCTCAATCGGGAAGTTGCCCAGCGCTTCAACCTTCATGCCGTTGGTGTAATCACGCAGGAAGGTTTTGCACGCCAGTTTCGGTACATTGTTGACCATCATGCCGCAGGAGCCGCAGATCGCCATACGGCAGGACCAGCGGTAGCTCAGGTCCGGTGCCAGGTTATCCTTGATGTAGCCCAGCGCATCCAGCAGTGACGTGGTTTCATCATAAGGAACTTCGTAGAAAGCACTGTGCGGCGCGGTATCGGTTTCCGGGTTATAGCGCACCACCTCAACTTTCAGGTTTTTCATCTCAGCCATTCGCCTTCTCCTTCTTATCGGCTGCTTCCGCTTCGCCACCGTAAACACGTTTAGCTGGTGGCAGAGTGGTGATTTTCACGTCGCTGTATTCCAGGCGAGTCGTGCCGTCAGCATCGCGGAAGGCGAGGGTGTGTTTGAGGAAGTTCACATCGTCACGCTCGGTGCAGCCTTCATCCAGACGCTGGTGCGCGCCGCGGGATTCTTTACGCGCCAGAGCAGAGTGCGCCATACATTCAGCAACGTTCAGACCGTGACCCAGTTCGATGGTATACAGCAGGTCGGTGTTGAAGACGCTGGAGGTATCAGTGATACGTACGCGCTTGAAGCGTTCCTGCAGTTCCGCCAGCTTATCAACGGTTTTCTGCATGAGTTCCGGCGTACGGTAGATACCGCAACCTTCTTCCATGGACAGGCCCATTTCGTCACGGATCTTAGACCAGTTTTCGTTACCTTCCTGGTTAACCAGATCTTTCAGACGTTTTTCAACGCCAGCAACCTGTGCATCAAGAGCGGCACTGTTTGCAGCGCCAGCCGTTGCAGCGCGTTCTGCTGCCTGCTCACCGGCCATACGACCGAAGACCACCAGTTCTGCCAGGGAGTTAGAGCCCAGACGGTTAGCGCCATGCAGACCAACAGAGGAACATTCGCCGACAGCGAACAGACCTTTAATGCGGGTTTCACAGTGCTGATCGGTTTCGATACCGCCCATGGTGTAGTGCGCGGTCGGACGTACCGGGATCGGTTCTTTAACCGGATCGACACCCACGTAAGCTTTCGCCAGTTCGCAGATGAACGGTAAACGTTCGAGCAGTTTTTTCTCGCCGAGGTGACGCAGGTCGAGGTGAACCACATCGCCACGCGGAGTGGAAATGGTGTTGCCTTTGCGCCATTCGTGCCAGAACGCCTGAGAAACTTTGTCGCGCGGACCGAGTTCCATGTATTTGTTTTTTGGCTCGCCCAGCGGGGTTTCCGGACCCATGCCGTAGTCTTGCAGATAACGGTAGCCGTTTTTGTTGACCAGAATACCGCCTTCACCACGGCAGCCTTCAGTCATCAGGATACCGGAGCCTGGTAGACCTGTTGGGTGATACTGAACGAATTCCATATCACGCAGCGGAACGCCGTGGCTCAGCGCCATGCCCATACCGTCGCCGGTTACGATGCCGCCGTTGGTGTTGTAACGGTAAACACGACCTGCGCCGCCCGTTGCCATAACAACAGCGTTAGCACGGATTTGCACCAGCGTGCCTTCCATCATGTTCATGGCAACCAGGCCGCGAGCATGACCGTCGTCAACCAGGATATCCAGAACGAAGTGTTCGTCAAAGCGCTGAATCTGCGGAAACTGCAAAGATGTTTGGAACAGCGTATGCAGCATGTGGAAGCCGGTCTTATCCGCGGCAAACCAGGTACGCTCGATTTTCATGCCGCCGAAGCGACGTACGTTGACGCTACCGTCTTCACGACGGCTCCATGGGCAGCCCCATTGTTCCAGTTGCGTCATTTCAGTTGGGCAGTGGTGGACAAAGTAATCCACGACATCCTGCTCACACAGCCAGTCTCCGCCTGCTACCGTATCGTGAAAATGGTAGTCAAAGCTGTCATGATCCTGCGCGACAGCAGCAGAGCCGCCTTCGGCAGCAACGGTATGGCTGCGCATTGGGTACACTTTTGAGATCAGTGCGATTTTAGCGTTGGGATTTGCTTGTGCGGCAGCAATTGCAGCACGTAATCCCGCGCCACCGGCGCCTATAATGGCAAGATCGGCTTGAAAGGTTTGCACGACATTCCTCCAGATTGTTGTTATTTCATCCCTGCCTGAAATCAGATGCTTCATCGGCTTCAAACAGGTTATGAACGCGTTTCCACTGCTCCTTTATAGGTACAATAGTATAGTCTTAGGGATGTGCGGGAAATTTGACGTGTTCGATTTTTTTAGCGTGTCATAGGGGGGAATTATCATTGAATTTGATTAATTTAATTACTAAACCACCCTAAGTCGCTTTTTTTATCCAATTGCCAGTGATGATTAGTGCTGCCTGAAATTTGTCTCGCTAGCGCGATACGAGTAGACTTCGTGCCCTTGTCATAAATCGGAGAAACAACCATGAGCGAAACGGCAACCTGGCAGCCGAGCGCGTCCATCCCCAATCTGTTGAAACGTGCAGCAATTATAGCGGAGATTCGCCGCTTTTTTGCCGATCGTGGCGTGCTTGAGGTTGAGACCCCTTGTATGAGTCAGGCAACGGTAACGGACATCCACCTGTTCCCGTTCGAAACGCGTTTCGTTGGCCCTGGACACTCCCAGGGAATGAATCTCTATTTAATGACCAGCCCTGAATACCATATGAAGCGCCTGCTGGTGGCAGGATGCGGCCCGGTGTATCAACTGTGCCGCAGCTTCCGTAATGAAGAGATGGGGCGCCATCATAACCCTGAATTCACCATGCTTGAGTGGTATCGTCCGCACTACGATATGTATCGCCTGATGAATGAAGTGGATGATTTGCTCCAGCAGGTGCTGGACTGCTCACCTGCGGAAAGCCTTTCTTACCAGCAGGCCTTCCAGCGCCATCTGGAGATTGACCCGCTGTCTGCGGATAAAACCCAACTGCGGGAAGTGGCGGCGAAATTGGATCTCAGCAATATCGCTGATACCGAAGAAGACCGGGATACCTTACTGCAACTGCTGTTTACGATGGGTGTTGAACCGCATATTGGTAAAGACAAGCCGACGTTTGTGTATCATTTCCCGGCCAGCCAGGCATCACTGGCGCAAATCAGTACCGAAGATCACCGCGTGGCTGAACGTTTCGAGGTTTATTACAAAGGTATTGAGCTGGCGAATGGTTTCCATGAATTGACCGACGCGCGCGAACAGCAGCAGCGGTTTGAACAGGATAACCGCAAACGTGCCGCACGAGGCTTACCACAGCAACCTATCGATACCAACCTGCTGGAAGCGCTGAAAGTCGGCATGCCGGATTGCTCAGGCGTGGCGCTGGGCGTTGACCGTCTGGTGATGCTGGCGCTGGGCGCAGAGAGCCTGACCGAGGTAATCGCATTTACCGTCGATCGCGCATAACTTACTCTTCTGCAATACAAAGTGGTGGCTTAATCGCCACTTTGTAGCATATTTTTTCATTTCCCCTCTAATAGCCACAATTTACACCTGGATATTTGATATCGTTTAGGTATCAATTCTGTGTTGATTTTTTTATCGCTGAACTCTGCAAAGAGAGCAGTGCCAACCGGTGAGCGGCGTTTGTTAAACGCTTGCCAGAGTAAGGGATGGTTTAATGACCCAAACAATAAAAAAGATGAGCCTGATAGGTCTCATTCTCATGATATTTACGTCAGTTTTCGGTTTTGCTAATAGCCCCTCCGCGTTCTATTTAATGGGGTATAGTGCAATACCGTGGTATATATTTTCTGCATTATTATTCTTTATTCCATTTGCTTTAATGATGGCGGAAATGGGTTCTGCCTATCGGAAAGAAGAGGGGGGAATCTATTCGTGGATGAATAATAGCGTTGGACCACGCTATGCGTTTATCGGCACGTTTATGTGGTTTTCTTCTTATGTGATATGGATGGTTAGTACTGCGGCGAAAGTCTGGGTACCTTTTTCAACCTTTTTGTTTGGCGCAGACATGACGCAGCACTGGCGTATTGCAGGGCTTGAGCCTACGCAGGTTGTCGGACTGCTCGCAGTCGGTTGGATGATCCTGGTGACCTGCGTGGCATCCCGGGGTATTAATAAGATTGCGCGTATTACGGCTGTAGGTGGAATTGCCGTAATGTGTCTTAATTTAGTTCTGTTGTTAGTGAGTGTCGCTATTTTGTTATTAACTGGTGGCCACTTTGCACAGGATATTAATTTCATCTCTTCGCCTAATCCCGGATATCAGTCTGGACTGGCAATGTTGTCATTTGTTGTGTTTGCCATTTTTGCTTACGGCGGAATTGAAGCTGTGGGGGGACTGGTTGATAAAACAGAAAAACCAGAAAAGAACTTTGCAAAAGGCATTGTCTTTGCCGCTATTGTCATTTCTGTTGGTTATTCACTGGCCATCTTTTTATGGGGCGTTAGCACTAACTGGCAGCAGGTATTAAGTAATAGCTCAGTTAACCTCGGGAATATTACCTATATCCTGATGAAAAGCCTCGGAATGACGTTGGGTAATGCGCTACATCTTTCCCCTGATGCCGCAATGGTGATGGGCGTATGGTTTGCACGTATTACCGGGCTTTCCATGTTCCTTGCCTATACCGGCGCTTTTTTCACCCTCAGCTACTCACCGCTGAAAGCGATTATTCAGGGCACGCCGAAGGCGTTGTGGCCCGCGCCGATGACCAAACTTAATGCCGTAGGGATGCCGACGACGGCAATGTGGTTACAGTGCCTGCTGGTGAGCCTGTTTATCCTGTTGGTTTCATTTGGTGGCGATACGGCTTCGGCGTTCTATAACAAACTGACGCTGATGGCGAACGTCTCAATGACGCTGCCGTATCTGTTCCTGGCGCTGGCGTTTCCTTTCTTTAAATCCCGTCCGGGTCTGGAAAGGCCGTTTGTTGTCTTTAAAACCCGAGCGGCGACGCTGCTGGCAACGGGAGTGGTCGTGCTGGTGGTGACGTTTGCTAACGTGTTCACCATCATCCAGCCGATAATTGAAGCCGGAGACTGGAACAGCGCACTGTGGATGACCGGCGGTCCGATCTTCTTCTCACTGCTGGCGATGGCGATTTACCAGAACTACAGCCGTCGCACGACCAACGAGCCTGAGTGGGCAGTGGAATAAAGGCCATCTGACGTTTATTGCCTGTTGCCGATCCGGACGCATATTAAGCCCGAAAATGTCTGTGGTCGGCGATGAAATGCCCGATGGCGCAAGCTTATCGGGCCTACAGGTTAATTGCAGACCCGTAGGCCGGATTAGACCCAACGGGTCGCCATCCGGCATTTCTTGCCTGCATTGTGCGTTACAAACTCCCTGCCGGGCGACTGCCTCTTCCTGCAGAACTTAATGTTCTCCCTGTTTGCTTACCGCCGAGGCTCTCCAGACGCATCTGGAACGGAGGGAACGGCATATCAATACCGTGCTCGCGGAAGCCTGCCAGAATCAGTTGATGGATTTCATGGCGCAGCGGCATGCGATGCCCCATCTCGGCGGCATAAATACGCAGTTCGAAGATTTGAATCCCCTGCTGCAGGTCAACCAGGAAGACTTCAGGTGCCGGATTATCGATAACCAGCGAACAGCGCTGCGCGGCAGTCAGCAGGATCTGCGTAACCTCCTCGCTATTCGCCTCAGACGGTGCCGGGATGGTTAACACTACACGGGTAACGGAATCGGATAACGACCAGTTGATAAACTGTTCGGTGATAAAGGCTTTGTTGGGCACGATGATCTCTTTGCGGTCCCAGTCGCTGATAGTGGTGGCGCGGGTATTAATTTTCGTCACGCTACCGGTAAGATCGCGAATCGTCACCGTGTCGCCAATGCGGATTGGTTTTTCAAACAGGATAATCAGGCCGGAAATAAAGTTGGCGAAGATCTCCTGCAAACCAAAGCCCAGACCGACACCGAGAGCCGCCACCAGCCATTGCAGTTTGGACCATTCAATACCGATCATCGAGAAACCAACCAGACCGCCAATCAGCATCAGCAAATACTTGGTAATGGTGGTGATGGCATAACCGGTGCCGGGGGTTAAATCCAGATGTTGCAGTAGTGCCAGCTCCAGCAGTGCGGGTAGGTTGCGCACTAACTGGGTGGTGATGATGAATACCAGAATCGCGATAAGCACCGCGCCCAGCGTTATCGGTTCTAAGCTTTCCACGCCCTGAACCGTGGAGGTGACATCCCACAATGAGATGTTTTCCAGGAAGCCGAAAGCGGAGTGAATTTCTGACCACAGTACAATGACCGAGAGCAGGGCGATAAGCATCAGGATAGAACGCACCAGGCGCAGCGATTGCGCGCTGATAGCATCCAAATCCACTTCGCTTTCATCAACGTCGATCGCGCCTTCAAGGCTGGTGGAATGCGGTGGTTCTTCTTCGCCCCGCGCGCGCTGCGCCAGCATTTCTGCGCGTCGATGCTTGGCGCGGTCAAACGCCAGGCGGCGACGCTGAATCAGCATCCAACGGCGGATAACGTGATACACCACCAGTAATAAGAACCAAATCGCTACAGACGTTTCCAGACGTGCCAGCAGGGCTTGTGATGTGGCGAGGTAGCCTACTGCCGCGGCGAGAATGGCAATCAGCGGCGCACCCATCAGCATATTCCACAGCATGCTGTTGACCATGTTATCGCTGTTGCCCTCTTTATCGAGGTACAGCGGTATCCCGGCGCGTTTCAGGCTCAGGGTTACGACCGCCAGCGCACCGCAAATCAGAATAAAGCACAGACGCCCCAGTGAGGCGGAGAATTCCCGGTCATTGAGGTTATCAAACATAATAACCGCCATGATCAACGGGACAATCAGCCCGATGCTCATCAGGTAATAGTGCATGGCTTTCGCGACGCGGTTCCGCGGCCAGCCAAAGTGGGCAATGAACAGACCGTTGGGACGTGCAAAGGTGGCGCAGATCATTACTGCCCACAGCATGGGCACCGTGGCGGTAACGCCATCGCCGATCGCGACAGCCAACGGATAAGGCCAGGCTTCCTGCAATCCGTAACCGAGCGTTGCCCACAGCACTGGCAACGGCGAAGCGACGAGTATTGACCAGAATACCGTGCGTATTGTCAGCCAGAAGTGATCCTGGGTGACTTTCCCGACCCGCGCGGACGAGCGTTCAAGGAAACGGGTGAAGTGCTTGCGCGAAGAGAGGCTAAAGCCAACTAACACCAACGCCGCGAACAGCGGTAGCAGCGTTTCTTTGCTGGTCAGCATCATGATGCTGGCTTTGCCCAACTGATTAAACGTATCTAATGAGATCAGACGCCGCAGATCCTGAACGATGTCGACAGGCCAGGAGAGGGAGATAGGGCTAACGTCTGACGTCCAGAACAGGTAGCGGTGCGTCGCTTCGTTGACCTCTTTTAGCGCATCTTCCAGTTGACTGTTGGAAACTTTGAGCTTGGTCAGCTCAAGGATCAGCGTATCGCCGCCCTGTAACAATGAGTTCAGCAGCTCACGCTGGGTGCGTAGCTGGGCGTTGAGGATGCTGCTCTGTTCAGCGGTCAGCGGTTGTCCATCGGCCTGATGAATCTGACGCAGCTGCGGCTGTTTGTTGAGGAGGTCCTCATAGCGCATGCGGTGTACGCGAAGCTGCGCCATTTCGGTATCCAACTGCTGAGGTTTAGGCATTTCCGGCAGACGGGATACCTGCGCTCGCAGCGCTTCTCCCAGCATATTTGAAACCCCAAGCCACTGAGACTGCTCTCGCAGCGTATTCAATGCCTGACGCACCTGCAGCGTTTGGCTGGCGGCCTGACGCTGCTGCGAAGCGACCAGATCCATACGCTGTGCTTGCTGGTTTAAGGCCTGAGACAGCTCGCGGTTTACCTTGAACTGGTCGACAATGCCTTCCGGCAGTCCCGCGCTGTTTTCCGCCAGCAGTTCAGTGCTTTCCAGCGCTCGCTCAGCTTCACGCTGACGTTGACTGTTAAGCTGGTTGCGCAAAGCCTGCAGGTAAGCGTCGAGTTGTTGACTCTGTTTTTCCGCCAGTTCGGAGCGCATACGCGCCAGTTCCTGACGGTTATTGGCGGAAAGCTGCGCCAGCTCCAGTTCATCGACCTGGGCTTTAAGTTTGGCGGATTCAGCCTGCATCGCCTGATTCTGTGCGGAATTACCGTTGGCGGTACCAATGCGTCGCTCAAGCTCATTGAGCTGGCGGCGGGCATCGGTTTGCTGTTGAGGAAGCTGGCTTAACGAGTCGGCGATTTCCCGGGCGCGATCCTGCTCCTGTTGGGCCTGACGACTCTTTTCCAGCAGTTGGCTGCTAACCTGGAGGATCTCCTGGTTTAACGCATCGGTAGTGAGTCCGGTTGGCACATTGCGCGGTTCATCACGCAGGTTGCTAAGCTGCGCGCGTAACGTTGCGGACAGCTTGGGGAAGTTATCAATAACCTGCTGATATTGCTGGGCACGCTCGAGAGAGCCTTTACGCTCCTCAAGGGCATTCAGCGCGGACTGGAGCGCCTCAACGGTTTCTGGCTGAGCGGGTTTTGCCGCTTTTGCCTGCTCCAGTTCCTGGGTGAGTTGTTTGGCATCGGGGGCCGTCGCAGCGTACGCCCCCAGGCTGAGGCACCAGGCCATCAGAAAAGTGATAATCAGGCGCACAGCAGCGATTCCTATGTTTAACTTTCGTCTTTTTTGTCGTCAACCAGCGGGCTGGCATCGTGTTCTGCTTCGATCTCTTCTTTCGCCAGCGGGGCTGGCGTCACGAAAGTCTCGGTCGAGATGGCCATTGGCTGGCCGATTTTGGTCACGGAAAGATCCTGCAACTGCTCAACCAGGTTAACTTTGCCAGGTGCGAACAGGTTGATGACGGTGGAACCGAGCTTAAAGCGGCCCATTTCCTGACCTTTCAGCAGCGCCACCGACCCTTCGCTTTCGCCTTCCGGCCAGGTCCAGCGCTTGATGACGCCTTCACGCGGTGGAGTAATGGTGCCAGCCCATGCGGTTTCAATACTGCCGACGATGGTCGCGCCGACCAGAATCTGCACCATCGGGCCAAATTCGGTATCAAACAGACAGATTACACGTTCGTTGCGGGCAAACAGGTTCGGTACGTTTTGCGCAGTCAGGATGTTTACAGAGAAGAGATCGCCCGGCACATACATCATTTCACGCAGGATACCGTTACACGGCATGTGTACACGGTGGTAATCGCGTGGAGACAAGTAAGTGGTCACAAACGTACCGTTGCGGAATTTGTCCGCCATCTGATAGTTGCCAGCCAGCAGCGCTTCAAGGGTATAGCTGTGCCCTTTAGCCTGCAGCAGTTTGTCTTCCTCGATGTTGCCTAACTGGTTAATCACACCGTCAGCGGGCATGACCAGTACGTTTGGATCGGTATTAATCGGGCGAGCATCATCGCGCAGCGGGCGAACAAAGAAGTCGTTGAAGGTGCGATAGCTGGCGGTGTCCGGCTTTTGCGCCTCTTTCATATCGACCTTGTAATATTTCACGAACAGATCGATAACCAGTTTGGTCAGCCATCCCGCTCGTTTGCTCGCACCCCAACCCGCCAGGCGAGTGAGCCATAGTTTCGGCAGAATGTATTGTAGCGAAAGCTTAAATGAGTTTAACAAGGTAGCCTCCAGGCCATAATTTGTTCCCGATCCGGCATACGGGCCGGATCCTGAAAAAAGGGGGACGATTCTAGCGATGCTTAGCTTAGTTGTCAGTTGTCTGTATCAGAAAAGTTTTTACGCGTTTTTACCTGCGCCATGCTTTCCAGGATGCGGTGATAATTTTCAAACCGGGTTTCAGCTATGGCCCCTTTTTCTACAGCCTCACGGATAGCGCAGCCTGGATCGGTATCATGCTTGCAGTCGCGGTATTTGCAATGGCCCAGGTAGTCATGAAATTCGACAAAGCCATGCGTGATTTGTTCCGGCTCCAGATGCCACAGTCCAAACTCACGTACGCCAGGGGAGTCGATAACGTCGCCGCCGTGCGGGAAGTGATACAGGCGAGAGGCCGTGGTGGTGTGCTGTCCAAGGCCGGAGTTGTCAGAGACATCATTGGTCAGGATCTCTTCCTGCAGGCCGAGGAGATTATTGAGCAGACTGGATTTACCTACGCCCGATTGACCGGCAAAAATGCTGATGCGATCGGTTAATGCTTCTTCAAGCGGTTTCAGGCCGTCTTTAGTGCGGCTTGATACCATCAACACCTGATAGCCAATGTTGCGATAGATATCCATCTGTTCGTTAACGAAGGCCATGCCTTCATCATCCAGCAGATCGATCTTATTCAGCACGATAATCGGTTCAACGTGTAGCGTTTCGCAGGCTACCAGATACCGGTCGATAATATTGAGTGACAGCTCGGGTAAGATGGCTGAGACAATAACGATCTGGTCGATGTTGGCGGCAATAGGCTTTACCCCGTCGTAAAAGTCGGGGCGTGTCAGTACCGAGGTACGATCGTGTACCGCTTCAACGATACCTTTGACATTCACGCCTTCAGCTGCCGCTTTACCCGGGCGCCAGACTACGCGATCGCCAGTAACCAGCGAGCGAATTGTACGGCGGATATTGCAACGGTGAATTTCACCGTCAGCAGACTCTACGTCGGCATGCATGCCAAAACGGCTGATAACGATGCCTTCGGCGGTTTCGCCAAACAGGTTGTCGTCGTAGTCGGGCTTCTCCGTGGACGTTTTAAGACGACGCTGGTGATTGGCGTTCACACGGCGCTGTTGGCCTTTGGAGAGTTTATTCTTACTCAATCGGACTGGCTCCTGGTCGCCCATGATGGGCAAAACATTTATGATACACACAATTTTAGATCAATGTAGTCACACTGAATGTGACGCTGAAGGGTGGAAAATAGCATGAGTGCCAATGAAAACAACCTGATTTGGATCGATCTGGAGATGACAGGTCTGGATCCCGAGCGCGATCGCATTATTGAGATCGCCACGCTGGTGACGGATGCCAACCTGAATATTCTGGCTGAAGGACCGACAATTGCGGTACACCAGTCTGACGAACAGCTGGCATTAATGGATGACTGGAACGTACGTACGCATACTGGTAGCGGGCTGGTGGAGCGCGTGAAGGCGAGCACCATGGGCGATCGTGAAGCTGAACTGGCCACGCTGGCTTTTTTGAAAGAGTGGGTTCCGGAAGGGAAATCACCTATCTGCGGCAACAGCATCGGGCAGGATCGTCGTTTCCTGTTTAAATACATGCCGGAGCTGGAGGCGTATTTCCATTATCGCTATCTGGACGTCAGCACGCTCAAAGAACTGGCGCGTCGTTGGAAGCCGGAAATCCTTGCGGGCTTCACCAAGCAGGGAACACATCAGGCGATGGACGACATTCGTGAATCTGTTGCTGAGCTTGCTTACTATCGCGAACATTTTATTAATCTTTGATTTTGTTCTCCGGTGGCTTGCGTCACCGGTTTTTTGACGCTAAATTGTTCAGCTTGATTGTAAATTAATCACTTGAACGATTTTTCGAAAAAAACGCTTTCAGGGGGGTTGCAGCTAAACGGATTTCTCGTATAATGCGCCTCCCGTAACGACGCAGAAATGCGAATTACGACAGCAACAAAAGCAGTACAGATTTGCGGGAATAGCTCAGTTGGTAGAGCACGACCTTGCCAAGGTCGGGGTCGCGAGTTCGAGTCTCGTTTCCCGCTCCAAAATTTGAAAGTGCTTATTAAGCACAGACACACCCAAGCGGGAATAGCTCAGTTGGTAGAGCACGACCTTGCCAAGGTCGGGGTCGCGAGTTCGAGTCTCGTTTCCCGCTCCAAATTCTTACCCCAATAAAAATATCCACAACGAATAATCGCGTTGGGGACGTTTTGTTTCGTCATTGACATACTCTTGTAAACAGACTTATCCACAGGTTCGGGTATTATTCCTGGAATGCAAAAAACTTCGCCGGGTGAATAGTATCATTTTAACTATTTGAAATTATTAATTTAATTATCATTGCAAATTGTTAATGCGATCACTTGACGATTTTTTCCCTCTTGAATATCAATGTGTTTTTATTTTTATACACAAGCTGTGGATGACTTAAGCGTCGCGCGGCAGACCCTTCTCAATGACCCTGACCAAACGTTGTTTCTGCGGTAGCTGCACCTCAACTACGCAGGCATTTCGCTTCTCGATTTGCTGAGCAACCGCCCACTCTATGTGTTCGTCGAGAAGTGGGTGCTCACCTCTGCGACTTTCCAGTGCGTGAAGAATGGCTTCATTCCAGGGAGCATTACCCAACGCAACGGCGATATTTCGCAGCCAGCGCAGGTGGCCAATACGACGAATGGCAGACCCCTCCGTGACTTTTAAAAACCACGCTTCGCTCCAGCTAAACAGCTCTATTAACTCCGGAGCATGAAGCTGCTTGCGCGGGTTGAAGTCATCTTCTGCCGTCAACTGTGAATAGCGGTTCCACGGGCAAATAAGCTGGCAATCATCGCAGCCATAAATTCGATTCCCTAACAATGGACGAAATTCTTCCGGGATCGCGCCTTCCAGTTCGATAGTGAGATAAGAGATACAGCGGCGCGCATCCACCGTATAGGGTTCAACAATGGCCCCGGTGGGACAGATGGTCATGCAGGCGACGCATTTCCCGCATCCTTCTTCTACTGGTTGGTCGATCGGCAAGGGTAAATCGATCAGTAATTCCCCGAGGAAGAAAAATGAACCGGCTTCGCGATTGAGGATAAGTGAGTGCTTACCTGTCCAGCCAAGCCCGGCTTTTTCCGCTAACGGACGCTCAAGAATGGGCGCAGAATCGACAAAAGGTCTAAAATTCAGCGAAACGCAGTGCTGTTGAATCATCTCTCCCAGCTTTTTTAAGCGGTTACGTAGCAGCTTATGGTAGTCGCGCCCCAGCGCGTAACGGCTGACGTAACCCAGAGAAGGATTCTTCAATGTGCTGGCGAAGGCCGCATTGGCAGGAAGATAGTTCATACGTACGCTGATGACACGTAGCGTACCGGGCAATAATTCGTGAGGTCGGGCGCGCATCATGCCGTGACGGGCCATCCAGTCCATCTCGCCGTGGTATTGTTTATCCAGCCAGGCCTGCAGTTTGGGTTCCGCTTCGCTGAGGTCGGTATCGGCAATCCCGACCTGCTGAAAGCCAAGCTCCAGCCCCCACTGCTTAATATTTTGCGCTAACTGATTGAGATCGAGGGGCTCTGACATGACGGACCATACAATGAAGAAAAACCCCGCAAGTATACCACACTCCATCTGGCACGCCGATGACATCAGGCGGATGGAGCGAGAGGCGGCAGACAGTTCAGGGCTGACGCTTTACGAACTGATGCAACGGGCGGGAGAGGCGGCGTTTCAGGTCACTCGTGAGGCTTATCCGAACGCCCGACACTGGCTGGTGCTATGTGGTCATGGCAACAACGGCGGTGATGGTTACGTAGTGGCAAGACTTGCCAAAGCGCTGGGTCTTGAAGTTACGTTGCTGGCGCAGGATAGTGACAAACCGCTCCCCGAGGAGGCGCAGCAGGCACGTGATGCCTGGCTTAACGCTGGTGGCGTCATTCACGCGACGGATATCAATTGGCCAAATAACGTGGACGTCATTATTGATGCGCTGTCAGGCACTGGCTTAAAACATGCGCCGCGTGAGTCTCTCTCGGTATTGATTGAACGTGCCAATTCTCACCCAGCCCCCACCGTGGCGATAGACATTCCCTCCGGCCTGCTGGCGCAGACGGGAGCGACGCCGGGCGCGGTCATCAACGCAGCGCATACCATTACCTTTATTGCACTCAAGCCGGGCCTGCTCACCGGTAAAGCGCGCGATGTCACCGGGCGTCTGCATGTTAACGCACTTGGGCTGGACGACTGGCTGGCGGGGCAGAATGCGCCAATACAACGTTTTGATGCTCAACAGCTTGCACACTGGCTAACGCCGCGTCGACCCACCTCGCACAAGGGGTCCCACGGTCGACTGGTGATTATCGGCGGTGACCACGGTACGGCAGGCGCAATACGCATGGCCGGGGAAGCCGCGCTGCGAGCAGGTGCCGGGCTGGTCAAAGTGCTGACGCGCAGTGAAAACATTGCGCCTATTTTGACAGCCAGACCGGAACTGATGGTCGATGCGCTGACGCCGCAGACGCTGGAAGAGAGTCTGGCGTGGGCGGATGTAGTGGTGATAGGCCCCGGGCTTGGTCAGCAGGAGTGGGGCAAAAAAGCGCTGCAAAAAGTGGAGAATTTTCGCAAACCGATGCTCTGGGATGCGGATGCGCTGAACCTGCTGGCAATCAACCCCGATAAACGTCACAATCGCGTGATCACGCCGCATCCAGGTGAAGCCGCGCGACTGCTGGGTTGTTCTATTGCAGAAATTGAAGACGATCGCTTACTTTGTGCACAACGTCTGGTAAAACGGTACGGAGGCGTGGTGGTGCTGAAAGGCGCGGGTACGGTTGTTGCTGCTGAACAGGCGGAGTTGGGTATTATTGATACCGGCAATGCCGGGATGGCCAGCGGCGGAATGGGGGATGTGCTTTCCGGTATTATTGGCGCATTGCTCGGACAGAAGCTTACCCCGTATGATGCAGCATGTGCGGGATGTGTTGCGCACGGAGCGGCGGCGGATGTGCTGGCGGCGCGTTTTGGTACGCGTGGCATGCTGGCGACGGATCTCTTTACCACGCTACAGCGTATTGTTAACCCTGATGTGATTGACGTTTATCATGATGAATCGAGTAATTCCACTACCTGATGAGCAGGCGACTTTAGACCTGGGACTGCGGGTAGCCAAAGCCTGTGACGGCGCGACGGTTATATATTTGTACGGCGACCTGGGGGCGGGTAAAACCACCTTCAGCCGGGGATTTCTGCAGGCGTTAGGTCATAAAGGTAATGTAAAAAGCCCCACCTACACGCTGGTTGAACCCTATTCACTCGATAACTTGATGGTATACCACTTCGATTTATACCGACTTGCGGACCCAGAGGAGCTGGAATTTATGGGGATCCGCGATTATTTTGCCAATGATGCCATCTGCCTGGTGGAATGGCCGCAACAAGGTAAAGGTGTACTGCCAGACCCGGACGTCGAAATACACATTGAATACCAGGCGCAAGGTCGAGAGGCGCGTGTAAGCGCAGTCTCCTCATCAGGTGATTTATTGCTGGCGCGTTTAGCCGATTAACCTTAAGGGTGGCGGGATGATTTATCGCATCAGAAACTGGCTGATGGCAACCCTGGTCCTGCTGTGCGCGCAGGCAGGGGCCGCCAGCCTCTCCGATCTTCAGGTGTCCAATGGCGATCAACAGGCGCGGATTACGCTGAGCTTTATTGGCGATCCTGAATATGCCGTTTCGCAGGACGGGAAACGAACCGTCGCGCTGGATATTAAACAAACCGGTGTGATTCAGGGATTACCGCTGCTGTTTAGCGGCAATAATCTGGTGAAATCTATCCGTTCCGGCACGCCAAAAGATGCGCAGTCTCTGCGCCTGGTGGTGGATTTAACCGAGAACGGTAAAGCCGAAGCAGTAAAACGCCAGAACGGCGGCAATTATACCGTCGTGTTTACCATCAACGCTGATGCGCCACCGCCTCCACCTCCCGTGGTTGCAAAGCGTGTTGAAGCGCCGATTGTTGCCCCACGTCCTGTCGAGCCAGCGCGAAATCCGTTTAAAGCAGAAAACGATCGCACTACGGCTGTGACTAACAGCAATACCTCCACGCGCCCTGCGGCGCGCGCCAGTTCCAGCAACGGCGATAAAGTGGTGATTGCCATTGATGCCGGACACGGTGGACAGGATCCTGGCGCTATTGGTCCTGGCGGCACGCGTGAGAAAAACGTCACGATTGCCGTGGCGCGCAAACTGCGCAGTTTGCTCAATGATGATCCGATGTTTAAAGGCGTACTCACCCGTGATGGTGATTACTTTATCTCGGTGATGGGGCGTTCAGACGTCGCGCGTAAACAAAACGCCAATTTCCTGGTTTCTATTCACGCGGATGCCGCACCAAACCGTGATGCCACAGGTGCTTCCGTTTGGGTGCTGTCAAACCGTCGGGCGAACAGTGAGATGGCCGGCTGGCTGGAACAGCACGAGAAGCAATCGGAGCTGTTGGGCGGCGCGGGCGATGTGCTGGCAAACAGCCAGTCCGATCCTTACCTCAGCCAGGCCGTACTGGATCTGCAGTTCGGTCATTCGCAGCGCGTCGGGTATGATGTGGCGACCAGCATGATCGGCCAGTTAGAACGTATTGGTTCGATGCATAAGCGTCGTCCAGAACACGCCAGTCTTGGCGTACTGCGTTCGCCTGATATCCCGTCAGTGTTGGTTGAAACTGGCTTTATCAGTAACAACAGCGAAGAACGTCTGTTGGCGAGCGATGATTACCAGCAGCAACTGGCTGAGGCGATTTACAAAGGATTGCGTAACTATTTCCAGGCGCACCCGATGCAAACCGGGCCGCAGGGCGCACCGGCGCAAACCGCCAGCGCCATATCGCCGGGTAACACGTTAACAAATTAAGGATTAGCCATGCCGATTCAGGTTCTACCGCCACAGCTGGCGAACCAGATTGCCGCAGGCGAGGTGGTAGAACGGCCTGCGTCAGTGGTGAAAGAGCTGGTGGAAAACAGCATCGATGCCGGTGCGACGCGCATTGATATCGATATTGAACGCGGCGGCGCGAAGCTTATCCGTATTCGTGACAACGGCTGCGGGATTAAAAAAGACGAGCTGGCGTTGGCGTTGGCGCGTCATGCCACCAGTAAAATAGCCTCGCTTGACGATCTTGAAGCCATCGTAAGCCTCGGATTTCGCGGCGAAGCGTTGGCCAGTATCAGCTCCGTGTCTCGCTTAACCCTGACGTCGCGTACGCAAGAACAACCCGAAGCCTGGCAGGCGTATGCCGAAGGGCGTGACATGGATGTCACAGTTAAACCCGCTGCGCATCCGGTGGGAACCACGCTGGAGGTGCTAGATCTGTTCTACAACACC
Source organism: Citrobacter sp. MGH110 (assembly GCF_001037515.1). Lineage (NCBI taxonomy): Bacteria > Pseudomonadati > Pseudomonadota > Gammaproteobacteria > Enterobacterales > Enterobacteriaceae > Citrobacter > Citrobacter sp. MGH110. Next base: position 3,267,874 of record NZ_KQ089830.1, on the reverse strand, counting down.
CCGGCGCGGCGCAAATTTATGCGCACCGAGAAAACCGAATTTAATCATATCGACGAGATTATTCGCCGCATTGCGCTGGCGCGTTTTGATGTGACGATAAATTTGTCGCACAACGGCAAAGTGGTGCGTCAGTACCGGGCAGTGGCCGCGGATGGGCAGAAAGAGCGCCGACTGGGCGCGATTTGCGGCACGCCGTTTCTGGAGCATGCGCTGGCGATCGAATGGCAGCATGGCGATTTAACATTGCGCGGCTGGGTGGCCGATCCTAACCACACAACGGCAGCACTGGCAGAAATCCAGTACTGCTATGTGAATGGTCGGATGATGCGCGACCGGCTGATCAACCATGCTATCCGCCAGGCCTGTGAAGATAAGCTGGGAGCCGATCAACAGCCCGCTTTTGTGTTGTATCTGGAAATCGATCCGCATCAAGTGGATGTCAACGTACACCCAGCTAAACATGAGGTCCGTTTCCATCAATCCCGGCTGGTGCACGATTTTATTTACCAGGGCGTGTTGAGTGTCCTGCAACAGCAGCTTGAAACGCCGCTGCCGTTGGCTGATGACGACGAACCCGCCCCAAGGCACATCCCGGAAAACCGCGTTGCTGCTGGACGCAACCATTTTGCCGAGCCGGCTCCCGCGCGTGAACCGGCGACACCGCGGTACTCAGCATCCGCTGGCACTGGAAGTGGCAATAGTGGTGGCGGTGGCCGTCAGGCGGGAGCCAGTTGGCCTCATGCTCAACCCGGATACCAAAAGCAGCAGGGCGAAATTTATCAGCAACTGATGCAGACGCCGGCTCCAACGCGTAAAACGCCGGTCTCTGAAACGCCATCGACGCCTCTGACTGGCAGCAGTCAGGGCTTTGGCCGGGTGCTAACGATAGTTGGTGCAGACTGCGCGTTACTCGAGTGCGATGGCCATATTCGGTTGTTGGCATTACCGGTGGCTGAGCGTTGGCTGCGTCAGGCGCAGTTAACGCCGGGTCAGGGAGCGGTTTGTGCTCAACCGTTATTAATCCCTTTACGTCTAAAAGTGACCGCCGATGAAAAAGCGGCACTGCAAAAAGGACAGAGCCAACTGGCTGAGTTGGGCATTGAATTTCAGCTGGATGCGCAGCATGTGACCATCCGGGCGGTGCCTTTACCCTTACGCCAACAAAATTTACAAATCTTGATTCCTGAACTGATAGGCTACCTGGCGCAGCAATCCGTATTCGAGCCGGGCAATATTGCACAGTGGATCGCACGTAATCTGATGAGCGAGCATCCACAGTGGAGCATGGCACAGGCGATTACGCTATTAGCGGATGTTGAGCGGCTCTGCCCACAACTCGTGAAGGCACCGCCGGGTGGTCTGTTACAACCTGTTGATTTACATTCGGTAATGAATGCCCTGAAACATGAGTGATACCCGTAAGGCGAGCCTGCCAAAGGCGATTTTTTTGATGGGGCCAACGGCCTCCGGTAAAACGGCATTAGCAATTGAATTGCGTAAAGTTTTGCCCATAGAGTTGATAAGCGTTGATTCCGCCCTTATTTACAAGGGGATGGATATCGGTACAGCTAAGCCTGATGCAGCTGAATTACAGGCCGCACCGCACCGATTGCTGGATATCCGCGATCCATCGCAGGCGTACTCCGCTGCGGATTTTCGTCGCGATGCGTTAGCCGAGATGGCCGACATCACCGCTGCGGGGCGTATCCCGTTGCTGGTGGGCGGCACAATGTTATATTTCAAAGCCTTGCTTGAAGGACTGTCGCCGTTACCGTCGGCGGACCCGGTAGTCAGGGCCAGAATTGAGCAGCAGGCGGCAGAGCAGGGTTGGGACGCGTTACACCGACAGCTTCAGGATATCGATCCCGTGGCAGCAGCGCGTATTCATCCAAATGATCCGCAAAGACTTTCCCGGGCACTGGAAGTTTTTTTCATTTCGGGTAAAACTTTAACGGAGCTGACGCAAACGTCAGGAGATGCTTTGCCGTATCAGGTGCATCAGTTTGCAATCGCCCCGGCGAGCCGTGAACTGCTCCATCAGCGAATTGAGCAGCGTTTTCATCAGATGTTAGCTTCAGGTTTTGAAGCAGAAGTCCGGGCGCTTTTTGCCCGTGGAGATTTGCATACGGATTTGCCTTCCATTCGTTGTGTAGGGTATCGCCAGATGTGGTCATACATTGAAGGTGAAATTTCATACGATGAAATGGTTTATAGAGGTGTTTGCGCCACGAGGCAGTTGGCGAAGCGACAGGTAACCTGGTTGCGTGGTTGGGAAGGGGTGCACTGGCTTGACAGTGAAAAGCCTGACCAGGCGCGAAACGAAGTATTACAGGTTGTTGGTGCTATCGCGAACTGAATGTGTACAATTGAAACGTATCGTGCGCAATTTTTCAGAATCGAAAGGTTCAAAGTACAAATAAGCATATAAGGAAAAGAGAGAATGGCTAAGGGGCAATCTTTACAAGATCCGTTCCTGAACGCACTGCGTCGGGAACGTGTTCCAGTTTCTATTTATTTGGTGAATGGTATTAAGCTGCAAGGTCAAATCGAGTCTTTTGATCAGTTCGTGATCCTGTTGAAAAACACGGTCAGCCAGATGGTTTATAAGCACGCGATTTCTACTGTTGTCCCGTCTCGTCCGGTTTCTCATCACAGCAATAATGCCACCGGCGGCACAGGCAGCAACTACCATCACGGTAGCAACGCGCAAGGTTCATCTGCGCAACAGGACAGCGAAGAAACCGAATAAGGTTATTAGCTGTTTTACATACGGGGAGCCAGCGATCCTGTGTTCCCCGTTGATTTATATTAAGGGGTTGACGCTTGTTTGACCGTTATGATGCCGGTGAGCAGGCGGTACTGGTACACATCTATTTTTCGCAAGACAAAGATATGGAAGACCTCCAGGAGTTTGAATCTCTGGTTTCTTCCGCCGGTGTCGAAGCAATGCAGGTGATTACCGGGAGCCGTAAAGCACCGCACCCGAAGTATTTTGTTGGTGAAGGTAAGGCAATCGAAATTGCCGAAGCCGTAAAAGCGACTGGCGCTGCGGTGGTGATTTTTGATCATGCTCTAAGCCCTGCCCAGGAACGTAACCTGGAACAGTTGTGCCAGTGTCTTGTTATCGACAGGACTGGTCTCATTTTAGATATTTTTGCCCAGCGTGCGCGAACCCATGAGGGTAAGTTGCAGGTTGAGCTGGCGCAGTTGCGCCATATGGCTACGCGTCTGGTCCGTGGCTGGACTCACCTTGAACGGCAAAAGGGCGGGATTGGTTTGCGCGGTCCGGGTGAAACCCAGCTCGAAACCGACCGTCGTTTGCTGCGTAATCGCATTTTGCAGATACAGTCGCGCCTGGAAAAAGTTGAAAAGCAACGTGAGCAGGGGCGACAGTCGCGCAAGAAAGCGGATGTCCCAACCGTATCACTGGTGGGATATACCAACGCCGGAAAATCCACCCTGTTCAACCAGATCACCGAAGCCCAGGTCTACGCAGCGGATCAGCTGTTTGCGACTCTGGACCCGACGCTGCGCAGAATAGACGTGGCGGACGTGGGTGAGACCGTGCTGGCGGATACCGTAGGATTTATCCGTCATTTGCCGCACGACCTGGTGGCGGCGTTTAAGGCCACCTTGCAGGAAACACGTCAGGCGACATTGTTGCTGCACGTTATTGATGCAGCAGATTTTCGTGTGCAGGAAAACATTGAGGCCGTCGACTCGGTGCTCGAAGAGATCGATGCGCATGAGATCCCGACCCTGCTGGTGATGAATAAAATCGATATGTTGGATGACTTTGAGCCGCGTATCGACAGAGATGAAGAGAATAAACCCATTCGCGTTTGGGTATCAGCGCAAACGGGGATTGGTATACCACAACTTTTTCAGGCTTTGACTGAGCGACTTTCCGGTGAGGTGGCGCAGCATACGTTGCGTTTGCCGCCGCAGGAAGGGCGTTTGAGAAGCCGGTTTTATCAACTTCAGGCAATAGAAAAAGAGTGGATGGAGGAGGACGGCAGCGTAGGTCTGCAGGTTCGTATGCCGATCGTAGACTGGCGTCGCCTCTGTAAACAAGAACCGGCACTGGAAGACTATGTTGTCTGATCTGACGGATATGGCCTGAAGATTTTTTCGCCTCTATACCTTGTGGATTTTGTGCGGCAGGAAGGCGGCAAGTCCTGAAATCTCCAGGAGCATAGTCAACTATGTGACTGGCGTTGAGGGACCCAGCCAACGCAACGGCAGCGCAAAAGACGCAGGTATAGCATCGCATAACAAATATGGAGCACAAAAATGGCGTGGAATCAGCCCGGTAATAACGGACAAGACCGCGACCCCTGGGGAAGCAGCAAACCTGGCGGCAACCCTGAGGGAAATGGAAACAAAGGTGGTCGCGAGCAGGGACCTCCCGATCTGGACGATATCTTCCGCAAACTGAGTAAAAAGCTCGGTGGTCTGGGTGGCGGTAAAGGTACTGGCTCTGGCGGCGGTAGTTCATCGCAAGGCCCGCGTCCGCAACTGGGCGGTCGAGTCTTTACTATCGCAGCGGCCGCTATCGTCATTATCTGGGCGGCCAGCGGTTTCTATACCATTAAAGAAGCGGAACGCGGCGTGGTGACACGCTTCGGTAAATTCAGCCATTTGGTTGAACCGGGTCTGAACTGGAAACCGACCTTTGTCGACGAAGTGACACCGGTCAACGTTGAAGCCGTGCGTGAACTTGCCGCATCCGGCGTCATGCTGACCTCTGACGAAAACGTCGTGCGCGTCGAAATGAACGTACAGTACCGCGTGACCGATCCGCAGCGTTACCTGTTTAGCGTAACCAGCGCGGATGACAGTCTGCGTCAGGCTACCGACAGTGCCCTGCGTGGGGTTATCGGTAAATACACCATGGACCGTATCCTGACCGAAGGGCGTACCGTTATTCGTAGCGATACCCAACGTGAACTGGAAGAAACGATCCGTCCGTACAACATGGGTATCACCCTGCTGGACGTCAACTTCCAGGCTGCACGTCCGCCGGAAGAAGTAAAAGCCGCGTTTGACGATGCTATCGCAGCACGTGAAAACGAACAGCAGTACATCCGTGAAGCGGAAGCGTACACCAACGAAGTTCAGCCGCGTGCAAACGGTCAGGCGCAGCGTATTCTGGAAGAAGCGCGTGCGTATAAGACTCAAACCATCCTGGAAGCACAGGGTGAAGTGGCTCGCTTCGCAAAAATTCTGCCGGAATATAAAGCCGCACCGCAAATTACCCGCGAGCGTCTGTATATCGAAACCATGGAAAAAGTGTTGAGCAATACCCGCAAAGTCCTGGTTAACGATAAAGGCAGCAATTTGATGGTTCTGCCGCTGGATCAAATGCTGAAAGGTGGTAGTGCGCCAGCAGCAAAGACTGACAGCAGTTCAAACCTGCTGCGTCTGCCGCCAGCAACGACTTCCAGCACTGGAGCAAGCAACACATCGTCCACCAGTCAGGGCGATATTATGGACCAACGCCGCGCGAATGCGCAGCGTAACGACTACCAGCGTCAGGGGGAATAACGATGCGTAAGTCAGTTATTGCGATTATCATCATCGTTCTGGTAGTTCTGTTCATGTCTGTCTTTGTGGTCAAAGAAGGCGAGCGCGGTATTACTCTGCGCTTTGGTAAAGTTCTGCGTGACGATGAAAACAAGCCGCTGGTCGTAGCACCTGGCCTGCACTTCAAGATTCCGTTTATTGAATCTGTGAAGATGCTGGATGCGCGTATTCAGACCATGGACAACCAGGCCGATCGCTTTGTTACCAAAGAGAAGAAAGACCTGATCGTTGACTCCTACATCAAGTGGCGCATCAGTGACTTTAGCCGTTACTACCTGGCAACGGGCGGTGGCGATGTTTCTCAGGCGGAAGTCCTGCTGAAACGTAAGTTCTCTGACCGTCTGCGTTCTGAAATTGGTCGTCTGGACGTGAAGGACATCGTTACCGATTCCCGCGGTCGTCTGACCCTGGAAGTTCGTGACGCGCTGAACTCCGGTTCTGCTGGCACGGAAGACGAAGTGGCGACTCCGGCAGCAGATAGCGCGATTGCCGAAGCGGCTGAACGTGTTCAGGCTGAAACGAACGGTAAAGTACCGGTCATCAACCCGAACAGTATGGCGGCATTGGGCATCGAAGTTGTTGACGTGCGTATTAAGCAAATCAACCTGCCTGCTGAAGTGTCCGAGGCTATCTACAACCGTATGCGCGCTGAGCGTGAAGCGGTAGCGCGTCGCCATCGTTCACAAGGCCAGGAAGAGGCGGAAAAACTGCGTGCAACGGCTGACTATGAAGTCACTAAAACGCTGGCAGAATCTGAGCGTCAGGGCCGTATTATGCGCGGTGAAGGCGATGCAGAAGCCGCTAAGCTGTTTGCCGATGCGTTCAGTCAGGATCCGGACTTCTACGCCTTCATCCGTAGCCTGCGTGCTTACGAGAAGAGCTTTGAAGGGAATCAGGACGTAATGGTCATGAGCCCAGACAGCGATTTCTTCCGCTACATGAAGACACCAAATACCGCGACACGCTAATCGCGTTCCAGCGGTTTTAAAGCAGCAAAACCACCGGCATCTCCAGGGATGCGGTGGTTTTCTTTTTATATAAGGGCGATGGATGAATTCAACAATTTTGCTGGCGCTCGCGCTGGTTTTGGTGCTGGAAGGGCTGGGTCCGATGCTTTATCCCAGCGCATGGAAGAAAATGATCTCTGCAATGGCGCAACTTCCCGAAAATATTTTGCGTCGTTTTGGTGGAGGTCTTGTGGTTGCGGGCGTTGTGGTCTACTACATGTTGAGGAAAACGATTGGCTGATCAATAAGTAGACTAATTTGCGGATTTTCGCATGCAAAAAGTGCTGTATATCTGAAAAAGCGGTGGTAGAATCCATTTTTAAGCAAACGGTGATTTTGAAAAATGGGTAACAACGTCGTCGTACTGGGCACCCAATGGGGTGACGAAGGTAAAGGGAAGATCGTCGATCTTCTGACTGAACGGGCTAAATATGTTGTGCGCTACCAGGGTGGTCACAACGCAGGCCATACTCTCGTAATCAACGGTGAAAAAACCGTCCTCCATCTTATTCCATCAGGCATTCTTCGCGAAAACGTAATCAGCATCATCGGTAACGGTGTTGTTCTGTCTCCGTCCGCGCTGATGAAAGAAATGAAAGGACTGGAAGATCGTGGTATCCCGGTTCGCGAGCGCCTGCTGCTGTCTGAAGCTTGTCCGCTGATCCTTGATTATCACGTTGCGTTGGATAACGCTCGTGAGAAAGCGCGTGGCGAGAAAGCGATCGGTACTACCGGTCGTGGTATCGGTCCGGCTTATGAAGACAAAGTAGCTCGTCGCGGTCTGCGTGTTGGCGATCTGTTTGATAAAGCAACTTTCGCTGAAAAACTGAAAGAAGTGATGGAATATCACAACTTCCAGCTGGTGAATTTCTATAAAGTTGAAGCAGTTGACTACCAGAAAGTGCTGGATGATGTGATGGCTATCGCCGACATCCTGACCTCAATGGTTGTTGATGTTTCCGATCTGCTGGACCAGGCGCGTAAGCGTGGCGATTTCGTCATGTTTGAAGGTGCGCAGGGTACGCTGCTGGATATCGACCACGGTACCTATCCGTACGTAACGTCCTCCAACACCACCGCAGGTGGCGTGGCAACCGGCTCCGGCCTGGGCCCACGTTATGTGGACTACGTTCTGGGTATCATCAAAGCTTACTCTACTCGTGTAGGTGCGGGTCCGTTCCCGACTGAGCTGTTTGATGACGTTGGCGAGTTCCTGTGCAAACAAGGTAACGAGTATGGCGCGACCACCGGTCGTCGTCGTCGTACCGGTTGGCTGGATTCCGTTGCTGTACGCCGTGCAGTACAGATTAACTCCCTGTCTGGCTTCTGCCTGACCAAACTGGACGTACTGGACGGTTTGAAAGAGGTGAAAATCTGTGTTGCTTACCGTATGCCGGATGGCCGCGAAGTAACGACTACTCCGCTGGCAGCTGACGACTGGAAAGGTATCGAGCCGATTTACGAAACCATGCCGGGTTGGTCTGAATCCACCTTCGGCGTGAAGGAACGTAGCGGTCTGCCGCAGGCAGCGCTGAACTACATCAAGCGTATTGAAGAACTGACCGGTGTGCCGATTGATATTATCTCAACTGGCCCAGACCGTACTGAAACCATGATCCTGCGCGACCCGTTCGACGCATAATTCTGGTTATAGCGTAGCGTCAAACGGCGCTGCGCTTGCACTAATTTAGGCCGGATAAGGTGCTTTGCATCAGAATCCGGCTTAAAATCACGTAAGTTCCTCGCTTTTTTCCTTCCCGAACTGAAATAAATTAGCGACCTGGCTGGTGGCTGGTTTATCATCAATGTAATTAATACTACCAGGTATATCCGTTTTATCCCTTTTCCTGAGGTTGATGTGCAGTTAACAAGTTTCACCGATTACGGATTACGTGCGCTAATCTACATGGCGTCGCTTCCCGAAGGACGTATGACCAGTATTTCTGAGGTGACAGAAGTCTACGGCGTGTCCCGTAATCATATGGTCAAAATAATCAATCAACTTAGCCGGGCGGGCTTTGTTACTGCTATTCGAGGAAAAAATGGCGGTATCCGCCTGGGTAAACCCGCTAAGGATATTGGTATTGGTGATGTGGTTCGCGAGCTGGAACCCTTATCGTTGGTCAACTGTAGCAGCGAGTTTTGCCATATTACCCCGGCCTGTCGACTTAAACAGGCGCTTTCTAAAGCAGTGCAAAGTTTTCTCACGGAACTGGACAACTACACACTTGCTGATTTGGTTGAAAAGAATCAACCGCTTTATAAATTATTGCTGGTGGAGTAACGACTCCCGCCAGCAGCGATGATGACGGAGGAACCGACATGTCACAAGATCCTTTCCAGGAACGCGAAGCAGAAAAATACGCGAATCCTATCCCGAGCCGGGAATTTATCCTCGAACATTTAACTAAACGTGAAAAGCCGGCCAACCGCGATGAGCTGGCCGCTGAACTCAATATTGAAGGTGAAGAGCAGCAAGAAGCGCTGCGTCGTCGCCTGCGCGCGATGGAGCGTGACGGACAACTGGTCTTCACCCGTCGTCAGTGCTATGCGCTGCCGGAACGTCTCGACCTGCTGAAAGGTACCGTTATTGGCCACCGTGATGGCTACGGCTTTCTGCGCGTTGAAGGCCGCAAAGATGACCTGTATCTGTCCAGCGAGCAGATGAAAACCTGCATTCATGGCGATCAGGTGCTGGCGCAGCCGCTGGGCGCGGACCGTAAAGGTCGCCGCGAAGCGCGAATTGTGCGCGTACTGGTGCCGAAAACCAGCCAGATTGTCGGTCGCTACTTCACCGACGCTGGTGTTGGGTTTGTCGTCCCAGACGACAGCCGCCTGAGCTTCGATATTCTGATCCCGCCGGAAGAGGTAATGGGCGCTCGTATGGGCTTTGTGGTCGTCGTTGAACTGACCCAGCGTCCAACTCGCCGCACCAAAGCGGTGGGCAAAATTGTTGAAGTGCTGGGCGATAACATGGGAACCAGCATGGCCGTGGATATGGCCCTGCGTACTCATGAAATCCCATATATCTGGCCTCAGGCGGTTGAGAAACAGGTCTCCGGACTGAAAGAAGAAGTGCCGGAAGAGGCGAAAGTAGGACGTGTCGATCTGCGCGATCTGCCGCTGGTGACTATCGATGGCGAAGATGCGCGCGACTTCGACGATGCGGTTTATTGCGAGAAGAAACGCGGCGGTGGTTGGCGTTTATGGGTGGCGATTGCTGACGTAAGCTATTACGTTCGCCCGCCGACTCCGCTGGACCAGGAAGCGCGTAGCCGTGGCACATCCGTTTACTTCCCGTCGCAGGTAGTTCCGATGCTGCCGGAAGTGCTGTCTAACGGATTGTGTTCACTCAACCCGCAGGTGGACCGGTTGTGTATGGTCTGTGAAATGACCATTTCGTCGAAAGGCCGCTTAACTGGCTTTAAATTCTACGAAGCGGTCATGAGCTCCCATGCGCGTCTGACCTACACCAAGGTCTGGCATATGCTGCAAGGCGACCAGGAGCTGCGTGAGCAGTACGCACCGTTGGTTAAACACATTGAAGAGCTGCATAACCTCTACAAAGTGCTGGATAAGGCCCGTGAAGAGCGTGGCGGTATCTCGTTTGAAAGTGAAGAGGCGAAGTTTATCTTCAATGCTGAACGCCGTATTGAGCGTATCGAGCAGACGCAGCGTAACGACGCACACAAGCTGATTGAAGAGTGCATGATCATGGCGAACATCTCAGCGGCGCGATTCGTTGAGAAAGCCAAAGAGCCAGCGCTGTTCCGTATTCACGATAAGCCGACGACCGAAGCGATTAACTCGTTCCGTTCCGTCCTGGCAGAGCTGGGGCTGGAGCTGCCTGGTGGCAACAAACCTGAGCCGCGTGATTACGCTGAACTGCTGGAGTCGATTGCTGACCGTCCTGACGCAGAAATGCTGCAAACCATGCTGCTGCGTTCGATGAAGCAGGCGATTTACGATCCGGAAAACCGTGGTCACTTTGGTCTGGCGCTGCAATCTTATGCACACTTTACTTCACCGATCCGTCGTTACCCGGATCTCTCCTTGCACCGGGCGATTAAGTATCTGCTGGCGCAGGAGCAGGGCCATAAGGGCAACACCACGGAAACCGGTGGCTACCATTATTCGATGGAAGAGATGCTGCAACTGGGTCAGCACTGTTCGATGGCCGAGCGCCGTGCTGATGAAGCCACGCGCGATGTCTCTGACTGGCTGAAGTGCGACTTCATGCTGGACCAGGTGGGTAATGTCTTCAAAGGCGTGATTGCCAGCGTGACCGGATTTGGTTTCTTTGTCCGTCTCGATGAACTGTTTATCGATGGTCTGGTGCATGTCTCCTCTCTGGATAACGACTACTATCGTTTCGACCAGGTTGGGCAGCGCCTGACGGGGGAATCCAGCGGCCAGATGTATCGCCTGGGCGATCGCGTGGAAGTTCGCGTGGAAGCAGTCAACATGGACGAGCGTAAGATCGACTTCAGCTTGATCTCCAGCGAACGTGCGCCGCGTAATGAAGGTAAAACCGCCCGCGAAAAAGCCAAAAAAGGCGATGCGGGTAAAAATACCGGTAAACGTCGTCAGATGGGCAAAAAGGTGAATTTCGAGCCGGACAGCGCTTTCCGCGGCGAGAAGAAAGGCAGAGCCAAACCTCAGGCGGATAAGAATGCGGCTGAGAAGAAAGGCGATAAAAAAGCGAAAAAGCCCTCGGCAAAAACGCTTAAAATTGCTGCCGCCACTAAAGCTAAACGTGCGGCGAAAAAGAAAGTCGCACAATAACAGCCATAGACTGTAAGTCGGGCAACCTTCGCGTTGCCCGGCGTTACGCATAAACTATTAACGAGTACATTCATGAGTGAAATGATTTACGGCATCCATGCGGTGCAGGCCCTGCTGGAACGTGCGCCTGAGCGCTTCCAGGACGTCTTTATTCTCAAAGGTCGTGAAGATAAACGCCTGCTGCCGCTGATCCACGCACTGGAAGCACAGGGTGTTGTCATTCAACTGGCTAACCGTCAGTTTCTGGATGAGAAAAGCGAGGGTGCGGTACATCAGGGGATTATTGCTCGCGTGAAGCCGGGCCGTCAGTATCAGGAAAACGATCTGCCGGATCTGATTGCTACGCTCGATCAGCCGTTCTTTTTGATCCTCGATGGCGTCACCGATCCGCATAACCTGGGCGCATGCCTGCGTAGCGCCGATGCCGCTGGCGTACATGCTGTAATCGTACCGAAGGATCGTTCCGCACAGTTGAATGCGACGGCGAAAAAAGTGGCCTGTGGTGCGGCAGAAAGCGTACCGCTGATCCGCGTGACCAACCTGGCGCGCACCATGCGTATGCTGCAGGAAGAGAATATCTGGATCGTCGGAACCGCAGGTGAAGCCGACCATACTCTCTATCAGAGCAAAATGACCGGTCGTCTGGCGCTGGTGATGGGCGCAGAGGGTGAAGGTATGCGCCGTCTGACCCGCGAACACTGTGACGAACTGATCAGCATCCCGATGGCAGGGAGCGTTTCGTCATTGAACGTTTCAGTTGCGACGGGCATCTGCCTGTTTGAAGCCGTCCGCCAGCGCGGCTAAACTTATTTTTCAGACAAAGTCACCCGGATTCGGGTGGCTTTTTTTTATTTTAAACGAGTATGATAAAGGGTAGGAAATGATATTCATTTCATTTATTTCTAATTGAATTATATATGGATAATATATGGCATGGACTCCGCAGTTGCTTGCTGAAGCAGTACAAACTCTTCCTGAATTAAATATAGATATTGAATATAACGAGCAATCATTAATTATCAAAATGAATGATTATGGTGATTTATCACTCGGTATTTTATTCACATCCCGCCAGATAATTATTGAAACAGTTATTTGTCCTGTCTGCAGTATTAATCAGAAAAATGAATTCAATATTTTCTTATTACGTAATCAGAAACTCCTTCCTCTGTCTTCCGTGGGGATTTCTCGCGTTCAGCAGGATGAATATTACGTCGCATTTGGAGCACTTTCGCTTAATTCATCACTTGATGATGTAGTGCTGGAGATGACTACGCTTGCGGAAAACGCGCTAGATCTGGCTGAAATCACTGAAGAATACACTCACGAATAACAAGGAACGCTATTTATGGGAATTTTAAAAAGCCTGTTTACCCTCGGTAAGTCCGTGCTTTCTCAGGCGGAAGAGTCAATTGAAGAAGCGCAGGGGGTCCGCATGCTGGAGCAGCATATCCGTGATGCGAAAGGTGAGCTGGATAAAGCCGGAAAATCACGAGTAGACCTGCTGGCGCGCGTGAGGCTGAGTAATGACAAGTTGAACGATCTGCGTGAGCGTAAATCCAGTCTGGAAACACGAGTGTTGGAAGCGCTGAGTAAAAACGCTAACCCGTCACTGATCAACGAAGTTGCTGAAGAAATTGCCCGCTTAGAGAATGTCATTGCTGCAGAAGAGCAAGTACTCGCTAACATTGAAATGTCGCGGGATGGCGTTGAAAAAGCGGTGAGTGCAACCGCACAACGGATTGCACAGTTTGAACAGCAGCTTGAGGTGGTAAAGGCGACGGAAGCGATGCAGCGCGCCCAGCAGGCAGTGACTACCTCAACCGTAGGCGCGTCTTCGAGTGTGTCTACAGCCGCAGAGTCGCTCAAGCGTTTGCAAACGCGACAGGCAGAGCGTCAGGCCCGTCTGGATGCCGCTGCGCAGCTGGAAAAGGTTGCGGATGGGCGTGACCTGGATGAGAAGCTGGCCGAAGCCGGCATTGGGGCGAGCAATAAAAGTTCGGCTCAGGATGTACTTGCACGACTGCAGCGTCAGCAAGGCGAGTAATGCTGTTTACCTGGGTCATCAAAACGTGCCAACGGCATCTTTCAAGACTGACCTGGCCTGCATTATTCGGCCTGTTCGCTGGGCAGTACCTGTTTTGTTACCTGGTGCTGAGATTACTGGGTGAAGAAACGCTGGTGGGTCGTCTGAGCGATTTTATCTATTACTGCTCAGTCGTCGGCTCAACATTGGGTTTTGGCGACATCAGTCCGCAAACTGCGGCAGGCCGGATTTTTACGGCGATCTGGCAAATTCCTGTCAGCGTTGGTTTATTTGGCGCATTAATGGGAAAGGTTATCGGCCTGGTGCAAGGGATGTTAGCAAAAGGAATGATGGGGATGGGAGATTATCGGCATTTGCGAAACCATATGCTGGTGGTCGGCTGGCGAGGCCACCAGACGGAAAAAATGATATCGCTGCTGCTGTATGACACCCGGCGTGTTTTTGAGCGGGTGCTCCTGTGTGAATCCGATGACATACAGCATCCTTTGTCGGGAAATAACTGGGTCGATTTCATTCGTATACGTAATTTTAATGACCCGCAAGAGCATGCTCGTATGGGGTTATGCAATTGCCAGAGTGCGATCATATTTGCTTGTACAGATGAACTCACGTTCACCATCGCGCTTTCACTGGCGGATTCGATTCCTGAACAATGCCATGTGGTTGCTTATATGGAAGATGAGCGTTACGCAGGATTGCTGGAAGTTCATTGTCCACGCATTGAAATTGTGCGCAATCTCTCCGCTGAGCAGCTTTCTCGATCCATTCAGGATCCGGGGTCTTCGCAGTCGGTCGCATCCATCATGAATCCCATGCTGGGTGATACAGGGTTTGCCGTGCCAATACCTGAGGAGGTCGTTTCAATTCGTTATGGCGATCTCATGCGTTATATGAAGCTTCGCCACGATGCCACAGTTTTGGGTATTAGCAGCTGCAAAAATGGTCGGGGTATGGAATTAAATCCGGTCATTTCGACAGAGGTAAAGGGCGGTATGTGGCTGCATTTGATAGGTAACAGCCGCATTCTGGCGAAAGAGATTGCATGGATGGAGATAGAGGGAAAATGATGACGAGTTTTATCCGGCGTTTATTTGGTAAAGAGGCTGTTGTTGCGCCAGCCCGCGGGCCGTTAGGGTTACATCTGAATGCTGGTTTTACGCTTAACACGCTGGCATTTCGTCTGCTTGAAGAGTCACTATTGATCGAATTGCCTGGTGAGGAGTACACCGTTGCAGCCGCCAGCCACATTGATATAGGCGGCGGAAGCCAGATTTTTCGCTACTACACCTCCGGAGAAGAGTTTCTGCAAATTAATACCACGGGCGGCTCAGACATTGATGATATCGACGATATCAAATTCTTTGTTTATGCGGAAAGTTACGGGATTTCGAAGAAAAAACACTGGCAGTCTGCCATTAGCCCTTCTGCAATAGGGACTCCGGCGCTTAGCTGGCAGGAAGAGCGCTGGCAACGCTTTTTTAACGAGGAAGAACCGGGGAACATTGAGCCGGTTTATATGCTGGAAAAAGTAGAAAATCATCAGCATGCCATATGGAATGTACATAATTTTACCATGGGCTATCAGCGACAGGTTACAGAGGATACATGGGAATACCTGCTGTTGAACGGTGAAGAGTCGTTTAATGAGCAGGGAGAGCCAGAGTGGGTATTCTCACGGGCGCTGGGTGTAGATATTCCATTAACATCACTTAATGTAATTGGTTAATTTCAGGGAAGGTTACACAATGCACATACTGGATTCATTACTGGCTTTTTGTGCCTATTTTTTTATTGGCGCGGTCATGGTGATCGTTTTTCTGTTTATATACTCAAAAATCACGCCGCACAACGAGTGGCAACTGATTAAAAATAATAATACGGCAGCGTCACTGGCCTTTAGCGGCACGTTGCTGGGCTACGTTATTCCATTATCCAGCGCGGCAATTAACGCCGTCAGCATTCCGGATTATTTCGCCTGGGGCGGCATCGCGCTGGTGATACAACTCGTCATTTACGGCGGTGTGCGTATATACATGCCGGCACTGAGTGAAAAAATTATTAACCATAATACTGCAGCGGGATTATTTATGGGGACTGCTGCCCTGGCGGGGGGCATTTTTAACGCCGCCTGCATGACATGGTAATGGACGATCATGGCAAGAAAACGTAAATCTGGAAACAAAAACAGGGTGCCAGGGCATTCTGCCATCACGCGAATTGGGCGCCCGGCGAACCCCTATGCAAAAAAACGCAGCCGATACAGTGGAAAATACCTGACGCTGGCCATTATGGGCGGAGCGGCATTTTTTGTCCTCAAAGGATGTGCTGATGACGGCAATACCGATAATGATGGTGACGGTACTTTTTACTCTGCAGTGAGTGAATGCATTGACGATGGCAATAGCGCCACCGTTTGTGCCGATGGCTGGAACAATGCGAAAACAGAGTTCTACTCCAGTCTGCCAAAGCAAATGAACAAGCAGAGCTGTCAGACGCAGTTTGGCGACTGCTATCTCGATAGTACCGATCAAAGCTGGGTGCCGATATTCTCCGGTTTTTTACTCAGCCGCGTCATTCGCAAAAATCGCGACGAACAATATGTTTATAGCAGCGGCGGTTCTTCCTATGCTTCGCGCCCGGTCTGGCGTACGACTTCCGGGGATTACAGTTGGCGTTCCGGTAGTGGAAAACATGATACTGCAACCAGCCATAGTTATACGACGAAGAAAGTCTCGACGGTTTCACGCGGCGGCTACGGGCGTTCGTCCAGCGCGCGTGGCCACTGGGGAGGTTAACGATGCTGCGACATGATGTCCCTGTTCGCCAGGATTTGGACCGGATCGCCTACGATCACGGCTTTGATTTTCATATTATCGATAACGAGATTTACTGGGATGAGAGCCGGGCATACCGCTTTACGCTCCGGCAAGTGGAAGAGCAGATCGAAAAACCCACTGCGGAACTGCACCAGATGTGTCTGGATGTCGTCGAACGAGCAGTTAACGACGAACAGATTATGCAGCAACTGGCGATCCCGCCGCTGTACTGGGACGTTATTGCCGAAAGCTGGCGCAATCGCGATCCCTCCCTGTACGGCCGCATGGATTTTGTCTGGTGCGGAAATAACGCCCCGGTCAAGCTGCTGGAGTACAACGCGGATACGCCAACGTCGCTTTATGAGTCAGCGTATTTCCAGTGGCTATGGCTGGAAGATGCGCGTCGCAGCGGGGTGATCACACGCGACGCCGACCAGTACAACGCCATTCAGGAGCGGCTAATCTCCCGTTTTGCTGAGCTTTATAGCTCAGAGCCCTTCTATTTTTGCTGCTGCGAAGATACTGACGAAGATCGTACCACGGTGTTGTATTTACAGGATTGCGCGCAGCAGGCCGGGCAAGAATCACGGTTTATTTACGTGGAGGATCTGGGTCTTGGCGTTGGCGGCGTTCTCACTGACCTTGACGATAACGTCATTCGTCGCGCCTTTAAGCTCTATCCCCTGGAGTGGATGATGCGAGATGAGAATGGCCCCTTGCTGCGCCATCGCCGCGAACAGTGGGTTGAGCCGTTGTGGAAGAGTGTGCTCAGCAATAAAGGGCTAATGCCTTTGCTGTGGCATTTTTTTCCCAACCATCCCAACCTGCTGCCTGCCTGGTTTGACGGTGAAACGCCACAAATTGCGGCTGGTGAAAGCTATGTACGCAAACCGATATTTTCTCGAGAGGGGGGTAACGTCACCATTTTTAATGGTCAGCAGCAGATAGTGGAGCATGCTGAGGGTGATTACGCGGAAGAACCGATGATCTATCAGGCATTTCAGCCATTACCGCGCTTTGGCGACAGCTACACGTTGATTGGCAGTTGGATCGTGGATGATGAAGCCTGTGGTATGGGGATCCGCGAGGATAATACTTTGATCACTAAAGATACTTCTCGTTTTATTCCTCATTATATTGCGGGCTAACCGTACTTTTGTGATCTCCCTCCGTCGCGAATAATGTGGTTCTGACCATACTTAAAGCGACGGCCATTGACGGAGGGAGACACAATGCACTGGCAAACGCATACCGTTTTTAACCAACCTGTACCGCTCAATAACAGTAACTTATATTTGTCCGATGGCGCGCTGTGCGAAGCGGTTATCCGCGAAGGCGCTGGCTGGGACAGCGATCTTCTCGCCAGTATTGGTCAGCAGCTAGGGACTGCCGAGTCGCTCGAACTGGGCCGTCTGGCCAATGCTTTTCCACCTGAACTGTTGCGCTACGACCCGCAGGGGCAGCGGCTGGATGATGTGCGTTTTCATCCTGCCTGGCATTTGCTGATGCAGGGATTATGCGCCAACCGCGTACATAATCTGGCCTGGGAAGAAGATGCGAGGCAGGGAACATTTGTTGCCCGGGCGGCCCGTTTCATCCTGCATGCGCAGGTGGAAGCTGGCACGTTGTGTCCGGTGACCATGACTTTTGCCGCCACGCCGCTGTTACTTCAGATGTTACCCGCCCCCTTTCACGACTGGCTTACGCCGCTGCTAAGCGACCGTTATGACTCGCATTTACTGCCAGGTAGGCAAAAGCGTGGGCTGCTTATCGGCATGGGCATGACTGAGAAACAGGGTGGTTCAGATGTGCTGAGCAATACCACTCAGGCAGAACGTCTTGCTGACGGCTCGTATCGGCTGGTGGGACATAAGTGGTTTTTCTCCGTGCCGCAAAGCGATGCCCATTTAGTGCTGGCCCAGGCTAAGGGAGGATTGTCCTGCTTTTTTGTGCCGCGATTTTTACCTGACGGGCAGCGTAATGCTATCCGTCTTGAGAGATTGAAAGATAAGTTAGGCAACCGCTCCAACGCCAGCTGCGAGGTTGAATTCCACGATGCGATTGGCTGGCTATTGGGTGAAGAAGGGGAAGGTATACGCCATATCCTGAAAATGGGGGGGATGACGCGTTTTGACTGTGCGCTCGGTAGTCACGGTATGATGCGGCGTGCTTTTTCCGTCGCGATTTACCATGCGCACCAGCGGCAGGTCTTTGGCAAGCCATTGATTGAACAGCCGATGATGCGTCAAGTGTTAGGTCGGATGGCGCTCCAACTGGAAGGTCAAACGGCGTTACTGTTTCGACTGGCGCGGGCCTGGGACCGCCGTGCTGATGCTAAAGAAGCGCTGTGGGCCAGATTGTTCACACCAGCGGCGAAATTCTCCGTTTGCAAAAGCGGTATGCCATTTGTGGCAGAAGCGATGGAAGTGCTGGGTGGGATTGGCTATTGCGAGGAGAGCGAGCTGCCGCGTTTGTATCGTGAAATGCCGGTAAACAGTATCTGGGAAGGCTCTGGCAACATTATGTGCCTTGATGTATTGCGGGTACTGACCAAACAATCCGGCATATACGAGATGCTCAGTGAAGCCTTTGCGGAAGTCAAAGGGCAAGACCGACATTACGATCGAATGGTACGTCAGCTCCAGCAGCGTTTACGTAAACCCAGCGAGGAGATGGGAAGGGAGATTACACAGCAGCTTTTCCTGCTCGGTTGCGGGGCGCAGATGTTGCGTTATTCTTCTCCGCCAGTGGCGCAGGCCTGGTGCCAAATGATGCTTGATACGCGGGGGGGACTAAGATTGTCTGAGCAGGTGCTGAACGATTTGCTTCTGCGGGCAACGGGGGGATTACGGTAATAATATGCCTGATGGCGACGCTTTCGCGTCTTATCATGTCTACAGTTTACCGTAGGTCAGATAAGTTTACGCCATCCGGCAATGTGTTAAGCATAGAGTATGGCCTGTACGCGCCAGTTGTCGGGCTGCTGATCTTCGTACATTTGAATGATCCGATACCATGAGGCACCTTGTTCATCCGCTTTTAACGCGACTATACGTTCTACATCCTGCGGATTTCCTGCAATGTTACTGACAGATATCTGGCCAATTTCATTCAGGCCCGTAACACAGTCAGCACTGGCGAACTCGGCAGACTGCGCCGTAGTATCTACCAGTCCGGCAGAAAGCAGCAGTGAGGATAAGGCAAGTGATTGTTTCATCGTCAGCTCCATTATTCGTACCCCTACACACGGCAGGGCATTCCATCGCGATAATAAACCTCAAGCTTCCTGCTGTTGGTTTATTGTGCACAGGTAAACGCATAGGGGCGCAAAGCAATGTAAAGCTGACTAAATTTCAACCCAATGTTATTTACGATACAAAATAGCCTGTGAATACCATTGGCCTGTCACGATGGTTTCATCCACTAATAAAACCACGTAGTAATCAGCTTTAGCCGCGGCGGCTTTGGCACGGATCTCTGCCAGCGCATCATCCGGAGAGCCTCTTACCAGTGCGCTAACCGTCCCTAATCGCTGTAACCCATTACTCTGGTCACGGCGGATCTCCTGCGGGTGGTCGGCAACGGGCGGTGCGGGTTGCGGCGTTCCCTGTAGCACGCTACAGGCGCTTAAAAACATAACCAACAACACAGAGGCAAACCGACGCATAACTCTATCTCGTTTCCTGATAGCCATAGTGTAGTGCCTTATTAATTTCCCTTTAGGGGAATGTTCCCGAATTGTTATCTCTCACGCGATTTTCGAATGAAAATGTTGCGAAAGCGTAACCCAGTTCTCAACATTATGAATCATTGCCGAACACATTCGCTTGCGTTAAGTATTGCTGCATGGCATACCAGAAAGAAAGAGGCGACAAATGATCGAAATTGAAACACGACAGTTAGCGGGTATCCCTGTCCTGCACGCCGTTCCGGCTGGCAAACGCGAATGTTCACTCCCTTGTATTATCTTCTATCACGGGTTTACCTCTTCAAGCCTGGTTTACAGCTATTTTGCCGTTGCGCTGGCTCAGGCCGGGTTCCGCGTCGTCATGCCAGATGCGCCCGACCATGGCGCTCGCTTCAAAAGCGATGCCCAGGTGCGAATGCACCGCTTCTGGCATATTTTGCAGCAAAATATGCAGGAGTTTACGACGTTACGTGCGGCGCTGGTGGCGGAAAATTGGCTTTCAGATGAGCGGCTTGCCGTCGGTGGGGCGTCGATGGGGGGAATGACAGCATTGGGCATAATGGCGCGCCATCCTGAGGTTAAATGTGTAGCCAGCCTGATGGGTTCAGGCTATTTTACCCGGCTTGCGCAGACGCTGTTTCCCCCTTTACTGGTTCAGACCCCAGAGCAACAGGCGGAATTTGATGCCGTTATCGCCCCGCTTGCCGAATGGGATGTTACGCATCAGTTACCACGCCTCGCTGACAGGCCGTTGCTGCTGTGGCATGGACAGGATGATGATGTTGTACCGGCTGTTGAAACTTTCCGCTTACAGCAAGCGCTGATTCAGGCAGGTTTGGACAACAATCTGACCTGCCTGTGGGAAGCGGGCGTACGACATCGCATCACGCCAGAAGCGTTGGCCGCAACAGTGACGTTTTTCCGCCAGCACCTTTAAACGCGCATAATGCTCACGCCCTGGGCTTCAAGCTGTTGCAGAATCTCAGGGTTTGCATTTTTGCCAGTAATCAGCATGTCGATTTGGTCGGCGCGACTGAACAGCATTCCCGCACGTTCACCGACTTTACTGCTATCGACCAGTACCACCAGTTTGCCCACCACGTTAAGCATCTTCTGCTCGGCCATCGCGGTCAGCATATCGGTTTTATACAGTCCGTCCGCGGTCAACCCTTTGCCACTGGTGAACATCCAGTGCCCGGCATACAGGCTATTTTCACTGCCTTGCGGGCTAAGCGTGATGGATTGGCTTTTGTTATATTGCCCTCCCATGATGATCACGCTGTCATGCTCCTGGTCGATCAGATAGTTTGCCAGCGGCAGATAATTAGTGATGATCTGCACCGGCTTGCCGCACATTTCGCGACCCAGCAGAAAGGCGGTCGATCCGCAGTTGATCACCACGCTTTCACCCGCATTCACAAGCTGGGATGCCGCCTTGGCAATACGAACTTTTTCATCGTGGTTCTGTGCCTGGTGCAGATTCATTGGCGTCCAGCGCGGTCGCTGCTGGGTAATGGCTTCTGCGCCGTTGCGGACTTTCTTGAGTTTGCCGCTTTCGTCGAGTTTGTTGATGTCCCGGCGTGCAGTAGCGGGTGAAATCCCCAGACGCTCAATCACGTTCTCAACGGTAACAAAGCCCAACTGCGCCAGCATATCCAGCAATATTTGATGTCTTTGTGCTTCAGTCATGAGCTATTCCGATACAAATTGATTTGAAAAGATGATATTTGAAATAGCCTGGAAATACTAAAGTAAATGGCAAAAAATGCCGGGATGGCCCGGCATTTTGTGTGGATCACAAGAACGATTTAAACGGTAAATCCGGTTCAATCGTGAAGCAGTCGTCAAAGCCGCGCGGATAGTGATATTCAAAGTTATCTTTGTCCAGCGGCCAGGTGAACTTGCCACCCACCTGCCAGATAAAAGGCTTAAAGCCATACTTCAGCCGATCCTTTTTCATCTCCCACAGTACGCGGATCTCCTGAGGATCGGCCTGGAAGTTTGACCAGATATCGTGATGGAAAGGGATCACCACTTTTGTATTCAGGGCCTCCGCCATACGCAGCATGTCGGAACTGGTCATTTTGTCCGTAATACCCCGTGGGTTCTCGCCGTAGGATCCGAGCGCGACGTCGATCTGGTGCTCATTGCCATGCTTTGCATAGTAGTTGGAGTAGTGTGAATCACCGCTGTGATAAAGCGTACCGCCCGGCGTTTTGAACAGATAGTTTACGGCGCGGGCATCCATACCATCCGGCAGCACGCCTGCCGCTTTTTGATCGGCAGGAAGCGTGATCAATGCCGTACGATCAAACGCATCAAGCGCGTGAATTTCAATATCTTTCACTTTCACCACATCGCCAGGTTTTACCACGATGCAGCGCTCTTTTGGTACACCCCAACCGATCCACAGATCCACACAAGTCTGCGGTCCAATAAACGGCACGTCGTCGGCACAGTTCTGCATGACGGCTGCCGCAACATTTACGTCGATGTGATCGTTATGATCGTGCGTGGCCAGCACCGCATCGATCTGACGAATGGCAAACGGATCAAGAACAAACGGCGTGGTACGCAGGTTTGGCTGCAGTTTCTTCACGCCCGCCATGCGTTGCATCTGGTGACCGGTTTTCATCAGCGGGTTACCGTGACTCTGTTTACCCGTACCGCACCAGAAATCGACGCAGACGTTAGTTCCGCCTTCAGACTTTAGCCAAATTCCGGTACAGCCAAGCCACCACATAGCGAAAGTGCCAGGTGCGACCTGTTCCTGCTCGATCTCTTCATTGAGCCAGCTTCCCCACTCCGGGAATGTGCTCAGAATCCATGATTCACGCGTGATGCTTTTTACTTTACTCATCGCAATTACCTTCATGTTTGTTCAAGTTGAATCAAATTGTGATTTGTTTTGATTGATACTGACATCATTTTCTCAAGAAGGCAATGCGCTGATTTTTGGTGTTGAATGGGAAAATGTGAACAAATTACAACGTGACAAGATGGTTTATATGAAATGTATTTTTGTATTTTATTGTTTTAAATGAATTTATTTTGGCGTGTATGAATTTGAAGTAAATCCACTCTGCAAGTAAGAGAATTATTTGCGTACTTCATCACATTTAATCAAATTCAATCTTGTTGTGATTACTTTTGAAAATTAGAGTGAGGGCACAACATCCTGGGCATCTGTAATGAATGTTCAGCAACTTCGTCTACTGGAGATCGTTATGGAGATCCTCTACAACATCTTTACCGTCTTTTTTAATCAGGTCATGACCAATGCACCGTTGCTGTTGGGTATTGTGACCTGCCTCGGCTATATCCTGTTGCGTAAAAGTGTCAGCGTCATTATCAAAGGCACGATCAAAACGATTATCGGTTTTATGTTATTGCAGGCAGGGTCGGGCATTCTGACCAGCACGTTTAAACCGGTGGTGGCGAAGATGTCTGAGGTTTACGGTATCAATGGCGCGATCTCCGATACCTATGCCTCCATGATGGCAACCATCGAACGAATGGGTGATGCCTACAGTTGGGTAGGGTACGCCGTACTGTTAGCGCTGGCGCTGAACATTTGTTACGTACTGCTACGGCGTATTACCGGCATTCGAACCATCATGCTGACTGGGCACATCATGTTCCAGCAGGCGGGGCTGATTGCTGTCTCTTTCTACATCTTTGGTTACCCGATGTGGACCACCATCATCTGTACCGCGGTGCTGGTGTCGCTCTACTGGGGCATTACCTCCAATATGATGTACAAACCGACGCAGGAAGTAACTGACGGCTGTGGTTTTTCCATCGGTCACCAGCAGCAGTTCGCCTCCTGGATTGCTTACAAAGTCGCGCCGTATCTGGGTAAGAAAGAGGAGAGCGTAGAAGATCTCAAGCTGCCAGGCTGGCTGAATATCTTCCATGACAACATCGTTTCCACCGCGATTGTGATGACCATCTTTTTCGGGGCGATCCTGCTCTCTTTCGGCATAGATGTGGTTCAGGCGATGGCGGGTAAAACCCACTGGACGGTCTATATCCTGCAAACCGGTTTTTCGTTTGCTGTCGCTATCTTCATCATCACCCAGGGCGTACGTATGTTCGTTGCTGAACTTTCAGAAGCGTTCAACGGTATCTCTCAACGTCTGATCCCCGGCGCGGTGTTGGCTATCGATTGCGCAGCGATTTACAGCTTTGCCCCCAACGCGGTGGTTTGGGGCTTTATGTGGGGCACCATCGGCCAACTGATCGCGGTAGGTATTCTGGTTGCCTGCGGCTCTTCCATCCTGATTATCCCAGGCTTTATCCCGATGTTCTTCTCGAACGCCACTATCGGCGTATTTGCTAACCACTTTGGCGGCTGGCGCGCGGCGCTCAAGATTTGCCTGGTGATGGGGATGATCGAAATCTTCGGCTGCGTCTGGGCGGTTAAGCTCACCGGTATGAGCGCCTGGATGGGCATGGCGGACTGGTCAATTCTGGCACCGCCGATGATGCAAGGCTTTGCCTCCATCGGCATCGTGTTTATGGCCGTCATTATTTTGATTGCACTGGCTTATATGTTTTTCGCAGGACGCACGTTGCGCGCTGAGGAAGACGCAGAAAAACAACTGGCAGAACACTCTGCTTAATAAGGAGTTCCGATTATGACCGTACGTATTCTGGCTGTGTGTGGCAATGGGCAGGGCAGCTCCATGATCATGAAAATGAAGGTGGACCAGTTTTTAACCCAGTCAAATATTGACCATACGGTAAACAGCTGCGCCGTGGGTGAATACAAAAGTGAACTGAGCGGCGCGGATATCATCATCGCTTCTACGCATATCGCCGGTGAGATTACCGTTTCTGGCAATAAATATGTCGTCGGCGTACGCAACATGCTGTCTCCTGCCGATTTTGGGCCAAAACTGCTGGAAGTGATCAAAGCGCATTTCCCGCAGGACGTGAAGTAAGGGGCGGCATATGAAATTACGTGACTCGCTGGCAGACAATAATTCCATCCTTTTGCAAGCCGAGGCCAGTACCTGGCAGGAAGCGGTAAAGCTTGGTGTGGATCTGTTGGTTAAGGCCGATGTGGTTGAACCACGCTACTACCAGGCCATCCTTGATGGCGTTGAGCAGTTTGGCCCGTACTTTGTGATTGCGCCTGGCCTGGCAATGCCGCACGGCCGTCCGGAGGAAGGAGTTAAGAAAACCGGTTTTGCGCTGGTGACGCTGAAAACGCCGCTGGTGTTTAACCACGAAGATAACGACCCGGTCGATATTCTGATAACGATGGCGGCAGTTGATGCCAACACGCATCAGGAAGTGGGCATCATGCAGATCGTGAATCTCTTTGATGACGAAGCCAATTTCGACCGTTTACGCGCCTGTCGCACCGCGCAGGAAGTGTTGGATTTAATTGATAACGCCACTGCGGCGGCTGTTTAAAAGGATACAAAAAATGTCATTACCTATGTTGCAGGTTGCGCTGGATAACCAATCAATGTCTTCCGCGTATGAAACGACGCGTCTGATTGCCGAAGAGGTCGATATCATTGAGGTGGGCACTATTCTTTGCGTGGCAGAGGGCGTGCGCGCCGTTCGCGATCTAAAGGCGCTTTACCCGCATAAAATTGTGCTGGCGGACGCCAAAATTGCCGATGCGGGAAAAATCCTCTCCCGCATGTGTTTCGAAGCCAACGCTGACTGGGTCACCGTCATCTGCTGTGCGGATATCAACACCACCAAGGGGGCACTGGAGGTGGCGAAAGAATTTAACGGTGATGTACAGATTGAACTGACGGGTTACTGGACCTGGGAGCAGGCGCAAGAGTGGCGTGACGCGGGCATTGGGCAAGTTGTGTATCACCGCAGCCGTGATGCGCAGGCTGCAGGTGTGGCGTGGGGAGAGGCGGATATCAGCGCGATCAAACGCCTGTCCGAGATGGGCTTTAAAGTCACCGTCACCGGCGGTCTGGCGTTGGAAGATCTGCCGCTGTTCCAGGGAATTCCGATTCACGTATTTATTGCCGGTCGCAGCATTCGCGATGCCGCCTCTCCGGTGGAAGCGGCCCGTCAGTTCAAACGTTCTATCGCCCAGCTGTGGGGATAAGGAGCGACTATGTTGTCGAAACAGGTCCCGCTCGGTATTTATGAAAAGGCACTCCCCGGCGGGGAGTGCTGGCTGGAGCGCTTGCAGTTGGCGAAGGAACTGGGCTTTGACTTTGTCGAAATGTCGGTTGATGAAACCGACGCTCGCCTGGCGCGTCTTGACTGGAACCGCGAGCAGCGACTGGCGCTGGTGGCCGCTATCGCCGAGACAGGGATACGGGTACCGTCCATGTGCCTGAGCGCTCATCGTCGTTTCCCGCTTGGCAGTGAAGATGATGCGGTGCGCGAACAGGGGCTGGAGATCATGCGTAAAGCCATTCAGTTTGCGCAGGATATCGGTATTCGCGTTATTCAACTGGCGGGTTACGACGTTTATTACCAGCAGGCAAATAACGAAACGCGTCGTCGGTTTCGCGATGGGCTGAAAGAAAGCGTAGAGATGGCGAGCCGTGCACAGGTGACGCTGGCGATGGAAATCATGGATTATCCACTGATGAATTCGATCAGTAAGGCGCTGGGATACGCTCACTATCTCAACAATCCGTGGTTCCAGCTTTATCCCGATATCG
Source organism: Citrobacter sp. MGH110 (assembly GCF_001037515.1). Taxonomy (NCBI): domain Bacteria; kingdom Pseudomonadati; phylum Pseudomonadota; class Gammaproteobacteria; order Enterobacterales; family Enterobacteriaceae; genus Citrobacter; species Citrobacter sp. MGH110. The sequence goes on along the minus strand of NZ_KQ089830.1, from coordinate 3,241,289 downwards.
GCAATTTGTCGGCGTGGGACAACGATGTGCAGATGGAGCTGCAGGCGGGAATGGGCCATATCGTTGCCGTACACGTGAAGGATACCAAACCCGGCGTATTCAAAAATGTGCCGTTTGGTGAAGGGGTTGTCGATTTCGAACGTTGTTTTGCGACGCTCAAACAGAGTGGGTATTGCGGGCCATACTTGATTGAGATGTGGAGTGAAACGTCGGACGATCCGGCTCGTGAAGTGGCGAAGGCGCGCGACTGGGTGAAAGCGCGTATGGCCAGCGCCGGTCTGGTGGAGGCGGTGTAATGCAAAAACTCAAACAGCAGGTTTTTGAGGCTAATATGGATCTGCCGCGCTACGGGCTGGTGACGTTTACCTGGGGTAATGTCAGCGCCATCGACCGCGAACGCGGGATGGTGGTGATTAAGCCCAGCGGCGTCGACTACCAGACAATGACAGTGGACGACATGGTAGTTGTGGATCTGCACGGCAACGTGGTGGAAGGACGCTATCGTCCTTCTTCCGATACCGCCACCCATCTGGCGCTGTATCGTCGCTATTCCTCTCTTGGCGGCGTGGTGCATACCCACTCAACCCACGCGACGGCATGGGCGCAGGCAGGTCTGGCAATTCCTGCGCTAGGCACGACGCATGCGGACTACTTCTTTGGCGATATCCCCTGCACCCGGGCGTTAACTGAAGCGGAAGTTCAGGATGAGTATGAGCTGAATACCGGCAGGGTGATTGTTGAAACGCTGGGGGAGGTGGAACCTTTGCATACGCCAGGCGTAGTGGTGTACCAACATGGCCCGTTTGCCTGGGGCAAAGACGCTCATGACGCGGTACATAACGCGGTGGTGATGGAAGAGGTGGCAAAAATGGCATGGATTGCGCGTGGCATTAATCCGGCACTCAGCGCTATCGACAGTTATCTGATGAATAAGCACTTCATGCGTAAGCACGGCCCAAATGCCTATTACGGGCAGAAGTAGGAAAAAACGTTCCGGAGCCAACTCTTCATGGGGATGAGATCGGTCTGGCTTCGGGATTGTTTTGCAAAAAAAGCCCCCAGTGAAGGGGGCAAGTCAAACTGTGGCAATGTTCTCGTTGGTTATTTCTGGTGTTAACGATAAATATCTGCACTGGCGTGCATATTTCCGTTACTACCGGGTTCCCTGGTGAGGATCACGTGGTAGTAGGTTGCGCCTTGCGCATCGGTCTCTTCATTCAGGGCCTGAGTGGCTTCACTTTCAGTGGCGAAGTTATGATTTATGTAAATGACGCCTAAGCTCTGCACATCATCCATGTTCCTGGCCTGATGGTTATCAATTTTGATGGCTGCCGTTGCATTTGCACTGAGCAAAAGCACAGCCAGAAGGGTCAAAACACGGGCTCGCATATGTACCTCCTCGACTGCGGTCTCTGGTTGCCTCTCTCCTGTGAGTGATTAACTTCTGATGTAATTTTAACCGCTACCAGCGCAGTCGATAGCGACCATTTCTGATGCAGTTGTTCAAAAAATTACCGCATAACCATCTTTTCTTTAATTAACAGTCTGCTGGTGTATACCGCTGCGGTGAAAAAATACCTGCCTTTCGCGCATAAGCTCTTACCAAATAGTCAATTTAATCGGGTGAGTACGCCGTTTATAGTGAGCCGGATAATTAATATAACTTTATGATAATAAGGCAAAAACTTATGGATACTTCATTCATGGATTTCAGCTATTTCGTGGTTATGTTTATGGTCGCGCTGGTGGCTGGCTTTATTAACGTGGTGTCGGGTGGTGGTGGATTTCTCTCTATTGGCGCACTCTTAATTTCTGGTTTACCCCCGGCTAATGCGCTGGCAACCAATAAAATTCAGGCTCTGGGTAGCTCGCTGACCTCCGGAATTTACTTTTTACGCCGAGGACATATCAACGTGCAGGAGCACAAGTATGTGTTTTTATCTGCCTTTATCGGTTCTGCGCTGGGAACGACGCTTATCCAGTTCATTGAACCGGAACTGCTGAAGAAACTGCTCCCAATCCTGATTATCGCAGTCGCCATTTACTTTATTTTTGCGCCAAACCTTAGCGAACCGAAAAGAAAGCAGCAGGTACCCCTGTTTCTCTTCTCGTTGATCGGTGGGGGATGTATTGGTTTTTATGATGGCTTTCTCGGTGCAGGGGCAGGTTCCTTTTATACCCTCAGCTATATTCTGCTGTGGGGATACAGTATTGATAAAGCGCAAATCCACTCGAATTTTATTAACCTGGCGTCGAACATCGCCTCGATTTTGTTCTTCATTTTCGGCGGTAAAATGATCTGGTCGCTGGGTTTGGTGATGTTTGCAGGGCAATCCCTTGGCGCACGTCTTGGTGCGACAGTCGTACTGACGCGCGGTAAGAAAGTCATCCGACCCATGATTGTCATTGTCTCCATTTGTATCAGCATCAAAATGCTGCTGGATATGTATTAATGGCGACATGATAAATAATCGTACAAGCACCTTGAGTTTACCTGCTGACCCCAGTATTATGACGCGTCATTTTTCAGCCGACCTTTAACACGTTCCTTGCCTCCATGGGCCTCGGCTGACCCAGACAGGAGGCTGAATAATCCGTAAGGAGCAATTCGATGCGTCATTACGAAATCGTTTTTATGGTCCATCCTGACCAGAGCGAACAGGTTCCGGGTATGATCGAACGCTACACTGCTGCCATCACTGGTGCAGAAGGCACGATCCACCGTCTGGAAGACTGGGGCCGCCGTCAGCTGGCTTACCCGATCAACAAACTGCACAAAGCTCACTACGTTCTGATGAACGTTGAAGCGCCGCAGGAAGTGATCGATGAGCTGGAAACTACCTTCCGCTTCAACGATGCCGTTATCCGCAGCATGGTTATGCGTACTAAACACGCTGTTACCGAAGCATCTCCGATGGTTAAAGCGAAAGACGAGCGTCGTGAACGTCGCGATGATTTCGCTAACGAAACCGCAGATGATGCTGAAGCTGGGGATTCTGAAGAGTAATTTCTGATGACCAACCGTCTGGCGTTGTCCGGCACCGTGTGCAGGGCTCCCCTTCGAAAGGTCAGTCCATCAGGAATTCCTCATTGCCAGTTCGTGCTTGAGCATCGTTCTGTGCAGGAGGAAGCCGGGTTTCACCGGCAGGCGTGGTGCCAAATGCCCGTTATTATTAGCGGACACGAAAACCAAGCCATTACTCACAGTATAACGGTCGGTAGCGCAGTGACCGTTCAGGGGTTCATCTCTTGCCACAAGGCAAAGAACGGCCTGAGCAAAATGGTTCTGCATGCCGAGCAGATTGAATTGATAGATTCTGGAGACTAGCCATATGGCACGTTATTTCCGTCGTCGCAAGTTCTGCCGTTTCACCGCGGAAGGCGTTCAAGAGATCGACTATAAAGATATCGCTACGCTGAAAAACTACATCACCGAAAGCGGTAAGATTGTCCCAAGCCGTATCACCGGTACCCGTGCAAAATACCAGCGTCAGCTGGCTCGCGCTATCAAACGCGCTCGCTACCTGTCCCTGCTGCCGTACACTGATCGTCATCAGTAATCGGTCACGGTCCATTAATACGACTTTGAGAGGATAAGGTAATGCAAGTTATTCTGCTTGATAAAGTAGCAAACCTGGGTAGCCTGGGTGATCAGGTTAACGTTAAAGCGGGCTATGCTCGTAACTTCCTGGTACCACAGGGTAAAGCTGTTCCTGCTACCAAGAAAAACGTTGAATTTTTCGAAGCGCGTCGCGCTGAGCTGGAAGCTAAACTGGCTGACGTTCTGTCCGCTGCTGAAGCTCGTGCTGAGAAAATCAACGCACTGGAAACCGTAACCATCGCGTCTAAAGCTGGCGACGAAGGTAAACTGTTCGGTTCCATCGGTACTCGCGACATCGCTGACGCTGTAACTGCAGCTGGCGTTGAAGTAGCTAAGAGCGAAGTTCGTCTGCCGAACGGTGTTCTGCGTACCACTGGCGAGCACGAAGTGAGCTTCCAGGTTCACAGCGAAGTGTTTGCTAAGCTGACTGTAAACGTAGTTGCAGAATAAGTTTTTATTCTGATGACCGCGTAAAAGCGCCGGCCCTGTGCCGGCGTTTTGCTTTTCTGTTCCCCCCGCTTTTCTCTCTGGCTATTCTTTATCCTTTTCGGGATAATCACAAAAATAAAACATTATTTCAAAGTGGTGATGGAATGGAACCAACGCACCAACCTCTGTTTGCGCGTAAAAATATTGTCTACCTGAGCGCGGCGTTCTGCTGCCTGCTGTGGGGGAGCGCCTATCCGGCGATCAAAAGCGGATATGAGATCTTCCAGATTGCCACGGATGACATTCCCTCAAAGATTGTCTTCGCCGGATATCGCTTTCTGTTTGCGGGATTATTGCTGCTACTGCTGGCGGTAGCGCAGCGTAAACCGATTGGCCGGTTAAGCCCGCGTCAGTACGGCCAACTCACGCTGTTGGGGCTAACGCAAACCTCGCTGCAATACATCTTCTTCTACATTGGCCTGGCGTTCACGACGGGAGTGAAAGGGTCCATCATGAATGCGACCGGGACCTTCTTCAGCGTGCTGCTGGCCCATTTTATCTACCATAACGACAAACTGAGCTACAACAAAGCGCTGGGCTGTATTCTGGGCTTTACCGGCGTAATGGTGGTGAACTTTAGCAGTGGAATGGATTTTAGCTTCAGCCTGTTAGGCGACGGCTCAGTAGTGATGGCAGCCTTTATTCTCTCTGCTGCCACGCTATATGGAAAACGTATTTCTCAGACGGTGGACCCGACGGTAATGACAGGGTACCAGTTGGGCGGTGGCGGCCTGGCGTTGGTTATCGGCGGCTACGCTTTTGGCGGCACGCTAACCGTACACGGTGCGTCTTCGGTGGCGATTCTCGGCTACCTGACGTTACTCTCTTCGGTCGCTTTCGCCTTGTGGAGTATTCTGCTCAAGCATAATCGCGTGGGGATGATTGCGCCGTTTAACTTCCTGATCCCGGTTTCGGGTGCAGTGCTGTCGGCAATATTCCTCGGTGAAAACATTCTCGAATGGAAATATGCGGTAGCGCTGGTGCTGGTGTGTTCGGGGATCTGGTGGGTGAACAAGGTGAAACGCTGACGTTTCACCTTGATGCCTGATGGCGCTATCTCTTATCAGGCCTGGAATCGCGGGGTCACAGTGCTTAACGGGCGCGGATAAAACTGCCGTTAGGCTGGCGGGTAAACAGTACCTGCTGACCATTCCCGGTATCAATGGTTAATCCCGTCACCACGCCATTGGCATTCTGCCTGATCTGTATCATCTGACCGTCTTTCAGATTGCTCAGTGGTTTTCCGGCGCCTTCAACCTGTGCCATCGCATACACATCGGTTGGCGGGAGGTTATGGTCACGGAATACCTGCGCCAGCGTTTTACCTGAGTCTACGCGGTAGGAGCGCCACTGCTGGTCAATTCCGCTATCCTGTTGGAAAGGTTGTGTCTGCGGCTGAGATTGCTGGACCTGAGGTTGTGCATCAGGTTCTCCTTCCTGGATTGGCTCTGGCGCAACCGGAGCGACCTGGCCGGGATCATTTTGCGGCGGGACAAGCTGTGCCTGCAACTGAGTCTCGGTCGGTGGCTGCGATTGTGACTGTAAATCCAACTGGGCAGTACGCGTCACCACAGGGGTATCGCTGGTGTCACTGGAAGGGAGCAGGAAACCTATCACCAACACAATAGCAGCAATAATAATGCCGCGGCGGTGCATAGGCGGTAGCGGGTCCATAATGCGAAAATTGTCCGGTGCATGCCAGATTTTCGCCAGGGTTGGTTTTAATTCAAAGCGCCCGGGCATGGCTTTCCTCCTGCTCCGCGTCTCGTTCCTCGATCATAGAGTATAGATGGCTAACGCTATGATGTTCGTCATATTACCCGCTTTCGTGACGTCAACGCGGGATATTCCTATTGTTTATGTTTCCTCGCGATTTGTCATCTGTTCCCGAGACAAAGTTTTACCGGATGCGGCATGGCTGATATGCTGCCCGCTACTTTACATCCGATGAAAGGAAATATGATGGCTAACCCGACTTTTGACACTATCGAAGCGCAAGCAAGCTACGGCATTGGTTTGCAGGTAGGACAACAGCTGAGCGAATCCGGACTGGAAGGACTGTTGCCTGAAGCGCTGGTAGCGGGTATCGCTGACGCGCTGGAAGGTAAGCACCCGGCAGTGCCGGTTGATGTTGTGCATCGCGCACTGCGTGAAATCCACGAACGTGCTGATGCAGTTCGTCGCGAGCGTTTCCAGGCTATGGCGGCTGATGGCGTCAAATATCTGGAAGAAAACCGTGAGAAAGACGGTGTGAACAGCACTGAATCTGGTTTGCAGTTCCGTGTTCTGACCCAGGGTGAAGGTGCTATTCCGGCACGTACTGACCGCGTTCGCGTGCACTACACCGGTAAGCTGATCGACGGTACCGTGTTTGACAGCTCTGTCGCACGTGGCGAACCGGCTGAATTCCCGGTTAACGGCGTAATCCCAGGCTGGATTGAAGCGCTGACCCTGATGCCGGTAGGTTCCAAATGGGAACTGACTATTCCTCAGGAACTGGCTTACGGCGAGCGTGGCGCTGGCGCGTCCATTCCTCCGTTCAGCACGCTGGTGTTCGAAGTTGAGCTGCTTGAGATCCTGTAAGCAGTGACTTCTGTTCCCCCCGAGGCCGGGGGGAGCAAAAAAATAGCGTGAAAAGCTATAGTTACGTCGTTGTCGATATTTTATCTTGCAAATGCCCCATCAGCGTGTATTTTTGTGAGCTGATTCGCGCTATCAGAGTGATATGACACTCACTTTAAACATTAAATTAACATTATATCTAAATCTTAGTATTCATCCCGCCAATTCTTACCTAATATCGATGAGTCCTGATAACAGGATCGTCGTATCATAGACACATTAAAGGCCGTAGAGCCTGAACAACACAGACAGGTACAGGAAGAAAAAACATGGTAGATCAGGTAAAAGTCGACACCGCTGAAGAGGCGTCGTCTGAACAGTCGCTACGGCGCAATCTCACAAACCGTCATATTCAACTTATTGCTATTGGTGGCGCTATCGGTACTGGCCTGTTTATGGGCTCCGGTAAAACCATCAGTCTCGCCGGACCGTCGATCATCTTTGTGTATATGATCATCGGTTTTATGCTGTTTTTCGTGATGCGCGCAATGGGTGAATTGCTGCTCTCGAATCTGGAGTACAAATCGTTTAGTGATTTTGCCTCTGACCTGCTCGGGCCATGGGCCGGGTATTTTACCGGCTGGACCTACTGGTTCTGCTGGGTTGTTACCGGGATGGCAGACGTGGTCGCGATTACCGCGTATGCGCAATTCTGGTTCCCCGAACTGTCAGACTGGGTCGCCTCGCTGGCGGTGATTGTGCTGCTGCTGAGCCTCAACCTCGCCACCGTAAAAATGTTCGGTGAGATGGAGTTCTGGTTTGCGATGATCAAAATCGTTGCCATCATCGGCCTGATTGTCGTCGGTCTGGTGATGGTGCTGACGCACTTCCAGTCGCCAACCGGCGTTCAGGCATCGTTCACGCACTTGTGGAATGACGGTGGCTGGTTCCCGAAAGGTCTGAGTGGCTTCTTTGCCGGCTTCCAGATAGCCGTGTTTGCGTTTGTGGGTATTGAGCTGGTGGGTACGACCGCAGCGGAAACCAAGGATCCGGAGAAATCTCTGCCGCGCGCCATTAACTCGATTCCAATCCGTATCATCATGTTCTACGTGTTCGCGCTGATCGTGATTATGTCCGTTACGCCGTGGAGCTCGGTAGTGCCAACCAAGAGCCCATTCGTTGAACTGTTTGTGCTGGTTGGTCTGCCTGCTGCGGCGAGCCTGATCAACTTTGTGGTGCTGACTTCAGCGGCCTCTTCTGCAAACAGCGGCGTGTTCTCTACCAGCCGTATGCTGTTCGGTCTGGCGCAGGAAGGCGTTGCGCCTAAAGCGTTTGCCAAGCTGTCTAAACGCGCAGTTCCGGCGAAGGGTTTAACCTTCTCCTGTATCTGTCTGCTGGGCGGCGTGGTGATGCTGTACGTGAACCCGAGCGTGATTGGCGCCTTCACCATGATCACCACTGTATCGGCGATTCTGTTCATGTTCGTCTGGACCATCATTCTTTGCTCGTACCTGGTGTACCGCAAGCAGCGTCCTCACCTGCATGAAAAATCAATCTACAAGATGCCGTTAGGCAAGCTGATGTGCTGGGTATGTATGGCGTTTTTCGTCTTCGTACTGGTACTGCTGACGCTGGAAGATGATACCCGTCAGGCGCTGATCGTCACGCCGCTGTGGTTCATCGCGCTGGGTCTGGGCTGGTTGTTTATCGGTAAGAAACGTATGGCAGGCGTGCGTTAATCGCTAAGACGTGAGATGTAGGCCGGATAAGGCGAAGCCGCATCCGGCACTATGCTGGCGGGATTGCCTGATGCGGCTTCGCCTTATCAGGCCTACGTTCGAGGTCGTTGTAGGCCCGGTAAGCGCTAGCGCTACCGGGCTTTTTTATTCACCTGCGAGGGCACGCGGGAACAACACATTGTTTTCCAGGCTGATGTGTTCCATCAGGTCGTCGATCATCTCGTTAATGCCGTTATACATGGCTTTCCAGGTGGTGCAGGCCTCTGGTGGCGGCGTTACGTTATGGGTGATGTGTTTGATCACTTCTACCAGTTCACCCGCATCGTCATGCTCGCTTTCCATCACGCTGATTGGCCCCATCGCCTGGCTACCCATGCCCTGTTTGATCATCGGGAACAGGATCTGTTCTTCTTTCATCATGTGGCTGGACAGCTCTTCATGCAGCATGGTCAGGTTTTTCGCCAGACCGCGTGGTACGTTCGGTTTGTCTGCGTGAACGCGTTCAACTTTAGTGGCCTGCAGGATCAGCTCCGGCAGCTGTTCGCGGTGTCTGTCGTGATAACGCACGATGATATGGTCGATGATTTCAGCCAGAGCCACGGTACGCCAGTCTTTCTCCAGCGGCTGTTCAGCCAGCTGCGCGAGCTGCGCCTCAATAACGTCTAAATCCAGCTCTTTACGCGCGGCAGCGCGTGCCAGCGTTTGCTTACCACCGCAGCAGTAATCCATATCGTATTTACGAAACAGGGCCGAAGCGCGAGGAATAGAGAGCGCCAGTTCACCTAAAGGTTGATCGCGATAAGACATTGCCGTTACCTCATTCTCAATAATATAAGATGTATTTTAAATGCAACTTATGACGAAGGATATAACCCTTTCGGGGTGGGGTGTTTTGTGATGAGCGTCACGAAAATTTCTTATCTCGTTAAGATGCTGAATCTTATTGGAAAGGAGAAGTACGGCGAAAAAAGCCGCACGACAGGATTAAATAAGCGCACGCCGCTGCCGATAGTTAGACCTCAGACAATACCTGCATAATAAAAGGCTACAGATGTTCAAACGAATCAAAGTGATAACCTTACTTATCACCGTGTTACTCGCGCTGGGCGCAATGCAGCTCATCTCCGCGGGCGTCTTTATTGGCGCACTCAATAACGATAAGCAGAACTTTAACGTGTCTCAACTTTCCAGCCAGAACGTGGCCGAGTTTACCGATGCGTGGATTAGCCTGAACCAGGCTCGCGTCACGCTCAACCGGGGCATGCTGCGTTTACAGGGAACGATGGCCAGCGATATTAACGGCGGTCAGTTGCAGGAGCTGGTGAACACGGCAAATCGCCTGTTGGCCGAATCGAAAGAGCATTACGATAAATACTACGCTCTGCCGGAAACGCCGGGGCTGGATGAGCATCTGGCCGATCGACTGGAAGAGCAGTACGGCATCTATTCTGCGACGCTGGCAAAAATGAACGCGCTGCTGGCTGAAGGAAAGCTGGAAGAGATGTTCAAGCAGAATGCCGAGCAAAAGCAAACGGCCATGCAGGAAGTTTATCGGCAATGGCGTAGCGCGCAAACGGCGCTGGCCACTGCCGGAGTGCAGGACAATGAGAGTGATTACCAGAAGATAATCTGGCTGCTGTCCGCGGTGATGCTGATTGTCGTCACCGTGATTATCGCCAGTTGGCTGGCGATGCAGCGAGTGCTGCTCAAGCCGCTCCACGAGGTGATGGGACATATTCGCCACATTGCCGCAGGCGATTTGACGCACCCCATCAGCGCCGACGGCAGTAATGAAATGGCGCTGCTGGCAAGTAACGTCCGTGACATGCAGCAGGCGCTGGCGAATACGGTCAGCGTGGTGCGTGACGGGGCCGATACCATCTATACCGGTGCGGGTGAAATCGCCGCAGGCAGTAACGATCTCTCTTCACGTACCGAGCAGCAGGCCGCCTCTCTGGAAGAGACCGCAGCCAGCATGGAACAACTTACCGCAACCGTGAGGCAGAACGCAGATAACGCGCGTCAGGCGACCAGCCTGGCAAAAAATGCTTCACAGACGGCGCAAAAAGGCGGAACCGTGGTTGATGGTGTGGTGCGTACGATGGATGAAATCGCCACCAGTTCCAGCAAAATCGCGCAAATTACCAATGTTATCGACGGCATTGCCTTCCAGACCAATATTCTGGCACTGAACGCGGCGGTTGAAGCGGCGCGTGCGGGCGAGCAGGGGCGCGGATTTGCCGTGGTCGCAGGCGAGGTTCGGACGCTGGCGCAGCGTAGCGCTCAGGCGGCGAAGGAGATCAAAGCGCTGATAGATGACTCGGGGAATCGGGTCAATGCCGGTACGGCGCTGGTGCATGAAGCGGGTGAAACGATGGCGGAAATAGTTAGCGCCGTGACCCGCGTGACCGACATCATGGGGGAGATTGCCTCAGCTTCTGATGAACAAAGTCGGGGTATCGATCAGGTAGGCCAGGCGGTTGCCGAAATGGATCGCGTCACGCAGCAAAACGCCTCGCTGGTAGAAGAATCCGCTTCCGCCGCTGCTGCGCTTGAAGAGCAGGCCGCGCGGTTGAACCAGACGGTAGCGGTGTTTAAAGTGTCGCGCCGGATGGCGGCGTAAACGCCTTATCCGGCCTACATGAGATCGTACAGTCCTTGTAGGCCGGATAAGCAGTGCCATCCGGCACATTATGATTGTGAAACCACCACGACGCTCGGTTTCTGCGGCTTGGCTCTGACTGCTATCACCACCCCAACCATCAGTAGCGCAATACCGCTAACCGTCAGCAGAGGTGGAAATTCCTGACGCAGAATAAAGGTGTACAACAAACCGGCCAGCGTTTCGAAGACAATCAGCGGGCCGAGGATCACCGTCGGTAATTTTTGGCTGGCGACGTTCCAGCACAGTGCGCCAACCCACGAACACAATACCGCAATGGCTATCATCAGACCGATAAACACGCCCGGACGCGGACCGAAGGGTAGAGCGAAGTCCGGCGTTTGCCCGTTCAGCCACAGGCAGGCGGCAATGTAACCGAGCAGAGAAACGGGCAACGTTACCAGAGCCTGGGCCGTCGCCCACATCATCGGGTGCTTATCCGGATTCTCGCGCAGCCAGCGGGCATTACGCAGCGCATACCATGCCCAACACACCACCGAGACAAGCGCCAGCGCGATGCCGGAACCATAACGCCAGCCACTAAAGTCTGGTAACCCCTGATTCAGCTCCGAGATATTCACGCACAGCAGTCCTATACCAATCAATACCAGCGCAGGCGACAGACGCCACCATGATAATTTGCCGTCACGCTGGCTGTAGAGTAGGTTAGCGAAGACTGGGATCACCACCGGTAATGTACCAATAATCATCGTGGAGACCGGTGCGCCGGTGCGCTGGATGGCGCTTGCCAGGCAAACGTAATAAATCAGATTCCCCATCATTGTTAGCGTCAGCGCAGTTACCCAGTCTTTCCGCACGAGTTGACGCAGGCGCGCACGTCCCAGCCAGGCAATCGGCAATGCGATCAGCCCCAGCGCCAGATAACGCCCCATCGACTGCAATACCGCCGGGTATTCCGGTACGATCAGCGGTCCAACAAAAATTAATCCCCACATCAGCCCGGCCAACAGGGCATACAACACACCGCTAATCATTTTGGACATCCACATCGTTTAACAATACGTCGAGTGTAGGCAGGAAAAATGCTGCCGTATTGTATGAGATTGCTGATCAACGCCGGACGACTTGTTTCTGATAACGCACCGGCGTAATGCCGTAGCGATGGGTAAACGCGCGGGTGAGATGCGACTGGTCGGTGAGGCCGGTTGCGGCGGCGACCTCTGCGGCGGGCATACCGTAAGTGAGAAAACCTTTGGCTCGCCACAACCGGATCGCCATCAGCATCTGGTGCGGCGTGACGTGGAAATGAGACTTAAACTGGCGCTGAAAATGCCAGGGACTCAGCGATGCAACCCGCGCCAGCTCGTCGAGCGTGACCGGATGCATATAATTATCGTGCAGATACTCACGTACCCGTTCAAAGCGATGCGCCCCCTCCGTTAATACTGGCGCATGGCGGGCCAGCGGCTGGAACGTGTCGATCAGATCGAGTAGAAGGCCTTTTTGCGCCAGCGGATCTTCAGTGTTCCACAGGCCATGGATCAGCGAGCAGATCTGGCGCGAGCGCAGCGGATCGTGACGCGTTACGTCATGAAACCACCAGTGGCGGATCCCGGTGACCTCTTCCAGAAGGTCGGGTTCAAGATAAATCATCCGATAGCGCCAGCCGTCGGCGGTTTCGGCTTCGCCGGTATGCAGCTCATCGGGATTCATGGTGACGACGGAATGGGCGGGGGCAACATACTGCGTGCCGCGATAACGAAAACGTTCGGCTCCGGCTTCTATCGCGCCAATGCCAAACGCTTCATGGGTGTGCGGCTCGAAAGCGTAACGCGAGATGTGTGCATGATACAGCTCAACGCCCGGCACCTGCGCCAGATGGTGAAAGCGGGCGCTGTCTTTCTCATCAATAAACTGCTCAGGTACACCTTGCACGTTTTCTCTCCCCACGCATCATCCTGTCATTATCAGAGAGGATGCGCGGGGATGCCACCACAATTAACTAATTTTTAACACTTACACGATGCCTTTGACGCTGTCAGACAACGAGGTGGTCGGGCGACCAATCAGTTTGCTCAGCGTATGGCTGTCGTCGAACAGACCACCTTTGGAGGCGCCAGTGTCTGAGTCAGCCAGCATGTCCGCCAGCCCGGCAGGCAGGCCTACACCTTTTAGCGCGGCGGCAAAATCAGCTTCGCTCAGGTTCTGATACACCACTTTTTTACCACTCTGTTTTGCCAGCTCGGCAGCCAACTGGCTCAGGGTCCAGCCTGCGTCGCCCGCCAGCTCATAGGTTTTACCGGAATGACCGTCTTCACTGATGACGCGTGCGGCGGCAGCGGCATAGTCGGCGCGGGTCGCTGAGGCAATTTTGCCTTCACCTGCAGCCCCGATAAACACGCCATGTTCCAGTGCAGCCGGTGCGCTGGCGAGATAGTTTTCGGTGTACCAGCCGTTACGCAGCAGCGCGTAGGCGATACCGGATTCAGCCAGCATCTTCTCGGTTGCCACATGCTCATCAGCCAGCCCCAGCGGGGAGGTGTCGGCGTGCAGCAGGCTGGTGTAGGCGATGAATTTCACGTGCGCGGCTTTCGCTGCGTTAATCACGTTACGATGCTGCGGGGCACGTTGTCCCACTTCGCTGGAGGAGATCAGCAGTAGCTTGTCGATACCCTGTAAGGCAGCCGTCAAGGCGGCTTCATCGCTGTAATCCGCCTGACGAACGGTAATGCCCTGCTGGCTAAGCGCCGTCGCTTTAGCGGGATTACGCACAATTGCCGCAATCTGGCTGGCAGGAACGGTTTTCAGCAGAGATTCAATAACGTATTGGCCCAGTTGGCCGGTGGCGCCGGTAATTGCGATCATGGGGTGACTCCTTGGTATTGGTCTTGTGTTTAATCACGCTAACACCTAAACTTACTTTTAGTAAGTACGCACAAAAAGGTTAGTATGAAAATGACAGCATCGACACTCTCCCAGCAGTTACGCGATGGCAACTTGTTTGCCGAACAGTGTCCCTCCCGTGAGGTGTTAAAACACGTCACCAGCCGCTGGGGCGTGTTGATTCTGGTGGCGCTGCGCGACGGTACGCACCGTTTCAGCGATTTGCGCCGTAAGATGGGCGGGGTCAGTGAAAAGATGCTGGCGCAATCCCTGCAAGCGTTAGAGCATGACGGGTTTATCAATCGGGTGTCGTATCCGGTGGTGCCGCCGCACGTGGAGTATAGCCTGACGCCGTTGGGTGAGCAGGTGAGCGATAAAGTCGCCGCGCTGGCGGACTGGATAGAACTGAATTTGCCGCAGGTTTTAGCACAGCGGGACGAACGGGCTGCGTAGTTTTGTAGGCCGGATAAGACGCTATTGCGCCGCATCCGGCACGAAAATTACTTACTTAAATCCAGCTGATAAATAGCGAAACCGATGTCATCGGTCGCGACTTTCTTCAGCGGATACTGGCCTTTCTCTTTAATAAATGCCGCGGCTTTATCAGACGGTGATGTTTCAAAGCGAATATCCAGTGGTGTATCGCTATGAATTGGCGCCAGACGCCAGTTGTTATCTGCCGCCGGGTGAATTTCACCGGCACGCTTCGTCTCAGCACCAATCCAGGCCGCCAGCACCGAGCGGTTTTCATCCGGAGAAGCAAACGCGATGTGGCTGTCGCCGGTTCCGGCAAACTTACCGCCGTAGGCGCGGTAGTTGTTGGTCGCGACGAGGAAGGTGGCATTCGGATCGATTGGTTTGCCGTTAAAGGTCAGATTTTTAATACGTTCCGCTTTCGGGTTAATGGTCTGACATTCACCGTCGTAGCGAGCAGGTTGTGAAACATCAATCTGATAATTCACGCCGTCAATCACGTCGAAATTATAGGTACGGAAGCCATCCCAGTTAATCAACGACTGTGGTTTGCTGCTGTGGATATCAATCTGATTGAACTGCCCGGCAGAACATTCCAGCCACTCTTTCACCTCTTTACCGCTGGCTTTCACTACCACCAGAGTGTTGGGATAGAGATACAAATCAGCGGCGTTACGGAAGGTTAACTGACCTTTTTCGACTTCTACGAAGCTTGCCGGATCGTTCTTGCGTCCACCGACCTTAAACGGCGCGGCGGCGGAAAGTACCGGTAGTTTTGCCAGATCCGGATCGCCCTGAATAAAGTGTTCTACATAGGCTTTCTGCGCGTTGTTCACCACCTGTACGGTCGGGTCATCCTGTACCAGCGCCAGATAGCTGTACATGTTGTCGGCGGATTTACCGATCGGTTTGCTGACAAACTCACGCGTGGCGTCGTGATCGGCTTTCAGGATCTCAACGATTTTTTTGTCTTCTGCTGCCAGTGATTTTTTGGCTGCGGCGTCATAGATCGGGCGCGCCTCGGCTTTAGCCTGAGTGACCTGCCATTTACCGCTGTCGTTATTCAGCACTAAATCCACCACGCCCAGGTGATCGCCCCACATACCCGGCATCACCGCAGGAACCCCATTCAGCGTACCTTTTGTGATATCTGCGCCTTTAATATTGGCAAAGTCTTTACCCGGGAAGACGGCGTGAGCGTGACCAAACATAATGGCATCCACGCCCGGTACTTCACTGAGGTAATAAACGGAGTTTTCCGCCATCGTTTGATATGGGTCGGCAGAAAGCCCGGAGTGAGCAACCACCACCACGACATCGGCGCCTTTTTCTCTCATTTCCGGAACGTATTTGCGTGCAGTTTCCGTAATGTCGTTCACCGTGACTTTGCCGCTGAGGTTGGCTTTATCCCAGGTCATAATCTGCGGTGGCACAAAGCCGATATAGCCAATCTTCAGCGTCTGCTTGTTCCCTTCCTTGTCGACCACCTCAGTGTCTTTGATCAAGTAAGGCGTAAATAGCGGCTTCTTGGTCTTCACGTCGATGATATTGGCGTTAACGTAAGGGAATTTCGCTCCGGCTAGCGCGTTGTGCAGATACTCCAGACCGTAGTTGAATTCATGGTTGCCGAGGTTACCCACCGCGTAATCCAGGGTATTCAGCGCCTTATATACCGGGTGAGTTTCGCCCGCTTTCAGCCCTTTGGCCGCCATGTAATCCCCGAGCGGGCTGCCCTGAATCAGATCGCCATTATCAACCAGCACGCTGTTTTTGACTTCACCACGCGCAGCGTTGATCAGACTTGCCGTACGTACCAGACCGAATTTTTCAGTCGGTGTATCTTTGTAATAATCGAAATCCATCATATTGCTATGCAAATCAGTGGTTTCCATTATACGCAGATCGACGGTCGCGGCATTGACGCTGGCTGCAATCAGCGTTGCCAGAAGCGTTGCACTAAACTTAATCATCAGGGGCATCCTTTTAAGATCTAAGCCACAAAAGAAAATGTATATAAATCTTCTTGCTTACAGAACTGTGAATCATGACATGAATATAGCGTTTAAAACCGCAGACGCTATCACAGTTGGCGGATCCCCTGACGATCGGGTATAAGTAAAACAACGAGTTAACACCACTGACAGAAACGAGGTGGAGAATGCTAGAACATGTATGCCAGCTTGCACGGAACGCGGGCGATGCCATTATGCAGGTCTACGATGGAATCAAACCGATGGAGATTACCAGCAAGCAGGATGATTCTCCGGTCACGGCGGCAGATATCGCCGCGCATACGGTGATCCTCGAAGGATTACTGGCGCTGACGCCGGATATTCCGGTTCTGTCTGAAGAGGCGCCTCCTGGCTGGGATGTTCGCCAGCATTGGCAGCGCTACTGGCTGGTGGACCCGCTGGACGGGACCAAAGAGTTCATTAAGCGTAACGGTGAATTTACCGTCAATATTGCGCTGATCGAGAAAGGAAAGCCGGTTCTGGGCGTGGTTTACGCGCCGGTAATGAAAGTGATGTACAGCGCAGCAGAAGGTAAAGCGTGGAAAGAAGAGTGCGGCGTACGCAAACAAATTCAGGTTCGTGACGCGCGTCCGCCGCTGGTGGTCATTAGCCGCTCGCATGCCGACAATGAGTTAAAAGAGTATCTGCAACAGTTGGGCGAGCACCAGACCACCTCGATTGGTTCATCGCTGAAGTTCTGCCTGGTGGCGGAAGGGCACGCACAGCTGTATCCGCGTTTTGGGCCAACCAACGTGTGGGACACCGCCGCTGGCCATGCCGTTGCCGCCGCAGCCGGAGCGCACGTTCACGACTGGCAGGGGAAACCTCTGGATTACACCCCACGTGAATCGTTCCTCAACCCCGGCTTCCGCGTCTCTATTTACTGAGTAATTTGTGCAGCAGGGCAATTACCTGCTGCACCTCTTCCTGCGTTAATGCACCATCTTTTGCCCACTGCACGCGTCCGTCCTTGTCGAGTACGACGATAGCGGAGCTCTCTTCATCCAGCTGCCAGGCTTTACGCGCAATGCCATTGCTGTCGACAATAAATTGCGACCACGGGTAGAGCTTCTTATTGCTCTCCAGACTGCTGCGCACAAACATACCGGAGCCGGGAATGGCGTCATCCGTGTTGACGATAGTGGTGGTCTGGTATTTGTCGTGCGGCAGGTTGGCGGCTTTGATTGCCTCGATCAGCGTCGCATTTTTCTCTTTGGCGGAGGTGCGTCCGGCAATGTGTTGCACAATTCGCACTTTGCCTGGCAACTGCGCGCTATTCCAGCTTTTGTAGCTAAACTTATCGTTATCGAGAATCAGTTCGCCGCGATCGGCGATCCCCACCGGCGGTACGCGCTGGTCAATCTCAAACTTATGTGCGGAGGCAATCATCGGCAGTAGCAGGCACGACAGCGCCAGCAGTTTTCGTAAGGTCATAGGTTTTCCTTCTTTCTTTTATTTTGCAGGTGATCCGACCACTTGGGTCTGGAATTTAATCATATGTGCGAATGATGCTTTTTCCCGCAAGCGCGATGCCAGTTTGCGGACGGGCGCACAAATCCTGCGAAAAATGAAGGCTTATACTGAAGTCAGCGAAGCGTTGAAAAGATAATTCTGAATAATTGTAACTTGAAGGTAAATAAACTTATACACGCTGGAAACATCAACGAGATAGTCTATAGTCATAGGGCATTAAAATTTGCGCCTGAGGATTGTCGGACCGATTGTGGTACCGCAAAGGCGTAATGCTCAGCAGGAGACAACAATGAAAATTTTCCAACGATACAACCCGCTGCAGGTGGCGAAGTACGTGAAGATCCTGTTTCGTGGACGGTTATATATCAAGGATGTAGGCGCTTTTGAATTTGATAAGGGTAAGATTCTTATCCCAAAAGTGAAGGACAAACTGCATTTTTCCGTGATGTCCGAAGTTAACCGTCAGGTCTTGCGTCTGCAAACTGAGATGGCTTGATCAAAGTGCTATGCAGTAGTTAAAAAAACGGCTCCTGATGGGAGCCGTTGATGTTTCTGTAAGGCGTTAAGATGCCTTTGCCTCTTCTTTTGCATCTGGCAGTTTTGGTACCAGAACGGTAGGTTTACTGTCCAGACGCGTCACCAGCAGCTGATCGATCTTGTAGTTATCGATATCCACCACTTCAAATTTGTAACCTGAATACTTCACCGAGTCGGTGCGTTTCGGGATTTTACGCAGCATGAACATCATAAAGCCGCCGATGGTTTCATAGTTGCCGGACTGCGGGAACTCGTCGATATCCAGCACGCGCATTACGTCATCAATCGGTGTACCGCCGTCGACTAACCATGAGTTTTCATCACGTGCCACAATCTGCTCTTCCAGACCCTGACCTACCAGATCGCCCATCAGCGTCGTCATAACGTCGTTGAGGGTGATAATCCCCACCACCAGCGCGTACTCGTTCATGATGACGGCAAAGTCTTCGCCTGCGGTTTTGAAGCTTTCCAGCGCTTCAGAGAGCGTCAGCGTGTCCGGGACGATCAGCGTATTGCGGATCTGTACGCCGCTGTTCAGCGCCATGCTTTGGTTTGCCAGTACGCGGTTGAGGAGATCCTTTGAATCAACATAACCAATGATGTGGTCGATATCTTCGTTACACACCAGGAATTTGGAGTGCGGATGTTCCGCCACCTTGTTCTTCAGGCTTTGCTCATCTTCATGGAGATCGAACCAGATAATATTCTCGCGCGAGGTCATTGAAGACGGGACGGTACGGGATTCCAGTTCGAACACATTTTCAATCAGCTCATGCTCCTGCTTGCGCAGAACACCCGCCAGCGCACCCGCTTCGACCACGGCGTAAATGTCGTCCGAGGTGATGTCGTCTTTACGCACCATTGGGATCTTAAACAGACGGAAAATGTTGTTTGCCAGACCGTTAAAGAACCACACCAGCGGGCGGAAGACCAGCAGGCAGAAGCGCATCGGGTTGATGATACGCAAAGCCACAGCTTCTGGCGCAATCATACCGATGCGTTTCGGGGTTAAATCCGCGAACAGGATGAACAGGCCAGTAACCAGCGAGAACGACAGAATAAAGCTTAACTGTTCGGACAGCTCTGGAGTGAAGTACTTCGAGAAAAGGCTGTAAAACGCCGGGGAGAATGCTGCATCACCGACGATACCGCCGAGAATGGCGACCGCGTTAAGGCCAATTTGCACGACGGTAAAAAACATGCCGGGGTTTTCCTGCATCTTCAAAACACGTTGTGCGTTTACGTTGCCTTCATCGGCAAGCAGTTTAAGTTTTATTTTGCGTGATGCAGCAAGCGAGATCTCAGATATCGAGAAAAACGCACTCACGGCGATCAGGCAGAGAATGACTAAAATACTGTTTAACATATCTTATCCGACCGTTCGGGTCAGATCCTCGGAAGGGAGAAGTTGATACTCGTCGTCTTTCAAGCTGCAGGTGCGTTAGCTGCACTCATTCACCCCAGTCACATAGTTCTCTATGCTCCTGGGGATTCACGAGTTTGCCGCCTGCCTGCAACTCGAAATCCTTAGAGTATAAATCCAATGGAATATTCATTGAAAACCGGCTCGTGGAAGTGAGCCGGTAAATTCAGAAGCTAGTATAGCGTAAGGTACTGTAAAGTCGCCAGAGGGGGAAATTATCCTTGTGGGGGCAGGCAAACACCAATACCACCAATGCCACAATATCCGTAAGGATTTTTGTGCAGATACTGCTGGTGATCGTCCTCGGCATAATAGAACGGGGTTGCCGTAGTGATTTCCGTGGTAATGGTGCGCTCGTCGCCTGCGGCGGTCATTGCTGCCTGAAAACGTTCAAGGCTGGCCTGTGCGGCGGCGGTTTGTTCCGGCGTTAACGGGTAAATGGCGGAGCGATACTGCGTGCCCTGGTCGTTCCCCTGACGCATGCCTTGAGCCGGGTCGTGATTTTCCCAGAACACCTGCAGCAGTTGTTCGTAGCTGATAACATGCGGGTCATAGACGATGCGTACCGCTTCGGCATGCCCGGTATCGCCAGAACACACTTCACGATAGGTTGGGTTTGGGGTGTAGCCGCCGGTGTACCCGGCCGCCGTGCTGTAGACCCCTGGCAATGACCAAAATAAACGCTCAACGCCCCAGAAACATCCCATGGCGAAATAAGCTATCTCCATACCGTCGGGCACGTTGGTCATCGAATGTTGGTTAACCGCATGCAGCGTTGCCACTGGCATCGGGGTGTTGCGTCCAGGTAGCGCATCTGCTTGAGTAACAAGATGCTTTCTATCAAATAAACTCATGGCCGTTCTCCCGAAATCAGTCATTTGGGTTAAGGTTGTAACGAGACGCGTCTTTGCCCACAATAAACGGCGTGAATGCGTCTAGAGTTAAACATAAGAAATATTTGGGTTGTCGTCTGTTTTTCAACTCTTATTGTTGATTTTTTGTTAAGCCGAGGAACGGCATAGTATTTTTTTCCAGGGGTGGGAAAAAAGGATATTCAGGAGAAAATGTGCCACATATCCGTCAGTTATGTTGGGTGGGATTACTGTGCTTAAGTGGCTCCGCCGCCGCCGCGAATGTTCGCTTACAGGTCGAAGGATTATCAGGACCGCTGGAGAAAAACGTCCGTGCGCAACTGTCCACGATTCAAAGTGATGAAGTCACTCCAGACCGACGCTTTCGTGCGCGCGTTGATGATGCCATCCGCGAAGGGCTAAAAGCGCTGGGCTACTTTGAGCCGACCATTGATTTTGAACTGCGTCCACCGCCGGCAAAAGGCCGCCAGGTGCTGATTGCCAAAGTGACCCCCGGCGAGCCGGTGCTGATTGGTGGCACTGAGGTGATTTTGCGCGGTGGCGCGCGTACGGATAAAGATTATCTGGATCTGCTGAAAACACGCCCGGCAATCGGTACCGTGCTGAATCAGGGGGACTATGACAACTTCAAAAAGTCACTCACCAGCGTGGCGCTGCGCAAAGGCTACTTCGATAGTGAATTTAATAAAAGCCAGCTCGGGATAGCGCTTGAGCGGCGCCAGGCGTTCTGGGATATCGATTACAACAGCGGCGAACGCTATCGCTTTGGGCATGTCACCTTTGAAGGCTCGCAAATTCGCGATGAGTATCTGCAAAATCTGGTGCCCTTTAAAGAAGGTGAAGAGTACGAGTCGAAAGATCTGGGCGAACTGAACCGTCGTCTGTCGGCGACCGGATGGTTTAATTCCGTGGTCGTCGCACCGGAGTTTGATAAAGCCCGCAAAACCAAGGTGCTACCCCTGAAAGGCGTGGTCTCACCGCGAACCGAAAACACCATCGAAACCGGGGTCGGTTATTCAACTGACGTCGGGCCACGGGTGAAGACCTCGTGGAAAAAGCCGTGGATGAACTCCTACGGGCACAGCCTGACGACCAGCGCCAGTATCTCGGCGCCAGAGCAGGTGCTTGATTTCAGCTATAAAATGCCGCTGTTAAAGAACCCGCTGGAGCAGTATTACCTGGTACAGGGCGGCTTTAAGCGTACCGATTTAAACGACACCGAGCAGGATTCCACAACGCTTGCGGTTTCCCGTTACTGGGACCTCTCCAGCGGCTGGCAGCGCGCGATTAACCTGCGCTGGAGCCTCGACCACTTTACCCAGGGTAATGTCACCAACACCACTATGCTGCTCTATCCAGGCGTGATGATCAGCCGGACGCGTTCACGCGGCGGCCTGATGCCTGTCTGGGGCGATTCCCAACGCTACTCTATTGATTACTCGAACACCGCCTGGGGTTCAGATGTTGATTTCTCCGTTTTCCAGGCGCAAAACGTCTGGATCCGCACGTTGTACGACAGGCATCGCTTTGTGATGCGCGGTAATCTCGGCTGGATTGAAACCGGAGACTTCGACAAAGTGCCGCCGGACCTGCGTTTCTTTGCCGGGGGCGATCGCAGTATTCGCGGCTATAAATACAAATCTATTTCGCCGGAAGGCAGCGACGGCAAGCTGAAAGGGGCCTCCAAGCTGGCAACTGGCTCGCTGGAATACCAGTACAACGTGACCGGTAAATGGTGGGGGGCGATGTTTGTCGATAGCGGCGAAGCGGTCAGCGACATTCGCCGAAGCGATTTCAAAACTGGTGCCGGGGTCGGCGTACGCTGGCAATCGCCGGTTGGACCTATCAAGCTCGACTTTGCCGTCCCGGTCGGCGACAAAGATGAACATGGTTTACAGTTTTACATCGGTCTGGGGCCTGAATTATGAGTTTATGGAAGAAGATAAGCCTCGGCGTGCTGGTTTTTATCCTGCTGTTGTTAGGCACGGTGACGTTCCTCGTCGGTACCACCTCGGGCCTGCATCTGATCTTCAAAGCAGCTAATCGGTGGGTTCCAGGTCTGGAAATTGGTCAGGTCACCGGCGGCTGGCGGGATCTATCACTGAAAAATATTCGCTACGACCAGCCTGGCGTGGCGGTGAATGCTGGTGAAGTGCATTTGGCCGTGGGGCTTAACTGTCTGTGGGACAGCAGCCTGTGCGTCAACGATCTGGCGCTGAAAAACATCAACGTGGCGATCGACAGCAAAAAAATGCCGCCCTCAGCGCCGGTTGAGGAAGAAGAGAGTGGTCCGCTTAATCTTTCCACGCCTTACCCCATCACGCTTTCGCGCGTGGCGCTGAACAACATCAACATCAAAATCGATGACACCACAGTTTCGGTGCTGGATTTTACCTCTGGCCTGAACTGGCAGGAAAAAACGCTGACGTTGAAGCCAACGTCATTACAGGGGCTGCTGATTGCTCTGCCTAAAGTGGCGGAAGTGGCACAGGAAGAGGTTGTCGAACCGAAGATTCAAAACCCGCAGCCGGATGAAAAGCCGCTCGGGGAAACGCTAAAAGATCTGTTCTCAAAGCCGGTACTGCCGGAAATGACCGATGTCCATCTGCCGCTCAATCTCAATATTGAAGAGTTTCGCGGCGAGCAGCTGCGTGTGACCGGGGATACGGATTTAACAGTACATAGCATGCTGCTGAAAGTGAGCAGCATTGACGGCAACATGAAGCTCGACGCGCTGGATATCGACTCGAATCAGGGAACGGTAAAAGCCAGCGGCACGGCGCAACTGACCGACACGTGGCCGGTTGATATTACGTTAAACAGCACGCTAAACATCGACCCGTTAAAAGGCGAAAAGGTGAAGCTGAAGGTCGGCGGTGCGCTGCGCGAACAGCTGGAAGTCGGCGTCAATCTGTCTGGTCCGGTGGATATGGACCTGCGTGCTCAGACGCGCCTGGCAGAAGCCGGATTGCCGCTCAACATTGAGGTGGTGAGTAAGCAGGTTTACTGGCCGTTTACCGGTGAGAAACAGTTCCAGGCCGATGACATCAAGCTCAAACTGACCGGCAAGATGACCGACTATACGCTGTCGATGCGTACCGCCGTGAAAGGTCAGGATATTCCTCCGGCTACTATCACGCTGGATGCCAAAGGCAACGAGCAGCAGATTAATCTCGACAAACTCAGCGTTGCGGCGCTGGAAGGGAAAACCGAGCTGAAAGCGCTGGTGGACTGGCAGCAGGCGATCAGCTGGCGCGGGGAGCTAACGCTGGATGGTATCAATACCGCGAAAGCGATCCCGGACTGGCCGTCAAAACTGAATGGCTTGGTGAAAACGCGCGGCAGTCTGTACGGCGGAAGCTGGCAGATGGAGGTTCCGGAGCTGAAGCTGACCGGCAACGTGAAGCAGAACAAGGTCAATGTGAACGGTTCGCTGAAGGGGAACAGCTACCTGCAGTGGACGATTCCGGGCCTTCATCTGGAGCTGGGACGCAACAGTGCGGACGTAAAAGGCGAACTGGGGGTTAAAGACCTCAACCTCGACGCGACGATTGATGCCCCAAGCCTGGATAACGCGCTGCCGGGGCTGGGCGGTACGGCGAAAGGGCTGGTAAAAGTTCGCGGTACGGTTGAAGCACCACAGCTGCTGGCGGATATTACCGCCCGTGGTCTGCGCTGGCAGGAACTTTCCGTTGCTCAGGTGCGCGTCGAAGGCGATGTGAAATCGGCCGAGCAAATCGCCGGTAATCTCAACGTTCGCGTAGAGCGGATTGTACAACCTGACGTGAATATTGGTCTGGTGACGCTCAACGCCAAAGGCAGTGAAAAGCAGCATGAACTGCAGTTACGCATTCAGGGTGAGCCGGTTTCAGGGCAACTGGATCTTGCCGGGAGCTTTGATCGCAAAGAACAGCGCTGGAAAGGGGAGTTAAGCAATACCCGCTTCCAGACGCCGGTCGGTCCGTGGTCGCTCAACCGGGCTATCGCGCTGGATTATCGTAATCAAGAACAGAAAATTAGTATCGGGCCGCACTGCTGGAACAACCCGAATGCGGAGCTGTGCGTACCACAAACCATTGATGCCGGTGCAGAAGGTCGCGCGGTGGTGAATCTTAACCGCTTCGACCTGGCGATGCTAAAACCGTTTATGCCGGAGACAACCCAGGCCAGCGGTGTGTTCACTGGCAAAGCTGATGTGAGCTGGGATACCACCAAAGAGGGGCTGCCACAGGGGCAGGTCACCCTGAGCGGACGTAACGTGAAGGTCACGCAAAGCGTGAATGATGCCCCGCTCCCCGTGGCGTTTGAAACGCTGAATCTGACCGCCGACCTGCACAATAACCGTGCCGAGTTGGGCTGGCTAATTCGTCTGACCAACAACGGGCAGTTTGACGGACAGGTGCAGGTAACGGACCCGCAAGGGCGTCGTAATCTGGGCGGTAACGTCAATATTCGCAACTTCAATCTGGCGATGGTGAACCCTATCTTCTCGCGCGGTGAAAAAGCGGCAGGGATGATCAACGCCAACCTGCGGCTGGGCGGCGATGTGCAAAGCCCGCAGTTGCTCGGACAGCTGCAACTGAGTGGTCTGGATATTGACGGTAACTTCATGCCGTTTGACATGCAGCCAAGCCAGTTAGCCGTTAACTTCAATGGAACACGCTCAACGCTGGCGGGCGTGGTGCGTACGCAGCAGGGAGAAATTAACCTGAGCGGCGATGCCGACTGGAGTCAGATAGACAACTGGCGGGCGCGTGTTGCGGCTAAAGGCAGCAGGGTGCGTATTACCGTACCGCCGATGGTCCGCCTCGACGTATCGCCGGACGTGGTCTTTGAAGCCACGCCGAGCCTGTTTACTCTCGATGGCAACGTGGATGTGCCGTGGGCGCGTATCGTGGTACATGACCTGCCGGAAAGCGCGGTTGGGGTTTCCAGCGATATGGTTATGCTTAACAACAACCTGCAGCCCGAGAAACCGCAGACCGCCGGTATTCCGATCAACAGCAACCTGAATATCCACGTCGGTAACAACGTGCGTCTTGACGCCTTTGGTCTGAAAGCGCGTCTGACGGGCGATCTGAAAGTGGTGCAGGATAAGCAAGGTCTGGGGCTTAACGGGCAAATTAATATTCCGAGCGGTCGCTTCCACGCCTATGGTCAGGATCTGATTGTGCGTAAGGGCGAGCTGTTGTTCTCCGGTCCGCCGGATCAGCCGTTGCTCAACATCGAAGCGATTCGTAACCCAGATGCCACCGAAGACGACGTGATCGCTGGCGTTCGCGTCACCGGTACCGCCGATGAACCGAAGGCGGAGATCTTCTCCGACCCGGCAATGTCGCAGCAAATGGCGCTTTCCTACCTGCTACGTGGACAAGGGCTGGATAGCGAACAGAGCGATAGCGCAGCGATGACTTCAATGCTTATTGGTCTGGGGGTTGCACAAAGTGGTCAGGTTGTGGGTAAAATCGGGGAGACATTTGGCGTAAGCAATCTGGCACTGGACACGCAAGGGGTGGGCGACTCATCTCAGGTGGTTGTCAGCGGATACGTACTGCCAGGTCTGCAGGTGAAATATGGTGTGGGTATATTTGACTCCTTAGCGACACTCACGCTACGTTATCGTCTGATGCCTAAGCTATATCTGGAAGCAGTGTCTGGCGTAGATCAGGCACTTGATTTGCTCTATCAGTTCGAGTTTTAGCAATGCGAATATTTGTCTACGGCAGTTTACGAACCAAACAAGGCAACAGCCACTGGATGACCAATGCCCTGTTGCTGGGAAATTTCAGTATCGATAACTACCAGTTGTACAGCCTGGGCCACTATCCAGGCGCCGTTCCGGGAAATGGAACAGTACACGGGGAAGTTTATCGTATTGATAACGCCACGCTGGCAGAGCTTGACGCTCTGCGTACCCGCGGCGGTGAATACGCACGCCAGTTAATTCAAACGCCGTACGGAAGTGCATGGATGTACGTGTACCAACGTCCGGTTGATGGCTTAACGCTGATTGAAAGCGGTAACTGGTTAGACAGAGACCAGTACTGATATATCGTCTACCAGAATAAACAACGCCGCCTTCGGGTGGCGTTGTTTATTAAAGGCTTAAAACTCCACGCGCGCGCCGAGGTTATAGCGGCGTCCTTCCACCTGCGCGGATTCATTCCATGCAGTCGTCAGTTTCGGATCTTCATCCAGCACGTTGTAGATCCCTGCCATCAGCTGCGTGTGCTTATTGAGCTTATAACGTACGCCTACGTCGACCATCGTGTAGTCATCGTACTTATAGTTATTGCCGCTGTTGCGGTTACTGCTGCGGTAATTCACCGTACTCCATACGTCCAGACTCTGCGTTGCCGCCCAGTTCAGCGACAGGTTCGCCATATGGCGCGGGTAATCGTTGAGCGCGTAGCCTTTGTTTATGCCGCTTTTCTGTTCGCTATGGTTCCAGGTGTAGTTAGCGTTGGCTTTTACATCGGCGCTAATCTGCCAGTCGGCATTCAGTTCTATGCCGTACACGTCCGCCTTGCTGACGTTGAAGTATTTACTGACGGAGTCCGCCTTGTAGCCATTCACGGAGCACTGATTCGTCGATGTAGTTTCGCAAATGGTTTGTTCAGCAATTTTGTCTTTGAACTGCGTATAGAAGACGGTGCTATCCAGTGACAGCGCATTCCCCGTCCAGTAGAGGCCCAGCTCAGAGTTAACGCTTTGTTCTGGTTTCAGATCGTCGTTACCGACGGTCAGGAAGGGATAAGGTACGGTCGAGCCGTATGGGGTAACAAAGTCGCTGGATGTCGCACGCAGCTCAGGTTTTTTATAACCTGCGGAAACGCCGCCCTTCAGCGCCCAGTCATTGCTGAAGGCCCAGTTACCGTACATTTTCGGCGTAATATGTGTGCCAAAGTTATCATCCTGGTCCATACGCGCTGATGTGGTCAGGATGAAGTCGTCAATGCTCCAGCCGTCTTCAGCAAACAATGCCCAACCGTTACGGCTGATTTTTGTCACTGGCTCAGATCCGGGCAGCGTTTTGTTGGCCACATCAAAGCGGTCATTCAGTTCTTCGCGGGTGAAATTCGCCCCAACGGTCAGTTTATGGTTGTCGAGCGTGAAGGTGGTTTGCGAATTGGCGACGTAGTTCTCCATCTGCACATACTGCGGCGACTGGCTGTCATAAACGTACTTCGAACGGCCTTTTTCATAGTTTATGTAGTTGGTCGTTGCAATGGTGTCGTCGGCATACCAGCCGGTATGCGTTAAGGTGGCGGCGTTACGATCGAACAGCCATGACCACGGCGCGCCGCGCTTCTGGGTACGGTTTTTCTCCTGCTCACCGGTGACCACATTGAGGTCGAACAGGTTATTTTCGCTAGCGGCCAGGCCCAGCGTCATATCAACGGATTTACGGTTGTGTTTACCGAAATAGTTATTGCGATCGTCATCGCGACGGTCAAGCCAGTCGGCCGCTACGCTAAGGCCGAGAACATCGGGCACAATCGGCCCCATGGTAAACAGATTCATCTGGCTGGTATTACCCAAATACTGGTGTTCCTGAAGCCAGGTATTGGCGGCAATTGCCGTCGTCCACTCTTTTGCGCCATACGGTTTTTTGGTAATCACGTTGACCACACCGCCGATGGCATCTGATCCGTACAGCGAGGACATGGGCCCGCGGATAACTTCGATACGCTCAATGGCCTCCATCGGCGGTAAGAAGTTGGCTTCAGTACCGATGTCATGTCCGTAAGGGCGAGATTCACCGGTATTTTGTTTGACGCTGTTGACCATAAACGCGGTATAGGACGGGTCCATGCCGCGAATCATAATGCTGCCAGCGTTCATACCGCTGCTGTTGGTGACCGAGACGCCAGGAAGGTTTTTAATCGCTTCACCAATGCTACGGTCCGGCTGAATATCCAGCGTTTTACGATCGATAACGGAAATGGTGGCCGGCGCTTCGCGCTTTTGCTGCGAGAACCCGGATGCGGTGATCACCATTTCATCTTCGCTATTGCGTGAGGTTTCGGTGAGTTCTTCTGCCTGAGTGGGGAAAATAACACCGCCTGAGAATGCAACGATCCCTGTCAGCGTAATAAGTTGACGCGTTTTCATAATATAGACACCTGAAAAGTAAAAAATAAAAGCATCACCTTGCAGCCCAGAAAAGCTGCAAGGTGTCAGAAGCGTTTTTAATTATTAATATTTGGAGAGGTCGATTTTCAGCACATAGTCGGGCTTCACACCGGTCATTTTTTCCGGCTGTTTGACGCTGACATACAGGGTGTTGGCATCAGACGAGAGCGCCAGGCTGTTAGGTAACGCATTGGTTTCAATGCTTTGTTTTACCTGATAAGTTTTGCTGTCCACAATGCTGATGCGCTTTGCATTACGGTGGGTGATATACACTTCCTGGCGCTTTTCGTTATAAATCACCGCCAGCGAGTTGATAACTTTAATGGGCGCAATAACCTTACCGGTATTAATATCAACAACCAGTACATCCGCTAAATCAGGATCGGTCAGGAATGTGCGATTATTTTTTGCATCCAAAGCAATATTCAGGAAAAAATGTTTTTTGCCTGGCTCAATACTAAAGCGGTTAATAATTTGATGGTTAGTGGTATCCAGCGTAATAAGTTCGTTGCGGCCATTTACGACATACAGGCGGTTCTTATTGGCATCTACGGCCATGCCGGTCGGATACTGGCCCATGTTTTCAAGGGTGGCGATTTTCTCGCGCTTTTGCGTATCCACCACCCAGACAATACCCTTTTCAGCCACGCCGGAAACGTACAGGCGGTGATGCTGTTTATCGAGCACCATTTCGCGGGTATGGACAATTTCTTTCGGGTTTTTGGCTTCGCTCAGTTGCAGTATCGCCAGCTCTTTACCGCTGCGGGTATCAATGAGCGTGACCGAACCCTCCAGCGTGTTGCCGACATAGAGCACCTGGTTTCCTGCATCCAGGGCAGTGGCAAAGGCACGACGGCTGGTTTCGATAACTTCAGTCGTGGTGAGCTTCTCCAGATCGAGTTTATAGATAAGCCCGCTGGTTTTATCTTTATCAAACGACGGCGACGAGGCAGCAAAAAGCGCATTCTGCTGGCTATCAACCGCCAGTTCATACACGCCGTTGCCAACGTCGCGGGTCAGAAAATCTTGCTCAGGTAGCGTCTGCGCCACGCTGGACAGGCTGGTAAATAACAGTGCTGTGGCGAGAGCCACGCAGGAATAGCGTTTCAGGGACTTCACATTGTGGAGGTTCATTGACTTTTATTCACATTTATTTACATGCTGAGAATGATAATGAGATCAAATCTCATTCGCAATTAAGATAAATGAAATGTGACTACCCAATCTGGTAGGTCAAAAAGAAAACAGCGAAGGGGAGGGGGAAAAGAAAGTAGAAATTAAAAAACCCTTACTAACCAGGGGCTGGCGTTCAGGGCTTTAAGCTAACGCGAACTTACTTCTTCGCGCGCTCGAAGGAAGCAACGATTTCAGCTTTAGCAGCTTCAGCGTTGTCCCAACCGTCAACTTTCACCCATTTGCCCGCTTCGAGATCTTTGTAGTGTTCGAAGAAGTGGGTGATCTGCGCTTTCAGCAGTTCCGGCAGGTCGGTCACATCTTTGATGTGATCGTATTCTTTGCTCAGCTTGGTGTGCGGTACCGCAACCAGTTTCGCATCTTCACCGGATTCGTCGGTCATTTTCAGTACGCCAACCGGACGGCAGCGGATCACTGAACCTGGCTCCAGCGGGTACGGAGTCGGGACCAGAACGTCAACCGGGTCACCGTCCAGAGACAGGGTGTGGTTGATGTAACCGTAGTTGCACGGATAGAACATCGCAGTGGACATGAAGCGGTCAACGAATAGGGCGCCGCTCTCTTTGTCAACTTCGTATTTGATCGGATCTGCGTTCGCAGGGATCTCGATAACAACGTAGATATCTTCCGGCAGGTCTTTACCGGCAGGGACGTTGAGTAAGCTCATGTCTGTTTCCTTTAAATAAGCTATGGCAAACAAGTGGCGGGTATTATAGCCAACTCGCGCGGAATGTCTCCGCTTGTTTTCGCTTTCTCTGCGTGCATTTTCTTCTTTTTACCTCTCTCTCGTGACAGAAAAATCCATATCTTCAGCCGCATTTTTCATAGCGAGATGAAAGCGATTACAAAGTTGTGATTAACGTTTTATTTACTTTTTTGAAGTGTGATGTAACGCAATCCGTTACATGCTCAATTGTCTATAGTTTTTTCGCAACGGTTAATTAACCAACAATAATCACCCTACGAGGACGCACTTATGTGGAAGCGCTTACTTTTAGTCACAGCAGTTTCGGCAGCCATGTCGTCTATGGCAATGGCAGCCCCTTTAACCGTAGGATTTTCGCAGGTTGGCTCTGAATCCGGCTGGCGCGCCGCAGAAACCAACGTCGCGAAAAGCGAGGCCGAAAAGCGGGGAATTACGCTGAAAATCGCTGATGGCCAGCAAAAGCAGGAAAACCAGATTAAAGCAGTCCGCTCATTTGTTGCGCAGGGCGTCGACGCCATCTTTATTGCGCCGGTCGTGGCAACGGGTTGGGAGCCGGTTTTAAAAGAAGCTAAAGATGCCGACATTCCGGTCTTTTTGCTCGATCGTTCCATCGATGTAAAAGACAAATCTCTCTATATGACCACCGTCACCGCCGACAACGTGCTGGAAGGTAAATTGATCGGCGACTGGCTGATTAAACAAGTGGACGGCAAGCCGTGTAACGTCGTTGAGCTGCAAGGGACCGTTGGGGCCAGCGTGGCGATTGATCGTAAAAAAGGATTTGCTGAAGCTATCGCTAATGCGCCAAACATCAAAATTATTCGCTCTCAGTCCGGTGACTTCACCCGCAGTAAAGGGAAAGAAGTGATGGAGAGCTTTATCAAAGCGGAAAACAACGGCAAGAACATCTGCATGGTTTACGCCCACAACGATGACATGGTGATCGGTGCGATTCAGGCGATCAAAGAAGCGGGCCTGAAACCTGGCAAAGATATTCTCACCGGTTCTATCGATGGCGTACCGGATATCTACAAAGCGATGATTGACGGTGAAGCCAACGCCAGCGTTGAGCTGACGCCGAATATGGCCGGCCCGGCATTCGACGCGCTGGAGAAATTCAAAAAAGACGGCACGATGCCTGAGAAACTGACCATTACCAAGTCGATCCTCTATCTGCCGGATACGGCGAAAGAAGAGTTAGAGAAGAAGAAAAACATGGGCTACTAAGCCTTCATGAAAATGCCGGGGGCGCTGCGCTTGCCCGACCTACATTATGCTCTTTTGTAGGCCGGATAAGCATAGCGCCATCCGGCGTGATGCAGGGGGAACCATGACCACCGACCAACATCAGGAAATCCTCCGCACCGAAGGATTAAGCAAATTCTTTCCCGGCGTCAAAGCGTTGGATAACGTGGATTTCAGCTTGCGTCGTGGCGAGATTATGGCGCTGCTGGGAGAAAACGGAGCCGGCAAATCGACGCTCATCAAAGCGCTGACCGGCGTTTACCATGCCGATCGCGGCACTATCTGGCTCGAAGGCCAACCGATCACCCCCAAAAACACCGCCCATGCCCAACAACTGGGGATTGGCACCGTGTACCAGGAAGTGAACCTGCTGCCCAATATGTCGGTTGCCGATAACTTATTTATTGGTCGTGAACCGCGGCGCTTTGGCCTGCTCCAGCGCAAGCAGATGGAAAAACGTGCGACGGAGCTGATGGCGTCATACGGTTTTTCCCTCGACGTGCGCGAGCCGCTGAACCGCTTTTCCGTGGCGATGCAACAAATCGTCGCCATCTGTCGGGCGATCGATCTCTCCGCGAAAGTGCTGATCCTCGATGAGCCGACCGCCAGCCTTGATACCCAGGAAGTTGAAATGCTGTTTGGCCTGATGCGACATCTGCGCGATCGGGGTGTCAGCCTGATCTTTGTCACCCACTTTCTCGATCAGGTTTATCAGGTCAGCGATCGCATTACCGTTCTGCGTAACGGCGGCTTCGTTGGCTGCCGTGAAACCCGAGAACTGCCACAGATCGAACTGGTCAAAATGATGCTGGGCCGTGAACTGGATACCCATGCGCTACAGCGTGCGGGCCGCACGTTGCTGAGTGATAAACCGGTGGCGGCATTCAGCGGCTTTGGCAAAAAAGGCACCATCGCGCCATTTGATCTACAGGTGCGTCCCGGTGAGATCGTCGGTCTCGCCGGACTACTGGGATCCGGGCGAACGGAAACGGCGGAGGTGATCTTCGGTATTAAACCCGCCGACAGCGGAAGTGCGCTGATCAAAGGCAAACCGCAGACTTTGCGCTCGCCACATCAGGCTTCGTGTCTGGGGATCGGTTTCTGTCCGGAGGATCGCAAAACGGATGGCATTATTGCCGCCGCTTCGGTGCGGGAAAACATCATTCTGGCATTGCAGGCACAGCGCGGCTGGCTGCGGCCTATCCCACGGAAAGAACAAAACGAGATTGCCGAGCGTTTTATCCGCCAGCTTGGTATTCGTACTCCGAACGCTGAGCAACCGATCGAATTTCTCTCCGGCGGCAATCAGCAAAAAGTACTGCTCTCGCGCTGGTTACTGACCAAACCGCAGTTCCTGATCCTCGATGAACCCACGCGTGGGATCGACGTTGGCGCGCATGCGGAGATCATCCGCCTGATCGAAACGCTGTGCGCGGATGGTCTGGCGCTGCTGGTCATTTCATCCGAACTGGAAGAGTTAGTGGGCTATGCCGATCGGGTCATTATTATGCGCGATCGCAAACAGGTGGCCGAGATCCCCCTGGCTGAACTGTCCGTACCGGCGATCATGAACGCCATTGCGGCCTAAGGAGACTATGGTGATGCCTCAATCTCTCCCTCAATCCAATCCGTCTAAACGGCGGTTCCGTTGGCCAAAGGGGATGCCACAGCTGGTGGCGTTACTGCTGGTGCTGCTGGTGGATAGCCTGGTCGCGCCGCACTTCTACCAGGTGATTTTGCAGGATGGTCGGCTGTTCGGCAGCCCGATTGATATTCTCAACCGCGCCGCGCCCGTAGCGCTGTTGGCGATTGGTATGACGCTGGTGATTGCCACCGGCGGTATCGACCTTTCCGTGGGCGCCGTCATGGCTATTGCCGGCGCGACGACTGCGGCGATGACGGTGGCCGGGCACAGTCTGCCGGTAGTGCTGCTTGCCGCCTTAGGCTCCGGCATTCTGGCTGGGCTGTGGAACGGGATTCTGGTGGCCATCCTCAAGATCCAACCGTTCGTCGCTACGCTTATTCTGATGGTGGCCGGGCGCGGAGTGGCGCAGTTGATCACCTCCGGGCAGATCGTCACCTTCAACTCGCCAGAACTTTCATGGTTTGGCAGCGGCTCGCTCTTACTATTCCCCACGCCGGTAATTATTGCACTGCTCACGCTGGTGGTGTTCTGGCTGCTGACGCGGAAAACGGCGCTGGGTATGTTTATCGAAGCGGTGGGTATCAACATTCGTGCGGCAAAAAACGCCGGGGTGAACACCCGCATTATCGTGATGCTCACCTATGTGCTGAGCGGCCTGTGCGCGGCTATCGCTGGTATTATCGTCACGGCGGATATCCGCGGGGCAGATGCCAATAACGCCGGCTTATGGCTGGAGCTGGATGCCATCCTGGCGGTGGTTATCGGCGGCGGGTCGCTGATGGGCGGGCGCTTTAACCTGCTGCTGTCGGTGGTAGGCGCATTGATTATTCAGGGCATGAACACCGGGATTTTGCTGTCGGGCTTCCAGCCGGAACTGAATCAGGTGGTCAAAGCCGTGGTGGTGTTGTGTGTGCTGGTCGTGCAGTCACAACGCTTTATCAGCCTGATAAAAGGAGTGCGTGGTCATGATAAAACGTAATTTACCGCTGATGATCACCCTCGGCGTGTTTGTGCTGGGTTATCTCTACTGCCTGACGCAGTTTCCCGCTTTTGCTTCCACCCGGGTCATTTGCAATATCCTGACCGATAACGCCTTTCTGGGCATCATTGCCGTAGGCATGACTTTCGTAATCCTCTCTGGCGGGATCGACCTTTCCGTTGGCTCGGTGATCGCCTTTACCGGTGTATTTCTGGCAAAGGCCATTGGCTATTGGGGCATTTCTCCGCTGCTGGCGTTCCCTTTGGTTTTGCTGATGGGCTGCGCGTTTGGTGCGTTTATGGGGTTACTGATTGATGCGCTGAAGATCCCGGCATTTATTATCACCCTGGCGGGAATGTTCTTCCTGCGCGGCGTCAGCTATCTGGTCTCTGAAGAATCCATCCCAATTAACCATCCGGTTTATGACACGCTCTCAAGCCTGGCATGGAAAATTCCCGGCGGTGGTCGCCTGAGCGCGATGGGATTGCTGATGCTGGCGGTTGTCGTCATCGGCATATTCCTGGCGCACCGTACGCGCTTTGGTAATCAGGTTTACGCGATTGGCGGCAACGCCACCTCTGCCAACCTGATGGGCATCTCAACCCGCAGCACCACCATCCGCATTTATATGCTGTCTACCGGGCTTGCGACGCTTGCCGGCATTGTCTTTTCCATTTACACCCAGGCGGGCTATGCGCTGGCGGGCGTTGGCGTCGAACTGGATGCGATAGCCTCAGTTGTGATTGGCGGAACGCTGCTCAGCGGTGGGGTCGGTACAGTGTTAGGGACGTTGTTTGGCGTCGCCATTCAGGGGCTGATCCAGACCTACATTAATTTTGACGGCACATTAAGTTCCTGGTGGACGAAGATCGCGATTGGCATTTTATTGTTTATATTTATAGCGTTACAACGCGGTCTGACGGTGCTTTGGGAAAATCGTCAAAGCTCGCCGGTTACCCGAGTGGGTACGGCGGCAACACCAAAGTAACATCCTGATTTTGCACAAAACATTTAAATATCTAAACTTTTTCCGGTTGTAGTCGATAGGTTCTGTACAGGTCTGTTTTAACCCTACAACCGGAAATATAACGATGCCAAAATCCCTTTCAATTCGATCAAGTTTGTTGGTGTTATTGTCTCTGCTGGCGTTCCTTCTGCTACTGACCGGTGGCATGGGGCTATATGCGTCTACACGTGTCATTACCTCGTTGATTTATCACGGTATTATGAGCGCTGCAATGTTGGCTGCTATCGCATTGCTGGCGGTCATTTGGTTTATGCTGCGAAATAAGTTTCTCAAACCGTTGGATAACATGGTTGAGCAACTGGAACGTCTGGCAACGGGGGATTTGTCGCCGGTTACCGCGTTGTCGGCCAGCGCCGAATTCAACCGCCTGAACGCAGCAATGGATGATATGCGCCATGCGCTGGGCGACTCGGTACAGCGCGTACGCGATGCCAGCTCGCAAATTGATATTGGCAGTCGTGAACTGACGGCCGGTAACCAGCATCTGGCGCAACGCACTGAATCGACAGCCACTTCGCTGGAGCAGACCGCCGCCAGCATGGAAGAACTCACGGCGACGGTAAAACAGAATGCGCAGAACGCGGAACAGGCGCACCAGCTGGCAAAATCGGTGTCGGATACCGCCGATCGCGGTAGCGAAATGGTGTGCTATGTGATCGAGAAAATGCGCGATATTTCCGGCAGTTCCAGCCGAATCGCCGACATCCTCAGCGTGATTGATGGCATTGCTTTCCAGACCAATATTCTGGCGCTCAATGCTTCCGTTGAAGCGGCGCGAGCTGGTGAGCAGGGGCGGGGCTTTGCGGTTGTGGCAGGTGAAGTGCGTAATCTGGCCAGCCGCAGCGCCGAGGCGGCCAAAGAGATCCGTACTCTAATCAGCGATTCGCACACCCATGTGGGGGAAGGCAGTGAACTGGCACAGCAGGCGGGCGAAACCATGGATGAAATCGCGACCGAGGTTATGCGTATGACCAAACTGATGCGTGAAATTGCCAGTGCGTCCCAGGAACAGAGTCGCGGCATAGAGCAGGTGAATATCGCGGTAATTCAGATGGATGAAACGGCGCAGCAAAACGCGGCGCTGGTGCAGCAGTCTTCAGCGGCTACCCGCTCGCTGGAAGAGCAGTCTTCAGCGCTAATCGAAGCAATGGCCGTATTTAAGCTACAGAAAGCGTAAGCAGACGATGGATTTTGTAGGCCGGATGGCAACGCTACGCGTTTTATCCGGCCTACGTCCGTGCGATGAATGATACTTACGCGTCCGGGAACTCGCGGATAAAGCGTTCTACATCTTCAACCATATGGTCGTTACCCACGAAGAAGGAGCGGCGCTGGTGCAGGCTTTCTGGGGTGATATCCAGAATGCGTTCTTTACCATCGCTGGCTTTGCCGCCCGCCTGCTCGGCCAGGAAGGCCATCGGGTTGCATTCATACAGCAGACGCAGTTTCCCTTGCGGGTGGCTGGCGGTGCTTGGGTACAGGTAGATCCCGCCTTTCAGCAGATTGCGATGGAAATCTGCAACCAGAGAGCCAATGTAGCGCGAGGTATACGGGCGCTGGGTTGGCTTATCTTCTTCCTGGCAGAATTTAATGTACTTCTTCACGCCGTTCGGGAATTTGATGTAGTTACCTTCGTTAATGGAGTACGTGCTGCCTTTCGCCGGGAAGCGCATACGTTCCTGGCTGAGGCAGAATACGCCCAGAGAAGGATCGTAAGTGAAGGCATGTACGCCACAGCCGGTGGTATACACCAGCATGGTGGAAGAACCATAAACAACGTAACCTGCAGCAACTTGCTTGTTGCCCGGTTGCAGGAAATCCTCTTCCGTGACCGGTGTGCCGACTGGGGTTACGCGGCGGTAAATAGAGAAAATCGTACCGACAGAGACGTTAACATCGATGTTGGATGAGCCATCCAGCGGATCCATTAGCACAACGTATTTAGCGTGTTCACAGCCTTCAAAGACGACGATTTCATCTTCTTCTTCTGAGGCAATGCCCGCCACAATGTCGCGCGCCTTCAGTGCAGCTTTCAGTTTTTCGTTCGCGAACAGATCG
Source organism: Citrobacter sp. MGH110 (assembly GCF_001037515.1). NCBI lineage: Bacteria > Pseudomonadati > Pseudomonadota > Gammaproteobacteria > Enterobacterales > Enterobacteriaceae > Citrobacter > Citrobacter sp. MGH110. The sequence goes on along the minus strand of NZ_KQ089830.1, from coordinate 3,203,611 downwards.
AGTTTTTGTTGAACCTCTCCCTGCACGTTCTCAGCACCGCTGGCACCCAGGATATCGACCAGACCGGCCTTATTGATATCGCGGTGGATGATCTTGGCGCCCAGCTTTATTGCCGACAACAAAGCAGTGAGCTCACCGGTAGCATGAGAAAACTCGTGCTGCTTTTCGACAATAAATTCACCTAACGTTTTCATAACACTTTCCCTGCAATTTATGTGGAGTAAAGCGACCGCAACAATATTAACAAATATTTCCTTTGTTGCGCTTAGGTGAATCGCGCCAGCAAACTGCGGAATATCCTGAAATGCGTTTCTCACTTGCCGGACATGTGCGTAAAATGGCCCCCAGATTAAAAAAGGATAGTGACGTATGCGCATTCATATTTTGGGAATTTGTGGCACTTTCATGGGCGGTCTGGCGATGCTGGCGCGCTCGCTCGGTCATGAAGTAACCGGTTCGGACGCCAATGTGTATCCGCCGATGAGTACCTTACTTGAGAAGCAAGGCATTGATCTGATTCAGGGTTACGATGCCAGCCAGCTCGACCCACAGCCGGACCTGGTGATCATCGGCAATGCCATGACCCGTGGTAATCCGTGCGTGGAAGCGGTGCTGGAAAAGAACATTCCGTACATGTCAGGCCCGCAGTGGCTGCATGACTTTGTCTTGCGCGATCGCTGGGTACTGGCGGTTGCGGGTACGCACGGCAAAACCACTACCGCCGGAATGGCGACCTGGATCCTCGAAGCCTGCGGCTATAAACCTGGCTTTGTGATCGGCGGCGTTCCGGGCAACTTTGAGGTTTCCGCGCGCCTCGGCGAGAGCGACTTCTTCGTGATTGAAGCGGATGAGTACGACTGTGCGTTCTTCGACAAGCGTTCTAAATTCGTACATTACTGCCCGCGCACGCTGATCCTCAATAATCTTGAGTTCGATCACGCAGATATCTTTGACGATCTGAAAGCTATTCAGAAACAGTTCCACCATCTGGTGCGTATCGTGCCGGGCCAGGGACGCATCATCTACCCGGAAAACGACATCAATCTGAAACAGACGATGGCGATGGGCTGCTGGAGCGAACAAGAGCTGGTGGGCGAACAAGGTCACTGGCAGGCGAAAAAGCTGACCACCGATGCCTCCGAGTGGGAAGTGTGGCTGGACGGTGAAAAAGTCGGCGAAGTGAAGTGGGGCCTGGTGGGCGAGCACAACATGCACAATGGCCTGATGGCGATTGCAGCCGCGCGTCATGTTGGCGTCGTGCCTGCGGATGCGGCCAATGCATTGGGCTCGTTCATCAACGCCCGTCGCCGTCTTGAGCTGCGCGGTGAAGCCAATGGCGTGACGGTGTATGACGATTTTGCCCATCACCCGACGGCCATTCTGGCAACGCTTGCGGCACTGCGCGGTAAAGTGGGCGGCACGGCGCGCATCATCGCGGTGCTGGAACCTCGCTCGAACACCATGAAAATGGGCCTGTGCAAAGATGACCTGGCACCGTCGTTAGGGCGTGCAGACGAAGTGTTCCTGCTGCAACCCCCGCACATTCCGTGGCAGGTAGCAGAAGTCGCTGAAGCCTGCGTTCAGCCGGCACACTGGAGCGGCGATGTGGATGCACTGGCAGATATGGTGGTGAAAACCGCACAGCCTGGCGATCACATTCTGGTAATGAGCAACGGCGGGTTTGGCGGTATTCATCAAAAACTGCTGGATGGTCTGGCGAAGAAAGCTCAGGCAGAAGAAGAGTAAAAAAATGCCCGGTGGCGCTACGCTTACCGGGCCTACAACGGATCGTAGGCCGGATAAGGTATTTGCACCGCCATCCGGCACTTTCGGCGGACGAAGAGGTTACGCCTCGTTTTCCGCCAGTTCACGCAGATACTGGAAGATCTGGCGGGAAGATTTTGGCGGCTTGTTGCCCGCTTTTTCTTTCCTGGCGTTACGCACCAGCGAACGCAGTTGCTGACGGTCGGCGTCAGGCCACAGGTTCATCACTTCTTCGATAGCTTCATCGCTACCGTCAACCATACGGTCACGCAGTTGCTCCAGCTTATGGAAGACAACGACCTGTTGGTTGTGACGGTTTTTCAGCTTGTCCAGCGCCTGACGGATAGGATCAACATCGCGCTGGCGCAACATTTTGCCAATCAGCTGCAGCTGACGACGGCGACCTTCCATCTTAATACGCTGGGCCAGCTCAATCGCGGCACGTAAATCCGCATCGAGCGGGATTTTATCCAGCGCGTTTTTCCCCAGTTTTACCAGTTCCACACCCAGGTGTTTTAACTCCTCGGCGTCACGTTTTATTTCACTTTTACTGACCCAGATAATTTCATCGTCTTCGTCTTCGATGTCATCACCGGGAACGTCGTCGAGCCAGTCTTCGGGCTGCTTAGTCATGTCAGGCTCCTTAAAAAAAGAGGCTAATGTTACCAGTTAAGATGCGCACTGAAAAACGGTTCTCTGTTAGACTTCAGAGAAACTCTCTCTACATTATGGCATTTGCGATGAAAGTAATCTCACAAGTTGAAGCGCAGCGTAAGATTCTGGAAGAAGCAGTCTCGACAGCACTGGAATTAGCGTCAGGTAAGTCGGATGGCGCGGAAGTCGCTGTAAGCAAGACCACGGGTATTAGCGTCAGCACCCGTTATGGTGAAGTGGAGAACGTCGAATTCAATAGCGATGGTGCACTGGGGATTACGGTTTACCACCAGAACCGTAAGGGCAGCGCATCGTCCACCGATTTAAGCCCGCAGGCGATTGCACGCACCGTGCAGGCCGCGCTGGACATTGCACGTTACACTTCGCCGGACCCGTGCGCGGGCGTGGCAGATAAAGAACTGCTGGCCTTTGATGCGCCCGATCTGGACCTGTTCCACCCGGCGGAAGTTTCCCCTGACGAAGCTATCGAACTGGCTGCCCGCGCTGAACAGGCGGCACTACAGGCCGACAAACGCATCACCAATACCGAAGGCGGCAGCTTTAACAGCCACTATGGCATCAAAGTGTTTGGCAACAGCCACGGCATGCTGCAGGGCTACTGCTCCACGCGCCATTCCCTTTCCAGCTGCGTAATCGCAGAAGAAAATGGTGATATGGAGCGTGATTACGCCTACACCATTGGTCGGGCGATGGGCGATCTGCAAACGCCGGAGTGGGTGGGGGCTGACTGTGCTCGCCGTACCTTATCACGCCTGTCTCCGCGTAAGCTTTCCACCATGAAAGCGCCGGTGATTTTCGCCAATGAAGTGGCGACCGGACTGTTCGGACACCTGGTTGGCGCCATTGCAGGCGGCTCGGTGTACCGCAAATCCACCTTCCTGCTCGACTCGCTGGGCAAGCAAATTCTGCCGGAATGGCTGACCATTGAAGAACATCCGCACCTGCTGAAAGGGCTGGCGTCTTCACCGTTCGACAGCGAAGGCGTACGGACCAAACGCCGCGACATTATTAAAGACGGTGTGCTGACTCAGTGGCTGCTGACCAATTATTCTGCACGTAAGCTGGGGCTTAAGAGCACCGGTCATGCAGGCGGGATCCACAACTGGCGAATTCCGGGACAGGGTCTAAGCTTCGAGCAGTTGCTCAAAGAGATGGGCACAGGTCTTGTGGTTACCGAGCTGATGGGACAGGGCGTAAGCGGCATTACCGGCGATTACTCGCGCGGCGCGGCGGGCTTCTGGGTCGAAAACGGCGAAATTCAGTACCCGGTGAGTGAAATTACCATCGCTGGTAACTTAAAAGAGATGTGGCGTAATATCGTCACCGTCGGCAACGATATTGAAACGCGCAGTAATATTCAGTGTGGTTCGGTCCTGTTGCCGGAGATGAAGATCGCCGGGCAATAATACCCGTCATACTTCAAGCTGTGGCGTGAATTATTGAGGGTATCTGGCGTTTGTTTATTTTTGAATAATAAAAAAGGAAGTGAGCAATGCGTAAACACCTGTTAGCGATCGTCGCAGCTTCAACGCTGGTTCTTGGTTCTTCTGCGTTTGCAGCCGATCTTGAAGACGATATGGGGATCCTCAACGACAACCTGAAAATCGTCGAAAAAACGGATAATGCGACTGAACTGAAAGATGCGTTAACCAAAATGCGTGCAGCTGCGCTGGACGCGCAAAAGGGAACGCCGCCGAAGCTGGAAAACAAATCCCCGGACAGCCCGGAGATGAAGGATTTCCGCCACGGCTTTGACACGCTGATCGGTCAGATCGACGGTGCGTTGAAGCTGGCGAACGAAGGTAAAGTTAAAGAGGCGAAAGCCGTTGCGGAAGAGCTGAAAACCACGCGCAACGAAAACCACAAGAAGTTCCGCTAATCTGCGCTATCCGGCCTGCATACCCGTAGGTCGGATACAACACCCCGCTACTGCACGTCCCATAAGTAAACGCTATCCCCATCACATTTTTTCATTTTTATCGCCCATTCATTGTTCGCACTTCCTTTCATTTTTCTGCTCGCTCTTGCGATCTCAATCACATTCTTCCAGTGATAAATCGTGGTTCCAGCTCTTTTTGCGGCACAGATCACTATCGCTGCACACCTTTCCACTTCGAAGTGGAAAACAACTCGCTACAAACTCATAACCTCCGTCGCTAATTTACCCTCAGAGACATTAATGGGGTAAGACGAGTGAATAACGGAGCTGTAATGAATGACATGGGGGAATCGGTGGAACTGGCCGACCGCATGCTGGCGCAGGTGTATGCCTTGCTGCGTGAACGCAACATTATTCCCAACGCCGTACAGGAACAGATGCTGACGTCGCATGTTCGCGCCATGGCGCACCGCTCGGTAACGGGTGAACCCTTACCAGAGGTCGATGCCAGCTTGTTTGATGAAATATCTGCCGAATCAATGGCGCTTGCCCGCGACGTGGTCGCCGAGTTTGGCAATCTTCCTGAGGAAGAGGCCTGGCTGCTGTCGGTGCACTTCGAAGTCGCGAAAGACAACCTTTAAGGAGCAAAAGATGGAACAGATTACCGTAGTGATTGGCGATCGTCTGGGTAAAGGCCAGAAAGTGGCGGCAGGCGTAGAGAAAGCGGGTGGCCGTGCCGTTGTGGTGCCGGGCGTTGCAGCAGATATGAAGCTGGGTGACGTGATGAAAGCGGAAAACGCCACCTTTGGTATCTCGTTTTGCGGCAGCGGTGGTGCGGGTGCGATTACCGCGCAGACCAAATACGGCTACAAGGCGAAATACGGCATGCGCTCGGTCGATGAAGGGGTAACCGCCATCAACGAAGGGTGCAACGTACTGGGATTCGGCTTTATGGACAAAGAAGAGCTCGGCGAGCGCCTGGTGCAGGCGTGGCAAAAGAAACACGGCGCTTAAGCATGAAAGAGCAATTCACCACCACGGTGAGAGTCACGGGTAAGGGCGAGACCAAAGCTCGCGCCTTTGCCGATGCCCTGAACCACGTTCAGGCTGCGGTGATGAAAGCGTCGCCGCATATCTTACTGCGTATTGAGCCACAGGATGTGCAGGTTGTTCAAGCGCGTGAATCGGTGCGTAAAGAGGCGTTTTTATTCCTCTTTTTGCGCCGGGAAAGACGCACTTTCAGCGTGGAGCTGGACGTGACCGTCAACGTGACTGCCATCAATCTCGACAAGGTGGATTTCGTTACGCAACGCTGATTTTCTATTAAAAGGCATAATTATGTTCCTGATAATATTAATAAAATCGCTCATCATCGGCGCGTTGGTTGGCGTTGGTGTCGGCGCTGGGGCTGCACGCATGTTTCATGCGCCTACCACTCAAGGGATGGGCGCGTTTCGTACTCTGGGAGAACTGAATTCCTGCGAAGGGGATCCGGCTTCTCACTTCTCGTTCGGCCTGGGCTTCTTCTTTAACGCCTGGGCTTCCTCTGTTGCGGCGGGGGCGTTCACGCAGGACGTCGACCATCGCATCATCCCCAACTGGGGCGCCGCCGCGCTGATGATTAAAAATCGCAACGTCGGTGAAACGCTGCACGACCCCAAACGCATGGCAATTGCCTGCGGCGTTATCGGGATGATCGTGGTGACCTTCCTGAACCTCACCGCATCATCCGTACCGGAAGCGTTGCAGGTTACCGCCGTCAAGGTGCTGGTGCCCGCGGCTAACCTGCTGGTTAACACCGTGATGCCAGTAATCTTCTGGCTGGCGGCGATCGACGCCGGTAAGAAATCTGGCTTCTGGGCCACCGTTTTTGGCGGCGCGGCGCAGCTGATCATGGGTAACGCCGTTCCGGGTCTGGTTCTCGGCATTCTGATCGGCAAAGGTGTTGAAGAGAGCGGCTGGAACCACGTCACTAAAGTGATGATGGTGGCTATCGTCGCGCTGTTTGTCCTGAGCGGCTTCTTCCGTGGCTTCGACATGAAGATGATCGAATCCTTCCATCTGACCGTGCCTAACTGGCTCGAACTTATCCACAACTCGCTCAGCGGCAAATAACGGAGGTCATCATGGAACAGAATAAAGGTTTTTGGTTCGCTGACTGGTCGTTCCCGATCTTCGTGGGCCTGCTCTCCTCTGGCGTGTTTGCCGGAACACACATGTACTACCTGTACGGTATTGGCGCATTTAACGAAGTGGCTTTTGTGGCGATGCTGAAGGCGGGAATGGATACCGGCTCCTACGGAGCGGTGGCGGCATTTGGCGCAAGCTTCCTGTTTGCCCGCATCATTGAAGGTTCGCTGGTGGGGATTTTGGATATCGGCGGGGCGATTCAAACCGGGGTTGGGTTAGGTGTTCCGGCGCTGCTGCTGGGCGCGGGCATTATCTTCCCGGTCGCCAACTTCGCCGCCTCGCTGGTCACCGGTCTGGTGATTGGTCTGGCGATTGGCTACATCATCATTCTGGCGCGTAAGTTCACCATCAACCAGAGCGACTCGACCTACGGTGCGGACGTCATGATGGGGGCCGGTAACGCCTCCGGACGCTTCCTCGGGCCGTTGATTATCCTCAGCGCGATGACGGCTTCGATTCCTATCGGAATCGGTTCTCTGGCAGGCGCGCTGCTGTTTTACCTGTGGCAAAAACCGATTACCGGCGGGGCGATCCTCGGCGCGATGATCCTCGGGTCCATCTTCCCGATTGCCATTAGTTGATGGTGTGTCGTTGTAGGCCGGATAAGGTGCAGCCGCCATCCGGCAATGACGCCTGATGGCGCTGCGCTTATCAGGCCTACACGACCGCCCCCATTTCAACAGGAGAGAGAGACATGTTTGATTTACTCCTGCGCCGTGCGCGCCTCGTTGACGATACGGTGAGCGATATTGCGCTCAAAGACGGCAAGATCGCGGCGTTGGGTGACGTTGATGGCCCGGCGCTGAAAACCATCGAGCTGGGCGGTGAGTGCTACGTCAGCGCAGGCTGGATTGACTCCCACGTTCATTGCTACGCGAAATCCCCGATTTACCACGACCAGCCGGATAGCGTTGGTATTGCGACCGGCGTCACTACCGTAGTGGATGCGGGCAGTACCGGGGCGGATGACATCGACGATTTTTACACCCTGACCCGGGAAGCTGCCACCGAAGTGTACGCGTTGCTGAATATCTCCCGCGTTGGGCTTATCGCCCAGAACGAGCTGGCCAACATGGCCAATATTGACGCTGATGCGGTACGAGAGGCGGTGAAACGCCACCCTGATTTTATCGTCGGTCTGAAGGCACGTATGAGCAGCAGCGTAGTCGGTGAAAATGGCATCACGCCGCTGGATCGCGCCAAAGCGATGCAAGCGCAGAACGGTGATCTGCCGCTGATGGTGCACATCGGCAACAACCCGCCGGACCTGGATGAGATCGCCGAGCGCCTGAGCGCAGGTGACATCATTACCCACTGTTACAACGGTAAGCCGAATCGCATTCTGACGCCGCAAGGCGAGCTGCGGGCGTCAGTGACGCGGGCGATTTCACGCGGCGTGCGTCTGGACGTTGGGCATGGCACCGCCAGCCTGAGCTTTGCGGTGGCAAAACGCGCTATCGAACTGGGTATTTTGCCGCACACCATCAGCTCCGATATTTACTGTCGTAACCGTATCAGCGGCCCGGTGCATTCCCTGGCGAATGTGATGTCGAAATTCCTCGCCATTGGGATGTCGCTTCCGCAGGTCATTGAATGCGTTACCGCCAATGCCGCCGATGGTCTGCGCCTGAAACAGAAGGGGCGGCTGCAGGTCGGTCTGGACGCCGATTTAACCCTCTTTACGCTTAAGCGCCAGCCAACCGTGCTGGTAGATGCAGAAAACGACAGCCTGCAGGCTGAACAACTGCTGGTGCCGCTTGCCGCAATACGTGCGGGCAAGGGCTATATGACCGAACAAGGGAGCGCGGAACATGCCTTCGATTTTTGAGAAATACGATTTAAAACAGGTGATTAATACCTCCGGCCGCATGACGGCGCTCGGCGTTTCCACGCCGCGACCAGAAGTGGTTGAAGCCGCGATGGCGGGGATGAACCAATATTTCGAGATGAAAGACCTGGTCAATAAAACCGGCGACTACATCGCGAAATTACTGGAAGTGGAAGGGGCAACGGTTGTCTCTTGCGCCTCGGCCGGGATTGCCCTGTCGGTGGCTGGCGTATTGGTTAAAGACAGCGACTGGCTGCTGGAGAACCTGCACGTCACGCCCATCGAGAACAACGAAATCGTGCTGCCCAGAGGTCACAACGTCAACTTTGGCGCACCGGTGGGCACCATGGTAGCGCTTGGCGGCGGCAAGTTAGTGGAAGCCGGTTATGCCAACGAATGTTCCGCGGCACAGCTGGCGGCGGCCATTACACCGCGTACGGCGGCCATTCTGTATATCAAATCTCACCACTGCGTCCAGAAAAGTATGCTCAGCGTGGAGCAGGCCGCGGTGGTGGCGCGTACGCATAATCTGCCGCTGATCGTGGATGCGGCGGCAGAAGAGGATTTGCAGTGCTACTACCGGGTTGGTGCAGATCTGGTGATTTATAGCGGCGCCAAGGCGATAGAAGGACCAACCAGCGGTCTGGTGATTGGTAAAACCCAATATGTTGAGTGGGTGAAGCGCCAGACGGCGGGGATTGGCCGGGCGATGAAGGTGGGCAAAGAGGGAATTCTTGGCCTGACCTGCGCCATCGAACTGTATCTGAACGCGCAGAAAGAGAGCGGCGCGGAGATGGTCGAGAAAATGACGCCGTTCATTAATGCGTTGAACCAGCTTAACGGCGTGAGCGCCCGCGTGGTGTGGGATAGTGCAGGACGCGACATCGCACGCACGGAAATTAAGTTTGATGAAGCGGTAACCGGGATCGCCACGGGGGAACTGGTCGACGCGCTGAAACAGGGGGAGTACGCGATTTACTTCCGTGGTTACAAAGCCAATGAAGGCATTATCGAAGCCGATGTGCGCAGCGTCGATCGCGCGCAGCTGGAGATTGTGGCCCGTCGAATTGGTGAAGTGATTTCGCAGGAGAAAAACGCATGAAACTGACCCCTAACTTTTATCGCGACCGCGTCTGCCTGAACGTGCTGGCAGGCTCCAAAGAAAATGCCCGGGATATTTATGCGGCGGCGGAAGGACACGTGCTGGTTGGCGTGTTGTCAAAAAATTACCCGGATGTCGCAAGCGCGGTAGCGGATATGCGTGAATACGCGGCCCTTATCGACAATGCGCTCTCCGTGGGGCTGGGGGCGGGCGATCCTAACCAGTCGGCGATGGTCAGTGAAATCTCTCGTCAGGTGCAGCCACAGCATGTCAATCAGGTCTTTACCGGCGTGGCCACCAGTCGCGCGCTGCTGGGCCAGCAGGAGACAGTGGTCAATGGTCTGGTCTCGCCAACCGGCACGCCGGGCAGGGTGAAAATCTCCACTGGTCCGCTAAGCAGCCAGTCGCCGGACGGTATTGTGCCGGTAGAAACCGCGATTGCGCTGCTCAAAGACATGGGCGGTAGCTCAATTAAATACTTCCCGATGGGCGGCCTGAAATGCCGTGACGAGTACATTGCGGTCGCGCAGGCCTGCGCCCGTCATGACTTCTGGCTGGAGCCAACCGGCGGTATCGATCTGGATAATTTCACTGAAATCCTGCAAATTGCCCTCGATGCCGGAGTGAGTAAAATCATTCCTCACATCTATAGTTCGATTATTGATAAGGTGAGTGGTAACACTCGTCCGGACGACGTACGCCATCTGATGGCGATGACCCGGGCCTGCGTAGGCTAACTGACTGATGAGGAAACTGACGTGCGATTCCCCAACCAACGTTTAGCACAGCTGTTTGACATGTTGCAAAACGAAGCGCTTCCACAGGACGAGCTGGCGCAGCGGTTGTCGGTTTCCACACGCACCGTACGGGCGGATATCACCGCGCTAAACGCGCTGCTCAACCAGTACGGCGCACAGTTTGTCCTCAGCCGGGGTAATGGTTATCAGCTCAAAATTGACGACCCGGCAAGCTTTCACACCCTGCAAACGCAGCAGCCCAATACGTTGCTGCGCATCCCACGCACCAGCCAGGAACGGATACACTGGCTGGTGGTGCGTTTTCTGACGTCGGCTTTCTCGCTGAAGCTGGAAGATTTGGCTGATGAATGGTTTATCAGCCGCGCGACGCTGCAAAACGATATGGCTGAGGTGCGCGAGCATCTGCAACGTTATCATCTGACGCTGGAAACGCGTCCCCGTCACGGCATGAAGCTGTTCGGCAGCGAAATGGCGATCCGCGCCTGTTTGACCGATCTGCTGTGGACGCTGGCGCAGCAGGATCCGCAGCATCCGTTAGTGACGCAAGAAGCGCTGAATGCGGGGCTTCCTGAACAGTTGCAACCCGTTTTGCAGGACATTTTTGCCCGTTTCCATATTCGTCTGACCGATGAGGGCGAGCTGTTTTTACGCTTGTACTGCGCGGTGGCGGTACGGCGGATTAGCGAAGGATATCCACTCCCGGATTTTGCCGCAGAAGAGGCCGATCAATCGGTGTGCCTGGCCACGCGGGAAATCGCGGCGGTACTGCACCGCCTGGCAGACAAACCGCTTTCCGTTTCCGAAGAAAACTGGCTACAGGTGCATATTGCTGCCCGCCAGGTTCAGGAGATCGCGCCCAGTGCTATCAATGCGGATGATGACGAAGCGCTGGTCAATTACATCCTGCGTTTTATCAACACCCAGTACAACTACAACCTGTTGAATGATAAACAGTTGCATGCTGACCTGCTGACGCATATTAAGACGATGATCACCCGGGTGCGTTACCAGATAATGATCCCCAATCCGCTGTTGGAAAATATTAAACAGCATTACCCCATGGCGTGGGACATGACGCTGGCCGCCGTCTCGGGATGGGGAAAATATACGCCGTACACCATCAGTGAAAATGAGATTGGCTTCCTCGTGCTGCATATTGGCGTCGGGCTGGAGCGTAGTTACAACATTGGTTACCAGAGGCAGCCGAAGGTTCTGCTGGTATGCGATGCCGGAAATGCGATGGCGCGGATGATTGAAGCGGTACTGGCGCGTAAGTATCCGCAGATAGAGATCGTCGATACCGTAACGCTTCGCGACTACGAACAGCGGGAAAGCATCAGCGAAGATTTTGTCATCTCAACCGCGCGGATTGGTGAAAAAGATAAGCCGGTGGTGATGATTGCGCCATTCCCTACCGATTATCAGCTGGAGCAGATTGGCAAACTGGTGCTGGTCGACAGAACCCGTCCGTGGATGTTGAACAAATTCTTCGATGCCGCCCATTTTCGTGTGATTGACGAGTCAATGGATCAACAAACGTTGTTCAAAACCTTATGCCGTCAGTTGCAGGATGAAGGTTTTGTCGACGCGGAGTTTCTTGATTCGGTGGTTGAGCGTGAGGCCATCGTCAGCACCATGCTGGGTGACAGCATTGCCTTGCCGCACGCCCTTGGTCTGCTGGCAAAGAAAACGGTGGTCTACACCATCCTCGCCCCACAGGGTATCGCCTGGGGAGATGAAACGGCCCACGTGATCTTCTTGCTCGCCATCAGCAAGAGTGAATACGAAGAGGCGATGGCTATCTACGATATCTTCGTCACCTTCCTGCGCGAACGCGCGATGACGCGACTCTGCGCGTGCCGTCATTTCACCGAGTTCAAAGCGGTTGCGATGGAGTGTGTGAGCCGTTTTTGAGAGGCGGATAACAGAATATTTACCGCCTGAAAGTTAACGCAAATGATGTACAACCTGGTTGCTGCTACCGCGCCAGATCAGCGACGGGTCTTTAAGATCCTGCACAAATTTACCATCGACCAGCACGTTGATGAGATCCACCACCTGCATTTGTGCGGCGTTGAGTTCATCAAGCTTGTAGCCGGTCCACACCCAGATATCTTTCCCCGGACACTCAGCGTGAATACGCTGTACCAGTTGCAGGATATCCGGCACGTTTTGCGGATGCAGCGGATCGCCGCCGGACAGCGAAATACCCTGGCGAGGGATTCGCGTGTCGTTCAGATCGGCAATGATCTTGTCTTCCATCTCTTTGGTAAACGGCTGGCCGGAATTGAGTCGCCAGGTGCTTTTGTTATAGCAGCCAGGGCATTCATGCACGCATCCCGACACAAACAGGGTGCAGCGAGTGCCGGGGCCGTTGACGATATCGACAGGATAGTATTGATGGTATCGCATTTTCGCTTCTCAATTGACGCCATTACTGCGTTGTCTGCGCTCGCTCTCCCGGGTCACTTACTTATGTAAGCTCCCCGGGATTCGCTTGCTTGCCGCCTTGTCCTGGCGCCAATTGCTTTGCGAAAAGCGTCACATCGCCAGGCTATAATACTGTCGAAATTAACCGATCTGCCCATTACCTAAATGCTTAACGCGGCGCTTCACTTCTTCCTGCTTACCGGCGTTAAACGGACGAGCGTCCGGGCTGCCTAAATAACCGCATACGCGGCGGGTGACCGACACGCGCGCGGCGTCGTGGTTACCACATTTCGGGCAGGTAAAGCCTTTGCTGGTGCACTCGAACTCACCGGTAAAGCCGCACTCGTAGCATTCATCGATTGGCGTGTTGGTCCCGTAATACGGCACGTGCTGATAGCTGTAATCCCAGACGTCTTCCAGTGCTTTCAGGTTGTGCTGAATGTTCGGGTACTCGCCGTAGCAAATGAAACCTCCGTTCGCCAGCGGCGGGTACGGCGCTTCGAAATCGATCTTGTCGTACGGGTTAACCTTTTTCTCCACGTCGAGGTGGAAGCTGTTGGTGTAGTAACCTTTGTCGGTAACACCCGGCACCACGCCAAACTCGGCGGTATCCAGACGGCAGAAACGATCGCACAGGTTTTCACTTGGTGTACTGTACAGACTAAAGCCGTAGCCGGTTTCGTCTTTCCACTGATCGACCGCCTGACGCAGACGTTCCACAATGGCGATAGCTTTAGCGCGAAGCTGCTCGCTGTCGTACAAGTGTTTGTCGCCAAACAGCGCGTTGATGGTTTCGTGAATGCCAATGTAACCCAGAGAAATCGATGCGCGGCCGTTTTTAAAGATTTCAGACACGTCATCGTCTGCTTTCAGACGTACGCCGCAGGCCCCTTCCATATACAGGATTGGTGCAACGCGGGCCTTCACGCCTTCCAGACGCGCAATGCGGGTCATCAGCGCTTTACGTGCCAGGAGCAGACGGTCGTCGAGCAGTTTCCAGAAGGTGGCTTCATCGCCATGAGCTTCCAGCGCGATACGCGGCAGGTTAAGGCTGATAACGCCGAGGTTGTTACGGCCATCGTGAACCTGTTCGCCGTTCTCGTTTTCCCATACGCCCAGGAAGCTACGGCAGCCCATTGGCGTTTTGAACGAGCCGGTCACTTTAACCACTTGATCGTAGTTCAGGATGTCCGGATACATACGCTTGCTCGCGCACTCCAGCGCCAGCTGCTTGATGTCATAGTTCGGATCGCCAAACTTGTGGTTCAGACCGTCACGAATCGCAAACACCAGTTTCGGGAACACGGCGGTTTTACGATTTTTACCCAGGCCGGCAATGCGGTTACGCAGAATGGACTGCTGGATCAAACGCGATTCCCAGCTGGTTCCCAGGCCGAAACCGAAGGTAACGAACGGCGTCTGACCGTTGGCGGTATGCAGGGTATTCACTTCATACTCAAGGGACTGGAATGCGTCGTAGCACTCTTTCTCGGTACGGGAATGCGCATAACCGTCGGCATCTGGGATCTGCCACTCTTCAGCGGTTTTGCGATGCTTATTAAAGCTCTCGGTCACGAACGGTGCGAGAACTTCGTCAATACGGTTAATGGTGGTACCGCCATAAATATGGCTGGCAACCTGCGCGATAATTTGCGCGGTGACGGCCGTCGCGGTGGAGATGGATTTTGGCGGCTCAATCTCCGCGTTACCCATCTTAAAGCCCTGCGTCAGCATACCTTTCAGGTCGATCAGCATGCAGTTAAACATTGGGAAGAACGGAGAGTAGTCGAGATCGTGATAGTGAATATCACCACGCTCGTGCGCCTGGACGACATCACGCGGCAGCAGGTGTTGACGCGCATAGTGTTTGGCGACGATACCGGCCAGCAGGTCGCGCTGGGTCGGGATCACTTTGCTGTCTTTGTTGGCGTTTTCGTTCAGCAGAGCAGAGTTGGTTTGCTCAACCAGACCACGAATTTCCTGGTTCAGACGGCCACGTTTTTCACGCTGTATATCACGGTCGTGGCGATATTCGATGTACGCACGGGCGAGTTGCTTGTACGGACCAGACATCAGCTGGTTTTCTACCGCTGTCTGGATCTCGTTGATATCGACCTGGCTGCGCTCATTCATCTGGCTACTAACGACTTCTGCGACGGTGGCACAGTAATCTGCGTCATCGACTCCCGCTGCTTTAGCTGCACGCAGAATGGCTTCTTTGATGCGCTCTGATTTAAACGGCACTTTACAGCCATCTCGTTTCATCACATGCGGTGTCATGATCACTCCATATTTATAAGAACAGGTTATCCACAGAGGTTGGGGAAGCGGTCATGGCTTTATTCATCTCTATTGCCAATGACTTCCCGCAATCCTGACCCACTTTATCCACAATTCCACCGTTAAACGGTGCACTGTAGTTGTAGCAATTGTAGTCGATTAATACAACATATTGGGTCGGCGTGCATTTTAAGTTCTATATGTAGTGATTTGCATCAAGGATGTTTACGATTTATTTGATGTAGCGCAAAGTAAAAATCGGAGCGTACAGATGACGGGCAGTACAGCGATTGTAAATTGTGGGCAGAAAATTCTGATTAATTATTCAACAAAAACAGGAAGCTAAGCTAAGCGTATATAGCAACGCCCGGTAGCGCTATGCGTACCGGGCCTGAACATAATTGCAAGCTATTTTTGCAACCACCAGACGGCCTCAAAAGGACGCAGTGTCATGTCCCCAGGTTGGCTGGCAACCTCGGCATAGTTGTGCATCAGCACCTGCCAGTTTCCGTCGGTCTGGGATGGCTGCCAGCTCTGGAAGGTACCGCTCAGATTGGCAATGACCAGCAGCCGCTGCCCTTGCCACTCTCGTTGATAGCACCACAGATGCGGGCTGTCCGGTAGCAGATCCTGGTAGTCGCCCCAGGTGATAACCGGCTCCGCTTTGCGCAAGGCGATCAGCTTCTGATAGGTGTAGAACACCGAGTCGGCATCGTTCAGTGCTGCCGCCACGTTAATGTCTGCTGCGTTGTCACACAGATTGATCCACGGCTCGCCGTAGGTGAAGCCCGCGTGTTTGCTGCTATCCCATTGCATCGGCGTGCGGCTGTTATCGCGTGATTTACTGGCGAGGATCGCCAGCAGTTCTTGCGCATCGCGTCCCTGGCCGTTCAACTCGGCAAACATGTTATGGCTTTCCACATCGCGATAATCGGTAATCTGGCGGAAATGCGGGTTGGTCATGCCAATCTCTTCACCCTGGTAGATGTAGGGGGTGCCCTGCATGCCATGCAGCACCATCGCCAGCATTTTGGCCGACGGAACGCGGTATTTACCTTCATCGCCAAAACGCGACACGATGCGCGGCTGATCGTGGTTACACCAGAACAGCGCGTTCCAGGCCTGATTGTGCATGCCCTGTTGCCAGTGGCGGAACAGGGTTTTTAGCGCCACATAATCGGGTTTTGCTAACGTCCACTTCTCACCGTTGGGGTAATCCACTTTCAGGTGGTGGAAGTTAAAGGTCATCGACAGTTCACTACCATCTTGTGCGGCGTACTGCTGGCAATGTTCCAGCGTAGTGGAAGACATTTCGCCGACCGTCATCAGGTTGCGTGGGGTAAAAACATCGCGGTTCATCTCACGCAAAAATTCATGCGCGCGCGGGCCGTCGGTATAAAAACGCCGTCCATCGCCGTCGGGATCGTTCGGGAAGTCCTGGTCTTTAGAGATAAGATTCACCACGTCGAGGCGCAGTCCGTCCACGCCGCGATCGGCCCAAAACTCGCATACTTTCTTAAGCTCGGCGCGTACCGCCGGGTTTTCCCAATTCAGGTCGGCTTGCTCCGGAGCAAAGAGGTGCAGATAGTACTGCTCGCTTTCGGCGTGCCAGCCCCAGGCGTTGCCGCCAAACTTGGAGCGCCAGTTATTTGGCGGGCAGTCTGGCGTGCCATCGCGCCAGAAATAAAACTGACGATACGGGCTGTCTTTATCCAGCGCTTCACGAAACCAGGCGTGCTGGGTTGAGGTGTGGTTAAACACCATGTCGAGAATAATACGGATGCCGCGCACTTTCGCCTGCGCCACCAGTTCGTCAAAGTCTTCCAGCGTGCCGTAGGCCGGATCGACAGATGTGTAGTCTGCGACGTCGTAACCGTTATCAACCTGCGGCGAAATATAGAACGGCGTCAGCCAGATGGCATCAACGCCCAGCTTTTGCAAATAGTCGAGGCGCTGCGTCACGCCGCGTAAATCTCCGGTGCCGCTGCCGGTGGTGTCCTGAAAACTCTTGGGGTAAACCTGATAGATAACGCCGTTTTGCCACCAGTGGGGAATATTCATGGTTGTTTCCTGGAAATACACTGGGGCGCAACTGCGCCCCGAAGAAAAGTTAGACAATCTGTAATGTGCCCAGACGGTGTTTACGCTGGTAAACGAATGAGGTCAGTATCATTGGGATGACAATCGCAATGACCATCGCCATGCCAAAGACCTGCCAGTAAGTCGGCTGGATGGAGAGGATGCCCGGCAAACCGCCGACGCCAATCCCGTTCGCCAGCACACCATTCAGGCCGCACAGCAGTCCGGCGAGACCGGAGCCGATCATCGCGCACAGCATTGGGAAGCGGTATTTCAGGTTGATCCCGTACATTGCTGGTTCGGTTACCCCGAGATAGGCGGAGATCGCGGCTGGAACGGAGATTTCACGTTCGTTGTGTTTGCGACTGGAGATAATGATCCCGACCACCGCAGAGGCCTGAGCGATATTCGACAGTGCGATCAGTGGCCATACCGGCGTACCGCCCATGCTCTGAATCATCTGCATGTCGATAGCCAGCGTGGTCTGATGCACACCGGTGATCACCAGCGGGGCATACAGGAAGCCGAACAGCGCCGCGCCAATCGGAGCAAAACTGCCGGTCAGCAGATGACGGACCGCAAACGCGACACCGTCGCCAATCATGCGGCCAAATGGACCGATAAAGGCATGCGCAAGGAATACCGCAAGGATCAGCGAGCACACCGGGACGATCACCAGATACAGGTAATCCGGGACGATGCGCTTCATGCGTGTTTCAATAAACCCGAGCGCCAGCCCGGCCAACAGTGCCGGAATGACCTGCGCCTGGTAGCCCACTTTCTCAATACTGAACAGGCCGAAGTTCCACACGTCCGGCACCTGCTGACCGAGCAAATAGGCGTTCATCAGTTGCGGAGAAACCAGGGTCACGCCCAGCACAATACCGAGGATCGGCGTACCGCCCATTTTCTTCACCGCCGACCAACAAATTCCGACCGGCAAATAGAAGAAGATCGCTTCACCAATCAGCCACAGGAAGTCATAGAGGGTTTTCAGCGAAGGATGCATCTGCGCCAGCGTCTGCCCGTTACTCATGGGCAGATCGCCGATCACGTTACGGAAACCTAAGATCAGGCCGCCGCTAATCAGCGCTGGCAGCAGCGGGAAGAAGATCTCCGCGAAGTGAGAAATCAGCTGCTCGTGCCACTTCATGTTCTGCCGCGCCGCTTTCTTTGCCTGCTCTTTGTCGGCACTGGCTTGTCCGGTGGTCGCCAACAGCGCTTTGTAGTAATCGCCCACCTCGGTGCCAATTACCACCTGAAACTGCCCGGCGTTGGTGAAGCAGCCTTTGACCATTGGCAACAATTCGATCTCTTTCGGCCTGGCGTTTGCAGGCTGATTCAGCACAAAACGCAGGCGAGTAATGCAGTGACTCACCGTAGCGATATTGTCGCGCCCGCCAACCAGCTCAATCAGCCGGTCGATGTCTGCTTGTTTTATTTTGCTCATGATGGTGTGTGTTCCCCGTAGACCGGAAAAGACGCTGTTGCGTCGTCATTCGGCAACTCTCTCGTTGTTGGCGCCAGAGTATATCTTCGATGAATATTTAAAAATGGGAACGTTCCCGAAACGCAGCGAAGATCACAAATTAATGCTCAGAAAGCGATCAGGAGAGGGTGGAAGGAATAACGATTTGTCGTGGTTCGCTTCGGCCGTTGATCTGTTCGATCAGCTGCGAGGCCGCTTGTCGCCCGGCTTCGGCGTATCCTGGATCGACGGTGATAATTTCCGGATGGAGGAATTTCATCAGCGGCGTGCTGCCCACGCTCGCCAGCTGCAGGTTCTCAATCCGCTGCTCCTGCAGGTATTTGCTGACGCCAAGGGCAAGGGTATCCGTCGCACAGACTAAAGCGGTGGTTTCCGGGGTGATGACGTTGGCGGCCTGCTCATAGCCCTGCTTCATGGCCAGACCCGGCAGCGCGGCCACAGGATGCAGTCTATGTTTTTTACAGAATGCCAGGTAAGCCTCATGGCGGCGTTTACCAGTGGTCACATCGCTATGCGGAACACCAATAAAGCTAATATGGCGATGCTCGCGTTCGTATAAACGCTGCATCAGGGTACGAATGGCACCCTCATCGTCATAGCAGACGGAGGCAAAGCCTTTTGCATCTCTTGCCAGCAGCACCAGAGAATCTTGCCAGGAGGCGAGCATGGCTTCAGTAATGCCGGTAAAACCAAACAGCACCACGCCATCAATGTTGCGGCGTCTGAGCATGCCGAGATGTTCTTCAACCAGCTCGGGCGAGAACTGGCTTTCCATCATGATCGGATCGTAGCCCTGTTCATAAAAGGCGGGCAGCATGGTCTGCACGGCGAGATTTTCCGAAAGCGAGTCCAGACGCGTGACGATAATCGCCACCACCTTGTCGCTTTGTCCGCGCATGGCGCGTGCGGAGCGGGAAGGGGAAAAACCGTGCTGATTCATCACCGCCTCAACGCGTTCGCGGGTGCGTTCACTCACGCCGCTTTCATTGTTGAGCACACGGGAAACGGTTGATTTTCCCACACCGCTTAAGCGGGCGATGTCTTTAATGGTCAGCCGATTTTGCATCTTGTTTTCCCGTGTTGCGTGTGAAGTTATGCCAAATAGAGAATAACTTTACTCAAGCGCGGCGCAATGGGCAAAGTCTGGTATACGTTTGGTTTAGTTTCCATGGTTTATCATACCGCCATAATTGCCACAAACCTTATGGTTTTCTGCGTATAATCCGCGGCGCAAATCATTCACTTACCGGAGGCTATATGGATCCCGATCCCACCCCTCTCCCGAGATGGAGAAACAACCCTTTCCGGTAAGCCTGTCTTTCACTGTCTTACCGGAACAGTAAGACAGTGACGTTCTGACGTCCCTGTTGTGATTTTAATATTGCCACCAGGCAAGGCTTTGCCACGCCTGAAGGATTTACTGCGCCTGTTTATACTGGTGCAGAGGGACTGCCTATGTTCAAAAATATGACCCGCCAGCTGTTTGCCCGGCTAAGCCGCCATTTACCACATCGTCTGGTGCATCGCGATCCGTTGCCGAATGCTCAGACCGTTGCCAGCACACCGATCCCGCCATCGCTGAGCGAACATTGCCTGAAAATGGCGCTGATGGACGAAGACGCGCTGTGGAAAACGTTCGGCGCTCATCCGGAAGGCTTAAACGCCGCAGAAGTCGAGAACGCCCGCGAAATACATGGCGAGAACCAGTTGCCGGCGCAGAAGCCGTCACCCTGGTGGGTGCATCTGTGGGTCTGCTATCGCAACCCGTTTAATATACTGCTGACCATTCTCGGGGCGATTTCCTATGCCACCGAAGATCTGTTTGCCGCTGGCGTCATCGCCCTGATGGTCGTCATCTCTACGCTGCTGAATTTTGTGCAGGAGGCGCGCTCCACCAAAGCGGCTGATGCGCTGAAAGCGATGGTCAGCAACACCGCCACGGTGCTGCGCGTTATCAACGAGAAAGGGGAGAACGGCTGGGTTGAACTGCCGATCGACCAGTTGGTTCCCGGCGATGTCATCAAGCTGGCGGCAGGGGATATGATCCCAGCCGATCTGCGCGTGGTGCAGGCTCGTGACCTGTTCGTAGCCCAGGCTTCGCTGACCGGTGAATCGCTGCCGGTGGAGAAAGTGGCAACCAGCCGCGATCCGCAGCAAAGCAACCTGCTGGAATGCGATACCCTGTGCTTTATGGGCACCAACGTGGTGAGCGGCACGGCGCAGGCCATCGTGATTTCAACCGGCGCCAATACCTGGTTCGGGCAACTGGCGGGTCGCGTCAGCGAGCAGGAAAGCGAGCAGAATGCCTTCCAGAAAGGGATCAGCCGCGTCAGCATGCTGCTGATCCGCTTTATGCTGGTGATGGCGCCCATCGTGCTTATTATCAACGGTTACACCAAAGGTGACTGGTGGGAAGCAGCGCTGTTTGCCCTGTCTGTGGCGGTGGGACTGACACCGGAAATGCTGCCGATGATCGTCACCTCAACGCTGGCGCGTGGGGCGGTGAAGCTGTCAAAACAAAAGGTTATCGTTAAACACCTCGACGCTATCCAGAACTTTGGCGCAATGGATATTCTGTGCACCGATAAAACCGGCACCCTGACTCAGGATAAAATTGTACTTGAGAATCATACGGATATCTCTGGTAAACCCAGCGAACATGTCCTGCATTCTGCGTGGCTGAACAGCCATTATCAGACCGGGCTGAAGAATCTGCTGGATACGGCGGTGCTGGAAGGTGTGGACGAAGAATCAGCCCGCCAGCTCTCGACTCGCTGGCAGAAAATCGATGAGATCCCGTTTGATTTTGAACGTCGCCGCATGTCGGTAGTGGTGGCAGAAGAAACCGATGTGCATCAGCTGGTCTGTAAAGGGGCGCTACAGGAGATCCTCAGCGTATGTACCCAGGTGCGTCACAACGGTGAGATAGTCCCGTTAGATGACAACATGCTGCGTCGGGTGAAACGCGTTACGGACACGCTGAACCGCCAGGGGCTGCGCGTGGTGGCGGTGGCGACGAAATACCTGCCAGCGCGTGAAGGTGATTACCAGCGTATTGATGAATCAGATCTGATCCTCGAAGGCTATATTGCGTTCCTCGATCCGCCGAAAGAGACCACCGCACCTGCGCTTAAAGCGCTGAAAGCCAGCGGCATTACGGTGAAAATCCTCACTGGCGATAGCGAACTGGTGGCGGCAAAAGTGTGTCATGAAGTGGGGCTGGATGCGGGCGATGTGGTTATCGGTAGCAGCATTGAAGGGTTAAGCGATGATGAGCTGGCTCGGCTTGCTCAGCGCACCACGCTGTTTGCCCGTCTGACGCCAATGCACAAAGAGCGCATTGTCACGCTGCTCAAGCGCGAAGGCCATGTGGTCGGCTTTATGGGCGATGGTATAAACGATGCCCCGGCGCTGCGCGCGGCGGACATTGGTATCTCCGTTGACGGCGCGGTTGATATTGCGCGTGAAGCGGCGGATATCATCCTGCTGGAAAAGAGCCTGATGGTGCTGGAAGAAGGGGTGATTGAAGGACGCCGTACCTTCTCTAACATGCTGAAGTACATCAAAATGACGGCCAGTTCAAACTTCGGTAACGTGTTTAGCGTGCTGGTGGCGAGCGCCTTCTTACCGTTCCTGCCGATGTTACCGCTGCACTTACTGATTCAGAACCTGCTGTACGATGTATCCCAGGTGGCGATTCCGTTTGATAACGTCGACGAAGAGCAGATCAAAAAGCCGCAGCGCTGGAATCCCAGCGAATTGGGCCGCTTTATGATCTTCTTTGGACCGATCAGCTCGATCTTCGACATTCTGACCTTTTGCCTGATGTGGTTCGTCTTCCATGCCAATACGCCTGAACATCAGACGTTGTTCCAGTCTGGCTGGTTCGTGGTGGGCCTGCTGTCGCAAACGTTGATTGTGCATATGATCCGTACCCGTCGTGTGCCGTTCATCCAGAGCCGCGCCGCGTGGCCGCTGATGTTGATGACGCTGGTGGTGATGGTTGTCGGCATTGCATTACCGTTCTCGCCGCTGGCCAGCTATCTGCAATTGCAGGCATTGCCGCTGAGCTACTTCCCGTGGCTGATTGCGATTCTGGCGGGTTACATGACATTGACTCAATTAGTGAAAGGTTTTTATAGCCGTCGCTACGGCTGGCAGTAAACATCAAACGCCTCAGCAGGATGGTGTTAATACCATCCTGCATTCCTCATTTTCATTCGAAGATATTACCTCACAACATTAGTGTTTTATTTTTATTGAAATGCTAACGGGTGTTATTAGTATCAAATCGCCTTCCTTGCGTTGTTTTTTTATCAATAAAACGATCTGCATTGCAAAAATGAAACAGTGTGCTAAAAATTTTAAGCAACTACGATTTTTTGTGAACGCAGTCATCGAAATAAATTGTTACACCAGTTAGTCTGCGCAGGTAACGTCGTTAAGAAAGTTTCTCGCTGCCCGTTTTTAATTCCGGCAGTCATTTGCTCTGCAAGCTATTCCTGTTAATGGATATTATGAACTTCTGGAGAAGGACAAATGAAACTGACAAAAAACCTGTTAAGTCTATGTATTGGCGCGTCTGTATTACTGATGAGTCATGCAACGCTGGCACAAACTTTTCGCGCCGCAGATGTGCATCCGGCTGATTACCCGAACGTTGTTGCTGTCAAACATATGGGGGAAAAACTTAGCGCCGCGACCGACGGGCGTCTGGAGATTAAAACATTTCCTGGTGGCGTGTTAGGCGATGAAAAACAGATGATTGAACAGGCGCAATTAGGCGCTATCGATATTATTCGTGTCTCAATGACGCCTGTTGCCGCCATTCTCCCTGAAATTAACGTGTTTACCCTGCCATATATTTTCCGCGATGAGGACCATCTGCATAAGGTTCTCGACGGCATGATCGGTCAGGAGATTGGCGACCGTCTGACGGCTAATACCAAATCGCGGCTGGTGTTTCTCGGCTGGATGGATGCCGGCACGCGTAACCTGATCACCAAAAATCCGGTGGTGAAACCGGAAGATTTACACGGTATGAAAATCCGCGTTCAAGGAAGTCCGATAGCGCTGGATACCCTGAAAGCGATGGGCGCTAACTCCGTTGTCATGGGCGTCAGTGAAGTATTTAGCGGCATGCAGACCGGCGTTATTGATGGCACGGAAAATAACCCGCCAACGTTTGTTGCGCATAACTATTTGCCGGTCGTGAAAAACTATACCTGGAGCAAACACTTTATTATTCCTGAGCTTTTTCTGTTTTCGAAAGCTAAATGGGATAAGTTGAAAAAAGAAGATCAGGATCTCATTATTAAACTCGCCAAAGAAGCACAGATAGAGCAACGAAAACTTTGGCAGGATTATAATGCGAAATCACTGGAGACCATGAAAGCCAACGGCGTTCAGTTCCACGATATTGATACGGACTATTTCTATAAAGCCACGCAGTCAGTGCGGGATAATTATGGTAAAGACCACCAGGATTTGATCAAACGTATTCAGGATGTGAAGTAATTCATCAGGTGGAGGATATCAACCCTCCGCCTGAATCTTTTGATTAATTCGAGGTGATAATTATGGGTGAATGCTATTCATCGGTAATGGATTTTATTTATCGGGTGTCAATGTGGATTGCCGGTATCGCATTATTGGTCATGGTCGCCATTATCCCCATTGGCATATTCGCGCGTTATGTTCTGAATAACGCCCTGTCATGGCCTGAACCCGTCGCTATTCTCTGTATGGTGACATTCACCTTTATTGGCGCGGCGGTGAGCTATCGTGCAGGTTCGCATATCGCGGTGAGCATGGTGACTGACCGTCTGGGGGATGCTTCCCGCCGTTATTGCTCGGTAATCGCAGACGTTATGTTGGTGGCGATAAGCCTGTTTATCCTCTGGTACGGAACCAATCTCTGTCTTGAACTGTGGGACCAGCCCGTGGCGGAATTCCCGCTTTTAAGCGCCGGGCAAAACTATCTTCCGTTGCCGATTGGCTCTGCCATAACGCTGCTGTTTATCGCAGAAAAGATTTTCCGTGGACCGCAGTACCAACGTCCCGTTGTCATGCTGGGATCGACCAGCTAGTTACCGCCCCCATTTCAGAAAGGAAAGCAGATGGATGCATTTATTCTCGTCTTTACGCTCGGCATTATGCTGGCGATTGGGGTACCGGTAGCGTACGCGGTTGGCATTAGCGCCATCATTGGGGCCTGGTACATAGATATTCCGCTGGAAGCGGTAATGATCCAACTGACCAGCGGGGTGAACAAGTTCTCTCTGTTAGCGATCCCATTCTTTATTCTGGCCGGGGCTATCATGGCCGAAGGGGGAATTGCGCGGCGACTGGTGAACTTTGCCTATATTTTTGTTGGTTTTATCCGCGGCGGACTGTCGCTGGTAAACATTGTGGCATCAACCTTTTTTGGCGCTATTTCCGGATCGTCTGTGGCTGATACCGCGTCCATCGGTTCGGTAATGATCCCGGAGATGGATAAAAAAGGTTATCCGCGTGACTTTGCCGCAGCGGTAACGGCCAGTGGTTCGGTACAGGCGATTCTTACGCCGCCCAGCCATAACTCGGTTATTTACTCGCTGGCGACCGGCGGCACGGTGTCGATTGCCGCGCTGTTCATCGCCGGGATCCTGCCGGGGCTGCTGTTAAGCCTCAGCCTGATGGTGATGTGCGTGGCTTTTGCGCACAAGCGCGGTTATCCAAAAGGAGAACGTGTACCGTTTCGCCAGGCGCTGAAGATTTTCGTCGATACGCTGTGGGGCCTGATGACCGTTGTGATCATCATGGGCGGTATCCTGTCAGGTATCTTTACCGCAACGGAGTCTGCGGCAATTGCCTGCCTGTGGGCCTTCTTTGTCACCATGTTTATCTATCGTGACTATAAATGGTCTGAGCTGCCGAAGCTGATGTTCCGCACGGTGAAAACGGTCACTATCGTCATGATCCTGATAGGCTTTGCCGCCGCGTTCGGTGCTGTCATGACTTATATGCAGTTGCCGATGCGTATCACTGAAGCCTTCACCAGCATCTCGGACAACAAATACGTCATCCTGATGTGTATTAACATCATGCTGCTGTTGATCGGTACGCTGATGGATATGGCACCGCTGATCCTCATTCTGACGCCGGTTCTGCTGCCGGTGACCAACGCGCTCGGCATTGATCCGGTTCATTTTGGCATGATCATGCTGGTGAACTTAGGGATCGGCCTGATTACGCCGCCGGTAGGGTCGGTGCTGTTTGTGGCCAGTGCGGTGAGTAAACAGAAAATAGAGCAGGTGGTGAAGGCGATGTTGCCATTCTACCTTGTGCTATTCCTGGTGCTGATGCTCGTGACGTACATTCCGGCGATTTCGCTGTTCCTGCCGAAACTGTTTGGTGTGATGTGATAAATGCCCGGTGGCGCTCGCGCTTACCGGGCCTACAAACTACGCTTGCGTAGGCCGGATTACGCGAAGCCGCTATCCGGCACAAGCAGATTTAGCGACGAACGGCGATCGCTTCAATCTCGATTTTCACGTCTTTCGGCAGACGGGCAACTTCTACGCAAGAACGCGCAGGGAAGGTCGCGTTGTGTTCGGTGAAGAATGCTTCGTAGGTCGCGTTTACGGTTGCGAAATCGTTCAGGTCTTTTACGAAGACGGTCGTTTTTACGATATCGCCCACTTTCAGGCCTGCTGCTTCAACGATAGCTTTTACGTTTTCCAGCGACTGACGTGCCTGAGCGGACACGTCTTCCGCTACGGCACCGGTTTTCGGATCGACCGGGATCTGACCGGAAGTGATTACCATGCTACCCAGGTCAACGCCCTGAACGTATGGGCCGATTGCTGCTGGTGCATTTTCCGTCGCGATAGTCTTGCTCATGATTTCTCCTGAATTACAGCGGTAGTAGAATGTTCCCGCTCATTATAGGGAGCCGGGATCTCATAACCAACCCCAATTAGTTGGCCAGCACCACATAATGCGAAAACTCTTTTTCACAGTATTTGCATTTGAGTGCGATGTCATCGGCACGCTTTTTCACTGCAAAACTGGAGGAAACCGGCTCAGCATGGCTGATACAGTTGCTGTTCGGGCAAACCAGTACGCTGTCGATACGCTCTGGCAGGCTCGGACGTGATTTACCCACCACGTCGTAATCGTCAATGCGGTTTACCGTTGCCTGCGGGGCGTACAGGGAGAGCTGGTTTACCTGCTCATCGGTCAGGAACGTGTTTTCAATTTTAATCAGGTCCTTACGGCCCATCTCGCCTGACGGCAGGTTCAGACCGATGGTGATACGCTGGTCGGTTTCCGTCAGTTTGAACAGCGTCAGCAGCTTAAAACCAACCTGTGCGGGAATATGGTCAATCACGGTGCCACGTTTGATGGCTTCAACCTGCAGTTTGTTATCGTGTGTCATCTCTTTTTCTCCCTTACAGTGCCAGTTCGCTATTCAGTACCAGTGCCAGTAACGCCTGGCGGGCGAAGATGCCGTTGCCAGCCTGCTGGAAATACCAGGCGTGCGGCGTCTTGTCGACGTCGGTGGTGATCTCATCGATACGCGGCAGCGGATGCAGTACCTTCATGTTTGCTCTGGCGCCGTTCAGATCGCTGGCGCGCAGAACAAACTGCGCTTTCACGTTGGCGTATTCGGACGGGTCCAGACGCTCTTTTTGTACGCGGGTCATATAGAGGATATCGACCTCCGCCATCACCTCTTCAATAGTGCCGTGGAGGCTCCAGGCGATACCTTTTTCATTCAACATATCCAGAATGTATTGCGGCATGGCCAACGCGTCCGGGGCGATGAAGTAGAAGCGGTTACCTTCGAACTTCGCCAGCGCCTGGGTCAGGGAATGGACGGTGCGGCCATATTTCAGGTCACCCACCATGGCGATGTGCAGATTGTCCAGGCGACCCTGAGTTTCCTGAATGGTGAACAGATCCAGCAGCGTTTGGGTGGGATGTTGGTTGGAGCCGTCGCCTGCGTTCAGTACCGGAACGTTACCGGAGAACTCCGTAGCCAGACGCGCGGCGCCTTCCTGCGGATGGCGCATTACGATGGCGTCGACATAGGTGCTGATGACGGAAATAGTGTCGGCCAGTGTTTCACCTTTTTTGCCCAGAGAGGTGTTGCTGCTGTCAGAGAAACCCACCACGCTGGCGCCCAGGCGGTGCATGGAGGTTTCAAAGGATAAACGGGTGCGGGTTGAGGCTTCAAAGAAGCAGCTGGCGATAACCTTATGCTTTAACAGCTCCGGCTGTGGGTTAGCTTTTAATTTCGCCGCTGTTGCGAGGACCAGATTGAGGTCATCGCGGCTGAGGTCGTTTATGGAAATGATGTGTTTTTGATAGAGCGGGTTAGCCATGTTTATCTCCTGACGCCTGGGCAAAAAAAAAGCCCCTCAATTGAGGGGCTCGGAATGGGTGATCAACGGAAAGAAAAACGGCAGGCCAGCGTCCTTTTTCAGACGCGGTAAGACAAAATGTCGTACACACTGAACCATACATCCTCCCGGCAAATTGTCCGCGATTATACTCAGCTCCGTTATGGGATCAAGCGAAAAATTCACAAATTATTCATCGCAAACGATTCTCATGAATATTCATTCACCCTGAATGCCAAACAGCAACAATGAGATAAACATGCGTTGACGCAAAATATCGGCAAATAGCAGTAGTATGGCAGACCGTTTTTTCGTATAACAACTAAAATGAAACGATGTTTTAATTAAGGGGTTTAAGATGATTGTCGGCAATATTCACAACCTGGATGCCTGGCTGCCGGAAGAGCTGCGTCAGGCGATTGAACACATTAAAGCGCATGTGACGGATGCGACGGAAAAGGGTAAGCACGACATCGACGGCGATCGCCTGTTTTATCTGATTGCTGAAGATATGACGGAGCCGTTTGCACAGCGCCGCGCTGAATATCACGCGCGCTATTTGGATATTCAGATCCTGCTCAAAGGTCAGGAAGGCATGACCTTCAGCACGCAGCCTGCGGGCGCGCCGGAAACTGACTGGCTGGCGGATAAAGATATCGCCTTCCTGCCGGAAGGAGTACAGGAGAAAACGGTGGTGCTGAACGAAGGTGATTTCGTGGTGTTTTATCCGGGCGAAGTGCATAAACCGCTGTGCGCGGTCGGTGCACCAGCGCTGGTACGCAAAGCCGTGGTGAAAATGCGGGTGGCATAAGCGTATTTGCCGGGGGCGGCTTCGCCTTACCCGGCCTACGGGAGCGCGATTGTAGGCCGGATAAGATGCTTAGCATCGCCATCCGGCATTCTTTTCATCCATGCTCTTACTTCGCCAGCGTCGCCACCATCACCGCTTTGATGGTGTGCATCCGGTTTTCTGCCTGATCAAATACGATACTGGCGGGGGATTCAAAGACCTCATCGGTCACTTCCATTCCACCGTGCAGACCATATTCCTGTGCCATTTGTTTGCCAAGCGTGGTTTGATCGTCATGAAACGCTGGCAGGCAGTGCAGGAATTTCACCTGCGGATTGCCGGTCAACGCCATCATCGCGCTATTAACCTGGTACTTACGCAGCAGCGCAATACGTTCGGCCCACTTCTCTTTTGCCTCGCCCATTGATACCCAGACGTCGGTATAGATGAAGTCCGCGCCTTTCACGCCCGTGGCGACATCTTCGGTCAGCGTAATATTGCCGCCGTTTTTCTGTGCCAGCGCTTTGCACTCCGCAACCAGACTTTCTTCCGGCCAGCAGGCCTGCGGTGCGACCAGACGCAGATCCAGCCCGGTTAACGCGGCGGCTTCCAGCATGGAATTACCCATATTGTTGCGGGCATCACCGGTGTAGACCAGCGTCATCTCATTAAACGCTTTACCCGGCAGGTGTTCATGCATAGTTAACAGATCCGCCAGCAGTTGGGTGGGATGAAACTCGTTGGTTAATCCGTTCCACACCGGAACTCCGGCATATTCCGCCAGCGTCTCGACAATCTCCTGACCGTGGCCCCGATACTGAATACCGTCGTACATACGGCCGAGTACGCGGGCGGTGTCTTTGATCGACTCTTTATGGCCAATCTGGCTGCCGCTCGGCCCGAGATATGTCACGCGCGCGCCCTGATCGTATGCGGCAACTTCGAAAGAGCAACGGGTACGGGTTGAGTCTTTTTCGAAGATGAGCGCGATGTTTTTACCGGTGAGCTTTGCGACTTCAGTGCCGTTTTTCTTATCCGCCTTCAGCTGTGCGGCGAGCTGAAGCAGTGACGTGAGTTCAGCAGAGGTGAAATCAAGCAGTTTCAAAAAATGTTTCTGATAAAACGCAGACATGGTTCCCTCACATGGCTTAGGCCATTTATTGAATTAAAATTCAATTTATATGTATGTTTATTCATTTGCAACCTTGTTTAACAAATCTTTCCTGGAAAGGTGGAGGCAATGACAGCGGTATGTGACAATAAGAGTATCGGCAGGACATTATGAGGAACGAGCCATGGCAAACCCGGAACTACTGGAAGAACAGCGTGAAGAAACACGCTTGATTATTGAAGAGTTACTCGAAGATGGCAGCGATCCAGACGCGCTGTACACCATCGAGCATCACCTTTCCGCGGATGACTTCGAAACCCTGGAAAAAGCGGCAGTAGAAGCCTTCAAGCTGGGTTATGAAGTGACCGAGCCGGAAGAGCTGGAAGTGGAAGAAGGCGACACGGTTATTTGCTGTGACATTCTGAGCGAATGTGCACTGAATGCGGAGTTGATCGATGCTCAGGTTGAGCAGCTGATGAACCTAGCCGAAAAATATGATGTGGAATACGACGGTTGGGGCACCTATTTTGAAGACCCGAACGGCGAAGAAGGCGAAGACGGCGACGATGAAGACCTCGTCGACGAAGATGATGACGGCGTGCGTCACTAAGTCATCAACTGACCTGCGGTAGCCCAGGCTGCCGCAGGCCAAGGACAACGTATGGATTACCTGCAAATACTCTCCCCGATCCACAATTTCCTGCACTGTAAAACGCCCCAGGCTTGGCTTGATAAAGCGCGAGACCCGGCGAATCTGCCTCTGTTATTGACTGATCACCTCGTCTGTGAGCTGAAAGCGGCGCAAACGGCGATGCTGCTGGTGCGTAAGTATGTCGCGGATAAACAGGGATCGCAGGCGCTGCTGGACTGGCTGAAACCCTATGAAGCGTTTGCTTTCAGAGAAGGGGATGAGCCGGATTTTATCGCGCTGAATAAACAGATAAGCAAAAGCGTGATGCCGCAAACCGACGACCCGTGGGGACGCAAGCTTATCGACAGCATGGTTTTGCTGATCAAAGAAGAGCTGCATCACTTCTGGCAGGTGCGTGAGGCGATGATGAGCCGCAACATTCCCTATATTAAGATTACCGCCAGCCGTTACGCTAAAGGCATGCTCAAAGAGGTACGCACCCACGAGCCGCTGACGTTAATCGATAAACTGATTTGCGGGGCTTATATTGAGGCGCGTTCCTGTGAACGGTTCGCCGCGCTGGCACCGTATCTGGATGACGATTTGCAGGCGTTTTATCTGTCGCTGCTGCGATCCGAGGCGCGGCACTATCAGGATTACCTGGCGCTGGCGCAGCAGGTTTCAGCCGATGATATCAGTAGCCGGGTGCGGTTTTTTGGCGAAGTAGAAGCCGCGTTGATCACCTCTCCTGACGATGAATTCCGTTTTCACAGTGGTGTGCCAGCTTAATTCCTTTCTTTGACGCGCGGTGTCCATCGCCGCGCGGATTAATCCTTCCTCTTTCTGTTAGCAAAATCTGGTGGCTGGAAATCGCTCGCTGCTGCCGTAATAATCAAAACACACGAAGGGGAAATATATCCCCGTAACAGAGATGATTTGGCATAAGGATGGTTAATGAACTGGGCACACGTTTTGTTGGCAGGTTATATCGGGGCGGTGATTGCTATCGTCGTCGGCATGTTTCGCAAAAAAGGCTGGCTGGGCAAGATCTCCGGCGCGGTGGTTTTTGTGGTGGCGATTATCGCGTGGAATCTGTTTGATGTGCACTACCTGATCCCACGCGAAAGCCCGGATTATGGTCTGACCGAAGAGCAGCAGTTTGAAAAGGCGATGCTCTCCAATCCGGCGTTTCAGGTGATTAAGGAGCAGGAACCTGAGCTGACACAAAAAATTATCAGCCAGGCAGCGCAGATGAAGAAAGCAGGGAGTAGCGAACAGCAGGTTATCGACGCGATACAGCCGCAAATTCTTCAGTTGCAAATGGCAAGATTGCAGCAGGCGCCAGATGCCAATGTCATTGAATATATGAAAATTAACCTTGAGCAGATCGCTTCTGTGGCCAAAATAGGTGATGACGAATGCTTCCGCTTTCTGTTTCCGGCAGTGAAAGGGGGGATTAACCCGGCACGTCTGGTTCCGCGTGAGATCATGAACCGTCGTATGGCGAGTGATATGAGTATGATGCGTGCAGCCTATGGTCCGAACAAACATACGGTCACGGCAGAAGAGAAACAGCTGGCGTTGCAGGATCTGCAAGCAATAAGTCCTGGACTAGTACAGCGCTATGGGCCGGATATTCAGATCATGGCCGATCCGACTAAAGCGATCGGCAAAGAGAAAATTGCCTGTGAGATAGTGCAGGATCTCTGGTCACAGGTGCTGAAGCTGCCAACCGCCCGCGCGGCTGGCGTTATTCGACTGATGCTCTCAGCCGAGATGCAGTAACGCGACTAAAGCCTCTCGGCGTAAGGTCAGAGGGGCTTTAACATCCGCACTTCACAATCCACGTGCCCGGTACAGCCCAGCGCTTCGCTGATATGCTCAAAGCCTAAATGCTCATACAGGCGGATTGCCTCAGTCAGAAACGCTGTGGTCTCCAGATAGCACTGTTTAAAACCCTGCTCGCGGGCATGTTCGAGCGCCATCAATGCCAGCTTTTTCGCCAGCCCCTGACCGCGCGCGCTCGACAGGAAGTACATCTTTTGCAGCTCGCAAATGCCTGGTTCACTACATCCTAACGGCGCAACGCCGCCGCCGCCCACGACTTCACCATTTTGCTCAACCACCCAGTAGGCCGCGCCCGGCTGGCTGTAAACCTGGAACAGTTCGTCCAGATTAGGGTCGGCAACGGTATACCCCTTATCGGCGGTAAGCCCGTATTCAGCGGAAACTTTGCGGATAACGCGGGCAATGGCGGCGTTATCATCGGCAGAAATTCGGCGCAGCGTTGCCGCGACGGAGGTAATGGCACTCATAGCGAACTCATGACATAAAAGTGAGACATATGCAGTTAATACCACTGCGGCGAGGGGAAGCGCAAGCGAGGATAATTCAATAAAAAGCCTCTGAGCATATGCGTCAGAGGCTTCATCGTCTGTGGTGTCGGATGCGCTACGCTTATCCGACCTACGATGACGGTGCCCGTTTGCCGGATAAGCGTAGCGCTATCCGGCATAGGCAATTACAGCGCGGCGATGACCGCCTGCTGTTCAATCAGCTTCGCTTTAGCTTCTGCGTAACCGTCCAGCTTCTCACGCTCTTTGGCGATGACTGCTTCCGGTGCGCGGGCAACGAAACCTTCGTTGGAAAGTTTGCCTTCGATACGGGCAATCTCGCCTTCGATTTTCGCCACTTCTTTCGCCAGACGTGCCAGCTCATCTTCTTTGTTGATGAGGCCAGCCATCGGGATCAGCAGTTCGGCGCCGTCGATGATTTTGGTCACGGAGACCGGACCTTTGTCATCGGCTGGCAGCACGGTAATGCTTTCCAGACGTGCCAGGTTCAGCAGGAAGCTGCGGTTGTCGTTCACGCGACGCATCGCATCAGCGCTGCAACCACGCAGCAGCAGCTCCAGCGGTTTGCCCGGGGCGATGTTCATTTCCGCACGGATGTTACGTACGGCGACGATCGCCTGCTTCAGCCATTCGGTATCAGCCAGCGCCGCTTCATCAACCTGCGCTGCGTTATATTCCGGGAACGGCTGCAGCATGATGGTATCTGCAGTGTTGCCACAAATCACTTTCACGCGCTGCCAGATGGTTTCGGTGATGAACGGAATGATTGGGTGCGCCAGGCGCAGCAGACCTTCCAGCACGGTAACCAGCGTATTGCGAGTGCCGCGCAGTTCAGACTCGGAACCGCCGTTCATGACCGGCTTGGTCAGCTCCAGATACCAGTCGCAGAACTGGTTCCAGGTGAACTCGTACAGAATGCCCGCGGCGATATCGAAGCGGAAGTTATCCAGCGCTTCGCGGTACGCTTTGATGGTCTGGTTGAATTCAGCGAGGATCCAGCGATCCGCCAGAGACAGGGTCATTTCGCCGCCGTTGAAGCCGCAATCCTGATCTTCGGTGTTCATCAGCACGAAGCGGCTGGCGTTCCACAGCTTGTTACAGAAGTTACGGTAACCTTCCAGACGCTTCATGTCCCAGTTGATATCGCGACCGGTAGAGGCCAGCGCTGCCAGGGTGAAACGCAGGGCGTCGGTGCCGTGCGGCTCGATGCCGTCCGGGAACTGCTTCTCGGTACGTTTGGCAATTTTCTCAGCCAACTGCGGCTGCATCATGTTGCCGGTACGTTTCTCCAGCAGTTCTGCCAGAGAGATACCGTCGACCATATCCAGCGGGTCAATCACGTTACCCTTGGATTTGGACATCTTCTGGCCTTCGTCGTCACGAATCAGACCGGTCATGTAGACGGTCTTGAACGGAACCTGTGGCTTGCCGTTTTCATCTTTGATGAAGTGCATGGTCATCATGATCATGCGGGCAATCCAGAAGAAGATAATGTCGAAGCCGGAAACCATCACGCTGGTTGGGTGGAACTGACGCAGCGCGTCGGTATTTTCCGGCCAGCCCAGCGTAGAGAAGGTCCACAGTGCAGAAGAGAACCAGGTATCGAGAACGTCTTCGTCCTGACGCAGCGCAACGTCGGCGCCGAGGTTGTTTTCCTGACGCACTTCGTCTTCGGTACGGCCAACGTAGACATTGCCGTCGTTGTCATACCATGCCGGGATACGGTGACCCCACCACAGCTGACGGGAAATACACCAGTCCTGAATATCACGCATCCAGGAGAAGTACATGTTTTCGTACTGCTTCGGTACGAACTGGATGTCGCCATTCTCAACCGCTTCAACCGCCGGTTTTGCCAGCACGTCGGCACGGACGTACCACTGGTCGGTCAGCATCGGTTCGATAACCACGCCGCCACGGTCGCCGTAAGGTACGGTCAGGTCGTGTGGTTTAATTTCTTCCAGCAGGCCCAGGGCATCAACGGCGGCAACCACCGCTTTACGCGCAGCAAAACGTTCCAGCTTCTGGAACTCAGCCGGGATTTCATTGGAGTAAACGTCGGACTCTTCGCCTTTGGTGTCGTATACTTCCGCGGTTTCGCGGATGTCGCCGTCAAAGGTCAGAATGTTGATCATCGGCAGGCCGTGACGTTTCCCGACTTCGTAGTCGTTAAAGTCGTGCGCCGGGGTGATCTTCACGCAGCCGGTGCCTTTTTCCATGTCGGCGTGTTCATCACCGACGATCGGAATGCGGCGGTTAACCAGCGGCAGGACAACGAATTTGCCGATCAGATCTTTATAGCGCGGATCTTCCGGGTTAACTGCTACGCCGGTATCACCCAGTACGGTTTCCGGACGGGTGGTGGCGACGACCAGGTAATCTTTACCGTCTGCGGTTTTCGCGCCGTCAGCCAGCGGATAGCGGATGTGCCACATGGAGCCTTTAGACTCGCGGTTTTCCACTTCCAGATCAGAAATAGCGGTGCGCAGTTTCGGGTCCCAGTTGACCAGACGCTTGCCACGGTAGATCAGATCTTCTTTGTACAGGCGAACAAAGACTTCTTTCACGGCATTGGAAAGACCTTCGTCCATAGTGAAGCGCTCGCGCTCCCAGTCAACGGAGTTGCCGAGACGGCGCATCTGACGGGTAATGGTGCCGCCGGATTCCGCTTTCCACTGCCAAATTTTGTCGATAAACGCTTCGCGACCGTAGTCGTGACGGGTTTTACCTTCTTCAGCGGCAATCTTACGCTCAACCACCATCTGGGTAGCGATACCCGCGTGGTCGGTACCGGCCTGCCACAGGGTGTTTTTACCCTGCATGCGCTGGTAGCGAATCATGGTATCCATGATGGTTTGCTGGAAAGCATGACCCATATGCAAACTGCCGGTGACGTTCGGCGGCGGGATCATGATGCAGAAGGACTCTTTGCTTTCATCGCCGTTAGGTTTGAAATAGCCCTGCTTTTCCCAGTGCTCGTAAAGCGGCTGTTCGATATCTTGTGGGTTGTATGTCTTTTCCATTATTTCCAGGTTGCCGTATTCAGGTTAAAACCAGCCACGCGGTAAGCTTTGTAGCGATCGCGTGCCGATTGTTTCAAAGAATCTTCGTAAGGAACGAAGTCTATCACTTCTGTGAAAGCGGTGGCAAAATCTGCAAAGCCAACGCGCAAACTGATGAGCAGGTCGCGCGGGCTGCTATTGCGTTTCTCCGGCCAGGCAATCTCTACCGGCGCGCCGCCTCTGGGGCCTTCTCCCGCCAGATTATGCGGAACAAAACTTTCTGCCGGTCTCGCCCACAGAGCTTCATCCAGTCGAAGAGCCTGCTTTTCGTTTTCACAGGCGATCAGCACGCGCTTGCCAGCACGCCAACGTTCTGCGGCAATTTCACACACCAGTTGTTCAACGGCGCTTAAGCCATCGATGGTGTTGTCATTGTCCAGAATATAGAACGTTGCGTTTCTCATGATATGGGGCTTCTTGTTGTGGATTTAAATGCAAAGCCGGGTGGCGCTACGCTTACCCGGCCTACGGTTGAGTGATGTTGTAGGCCGGGTAAGGCGAAGCCGCCACCCGGCGTTTTACATCACTCTTCGCCGTTAAAACCGGCACGATTGAGCAGGAACTGCGACAGCAACGCGACCGGACGACCGGTTGCGCCTTTAGCTTTCCCTGAACGCCATGCAGTACCGGCGATATCCAGGTGCGCCCAGTTGTACTTACGGGTAAAGCGTGACAGGAAGCAGCCCGCGGTAATGGCACCGCCAGGACGTCCGCCGATGTTCGCCATATCCGCAAAGTTGGACTCTAACTGCTCCTGGTATTCATCACCCAGCGGCAAACGCCATGCGCGGTCACCAGCCTGCTCGGACGCACCGATCAGCTCATGCGCCAGCGGGTTGTGGTTAGACATCAGGCCAGTGATGTGATGGCCCAGCGCAATCACGCACGCGCCGGTCAGGGTTGCGACGTCAATCACTGCTTCTGGCTCAAAGCGCTCGACGTAGGTTAACACGTCGCACAGCACCAGACGGCCTTCGGCATCCGTATTGAGCACTTCAACGGTCTGTCCAGACATCGTGGTCAGCACGTCGCCTGGGCGATACGCACGGCCACCCGGCATGTTTTCACAGCCCGCCAGCACGCCGACAACGTTGATGGGGAGCTGAAGCTCGGCCACCATGCGCATCACGCCGTATACCGCTGCCGCGCCGCACATGTCGTATTTCATCTCATCCATGCCTTCGGCTGGTTTGATGGAGATACCGCCGGAGTCAAAGGTTAACCCTTTACCGACCAGCACAATCGGACGCGCGTCTTCGGATGGATTGCCTTTGTACTCGATGACCGACATCAGCGACTCGTTCTGCGAGCCGTGACCGACGGCCAGATAAGAGTGCATGCCCAGCTCTTTCATTTGTTGCTCGCCGATCACTCGGGTCACAACATTTTTGCTGTAGCTGTCTGCCAGCTGGCGCGCCTGAGAGGCCAGGTAGGCGGCGTTACAGATGTTCGGCGGCATGTTGCCAAGATCTTTTGCCGCTTTAATGCCGGCGGCGATCGCCAGACCGTGTTGGATCGCACGCTCACCGCTGGTCAGTTCGCGGCGGGTCGGCACGTTAAAGACCATTTTACGCAGCGGGCGACGTGGCTCGCTTTTGTTGGTCTTCAGTTGATCAAAGCTGTATAGCGTTTCCTGTGCCGTCTCAACGGCCTGACGCACTTTCCAGTAGTTATTGCGCCCTTTGACGTGCAGCTCAGTCAGAAAGCAGACGGCTTCCATTGAGCCTGTATCATTCAGGGTATTGATGGTTTTCTGAATGACCTGCTTGTACTGGCGCTCATCAAGTTCGCGCTCTTTGCCACAACCAATAAGGAGAATTCGCTCAGACAGAACGTTAGGAACATGGTGCAGCAACAGGGTTTGACCCGGTTTGCCTTCCAGTTCGCCGCGACGCAGCAGTGCGCTGATGTACCCGTCGCTGATCTTGTCGAGCTGCTCTGCAATCGGAGAGAGGCGGCGTGGTTCAAAGACACCCACGACGATGCACGCACTCCGCTGTTTCTCCGGGCTACCGCTTTTTACACTGAACTCCATGCACTACGCTCCTGAATCTTAAAGACAACGGCGGTGGCTACGGATAGAATTGCAAGCTTTCGTAACTCATACCCGCTGTTGCGGTGACTTCGTGTTAATCTTAACGTTATTACGGCATTGGCACGTCAGAACAATTTCTGAGAGGTGGATCCGTTGAGTATAATGATCTTAGCGACGATTTCGACGACTCAAGAGAATAAATGACGTTTAAGCCATGAAACAAGCTAAATTCCGGCAAAAGACGGGTTTTTACGGGCGTATTTAAAGTGATAATCATAAGATATCTGGTTCGGGAAACGCTCAAAAGCCAACTTGCGATCCTATTCATCCTGCTTTTGATCTTCTTTTGTCAAAAGTTGGTCAGGATCCTTGGTGCGGCGGTTGACGGTGATATCCCGGCAAATCTGGTGCTCTCGCTGCTGGGGCTGGGCGTGCCAGAAATGGCGCAACTTATCTTGCCCTTAAGCCTGTTCCTCGGGCTGTTGATGACGCTGGGCAAACTGTATACCGAAAGCGAAATTACGGTCATGCACGCCTGCGGGCTGAGCAAGGCAGTGCTCGTGAAAGCGGCGATGGTGCTGGCGCTGTTTACCAGTATTATTGCGGCGGTCAACGTGATGTGGGCCGGGCCGTGGTCCTCCAGACATCAGGACGAAGTCCTGGCGGAGGCGAAAGCGAACCCCGGTATGGCGGCGCTTGCTCAGGGGCAATTCCAGCAGGCGACCAACGGCAGTTCGGTGCTGTTTATCGAAAGCGTTGACGGCAGCAACTTCAAAGACGTGTTCCTCGCTCAAATCCGCCCGAAAGGCAACGCTCGTCCTTCGGTCGTCGTAGCCGATTCCGGACATCTTACCCAGATGCGTGATGGCTCTCAGGTCGTGACGCTGAACCAGGGGACGCGCTTTGAAGGTACCGCGCTGCTGCGCGATTTCCGCATTACCGACTTCCAGGATTATCAGGCGATTATCGGTCATCAGGCCGTGGCGCTGGATCCAAACGATACCGACCAGATGAACATGCGTACGCTGTGGACGACCGACACCGATCGTGCCCGCGCGGAGCTGACCTGGCGTATCACGTTAGTATTCACCGTATTTATGATGGCGCTGATGGTCGTACCGCTGAGCGTGGTGAACCCGCGTCAGGGGCGCGTGCTGTCGATGCTGCCAGCAATGCTGCTCTATTTGCTGTTCTTCCTGGTTCAGACGTCGCTGAAGTCGAACGGCGGTAAAGGTAAGCTGGATCCAGTGTTCTGGATGTGGACGGTTAACCTGGCGTATCTGGCGCTGGCGATTGTGCTTAACCTCTGGGATACGGTGCCGATGCGCCGCTTGCGTGCCCGTTTTATGCGTAAAGGAGCGGTATAATGCAGCCTTTTGGTGTACTTGACCGCTATATCGGTAAAACCATTTTCACCACCATCATGATGACGCTGTTCATGCTGGTGTCGCTCTCCGGGATCATCAAGTTCGTTGACCAGCTGAAAAAAGCCGGGCAGGGGAGCTACGATGCGATGGGCGCCGGGCTGTATACCCTGCTCAGTGCGCCTAAAGATATCCAGATCTTCTTCCCGATGGCGGCACTGCTGGGGGCATTGCTGGGGCTGGGCATGCTGGCCCAGCGCAGTGAACTGGTGGTGATGCAGGCTTCTGGCTTTACCCGTATGCAGGTGGCGTTGTCGGTGATGAAAACCGCGATTCCGCTGGTGCTGCTGACGATGGCTATCGGCGAATGGGTCGCGCCACAAGGCGAACAGATGGCGCGTAACTACCGTGCGCAGCAGATGTACGGCGGCTCGCTGCTCTCTACCCAGCAGGGTTTGTGGGCGAAAGACGGTGACAGCTTTGTCTACATCGAGCGGGTGAAAGGCGACGCAGAGTTAGGCGGGATTAGCATCTACTCGTTTAACGACAAGCGCCGTCTGCAGTCTGTACGCTATGCTGCGAGCGCGACGTTTGACCCGGAGCAGAAGGTCTGGCGTTTGTCGCAGGTGGATGAATCCAACCTGACCGATCCGAAGCAAATCACCGGCTCGCAAACGGTAAGCGGCACCTGGAAAACCAACCTGACACCCGACAAGCTCGGCGTTGTGGCGTTGGATCCTGATGCGCTGTCGATTAGCGGTCTGCATAACTACGTGAAGTACCTGAAGTCGAGCGGCCAGGATGCCGGACGCTATCAGCTCAATATGTGGAGCAAAGTCTTCCAGCCGCTGTCGGTGGCGGTCATGATGCTGATGGCGCTGTCGTTTATCTTTGGTCCGCTGCGTAGCGTCCCGATGGGCGTGCGCGTGGTGACAGGGATTAGCTTCGGCTTTGTGTTCTATGTGCTGGACCAAATCTTTGGCCCGCTGACGCTGGTGTACGGCATTCCGCCGATTATCGGTGCGCTGCTGCCAAGCGCCAGCTTCTTCCTGATAAGCCTGTGGCTAATGCTACGTAAGTCGTAATCACAGTAATCGTAGGCCTGATAGCGTTGTGCTTTTCAGGCCTACTCCGGACCCGTAGGCCGGATAAGGCGTTTACACCGCCATCCGGCAACGTAACACGGGGCTAGCGTTTTCTCCCGCCCATCAAACTCCCCAACATGCCGCGAATTATCTGATTGGTAACCTGTCGCGCCGCGCTTTTCGCCACGCTCTGCACTACGCCATCGCGCTTACCACCGCGCGGCCCGGTGCTGCCAAACAGAATATCCTTCAACCCACCGAGAATACCGCCATCCACATCGACAGCTTTACCGTTGGCGGGAGGTGTATTTTGCTGCTCGGTACTGGCCTGCACGCCTTGCTGTAAACGTTCATAGGCGGACTCGCGGTCGATCTCTTCTTCATATTTGCCGTACAACGAAGAGTGATTAATCAGCCCGTTACGCTCGTCGTCCGTCACCGGTCCCATCCGTGAGCATGGCGCAATCACCATTGCTCGTTCAACCACCGACGGGCTGCCTTTGGCGTCCAGAAACGACACCAGCGCCTCACCGGTTCCCAGCTCCTGAATAGCTTTTTCGGTATCAAATGCCGGGTTGGCGCGCATGGTTTGCGCCGCGCTTTTCACCGCTTTCTGATCTTTCGGCGTGAACGCGCGCAGGGCGTGCTGCACGCGGTTTCCCAACTGACCAAGCACGTTGTCCGGAATATCCGACGGGTTTTGTGAGACGAACCACACGCCGACCCCTTTCGAGCGGATCAGGCGGATCACCTGTTCGATTTTATCCAGCAGCACCTGTGGAGCATCGTTGAACAGCAGGTGTGCTTCATCGAAGAAAAACACCAGTTTTGGTTTTTCCAGATCGCCCGCTTCCGGCAGCTGTTCGTACAGCTCGGAGAGCATCCACAGCAGGCTGGCGGCGTACAGTTTGGGCATCTGGTAGAGCTTCTCGGCGCTGAGAATATTAATCATCCCTTTGCCGCTGGCGTCGGTACGCATCCAGTCTTTGATGTCCAGCATCGGTTCGCCAAAGAAGTGTGCCGCTCCCTGCTGCTCCAACGACAGCAGCCCGCGCTGGATCGCCCCGACCGAGGCGCTACTGATATTGCCGTACTGATTCTGGAAGGATTTAGCGTTATCGCCAATGTACTGGGTGATGGCCCGCAGGTCTTTGAAATCGAGAAGCAGCAATCCCTGGTCATCGGCAATACGGAAGATAATATCCAGCACGCCGGACTGCACGTCGTTGAGGTTCAGCAGACGGGCCAGCAGCAGCGGTCCGAGGTCTGATACCGTGGCCCGCACGGGGTGACCTTTTTCGCCGAAGATATCCCACACCGTGACCGGATTAGCATGCGGTTGCCAGTCAGTAATGCCGATATTTTTCAGGCGGGCGAGCAGCTTTTCAGAGGCTTGTCCTTCCTCGGCCACGCCGGTTAAGTCACCTTTCACATCGGCCATAAATACCGGAACGCCAATCTCGGACAGCGATTCGGCCACCTTCTGTAGCGTGACGGTTTTACCGGTCCCGGTCGCGCCGGTAATCAGCCCGTGACGGTTGGCCATGCCTGGCAGTAAAAACAGTTCGGTGTCCGGCGTGCGGGCAATTAGCAGGGGTGCGCTCATTGAGATTTCCTCCATTTATCCTGCCTGGAGTATAGGCAACCGTGACGCACTCTTCACCGCTAAATTGCGGAGATTGTGAGGAGAATTTAACCTGTCTGGAATAGCGGGGAGAATAGCCGGGAAGCTTACGCCACCCGGCAAAGACGATCAGAAGTCTGCTTTAAGCACTACGCGGTAGCGGGCCTTACCGTCACGCACGTGCTGGATAGCTTCGTTAATTTGCGACATCGGGTACAGTTCGGTGGTGGGCGACACCTTGCTGCGCCCGGCAAATTTCATCAGCTTGCGCAGCTCGAACGGCGTACCGGTCGCCGAACCGGAGATGCTGCGATCTCCGGCTATTAAGGTGAACGCCGGAACCGGCAGCGGCTTCAGCACCGCGCCGACGGTATGGAAGTTACCGCCGTAGGCCAGCGCTTCAAAATAGGGCTGCCAGTCGAGATCGACGTTAACCGTATTAATAATGAGATCGAACTGGCCCGCCAGCGCTTTTAGCGCATCCGGATCGCGGCTGTTGACGACTTTATCCGCCCCCATTGCCAGCACTTCCTGCTCTTTCGCCGGATTGGAGCTGAACGCGGTCACTTCGCAACCCATCGCGTGTAACAGCTTAATGGCGATATGCCCCAGGCCGCCTATGCCGATCACCCCGACGCGACTGGTGGCGGTGATATGGTGCATCAGCAGCGGTTTGAACACCGTGATGCCGCCGCACAGTAAGGGACCGGCTGCCGCCAGATCGATACTCTCCGGAAGCGGGATCACCCACTGCCAGTCGGCCCGCAGCTTCTCAGCAAAGCCGCCGCGATTAAGAATTGTGGGAACAGACCCTTCCAGACAGTTAATCTGATTGCCGCTGATACAGGCATCGCAGTGCCCGCAGCTGCGCGCTGTCCAGCCAACGCCGACGCGCTGACCAACCTTCAGACCTTTATCCTGCGCCGCGCTGCCGAGCGCCGCCACGCGACCAATCACCTCATGCCCGGCAACCAGCGGATACTGAGAGAATCCCCATTCGTTGTCTATCATCGACAAATCAGAATGGCAGATACCGCAGTAATCGACCTGGACTTCGACATCTTCCGGCTTAAGCTCGCCCGCATCATATTCATAGAGTTCGAGTTCGCTGCCCGCCGCTTTTGCGGCGTAGCTTTTTATCATCGACATCGTATTTCCCTCAGTATGGTGTTGAACTGGAAGTGTAGAGCATGGGGAAACGGGACGCTTCGCAGAAGGGGGGATTAAGGAGGGGGCAAACTGTGATGAGGGTTACAGCTAAGAAAGGTAATGCTGAAATTTTCAACACTTAGCGAGCCAGACACACGCTGGCGCTTGCATGGTGGCGCATGACAGGTATAATCCACAACGTTTTCCGCATCCCTTCCGTGCCGGAGTGGCGAAATCGGTAGACGCAGTTGATTCAAAATCAACCGTAGAAATACGTGCCGGTTCGAGTCCGGCCTTCGGCACCATCGGAACATCAATAGACGTCAACGGACGTCTTTTTTGTGCCTGAAATCCATTATCTTCAAGGCTTTCCTCGCTTTTTCACTATTCCTAAGTCAACCTGATTCAATCTACATCAACTTACTGATGCGGGTACAACTGCGGGTATATCCCGGTTCGATAATGTTTGTACCCACACAGAACCCTTGAAAGGATGCTCATCATGGCTCTGAGTGATGTGAAGGTTCGTTCGGCTAAGCCTGAAGTAAAAGCCTATAAACTAACTGACGGTGAAGGCATGGTTTTGCTGGTTCACCCTAACGGCTCCAAATACTGGCGGCTTCGTTATCGCTTCGGCGGCAAAGAGAAAATGCTGGCGCTGGGGAAATACCCCGAAGTCTCGCTGGCGGATGCCAGGGCTCGTAGGGATGAGGCCCGTAAGTTGTTAGCTAACGGCGTCGATCCCAGTGAGAACAAGAAAGCCGCTAAGGTAGAGCAGGAGCAAGAGGCGATAACGTTTGAAGTGGTAGCCAGAGAGTGGCACGCCAGCAATCAGAAGTGGTCTGCATCGCATAGCGCTCGTGTATTGAAAAGCCTCGAAGATAATCTCTTTGCTGCCATCGGTAAGCGGAACATTGCGGAACTGAAGACGCGGGATCTTCTTGTACCCATCAAAGCGGTGGAATCATCCGGACGACTCGAAGTTGCGGCTCGTTTGCAACAGCGGACTACCGCGATTATGCGGTTTGCTGTGCAGAGTGGTTTAATCGACTACAACCCCGCGCAAGAGATTGCTGGTGCGGTTGCTACGGCTAAAAGACAGCATCGTGCGGCATTAGAACTTAACCGCATTCCTGAATTGCTTCACCGTATCGATCACTATTCCGGAAGACCATTAACCCGACTTGCTGTCGAACTTACCTTGTTAGTTTTTATCCGTTCAAGCGAGCTGCGATTTGCCCGTTGGTCAGAAGTAGATTTCGAAACGGCCATGTGGACGATTCCAGGTGAGCGCGAACTGCTGGAAGGAGTTAAACATTCTCAGCGTGGTTCAAAGATGCGGACTCCTCATCTTGTTCCTTTGTCGCGGCAAGCCTTAACTATTCTGGAAAAGATTAAAAGCATGAATGGGAATCGAGAGCTGATTTTCGTAGGCGATCACGATCCGCGTAAGCCTATGAGTGAGAACACGGTGAACAAGGCGCTGAGAGTGATGGGTTATGACACGAAAACGGAAGTATGTGGGCATGGTTTCAGGACGATGGCGTGTAGTTCTCTGATTGAGTCAGGATTGTGGTCGAG
This sequence comes from Citrobacter sp. MGH110, assembly GCF_001037515.1. Lineage (NCBI taxonomy): Bacteria > Pseudomonadati > Pseudomonadota > Gammaproteobacteria > Enterobacterales > Enterobacteriaceae > Citrobacter > Citrobacter sp. MGH110. The sequence continues at coordinate 3,158,962 of NZ_KQ089830.1, read as the reverse complement.
GGATGCAGTGGAGCGGCAGATGAGCCATCAGGAGCGTAGTTCTGTGCGTGCGGCTTATATCCATAAGGCGGAGCATCTGGGAGAGAGGAGACTGATGTTGCAGTGGTGGGCGGATTATCTGGATGCTAATCGGGAGAAGGTGGTTAGTCCGTTTGATTTTGCGAAAAAATAAAAAAGTAACGCCATTGAGAATTAAGTAGTTCTATCTTAACTACCTATTTTTCATACAAATAATGGGCATTTTGCCCATTATTTGTTTCTGATGATGAGTTAGACGTTATTGAACACCTAATGCTTTATACACAGCATCCACCGGATCTGCATAGAAACTGATTTGGAATTTGGAGAAAATCTCAGCAGGCACAGTTGGGATATCAGAAGCTGATGCCATCGGCAGCAGCACACGTTTGCCCCCACTATCCATTGCCAGTTGCAAACTACCAGCCAGATCTTCGACCGGATTCACCACACCACCAAGTGTCATATCTCCGAGCACGACCATCTGTTCTTGCACTGGCTTGCCCATCAAAATGGAACAGAAGGCTACCAAGGCGGCAAGGCTGGTTTTGGTACTAGGGCCTGAGTTATGTAACTCAACGGCATGTAGATGGTATTCATGCTCGGAAAATTTGGCGGTAGCACTGATGCGATTTAGGTTGCCTTTGAAATAATCAAAACCTATACGGATTGCTTCTTTTGCTGGTGTATTGGAGCCTAGGCCAGATGTCGTGTGTTTACCATTACCAGGGGTCATCTGAGTCTCGAAGCGATACAGGCCCAGTTGGCCTGTGACACCCTTGGTAACCATGTGCACAACTCCCGGTTTACTCAGACCTTCGGGGATCAACTGGCTCCCGCCTTGCTCAGGTACATTGACGAAAAACTCTTCAAGAGTTTCGTTGTCGAGATAGCTGAAATGCACATCGAAAAACTCCATGCCGCCTAGTTTTTTCAACTGCTCTTTGATTCTACGACGTAACTCTAATGCGTAGGTGAGACAAGGACGTACCTCCTCTTTACCAAACACACCATGAGGATACAGTAATTTGAGCAAACCTGAGACCGTGCGGCGTACTGCGATTACATCACGTTGGTTGAGGTTGTTCCCGAGTTTAAAGAAGCGGTCGATAGCATCAGAGAAGCTACGCTTGCGCATTTCTCGCATATATTCGGCCAGATAGTCGGTGATCAGACCGTAGTTATTGGTAAAAAATTCAGGCCGCATCTTAGGGATATCCCAGCCTGGGATATAGGCATGGAAACGGTCAAAGAAGGCTGTATCGATCATCGCTTCCGGGAAAGGTGCCAGCAGGTGACTGGTTTTGACTAACGTTTCTACGCTTTGGTTTATGTTGCCGACAAATACCATGGATGCTTTGGCTTCGATAGAATCACGGCCACGGGAAAAAGAGCCCGATGCCATGTAATCCTTCATGATCTGGACACCATCTTTATCTTTGAAGGTAATACCAGCCACTTCGTCAAAAGCTACCACATCCCACATGCCTACCAGCCCAACCTGCCGGGAACTCATGTTGTAAAACAGATTGGCGACTGTCGTCTGGCCACCTGAGACTAGTAATGAATTAGGCGAGCACTCTTTATAGACGTGGCTTTTACCGGTACCACGTGGGCCGAGTTCGCAGACGTTATAGTTGTTCTCAACAAAGGGGATCATCCGCGTCAACAGGTGCCATTTCACCCGTTGCTTCAGATTGGTTGGCTCCATGCCGATAGAGCGGATCAGGGTATCCAGCCATTGGTCTGTTGAGAAATTAGCCCGGGCGGCAAAAAGCTCTTCCATATCCATGGAGGGCATCTGGATAGGCTTAAGGTTGAAAATTGAGAAGGGCGAAATTCTTTGCCCTTCTTCATAAAAATAGTTAAGAGTAACGATACACCAGATCCCCCCGGTGAGCAGCTTCTCGTTAGCTTTAACAATGTTGGCGGGGATCACGGCATCTTTGATACCGAGGTTCGAAAGCTGAGCCTCGTAGACATCTTTCTTCTGGTTGAGCTTTACTCCGATTTTATCGATCACTTTAAAGCTGCCACGCTCACGAATCAGAGATTTTACTTTCTCAGCCTCATCCGGGCGAACATAGTTCTCAGCGAGGATTTTTTTGACGTTTTCCAGACCTTCACGTACCACTTCATCATCGTCTGAAGCACAGTACATACCGAGCAGATATTCCAGTACATAGACAGGGACATTAGCCCCTTCTTTTAGCTGTTTTGTCAAATCCTTACGGACAACTTTACCCTTAAAGTAACGATTCAGACGGGCATCAAGATCCATGCTAGCATGCTGAGATAACTCATCGTCAATGCTGAGCATAGAAGCCTCATCAACAGTAGTTCCGCTCGGCTGGGCAAGCTTCTCCGTGTAAACGTCCATCTGCTGGATCACTACATTGTTCGTGATATGTGTGACATTCACCGCTGGCTCTTGTGCGGTTTCCTTTCCTACAAACTCACCTTCAGTAGGATTTATCTCATCATGTGGCATCTGGTATTGCTCCCGGGTACTGATTAGCTGGCACCCAACATTAGAATTTACTTATCACATCCGCAGGATCGCTATTTTGCGAGCCATTAAAAACCGAATTCATCCTGGATTGCCAAATCAATAGTGACTGGATAGCGTGCCATTTCAATACCATCCTCATCATCAACGAGCAGCAATTGATACTGCGCCTTGCGGTCAAATTGAGCACCGGTCAGTTTTAAACGTACGTCTTGCTGGCGCTGATCCAGATTACTTGAGGTCGCTTCAAAGAGTAGCTTCTCAATAGCTGACACGGTTTGTTCTGAACTATCTACCACCGAGAAACGAACCATTCTTGATTTATGACGTTCATCGACGGCATCGGTCTGCAGGAAGCGGATTTTATCGATCACATTTACCAGCTTAATGGGTTGGTATGCCGGAACTATGTCGACTTTGGTTTTTTCATGCAGAGTTTGTTTCTTGCCACGCAGCTCTTGTACTTCAAGTATTGGAACACAGACCTCTTGCAACATTGCACCACCATGGACGAAGCGGGCTCCACCAACAAAATGGAAACGGCTCACTCCTTTCGGAAGCCAGAATTCCACATCAGAGTTACCACCAACAACATTACGCAATTGCCCATGCCAGACATCTTCGTTTGTTGGTAAATTGCGACCAAGGAGATAGCGTTTTGAAGCTTCCAGAGTTCCAGATGGTTCGTGTTTCAGAGGCGATTTTACCCCGTTTTCAACTGAGGCCTGTTGGAATAAGAATCCATGATCGGCTGTGATAACTACGCGAGTAACGCCAAACCCATTGATAATTTTGTTGATGAGTCCATTCAGTTCGTCTATAGCCTGGCGGGCATGAATGAATGTCTTGAGCTCACTTTTCTGAGATTCACTCTGAGCATCGATGACATCGTGATAGACGTAGATTACCTTTGCGTCACCAACCGCCTCGTTAGCTTCTGCCCGGGTCCAGCTCAGCAGACTTTTGGCCGAAATAGCTATACCACCTACCTTACTTAGAATAGTGCTGCGATTTTCTAAACCCGCGCTGCTCTGTCCATCTACTAATACTGTTGAGTTGGTAGCGGCATAGTCTAGTTGCTGATGTGGGAGTAAGGCGGCCATGCCAAGTTGCGTGTAGGTAGGTAGTACCCCGAGCTGGCTCTTGAGCTGCGCAGTGAAGCGCTTGGCTTCATTTACCTGTCCCTGGAGCTCATGAGCAACTTCATAGCGCAAGGCATCACTGATAATAACAAACTGGCGCTTGACCCCGCTCTGGGTAAAACGTTGTTTGATGACAGTATCATAGAAGCGATGCTGCGAAGGGAGATCCAGCCGCCAGTTATCAAGTAGCTGCTCTTTAGCTAACAAACCATCCCACGTTAGCCCAAGCTGATAGAGATACCAGTTCACATACAGATCTTCGATTTTACTGGCCAATACCGCCAGCACTTCGACCGATTGTCCCTGTAGGTGCAATAGTGCTTCATTAAACAGGCGATAGGCTGTATCAAACTGGAACAATTCAGCTTCATAGGCAAGATACATTTCTTGCGCTGAAGTGTAATGAAAACCATCCGGTTTCGAACGGCGTAGTTCTAGCAACAATTCAGCTTGTTGCAGCGCCTGGTAAATATATGCATATTTAGGTACAGTTCTGGCCCAGAATCCATGTCGACGACGAGAGATTAGTTGGGCAAACTCTACTCGATTCAGTTTCAAGTCACCGTTGTTTAATCCAGATATCAGCTCACGGATCAAACCTTGTTCGACCGCTTCAAAGCCTTCGACTTCTCCCCAGAGCCAGATATCTTGCGCTGTCAGGCGTGAAGAAAGTTCGAGTTGATCCGCTACCTGTGCAGATATGTCGGCAAAATTACTGCTGTACTGGTTAGAATCACGCCAACCAGATAGCAGAGCCATAGCATTCGCACGTCCGGTGGGAGTGGCTAATAGTTGTGACTGTAGCCAGACAGGACGCTCTTTGGTATCAAGCTGTTCGTAGCATTCACTCACTAGTAACTTACGAATCAGTTCGCGTAGTGACGGTTCTGTTCCTTCAGCTATATGGTATCCATATTCAAGGTTCATTAAATGCCAAAATCCAGGCAGCAATCCATGCTGTTCTAACGGAACAAGGGCGGTTTCAGCATTCTCAAGTAACCGATCACCAATGCTTTTCATTATTTCGGCAATCTGAGCATGACAGGCCAGCACGACACTTATCATCTTCATATCAAGTGATAGCGGATCTTCTATGCCGCCACGGCCGTCCAGGCGACGTTTAAAGGCTGCAGTACGCTCTTTGTTGGCGAAAAAGCTTTTACGTGACGCGATGTGGTCACGCAGCGCCATATTGGCGAGGCCGAGGTCATTAAGCAAAATTGAGGCTGCATCAGCATAAAACGTGGTGCTATAACGGCGTATATCGAGCAACCAGTCTTTGGCTGGCGATGGTTCTAAACTGGGCCAGTAGAGAAGGAACCCCTGCGTGGTTTCATCGATTTCAATGCGTTTGCGAGTCTGAAGCTGTGATTGCTCTGCCATATTGAGCACTGTCACGGGCAACCCATTCCACAGTAAAGTGAGATCCGTAAGCTGTGCAGTAAAGCTTTGTTCTGGGTCATGCCAGAACACGATCCGGTCAGTGGTGAATTTGTTATTAAGCCCTGTCTGAAGCTGTGTGATATCCATCAGTACGTCTCGGAATAATTGAGCCATCAGCACCATGGCTGTGAATCGGCGGTAGCGTGTAATGTTGAAGATGATTATACCAACTATGAACGTTGATGAGTCACTGGATCCCACATGCTAAAGGTTAGATAGCTAATTTAACTGGTTTGTACAACGGGATAGTGTGAACAAAGCGATACAGCGGAGACACTTATGTCTCCGCTGTATCTTTTTGAACTTAATCTGCTTTATCGCCAGTAATAGCTTTCACTTCAGCTAATAGAGTACCGAACTTGCCGTAGTTGATCTTAACACCATCATCGAGATCGAGCTGGATCTTCATATCAGCATAATGTTTTAGCTGGTCGTCAAAAGAACGCAACTCGGTAAGCTGCTTGGTAAGGCTTTCGATCTCTTTACCGATGCGTTTGGCTTCGGCTGTTTCTGCTTCATTCTGTTGCAGACGTAGGCGATCAATGCGGCTATCCATTTGGCCGAGCAGAGGCGTGACATACTCGGTACGCATGCGCGGGAGGGTGGTTTCATTATAGCGATGCAAATAGACCAAGCATTCAAAGGCTTTCTCTTTACCTGAACTGAATAGCCAGTAGATCGGGCGTTTTTTGTAGGTCTTCAAATGATCTTTAAAGAATTGGGTCGAGAGATAGCGGCGAATAGTCTCGCGTGAGGTTTCTCCCCCTTTTTTCACTGGCTTGATCGCAGCTAAGCACAAGCTATCGGCAATAAATTGCAGGTTTTCTTCCAGATGCTCAACCCCCCAGACTGTGCGGACAAACTCTACAACTCGAGCGGCAATATCATCTTCAAACCAAGCTTCGGTAGTTAGCGGCAGAATACCATCGACGTCTGCAGGGAAACGGGTATAAGCACCTTCTTCTACTAGCGTTTTAAAGCCTTCGTTACCAGCATGAGCATAAACTAACCCTTCACGATTAAGGGAATAACGGCCCATCATGCAGCCAATGGTGAAGGATATCAGCTCTGCCATGGTATCGCTTTGCAGCATGGCTTCAAGTTCTTCAACTGTTTTGTTATTACCATAGCGATAGTACGGATTGCAGGTGAGGGTGATTTCTTTAAGTGGTACCTCAGGTGTTTGTTCATCCTGCAGACCATAGGCATTGATAAAAATACGGTTGTTTTCTACTTCTAGGTGTTGCATTTCTAAGGTAGACTCGTACCAATGGGTACGAAGTTCCTGGTAGGATAATGTGAGCAGTTGCTGGTTATAATTACATTGTAATAGAGGTGGTTTACTGAATTCCCATGAGTTTTCGTATGAATTCCAGTCGTTTTTTGCTTTATTAATAAGTAATTTAACACCATTGATAAAGTCCTCTTTAACAAGACTGTCGCCGTAAGGCATATTCCTGAAATCACCTGTTTGAAAGTGCATCGTTGGATTGAGGACTTTAGAAAAGTCGTTTGCAAAATTTGTATTCAGAAAACCAAGAGCTGCTATTTTTTCATTTTTGTCATGAAAAAAGGCACAAGTTCCTGAACCGTCAAAAAGGAACCCACTATCGTTAAATCTCACTGAAAGACGACCAGAAGTGATGTCCGACCAAGTAATTGAATCTTCAAATATGTGGTCTAAATTAAAGTTGTGTGCCCAGACTCTACTTCCCGAAGGATGTAAAGTTGTTTGCAGTTCCTGACCATCGTTGAACCAATCAACTATATATTCATTGTTCCCGAACCACTTTCTGAATGCTCCTCCTTTGCAATAAGGAAACCACTTACGCTTACTTTTTTTTGCATCCTCCCGGTCTGCACAGGAAAATCCAATATTCTCAATGGAAGTTTCAAACCATAAACGGACGTATTTAGAATTATTCCCTGTAGCTAGCCCCATTCGCGCATCACCTATTTCACCCAGTTTTCTTGAGCTACTTACAGCATCCAATGTTCTTGGACCAATCCAATACGCAATCGGGCTACCCGGAATTTTATTAAAATCCGCTGCGGAGGCGCGATAAAAATGTTTTTCCATATTGTTATTTTCTTGCTGGCTCATTATGAGTCTCCTTTCGGTAATTCTTTTCTGCTATGGGCCATACCTTGGGCTAATCCGTCCGGGACTGGTTTAAAAGGTTTTCCCGGTGAGCGGTGGCTGGATTGAAACTGACGCAAGGCCGTGATTTCAATTTCACCGGTGACGCAGTTATCGTGAGTGCCACCTTTCACGCGTATCAAGTCGCGTTGGCAGCTTTCTTTGTAAGGTGCACGAATACGGCTATCTCCATAAAGGCGATTGTTACACTGAATGATATAGGCATGGATCTCCAAAGGATACGGCATCATTTTCCACTTACATTTGCGGCCTGAATAATTTCTAGGGCACGTGGTCCTTGTTGGTCTGCTCCTCGGAAATCAGATAACCTCACATAACCACCTTTAAATTGTGGGTTATGGGCATTTTCAAGGGTAAACGTGCAAATCGGTACTGTTGCTCCATCAAAACCCGAATATTCCAGCTGAATAAGAGAAGTGATGGTTTTTTTGTTGATAAGATAATTTCTTAGCTGTTCATAGCTAGAGATAAACATCCATACAAACGGGGTCATAAAGCCAAGCTGCCCGCGTGGTTTAGTCAAAGCAAGATTGCGTACGATAAAAGCTGAAAAAAGATCTTTGTCATAGCCCTTGAAGTGGTTTTTCAGATAGTCCTTTACTACTGGAATATGAAATTTACTACCCATATACGGTGGATTCGCGACCACCACATCATAGCGTTTAGCCAGCAGTCGGGCTTGCGCTAGCAGCGGCAATAATTCTTTAGCAGCGAGTTTCTGCATGGCATCGCCCTGATCGTTTAATTTCAGCAGCGTGGAATAAAGATCTTCAATATCAGAGGTTTGCTCGGCAGGCACGTCAATCAGGGAACCTAAGGTTTTGGCATTAAGAAAACTCTGGCGTAGGTCGGCCAGTAGAGTCTGACGTGGGTCATTAGAGGTTAACGACTCATGTGTTTGCGCAAACATATCCTCAACCTGACCATGATTAGCGTTGGCACTAAGATTAAGAGCCTGCCAGAGTTTCGGAATATTGAGGTGACGGCTTTCCTGCAAGGAGTAAATATTCAGGTCCACACCACGAGAAAATAGACGACGATCATCCTGTCGTGCACGCATCAGCAGTGCAAAACCCGCAAGCTGTGCGGCGCGGTCATCGATATCTAGACCAAACAGATTGTGCCTGAGGATTAGCTCCGGGATCTCGCGACTGCGATAGCCACGCTCTTCATAAATGCGATAGAGCACATTGTAGGCTTCTACCAGGATATGGCCGGAGCCGCAGGCAGGGTCGAGTACACGGATTGATTCAGGCTCTATGCTGGTGGGGGTGAGTTCAGCCAGTTGTGTCAATACCTCGGGAGCTTGTTCGCCCGGTTCGATATAGTAGGGCATTGCGCTTTTGAGTGTGGACTCAGGATAGGTTTGCAGCCAGTGACGTCCCACCGAATTTTGCACCAGATATTGTACTATCCAGTTAGGGGTGAACAGTTGGGTAGCGGCAGGGATATCTGCGGATTTGACCACCTTGCCGATGACCTGATCCTTTTTCTCGCTGATATAGAACTGATACAGCCAGCCAATCACCTCTACTTGTTGCCAGTCTGTGTCCGGGATTTCATCCACCAGCTCGCGCCAAAAGGCATCGGTGCGGATAAGGCCGGTGGGCAATAGTAGTTCAGTTTCATCATCAATGGCTTCAAACAAAAACGGCATCGCCTGATGCAGTCGGTGGCACTGGCCGAGTAATAGCTCACGAAAAAGTGCCTCCTGCTCATTACCTGCCAGCAGCAGATCCAGCAAAGCTGGCTTATTGAGAGCCACGCCTTCACTCATCAGGGAGTCGATCACCTCTGGGGCGCGATCCAGCACTTCAAAGCCTTGTGGCTGAGACGGGTGTGACAGTAAACGCACACCGTGTTCTAAATAGCTCTGTTCGTTTTTCAGCTCCATAAACCTGATGGCGCAGAAGCGGTTAAACCAAGTGTAAGCCATCTGTTCTATCAGAGTTTCATAACCATCGTTTGCCAGACGTTGTTGCAGGCGCTTGAGGGCAGAGGCACAGCTGGCAGGGTGGGTAAATCCAGCGATCTGCAACACTTCACCGCTGATTGCCGGTTCGGTATGGCCTTCAGCTGTAATCCCAAATTCAGCAGCACGTGCTTTTATAGCAGTGATAAACGCAGTACGGGCCCGGGGGGCAATTTTCTTTAGATTGGCTGTGTTCATTGATGCTCACAAATTATTTTGTCCGGGCGGTATACCGCCCTTCAGAATGTAATGTCAGATGGTTGAAGTTCACCTGAAACCGAAATTATGCCGTAAGAGATTCACTAAGAATGTGACGCAAACGCGCCAATAATATTTCACGACGTTGATGATAGAATCCCCCAAAATCAACTAAGGTCTCAGGTAGTGAGTCGATTGCCTGTAAGTGAAGATGATTAGCACGGGCAGTTGGCTCCGGCCACATCATTTCGTACCATTCATGGGGTAACTTCTCACGCTTTTCATTGTTCTGGCTTCCTTCCAGCAATTGCAGGTTAGGTAGTCGGTTGGCCATGAGAATCCACGCTTCAGCTTGTGTTTCATCGGTCACCCCTACCTTTTTCAATTGGCTTTTGGTAAAGCGGGCTTTAGGGAATATGTGATCTACATGGAAGTGGCGTGAGAAGTCATGTCCCGGAAAGAGCAGAGATAGCAAGGCAAAAGTGCGGCGATTGCCATAGTCGAGTTCGGCCAAAGACTGTAATTCTTCTTCCTCAAAGCGCAAGCTTTTGCCGCGTTCTGTCATTGCGATGGAAATTTCTGCTAATGGAAACTCTTGCTGACCATGTTCCTTTATCTTGCTGCGCAAACTGGTAAGAAGTGTATCAAGACCACTTCCCCAAATACCGGATTGTTTGAGGATAGAGCGAATGAGCCAACCTCTGAGCCCCTGCCTATCAGCAGCATACTCGCTACGGGATAGGTAGCTGTTATCCAGATCTCGATGGTAGAGGTAATACGCTATGGGAAGTAGGGAACTGTCTGCTCCCAAGTTATAACTGTTGAAGCCGAAACTGCTGAGTAGATTGACTGCAAGAAGCAAAGCTTTCCGGATGCGTTCCCAATTATCTTCCAGCTTGCACATGTTCTCTTTGCTAAAGTTCTCGACTTTAAACCCAACGCTGCCGATATCACTCAGCATCAAACCTGCTTTGAGCACCAGGTCCTTGCTAAAGGAAAAGCCATTACCTATTTGGTTCATTTCATCTACTAGCTTGTGAATCTCATCACGTGCATCCAGCGTGCTCCATTGCGTTACGGCGATGGAGAGCAGTAGATCTGAATAGGAGAGTGTTGTTCCGCCACTATTCATACGGATAAAGATATTGAGAACCTTGGATAGCTCCTGGCCTTCTTCCAGGTAGTAGCTGATTAAAGGCTTATTGTGAATGATGTCATGAAAACGAGAAATCACTTTACCTGCTGCTGGTTTGCGTTCATCAGGCATTTTCATTTCCATGACTGACATCATTACGTCATAGGCATTCATACCGAGAATACGGGAGACTAAAAACCAATGGTGTTGGTCATCGTTGTGGCTTGCCTCATCCTCACTTAAGAACTCGAACTCATAACGAGTTCCGCTGTCAGGGTCTGTGCATTCAAAGAGGTTGAGATAGAGACGACGTTCGATAAAGGCGTCTGAACTGGACCACCATTTGCCCTGAGTTTTCCAGCTATAGGAACCACGCAACCCGATGTTTAGTGCAGTCATTCGCTGCTGGCCATCAAGTACCGCGATGCGATCATTTTCACCGATAATCTCTAGTTTTTTACAGTGGGCTTGATCACGCTGGTGGTAGTCACGCATAAAATCATAAAATTGATACTGACGCAGATTCTCAGTTTTAATTTTCCAAAACAGGAAGGTACCAAACGGGTAGCCTTGTAGTAGAGAATCAAACAGCTGGCAGATTTGATCTGGCCGCCAGACAAATTCTCTCTGGATTGCAGGCAAAATATATTCATGCTGTTCAACTTTGTTCAGCAGCGTTTCGATGGTGCCACCGGTTTGGTACATGTTTTATCTCTTCCCGTATGGTTATGTTCGAAGCACTCTTTCAACCCCTTTTGATGAGAAAAGGGGCTGAGCGTTTTACATCCTTACTTTAGGGTGTAACATTATTTGATTCGCACTCGTTTACCTTGACCTATTGCCTGTTGCAAACGGCTGCGAAGGGTCGCGAGATAGGTGTCGATATCTTGCTCCGTTTCTATAAAGATGTGGCTGGCACCGAGCAATTCAGCGGGTGAAACCAGTTCGATAGGTTTAGGTATTGGTTTGTGGCTAACCACTGTTGCAGCAGAGTTATTCGCAATAGTAGTTGGCGAGCCTGATGGATCCCATTCTCGCAAAGTACCCGCATCGCTATTAGGCGGTTCAGCCGCTTTTTTCCGTGCTGCGGCTTGCTCCGCTTCCAGACGAGCTTGAAGTTCGGCGCTGTAGCGGTTGATCAGTTCTAAGACTTTATCTTCTTCATCATCAGCCTCTTGTTGCAGGCTAACAATCTCATGTAAGGATAAGCTGTTACTGACCCGCTCTTTTAACAGGTTAAAGGGACGCATTGCCTGGTTTTGTAACTCAGCTGGTAAGTCAGCAACCAGTGGTGCAATACCTTGCTGGGTCGCATTGATCGCCTCCAAAGCTGCGGTACGTTTCTGTTCCACCAGTTGCAGGTTAATGGCGATGAGTTGATCAATTAACGATCCCACTTGGCGCAGTTTGCTATACGGAGATTTATCATCGTAGATAGCCTGCAGTGCTGCTAATGCTTTAGCTGCTTCTGGGTTTTGCTCTAGTGCATGGCGATTGGATTTGAATTGCTCATTGAGGGCGCGACGCAACTGTTGCCAGATATCAAACTGACGAGTGAAAAACTCCTCGACTTCTTCAAAATCTTCGGCAAAATCCTGCCATTCTTTACTTTGCTGGCAGAGTCCCTCGATCAGGGCATAACTGTTGTTACCCAGCTCAAGCAGGCTGGCGATCAATCGACTGCCGGTAAGCAGGGTGCTTTTACCCGGGCAATTCCCATCTTTAGCTTTAAAATCAAATCCTTGAATTAACCGCTGCCACTCGACTAGTGCGTCAAGAAGCTTATTCGCCAGCTCTTTTTCGTTGCTCTCGAAGGGTTTATTAAAAATATCTTTCGCCAGTTTAGCCGCTTTGACGACTTGCTGTTCTGTATGCTGACGTACTCGGCGAATACGCAGTGTGCTGTGGCTACGTACTGAGGTAAAATGTTCATAACTGCGTTTGAGGGGCAAATCGCCATTAGGTGTCGATAACGCAGCCTTACCAAGCAAGACCAGATGAGTAACCTGTAACATTACTTCGTCACGGTTCCAGCCGAAAGGACGCGCACTGAATCGCTCTAACAACTCTTTAAGGTAGACCGGCTGATTTTTTTCATCTGCTACATTTAAAAAGAGTTCAATCTCCTTTTTTGCAGCAGCATTGGGGTCTTGTTCACCGAGATTAACATTTAGCTGTGCTATGTCATCGGCAATGATCACCGACTTGAGCTCTTGCACTGGGTTGTTACCACAGCCTTGTAATAAAGAGAGCTTTTGGAATGAGTTTTCGATTATGTAGGTACAAGCTTCATCTAGCATATTGCTTACACTGGCCGATTTACTTTGGAGCTCATTACCGAGTGCGAAGATCTGCGCTTGTTTCACCAGCTCATCAAATAGCACTTTCAGGCGGCTACGACGCTGGGTGTTTTCGAGTGCTTTTTCTGCCAGCAATTTCTCTTGCTCAGGTCGTTTACCCCGAATCCCTGCCAGGAATTTCTCGGTCTTCAACCATGTATCAAATTCAGCCCAGACCCGCTTCTCACTCGACAGGCGTACCAGAATACAACCATTCCCTTCTTGGCTCAGTGCCTTGTAGGATTGTTCGTTATAACTTTCAAAATTGGCATCCAGTGGTGAAATGACTTTGAGGACCAGATCTGTTTGTTGACTGCCGTCTATCGAGTGGCCGTTACAAAAGCGAGTCAGAGGGTAATCCTGTTTGTTTACCGGGTAGCGATACTGACGGCGATTGCCCATCACCTCTTCAAACACCAACCGGGCCAGTTGTCGGTTCTCTTCAGTTGCTTCAACCTGAGTGTGTTTGATCTCCTGCTCGACTTCTTTTTCTTCGTTAGTCAGGAATACGTACTCATCGCCATTTCTGACAATCAATAGCTGGTTTTCAAGACGCTGTAGACTGGCTTCGATTCGGCTTTTTAGTGCTACTTTGTCAGTGTCTATTTCTTCAATAGAGAGAGTAACTAGATTATCAATAGTGGATTTGACTAGATCAACATAGCGGATCAAAAAAAGCGATTTAAGAATATTAATGTCGTAAGGATCGAGACTCGCTTTCTCGGCAGCTTGTTCGAAGATACGTTTAACGTTGGTATCGAGGAAAGACTCGATTGCCGGATAAAAGGCATGGAATGGCACGAGTACACCGATCTCTTTGTTCATCTGCTGGCGTGCGGCATTCTGGAATGCATCCAGCAGAGAACGTTCACCACGGGAGAGATGCTTACCGGTAGCTCCCACTTTGCGGATCGCTTCGAAGACCTTTTGTACTAGCAGATACTGATAGGGAATAAAAGGGTAGTGATCAACAAACTCGACATTATCACTGTAGTTAGCAAGCTCAGCTGTAGTGCTGGTATCAAAGGTCAACTGGTTGCGAAGAATGTCGCCTTTTTGACTGAACAATTCTGCCAGGCAATTTTTAGCGTCTTCACTTTTTTCGAGCAGACGTTTCTGTATTACCTCATTGGTATTGGACGAGGAGAGGGAGATCCTTGTGTGAAAACGCCCTTGGATCTTGGAGAAGTCCTGGCCTTTTTTAGCGCTAAGATCCCCTAGTACGGCATCGATATCTTCTTGTGAAGTTACGATCACCCAAGCTCTGCCCCCACAAGCGGTACCGATATTTTCTGTTATCGTCTGAAGTTTGAGCATCATCTGGGTGTTGTTGCCAATAAACTGTCCGACCTCATCTACCAGAAAGACCATGCGTTTACTGTCGCCAGATGGATCGCTGCGATCGAGATACTCCCGCACCCATTTACAGAAGTTGGCAATGTCGAGAGTAAACATGGATTCGAGATTTTCCATACTCTGCACTGATGAGGCATCTGACTGGCCGGTAGCATAGGCCCAGGCTTTTGCCATTTCATCACGACAGAAACCATAGGCATCACGCTGTTCTTCCCAGCTTGAGCCCGTGAGTTCAGCGAATTTTGCTTTGAATGGCTCGTATTGGCCACGGGAATCTAGCTCACGTTCCAGGTGTGCGATATGAGGATGGTCAGCGCAATATCCCAGGCGCTCATTGAAGACGCGTAAGAAAACTTTGAGAATGGCATCTTCTTTGTCTTCAGTATCTGCGCGGCTGTCGATATTAAAGAGAATTACTTCAGTATTGCGGTTAACTGCAGCATGGATGTCACCATAAAGAAGAGGATCGCTGATTTTCTCTTTGAAAAACTCGATGGCTGCTTTTGTCTGGCCATCGTTAATGGCTTTCTGGTTACCGAGCAGATAAGAGAGGATCTTTATAAAGTGAGATTTACCGGAACCGAAATAACCCGATACCCAAATCCCAATTTTACCCGCCACACTAGGATCATCTGGATGGCTGACACCAGGCAGGTAGGTCTCAAAAAAGTGACGAAGGTGGCGGTCAAGTTCACGGGTCACCACATACTCGTCAAGCTCAGTCCAGATGATTTGCTCATCCAGCTGTTCGGCTTTCACCACACCATTGATTGGGCGATCCAGTTGTTTGGTAAACAGCTCTCTTATCTGCATTAAAAATTCCGTCTCTATCATTTAGCGAGGCTCTTCTGCTCGCTATAACGTGATGACTCTTTCGCGGCCAAGTTAGTGGTTTGAATTCTCTCAAAAAACAAGCTACGGCAGCAGTATAAATTTCAGTACTTAGATGCGTGTGGCACCAGTTGGAAAGCTCGGTAGTAGTTGGCTGTTGCCACTTCTGCGCTGTCCAGATCAAAAGGATAAAGTTCGAGGCCGTTGTAACTGCCCGGGTAAAACAATACCAGTGGTATTGCCCCCATATGGGCATGTAATGCATTAAGCAAGCTATGACCACGTAGCAATGGCCAGCATTGGCCAAGACCTGATAGCAATACAAACTGAGGCGAGGCCGGAAGCACTTTATCTATCAGATGCCTTGCAATTCGACCTTGTTCAAGAGGCCCTTTAAGTGCTTTGGCTAACTCGTCGGTACCTTTTTTGATCTCCAGATCAAAAGCTTTATCCAGCAATTTACGATCTTGCAAAATTGCCAGTACCTCTTCGAACAGATTGAGATGAACAAAATTCAGCCCCTGCCGGGACAGGCGAGGCAAAGTCAATCTCAAATATTCCCGTACGGTTAGTTCAAACTGAGGTGGGTAATCAAAGATATAAAAACCGATCTCACCACCGAGCTCTTGGTTTTTCAGGAAGCCTTCACTTTTTAGCCGGTCTTCGATTTGTTCGAGACGAGCTGACAATTGCGGCTTACTGTCCAGTTTTGCTCTCATCTGACGGACTCCATCACATCGTAGACTTTTTGGCAGTCGAGACTACTTGCCCACTCTCTTATCTGGGGTTGTAGATAGACATTTTTCAACCTTCTACTGCGGCCTGATTCCAGATACCCGCTATCTGCGAGGATCTTAAATACGTTGTTGCCCATTTTCTGGATTGAGCTTTCGGAATATTGATCTAAGCCGATGATGGCACGTTGGCGGGATAGAATAAATTCCTGCCAGTCTTCGCTTCGCAGTGATTCGCGAAACATCTGCCGGGCATCAGACAGTGTTGTAGCCATGAAATCGGTCAGCACTGGGGATTGGCACATTGTCGCCATTAGCAACATTTGTCTGGCTGCATCATCAGGGGCCTTTAGTAGCTCACTCCAGAATGCCTCACCCATCGGTTGAATTCTTTTACGCAGGGTTGAAGCCATGCGTTTAACACTGTGCACTGAGGTCTTCTGCAGCACATTGTCATTTACAATAGCATTATGCCATTGATCATCATTTGGTGAGGATATCAGCAGCTCCGCGATGACTCTGCTCTCACGCAACATCAGGCTGCCACCAATGATGTCACCCAGATATTCTTTGGCGGTCATAATGGCTCCACGGTCAGGGTTTAAAAACTCCGTTATGATACGCGAAATTGGAGCATATGGCCTTATGACAAAACACATTTTGCCTTTGCTATCGACCAGCGTGATTTTTCCGCTTCAGAGGCGCAATATAAATTACCACGGATATTGCCGCACACTTGCAGGTGTAGCGATCATAAGGGGCTGTAAGGGCATCGCTCAGACCACCGTTACCGTCGAGAGCGAGAAAGGAATTGGCAAACATATTCTAGGCTCCAGCCAGCCAACACGCAGGCATAAGCCGTCCCTAAAGGGCAGGCAGAAGCCATGCGGTTGGAAGGTTTAAAGGTGTTGCGAGGTAAATAGCGGTGTGGTAGTCACACTATGAATTGCTGGCGTAAAAAACTACCTTACTCAGAAGTCACTCTTGCGTGGTCGCCCGGTTGCTGGTCGTTCAGGTACATCGTTGCAGCCGAACAGCAGCAGGCCATGTTTCTGCTGAATTTTGGTCATATACGCCAACACCTGTCGGATGTTGTCGATACTGTCTGGTTCGCTGTAACGCACCGGGATATTGATATTGGCTCTGTAATATTTTTTGTATTCACTACGATGGAAGCCCCCGTCACCTTCGGTAATTAACGTCCAGAACTCACGGGCCTTCTCAGCCCAGGGATAAACCTTCCGACTGCGGTTGCCATCTACCCAGAAGACTACGTGCGCATGGTAGTGATGGTCTTCTGTCCATTCGATAACCCAGAAATAACCCACGACTGCGCCCATTTGCATCATGTAATCCATGAGTAACCGAAGATCCCATTCAAGATGATTGTGGTTTTGCAGGTAGTACTTAGCGGTGTGATGCTGATAGAACAAGTCGATTCGGAGTGCCCGCAGGCAGGCATAGCGATCAACCATTTCGTCAATATGGATGTTCAGAAGAGATTCCAGATACCAGTCTGGCTCCCATTGCGGTTTGTTTTGCATAGAACAGATTCCTTCGTGCTGACAAAGATCAGCAGATGTGAGGAAGCCTCCGGAGGGGAGGCTATGACGCAGTATCTGACAGGGCTACTGAAAGATCTGGTAATGCTGGGATTAATCAGGGTGAAGGATTAAGAGGGAATGCCTATTAATAATACTAATAACCGATATTAATAATCACACTCACTAGTGCCTTCAGAAACCTTGTAGGGCAAGGCATCAGGCCTGATTCAGTGGCTCGGCTGTCGTCCGCCATGCAAAGCAGACGTACTCGTCCATCAGACTGGTCAGCGCAGAGTTTTCTGCCTGCCGGTCATTGACCCAGATATCCATCTCTTTATCTTTTTTGAATCTGAGATGGTCGGTCCAGTCATCCAGGCAATTACCCAGCATCAAATCGTACCAGCATAGCCAGACCAGCTTCAGACGCAGCTCGCTACCGCTGAACTGCCGAAACAAACTGATGAGTTTATTTGCCACAGGACGCTGTTTTAACCGCACGCACTCAGACAGCAGAATACCTTCCAGCATGGGATGGTGAGCCAGCAGATGTTCCTGAGTAAATAAACTGACGATCAGGTCATCATTAACAGTCAGTGGGGTTGCTGCTCTGCCATAAATAATCCGGTGCAGACACTGGGGAACAACAGCAATAACCTCTTCCTCTCCCGGAAACTTAAGGCTACCAACCATCAGGGTATGGTGATGATATATATTCTGGTGGCACATACCCGATCTGACCGTCAGCTTCGTAAAATCGGTCAGCCAGGTCTGGTAACATTTATAAAGTTCTTCGTAACGAGGCTTGTAATCTTTCATGTTCATATTCCTTCTGGCTTAAATGACAGACAGCAGAAAACCTCCGGATCAACCGGATAGTCATTATTCTGCTGAGGGTTTAGTCTGGTGGGAGGTTATTTACGGGACTGGTCGATTCGCTCCTGTAGCCAGTTTTCGACTTCGCTTTTTAACCATCGGGAACTTCGTCCCAGCTTGATTGGCTTGGGAAAGATTCCGTCCTTAATGAGCTTATAAATCCACTTATCTGTCATTTGCAGCAGACTGGTGATAAATGCCATGTCAACGAACTGGTCTTCGGTCAGTGAGGGGCGGGTAGTCATGATTTGTATCTCCGGTTAAGAAAGGTCAGCCGGATTAGTGATATTTAATTACGGTCACTGCTCCGGGGCATACCCATGGGGAGATACGTAAAAAAAAGCGGGTTATATTGACCTCTAGGGGGCAACCGGTTCTGAGATGTATTTCGACGCGCTCATGTGCATGACTGTCTTACATTCTTCTGTTACCTCATCTGTTGCAGACATCAATCGCTCAGGCAACCGTCATCCTTCCTCTTTTGTCTTCATGGGAATATAGTCACCGGACTCCCTGTCCTTTGAAAAAGCCCTTCTTACTTTCCCGAAGGTCAGTGAGCAGCTTATCCTCTTGTTTTACATCGAAAACTAGCTAATCCCGCATCACTACACATTACATAAAACATAACTTTCACTAGACTTTTTATTACGCAGATATTGACGCAGAAAGCAACGCATTTGACTACGCATTACACACGCATTAACCTACGTAGTGATACCCACTTTAAAATCAATGAAAATGTAATTATGAAAGAACAGCTGACGGACAGAACAGAAAGAGCGTGCCGGTTTTATATCGAATACATGAAGAAAAACATCGAAGGATACCGGGAGCGCACTCCGCTACTCCTCATAACTGATTATAAAAATCAGGAGGTTATGGATATGATCCTGAGAGACCTTAATAATGAATTTAAAAACACTCATGAGTACAATAAGTTCGTACGGGAAATGAAAAATGGATTATTTTCCAGTATCATCCCGGAGACAAATTTTGAATGGATAAAGGACTATAGCTCCGCTTATTTTGCATGGAATATACTTTCAACCATGGGCCCTAAGGAAATTAATCCACTAGAGGTTGATTTTTACCGTCAACGGCCTCCGGTCATTCAGCATAACTTATTGCCTGTTATTCCGGAAACGTATAAGGATGCCCTTTCAGTACTCTACACCTGTTTTGATAGCTGGGATGTCGATTTATTCTTTAAGATCAAAACACTCTCATCATTAAAAAATATCTGGATTCAGCGAAATCGAGAGTTACCAGAACCATTTAAATGGATTGACCTTAAAAACCATAAACAATGTGCATGGGCATTTAAATATGTTATGGAGCATATCAAACCCGATTACATGCCTTCATTTATGACTGAAATCAGACAACAACAAGTGATTACTTTTCTCACGGCAGTATTGTATTCCTGGCCTGCTCACCCTGACACTCGGCGTCTGATGATTCAACGGATGAAAAAAACATACAACCAGAATTTGTTCCGGGAAAACATTGCTGACAAAAAAGTGATTAACACTTATGTCCAGAAGGACATTAAAGAAAAGCTCGATATGCTGGCAAAGAAAAATGGTCGAAAAATTAACGAAGAACTGGAAGTTATCATTATGAATGCCTGGCACGATGCCAGATATGCAGAAGATAAATAGCATTCACTCCAAATAATTTCAGACAGATATTATCTCCGTGAATCCCCCGCATCCTTTACCGGATCGCGGGTCTTTTTATTTTTCGCGCTGAGATCTCCTTATGCAAAAATCTGACGGCCTTCTGGCCATTGAGAAGCCTCTGGCTTCACTGCCCCATACTCTTCGCAGTCTAATTCTTAAACGCCTTCGTAGTCTCACACAGTACGAGCCGGTTATTGGCATTATGGGCAAAAGTGGGGCAGGCAAATCGTCTCTCTGCAATGCCCTGTTCCAGGGAGAAGTCACGTCGGTCAGCGATGTGGAGGCCTGCACCCGCGATGTGCTGCGCTTCAGGCTCCGCAATGGCAATCACAGCCTGATGATTGTTGATTTACCTGGTGTGGGTGAAAGCGAGCAACGCGATGAAGAATACACTGCACTGTATCGCCGCATCCTACCCGAACTGGATTTAGTGTTATGGGTCATCAAGGCTGATGATCGGGCACTGTCAGTGGATGAACACTTCTATCGCAAGGTGATGCTGGCGTATCAGTACCGGGTTTTGTTCGTGGTTAATCAGGTCGACAAGGCCGAACCCTGTCATGAATGGTGTACCACCGATAGCACGCCTTCACCTGCTCAGCAGTTAACGATTGAGACTAAGAGAATCGCGATGCAGCAGTTGTTCCTACCGCACCATCCTGTCTGTGTGGTGTCAGCCCGCACAGGGTGGGGCGTGGAAACCCTTGTCGATACTATGATGCATAGCCTGCCTGACCGGGCCACCAGTCCACTGACAACACAACTGCATGGAAGGCTCTGCACCGAGCCGGTAAAAAAGCAGGCACGCGAGCGGTTTGGTAATGCCGTAGATGAAATGATTGGCACTGTGGAGTCATCATCTTTTCTGCCAGAGCCTGTAAGGGCTGTGATTCGAACCGTACGGGAAGCAGTGGTGACTGTTGCCCGTGCCGTCTGGGACTGGATTTTCTTCTGACAAACCGCTTATGGCGGACACTCCCTGTCCTTGCTGCGCTCAATTAATGAGCAACCAACTCATCGATTAGGCGCAAAGCCGCGTCATGGCTGAAATCCACATACTGAAAAAATACGCCTTCCCATGTCCATACCCTGTCCGACCCCTTCGTTACACTAATCACTTAATTTTCAGCCTGTTAACAGGATGGAGAGAATCTAATGTCCCAGACTGAGCGTCGCCATGAGCGGCTGGCGGTTCGGCTGTCCCTCATTATCAGCCGCCTTGTTGCTGGCGAAACACTGGATATGGGCCTTCTTGCCGCAGAGTTTGGTGTATCGCTCCTTACCCTCCGCCGGGATTTTCGTGAGCGACTGATGTACCTGGACCTGGAATATCGCGACGGCACCTGTCGTCTGCTTTCAGGTAGCCATCAGCGCGAACTGGCGGTGCTGACTTTTGCTCGTCAGTCAGGTGTGGAGGCCTTGTTTCCTGACATGGATAACCACATGGTCAGCTCACTGCTGAGTGGGCCCGGTGAGTCTCCGTGCCTCATATGGGCAGAATCGGAGTCATTGTCGCCGCCCAGGCCAGGCATATTTACACGCCTTGTCAGGGCTATATCAGAGCATCGTCGCGTGACGCTGCTGGCTGAAGGTTGTCGTTGCTCAGGGCTTGCACCATACCGCCTCGTACTCTGCGGCGGGCACTGGTATCTGACTGGCGAGCATCATCATCGCGTGGCAGTGTTTCCGCTGAACGATATCCATGCGGTTACCTTGCACCCGGAACTGTTCGTGCCCGACCTTCAGATTCGTAACGTTCTCGCCGAACCGGAATTACTCAGAGCCCTTCCCCATTTTCACGTTTTTCACTCACTGCTCGCCAGAACTGGCGACGGTCTTTTACCTCATAAGGAATCATGATGAAGAAATTACTGATTACAACGGCACTGGCCGTTAGTCTCTGCGCTGGCGCTACCTTTCCGACGTCTGCCGAAACTGTCGTGGGTACCGTCAAATTCTGGCAGTACATGCAGGCGGATGGCTGGAAATCGGCCGATGGCATGGATAACGACACGCTAAACAATACGCTCTATCAGGCCAGTGTGATTGGCAATTATCCCTGGACCAGGCAATTCCTGCTGCGTCAGCGGGGTGGTGGTGCTTATTTTCTCGCCGATAAGAAAACGCATACTGTGCGCAAGCTGAATTTGAAACCTGCCAGCGGTTATTACTCCGACCTGACATCGGTCTATCAGGGCGAAGACCAGGGGAAAGGGTGTTACTTCACTATCATCGACACCCAGTATCAGCTGGAGCTGGCTGACGAACCTCACAGCAACCAGGTACTTGCTGCATTCCCGGAAAACTGTGTCAACAAACAGCAGCAGGCTGCCCTGGCGGCGAAGCGTTCTGCATCAGAGCAGAAACTGCAGCATTGGGTAGCCCAACAGAGTCTGGCAGAGTTGTGCCGACGCACCGGCAATTGCTAAAGCAAAGGAACGGACGATTAATAAGGAATCTGCACCATGAAGAAATTGTATCGACCTGTTCTCACCGCTTTGTTGGTTATCGGTGCCATGGGGGTTTCTGGCTGCGACCGCAAGGAAGATGCGGGTGTGAAAACGATAGCCAGTTTTAAGGACCTGACTCCGCCACCGTTCAGCAAGGTTGTCTCGCATAAATCCGATATTGCCCAGGAATGGGTAAAGAAGGATGCTTTCGGCACACCGCAATATACGGTGATGAAAACCAACCAGTCGCCGGAAGGCTGTGAGTCAGGCAATTATTACTACATTGCGGATATGCAGCAGAAAACGGTGCAGCCTCTGATTGCTGCCCTGTGTCTTGCGGACAATATCACCCTGAGCTTCCGGATTGAAACCGACAGCTACACGGGTGAAAAATCGGTGGTGTATTCGCACGATGGCAAGGAAATGGGGAAACTCTATCTGCCGGAGAATCAGGAGAAAAATCCATGAAGAAGCTGAAAGGCGTTATCTCAGTTTTCGCTCTGAGCCTTTGTCTGCTTTCACCGGCTCAGGCCGAAGAACAGCGTTACATGAGTATCCGCAACACAGACATGGTCTGGGTGCCGGGCAATGTCTGCGTGTGGCAGTTTCGTCTGGATAACGGCGGAAGTGGTGAGGGGTTCGGGCCTCTGACGCTCTCCCTACGTCTGAAAGATAAAGGGGGGAACACGCTGGCCATGGGAAATATGGCAGTGGCTGCATTTGGCGACAGCGATGCCACTCGCTCTCAGGAAGCCTCGCTGGAGAACGAATGCGTGGAAAACGTTAGCTCCGTCGAAATCATGAAGGCAACAGAAGAGCGTAATGGTTACCAGATTGACCTGCCACTTTCCGTTTTCGACCCGCAGTACTACCAACCGCTGCAAGTCACGGTTGTCGGAGGTAAGGCGTCTTAGCCAATTCTTTACCCGTTTGATTCAGCCCCTGTCGCTTATGCCACAGGGGCTTTTTGTTTTAAGGGGCCTGTATGCCTGAACTACCAGAGGGACCGTTTTCGCGCCAGCAGGCAGAGGCGGTTGCGGCTCAATATTCCAACATTGCTATAGAGGACGACCAGGGTACCCATTTCCGTCTGGTTATCCGTCATGAGCGTTGCATGGTCTGGCGAGCCTGGAACTTTGAACCGGATGGCGGTTACTGGCTGAACCGGTATATAGCTCGTTATGGCATCCGCAAATTCCCTGAATAACCATCATCAGAGCATCACCGTTATAAGCAAAGTCAGGCCACACCTCCTTCCGGAAGTGTGGCCTTTTGTATTTTTACCCACTACATAAGGAGTTATCCATGCGATTAGCCAGCCGCTTTGGCCGTATAAACCAGATACGCCGTGACCGGCCTCTGACCCACGAAGAGCTGATGAGTTATGTCCCCAGCGTGTTCGGGAGCGATAAGCATGAGTCTCGTTCAGACCGTTATACCTATATCCCGACTATCACCATCCTCGAAAGCCTGCAGCGTGAAGGCTTTGAGCCATTCTTTGCCTGCCAGACGAAGGTTCGCGACCAGAGCAAGCGGGAGCACACCAAACACATGCTTCGCCTGCGTCGTGCCGGACAACTGACCGGACATCAGGTGCCGGAAATCATTCTACTTAACAGCCATGACGGCTCATCAAGCTACCAGATGCTGCCGGGCCTGTTTCGTGGCGTCTGTACCAACGGTCTGGTCTGCGGACAGTCATTTGGCGAAGTGCGGGTACCGCATAAAGGGAATGTTGTCGAGAAGGTGATTGAAGGGGCTTACGAAGTGCTCGGGGTCTTTGACCGGGTGGATGAGAAACGCGATGCAATGCAGTCTCTGGCGCTACCTGTACCCGCCCGTCACGCACTGGCGAATGCTGCACTGAAGTATCGATTTGGTGAGGACCACCAGCCGGTCACGGTATCGCAGTTGCTGACTCCGCGTCGTCGGGAGGACTACAGCGATGACCTGTGGACCGTTTACCAGCGCGTGCAGGAGAACCTGATGAAAGGTGGTCTGTCAGGGCGAACCGCTCAGGGGAAAAGCAGCCGCACCCGTGCCGTTACTGGCATCGCTGGCGATGTGAAGCTCAATCGCGCCCTGTGGGTTATGGCAGAAAACATGCTCGAGTTTTTCGGGCGTTAAACAACCGCTCCGGTATAAGGAGATAGTTTAATGAATACACAAAACTTTGAGTTCGCTGAGCAGGCAGCAATTACTGCCTCGGTGGTCCCTGACGAGTTACGCATCGGCTTCTGGCCGCAGTACTTTGGCACCATCCCACAATGGATAACCCTTGAGCCCTGTATCTTTGGCTGGATGGGCCGTCTGTGTGCCGATTACCACGGTGGTATCTGGAACTTTTCGACGCTCAGCAACGGCGGCGCTTTTATGGCTCCTGAGTCAGAGCACGATGAGAAGTGGGCATTGTTCAACAGTATGAACGGCAACGGCGCGGAACTTACTGGTGAAGCGGCAGGGATAGTCGCCTGTCTGATGGCTTACAGCCACCACGCCTGTCGTACCGAATGTGACGCGATGACTGAGCACTATTATCGCTTACGCGACTACGTGCTAAACCATCCGGAATGCAGCGCCATTATGCATCTAATCGACTGAGGAATACCTGACATGAATATCGCATTATCCCCGGTATCATCACAGCCTGAACTTTTTCCGCTGGCGGTTATGGCTCAACATGATTACCTGCTTACCGCGACATCCGGATTAACACCCTATGCTCAACGGACCATCCGACGCGCTACCAATCTGCTGGATAAATATCTGCGCCAGCCCGGTATATCCTTTACCTCAAGTACTGCTGCCCGTGACTGGCTTCGGTTACAGCTGGCAGGACAAGAACGGGAAGTGTTTATGGTGCTCTATCTCGATAACCAGCATCGTTTACTGGAGAGTGAAACGCTATTTGCCGGTTCGATTAACCATGTGCAGGTCCATCCCCGTGAGGTAGTGAAATCAGCGCTTCGCTTCAAT
Source organism: Citrobacter sp. MGH110 (assembly GCF_001037515.1). Classification (NCBI taxonomy): domain Bacteria; kingdom Pseudomonadati; phylum Pseudomonadota; class Gammaproteobacteria; order Enterobacterales; family Enterobacteriaceae; genus Citrobacter; species Citrobacter sp. MGH110. Next base: position 3,133,599 of record NZ_KQ089830.1, on the reverse strand, counting down.
GCTGCGGCCGTTGTGTTGGCGCATAACCATCCATCAGGTGACCCGGAGCCCAGCCAATGCGATCGCAACATTACCGGTAGGCTTAAAGAAGCCCTGGCACTGGTTGATGTGAACACGCTCGATCATCTGGTTATTGGATCAGATGGCATTGTGTCGTTTGCTGAGCGAGGCTGGATATGAGAGTACTTCAATGAAATCAACTGATTCAGAGAACGATTCATTTCTCAAGTGGGGTCTGAATCGTAATGTGACACCTTGCTTTGGCGCTCGTCTGGTACAGGAGGGAAACCGACTGCACTATCTGGCTGACCGGGCCAGTATCACCGGTAAGTTCAGCGAAGCAGAATGTCTTAAGCTGGATGCGGCACTCCCGCATTTTATCAGCCAGATGGAATCGATGCTGACTACTGGTGAAATGAATCCTCGCCATGCCCACTGTGTCACCCTGTACCACAATGGTTTCACCTGCGAAGCCGATACCCTTGGCAGTTGCGGCTACGTATACATCGCCGTTTACCCCACTCATCGTTAACTACTTTCACAAGAGCAAATATGAAAACTCTACCTGCAACAAATCCGCAGGCGGCGACGCTATGTCTGTCGCCCGTGGTAGTCTGGCAAATGCTGCTTGCACACCTGATGGAACAACATTATGGCCTGACACTCAACGACACACCATTCAGTGATGAAACGGTAATTCAGGAACATATCGATGCCGGTATATCTTTGGCCGATGCCGTTAATTTCCTAGTGGAAAAGTATGAGCTGGTTCGTATTGATCGTAGGGGATTCAACTGGGAAGAACAGTCCCCATATCTGCGGGCAGTCGATATTCTGCGGGCGCGGCAGGCAACTGGTTTATTGAAAAGAAATCGTATTAGCGCGGCACAGTGAACATTGGGAATAGCCTTCCTGATTCACACTGCAGCTTTCCTTACTTATTTACTCATTCCAAAAAGCACCTGCCGATGCTGGTTGGTGCTTTTACTTATATGGAAGAAATATCATGCAAATAGAAGCTGTAATTTTAACTGGGCACATCACCACAAGTACAATCCGGGAATGCTGGGTCATCGTTGTTGATGGTTTTGACGCATGCGGCGAACAAGCTTATGATCCAGCTTAATTTCTTTTCCTCATGAAGGGACGGGTATGGGCAATAGAATGTGGATGATCCGCGGTGACGGTGGCAAGCTCTATGACGATTTTCGCGATAAGCAAATTGTAGGCATCGGTTGGTCTCAGCTGGCTCCATTAGTCAAACCCGGCCTGTCCCGAGCCCAGTTACTCGCCTTATACCAGGAGGCAGATCCCTTAACAAAGCTGGGAACAGCACGTTCTGGTGCATCGCAGGTCTGGCGTTTTGTGAATGAGATCCAAAAGGGTGATTGGGTTATTACCTATTCGCCAGCCAACCGTACTTATTTGCTAGGCAAAGTCACATCCGACTTCCAATATCATCCTGAATGGGTGGAAGAGGGGATGGGGATCGCTCGGCAGGTTAAATGGAATACTCAAGAAATCGACCGCGATAGACTGTCTGTCGCTACCAAAAACACATTGGGTTCTACGCTGACGGTTTTCCAGCTTCCAGAATATGCGCTAGAAGAGCTTTTGCAGGATAAGAAACCCACTGCAGATGTAATTACTCAGAATCCAATTGCGATGGATGAAGATGAGGTTGTTTCTGATCCGCTTCGCGATATGGAAATGCTGGCGTTTGAGGGTATCAAAGATCGTATCAACTCTCTTGACTGGGATGAGATGCAAAATCTTGTTGCCGGAGTTTTACGCAGTATGGGCTATAAAACGCAGGTCTCACCTGCGGGAGCCGATCGGGGTAAAGACATCATTGCTTCACCTGATGGGTTCGGTTTTGAAAATCCGCGTATCATCGTTGAAGTAAAGCACCGCAGGGAACAGATGGGAAGCCAACAGATACGCAGCTTTATCGGCGGTCGCCATAAAGACGATCGCGGGCTTTATGTTAGTACAGGGGGGGTTACGAAAGATGCTCGATATGAAGCCGACCGTTCGACAATACCACTGACGCTCTGGACACTTGATGATCTCGTCCGTGCTCTTATTGAGAACTATGAGCAAGTCGATATCGAAACCAAACTTTTGGTTCCTCTGAAGAAAACTTTCCTACCTGCCTGAATCTTGCTTTGATAGCCATATCGGTGTTCTACTGATATGGCTTTGTACCCATTTGCAATGTCTATTTTTTGTACGGATTTTAACTTGTGGGTATAAGTGCGGGTATAACTATTTATCCCTGTTTATAAACTACATTGATATCAGTCTATTGGGTGTGAAATTCGAGTCCGGCCTTCGCACCAATAATGCAAGATTAAGCTACCTAAGGGTGGTTTTTTTTGTGTCATTTTTTCCGAATCATATACTCAGCTTATATATCCCTCTGACAAAGCAACAAATCATAGGTGCTTCATCCTGTTGAATTAATTACACTAATTAAGTATGTTTAATTTATTGATTCTGAAGTGTATTAAATTTACAGGTCTATTTTTATTGTGACTAACTTCGCGTTTTAAAATGCTAATAGATGATCATCTTTGTGAGGGGTAATATTATTATCTGTTTTGCTAGCTATTTTTATGAATTATTCCTGTCGGATCAGTCTGTTTACGCAGTCAATTTGCAAGGAGCATGCTTTGAATCAGTCAGAATACACGTCGATCCTAAAATGTACCCCGTGGCTAGATAAATTCCTCGCTCGTAGAGGATTGAAGCAACCAGATCATCGCCCGTTATATGAATATCACGCAACGTGTGATGAATATGATGAATTGAAACGGCTGTTGCGAGCTATAGGGCTACCCGATGGTTACAAAAGTGATAAAGGGTATGCAGCCTGCTTCACTTTGTTCTGCTCTGAGTGGTACAGAAGGGATTACGAGCGAGATTGTGGATGGACGTGGGAACCTATTTATAAAACTCTTGGTATATTGCTACCTTCTTCTGAAATGGGGAATATAATCCCTAAAGGTCTGGATGGGTACTGGGGACGCCCAGTGCGGTTCTATGATACTGAAAGGCGGAATTTTTTAGGGTCCTTATTCAGTGAAGGCGGTTTACCTTTCAGGTTGCTGAAGGAATCTGATAGCCGTTTTCAGTCAATGTTTTCTCTCATTTTAAACCAATACGATCAGGCTAAATCCTCTAACATTTCCACGTACGCGTTGGTTCATGCAGCGGTAGAAAAATCATCCCTGCCAGTCGTTTTCAAAGAGGATACTTCAGTTGAACTTATTAGTCGAATGGCTGAACAGTTAGTATCTCTTGTTCAAATTTATGATTTGAGTAATCATACCGAACCCGTAAAAGAACTTGAGCGTGTTCATCCAAAGTGGCGGGACAGTTTCCCTGTTCCTCTAGAGGATGATACGGGTACTAGTTTCCTTAATGGACTTTTACGAACAGCTTCTACTGAATCAAAACCCCGCATTCAAAAGAATAAAACCACTCTCTTTCAGTTTTTATGGTCAGAAAATAACCCTGAAGCCGTCCAGGCTATTATTTCTCTGCCTGAGGAGCTGAGCTTTTCAATTGATAGTGAGCCTTCAACAACGCGCTTCGAGCTTGCTATCTATGAAGATGGTAACGAAATCGCAAGTCTGGGACCTGCTTACGCCACGTTAAGTAACTCCCAGGCAAAAATAAGAGTTCGTAAGCGCGAGATTAAATTTTGCCGAAGAAATCCCGCAGTAAGTTTGTTTATTGTGGCGAGAGCTGGGGGAATGTTTGTCGGCTCCAATCTTTTAGAAGGTAGTGAAGTTGCCGTTGGCGATGTTCCATTGGTTTTTGTTTCTGATAAAAGTGAATGGCTGTTACAGGGACAAGCCTCTTGCAGCGTGCGTGGCAGTCATGTGCTTATCGTACTACCAAAGGATGGCTGTCTGGCTTCGGAACATGAGGATTGTGACTCTAGCTTTTCGGCTTTGGGCTGCCGAACTCTGACTATCAAAGGTCGGCAGGATATCATTATTGAAGGCGACGAAACGTACCGGATAAAGACAGGAAGAGAGCAGATTATCCAGACTGGATTTTCTTTCCAGGGAAAGCGATTGAATTGGACAAGCTACCCGGATGAAGTCTTCCTTGGTATTCCCGGAATTACCAAAAATCCTGAGAATCTCTCAAAGCATCATTATAAACGCTTTTTCAACGGTACGTTTATAGATGATTGCGATGTGCAAGAGAGAATGGGAGCACAGTTTATTTCGGTGCGTAACGAAAGTAATGAAACTTTACTGCGTAAGAAAATAGGTATTCTCCCCAATGATTTTAGCCTGGAAATAAAAAACGGAGAACAGGCAAACGAAGGTTCGGTCATTATTACTACTCAGCATCCTTGTTTGTATCGTTTGAAGGAAAAAACACTTGAAGTTGGACGGGAGCGGTTGCCTGGTAGTACAGAAATAATGATGAAGGCGGAGGGGATACCTCCTGCATCGATTTCATTACAAATAACGCCAAACCTCACTGCGGACCCAATTGTTATTTGGTTACCATTTCCTGCACGAGGCTGTCTTGCGTTCGATAAAGACGAGAAGCCTCTACCTAAAAATTTAACGATTAACGATCTTCTGGGAGCCAGAGCATACCTTTTCGGAAAAAATGGAGAGCCTACGCGATACCAGCTTGAACTACGTTTACATTCCCGTAGTGGAATGCAGGCTTGGTATGAGTGGCACTATAGTGCGGGAGAAAGTCCGGTAGAGCTTACGTTATACAGCTTAAGGGAACATATTGATAATTTACTCTCACTGGAAGAGGGAATTGATCAAATAGTTGATATGCGTATAGAAGGAGGTGGTAGTTCTTTTACCTGGCAGATTCGACGTTACAAATATAGTCTGGACTATGATCGGGAAAGGCAGATTCTTTTCGCAAACTCAATAAGTAATCGTACAGGACAGATCCCTTCGCCCGTAATTATGTTACTCAGCGAACCGGAGAGAAAACCCATACCGCTGATGTCAAGAATGAGCGAAGGTGTACCGGTTGGGGAATTCGAATTAAGTTCGACAATACAAAATAATGGCCCATGGCTGGTGTTGCCAAAACAAGGTGAAGAAGCTTCATTTCGGCCATGCTACATTGCTGGCGAGTCGGTGATTCAAAGCGACACGACAACAATACAGTCCTTGCAAAAAGCAACGCAGCTTTTTAATCCCCGGTCGGATGTAAATACAATTACGTTAGTTCTGGAACAAATGGCGAACGACCCTGCACATTCAGGCTGGCAGTTTTTACGCAATTTATACGATCAGTTTGGATATTTACCTTTGGCTACCTTTGAAGTATGGCGGGCGCTTGTTCAGCATCCGCAAGCGTTGGCGATGTCGCTATTCAAATTTGAAATGTCCATTGATTATCTCAGCCGTATTGAAAGCGAGTTTCCTGTTTTCTGGGAGTTTTTACCTATTACAGAAGTTAAACGTGCCGCCACACATTTTCGTACTTTTTTGACTCATAAAGGTGCGCCTGGGGAAATGCAGATAAAGTTGCTGGACAGAATGTATCAGCAGCTGGGCACAGTGTTCCCGACTTATGCCAGTGAGGTGAAATTATGGTTGAGTCAAGGGAAATTACCACCGGTTTTTCCGGAGTTTGTGATGAAAGGTATTATCCAAGGGTGGTATCAGGAACTTCTACGCGAACATGGTGAATCTCGCTGGCCAGAATTTGGTGGTCCGGGCCTTTTCCGTTGGTATATGTCGCAACAAAATCCGGTTATCGATATTTCACCTGATGCCAGTTACCGATATTCCGTTACCTTGCTCCCCGTATTTGCTGCTGCTGTTGCAAGCGGAAAAACAACATTTGGCAGTGTTTTTGAAAATAAGCCCGGTGCCGTATTTTTTTTGAGGCAGGTTAGAGATTTCGACTCACGATGGTTTAACGCCATTTTCCAGTACTGCTTATTGTGTAATGTTACCGAAAAATAAAAAAGGGATAAGAATGACTACACGCTATTTTTCGTCACTTATTGAACAATCGTTGTCTCGTTCTACAGAAGCAACGCTGAGTATCATGGGGGTCACAAACCCGCAGTTGCGTGAACACCTCGCGCAGCAAATGGGCGCCGATTGTGGGGAGTCTGGCTCATTTCTTGCTGCACCGGTATTCCAGCAAATGTTTGGCTGGAAAGAGTCAAATAACACGATGCGCAGCCTGACTGAAGGCAAGGCATTACTAAGTAAAGCCGTTGTTGATTCGCTTGATGCTCAGAACAATGGTCGCTACCGTTTTGGTGCTGACTGGAAACCTTTCACTCACCAACTGGCCAGTTGGAAGGCTTTACTGGAAGAGAAACATTCCGTGGTGGTGACAAGTGGTACGGGTTCAGGCAAAACGGAATGTTTTATGGTGCCGGTGCTGGAAGATCTCTACCGGGAACTGCATGAAAATGGCAACAATCCGCTGGTTGGTGTCAGAGCCCTTTTCCTCTATCCACTTAACGCGCTGATTAATTCACAGCGTGAGCGCCTGGATGCATGGACACGAGGTTTTGGCACCGGGATCCGATACTGCCTCTATAACGGTAATACTGAAAATCTCCACGCTGCGGTAAAAAGTGAGCAGATAAAAAGGCCGAATGAAGTGCTCTCGCGTGAAAAGATGCGTGAAGAACCTGCTCCGATTCTGGTGACCAACGGCACAATGCTGGAATATATGATGGTACGCCAAGTCGACGCCCCGATTATTCAGCAATCCAAAGCACAAAAGTCACTACGTTGGATAGTACTGGATGAAGCGCATACCTATGTCGGTTCGCAGGCCGCTGAACTGGCGCTACAGTTACGTCGCGTGATGACGGCATTTGGCGTGACGCCCGATGATGTGCGTTTCGTGGCAACATCTGCAACTATTGCCGGAGGCGATGCCGAAAAACAGCTGAAAAAATTCCTCTCTGAATTATCCGGTATACCGCAGGAGCGTATTGACGTACTGGACGGAACCCGGGTGATTCCGAAACTAGAACCGTGCAAACACGTTTATATTCCGTTAGAAGAAATTGAGCAAATCCCTGATACAGACATGAAGGGCGTAAGCCCAGAGCGCTTTGAGGCACTTACACATTCACCTGAAGCGCATTACTTGCGTGAGATGTTAGTCACTCAGCCGGATCCAATGAAGCTGGATACGATGACGCAGCGGTTGAATACGCTGACCAGGCAACATTATAGCCAGCAGGATGTGCTGCGCTGGATCGATGTTTGCTCCGGCACTCAACCTAATACTAAAGATCCGGCATTTCTGAAGGTAAGAGCGCATATCTTCCAGCGCAACACCCAGGGTGTGTGGGCTTGCGTTGATAAAGAGTGCAGAAAAAAGCACGGCACTCCGCTGGAAAAGGGCTGGCCCTTTGGCTATGTGTATGTGAATCAACGGCAAAATTGTGACTGCGGAAGCCCGATCTACGAACTGGCATTCTGTAATGAATGTAACGAGCCACATCTTTTGGCGCGGGACAAAAAGGGCAAACTGGTCCAATGGGAAAATAAAGGCGGCGATGAGTTCTCGTTGCAGGATGATACGCATGTTGAATATGACGGCGTAGAAGATAAAGTCGAGAAAGAGAGTACTTTCCAGCCCCCGCTTATTATTGCCGCAGAAAAGACCAGTGAGATGGGGTATACCATCCAAAGGCTGGATCGCCAGACGCGTCGTATTGGCGTGGGTAGTAATGACAGTATCCCGTTAGTTATTAATGATATTGAGCAAGTTTGCAGCGCCAGTGGCTGTGGCTACAGAGGGACGAGCGGGAAACAACCCTTCCGTCGCGCTTTATTGGGGGGGCCATTTTATGTCACCAACATTGTGCCCACCGTTCTGGAGTATTGTCAGGACTTTATTAGTGAAGAAGGAAAAGAGGGCGTCGGACCTGATTCGCTACCAGGTCGAGGCCGTCGACTGATTACCTTTACCGATAGCCGGCAAGGAACGGCCCGAATGGCGGTGCGCATGCAGCAGGAAGCTGAGCGCAGTCGTTTACGCGGCAGCGTGGTGGAAATCCTGAGCTGGCATCAACGAACGCAGACTACTGTCACACCGAATGCCAGTGCCGATCTTGAAAAGTTATCCGCGAGGGCAAAACAGGCCCGAAATGAGGCAGAAGAATATAGAAGCTGGGGAATGCCGGAACAAGCAAAACTGGCAGAAGCGCAAGCTGAACAGCTTGAACAGGCTATTCAGGTTGCGACCGGTGGCAAAGCAGCAACTGTTCTGCTGTCCCGGACCTGGACGGAAATGGTTAATGAACTTAAAGAGAAGGCTGATATTCGCGGTCCGATTCTACAATATAACCACTATCTGAAGCCTGAGATTTTCAATGAAAACGGAGGCCCGCTGAAGCTTTCAGAAATGTTGCTTTTCCGGGAGTTCATGCGTCGCCCTAAACGAACTAACAGTCTGGAAACGCAAGGGCTAGTCCAGGTTGGTTATCAGGGGCTGGAGAAAATAATTAAACTCCCGGTGCACTGGCATGAAAAAGGGCTGACGGAGGGCGACTGGCAGGATTTTCTTAAGGTTACGCTGGATTTATACGTTCGTGAAAGCAACTTCACGCAACTGGACGATGAATTGAAAAACTGGATTGGTAGTCGTTTTTCATCGAAATTCGTCCGTAACCCGGAAACGAAAGATCCTGAAGATAATCAGAACAAACGCTGGCCGCAAATCCGTAATGGCAACTTATCCCATCGTTTAGTGAAGTTGTTGATGCTGGGAGCGGGTTTCAAAACAGCAAATACGGCGACGATTGATATTATCAACGCGTGGCTGAAAGAAGCATGGAATCAACTTACCGGGCCACTTGCCGTACTGAAGCCTGATGGTAACCGTTTCTATCTGCCAAAAGAGCACCTGACTTTTTCTTTAATCACGGATGGCTGGATTTGCCCGGTAACCAATAAAATTCTGGATACCACCTTTAAAGGCTTAACCCCTTATCTGCCAACCCATATTTCGTTTGAACATCTTAGCCAGGTGCAGTTCGACACGTTTATCGCGCAAAAGGTCACCATGCCGGAAATCTGGAAGCTGGACCGTTCGCAAGAAGACTACGCGGCAGGTCTGGCGAAAGTACGTGACTGGGTCAGCAAGGAGCCGCTGATCGCGCAATTACGTTCGGAAAACGTCTGGACGGATATCAACGATCGTGTTGTGGAAGGAGGCTTCTATTACCGCACGGCTGAGCACTCAGCCCAGCAATCATCGGAACGTCTGCAAAGCTACGAAAAGATGTTCAAGAATGGGCAACTGAATGTTCTCAACTGTTCTACCACCATGGAAATGGGGGTTGATATTGGCGGTATTACTGCCGTGGTGATGAACAACGTACCGCCGCATCCGGCCAACTATTTACAGCGTGCAGGGCGGGCCGGGCGTAGTAAGGAATCGCGAGCGATCTCTTATACGCTATGTAAAGGGAACCCGCATGACCAGCAGGTTTTTGCCAATCCGCTGTGGCCGTTTGAAACCATGATCCCGGCCCCGATGGTGGCGATGAATTCTGCCCGGCTGGTACAACGCCACGTCAATGCCTTATTACTGTCCGACTTCTTATGCAACGTTATTGGTGAAACGGAGAAAGAAAAAACCAGCCTCGACAGTCTCTGGTTTTTTGGTGAGGACGACGGGCAGTCAAAATGTGAGCGCTTTAAAGTCTGGCTGGAGCGCCCGGTTCTTGATATCGACGCGGCGCTGGAACGGCTGGTGAAAGGTACGGCGCTGCATGGAGCCAGACCCGACCTGCTGCGGGATAAAACCATTAACGCGATTACTTTCCTGCAACAGCGATGGCTTTCCGTCTATCGCGATCTTGTGGCTCAAGAGCGCGAATCACAGCCGCAAACGCCTTATCGCAAGCGTATCGAACTGGAGAAAAAACGGCACTGTGGCGAGTATTTGTTGCGCGATCTGGCAGCCAGAACCTTCCTGCCTGGTTATGGCTTCCCGACGGATGTGGTGACGTTTGATAACTTCACTATGGAGGACTATATCCGTGAAAAATCGCGGAAAAGCCGGGATAAAAAAGATCGCGAAGATAACGTGTCACGCTACAAAGGGCTGCCCTCCCGAAACCTGGGAGTCGCCATCCGGGAATATGCGCCAGGCGCAGAGATCATTCTTGATGGTCGGGTCTTCCGCTCCGCCGGTGTCTCGCTGCACTGGCACAATATTAACGCTGATACCAATGAGGCCCAGCGTCTGGATTGCGCCTGGCGCTGCCACAAATGCGGTACGATTGGCTATAAAGAGGGGATGAGCAACTCCGGGACGCTCTATTGCACCAACAGCGCGTGTGGTGAAAAAATTATCACTGAAAATCGCCGTCAGGTGCTGCAGCCTGCCGGATTTGTGACCGATGCGCATGCACCGGTGACCAACAATATTGAAACCATGAAATTCATCCCGGTGGTCCCTGCATGGGTATTTGTTAAAGCCGAACCAATGCCGTTGCCTAACCCAATAATGGGATATATGACCTCTGGTGCTGACGGGCATGTCTTCCAGCAAAGCCTGGGAGAAGGTGGGCATGGTTACGCGTTATGTCTGAGCTGTGGTCGTGCAGAGTCGATGTTGAATGCTAACGACGCACCGAAGAGTATGGAAGCACACTACCCACCGCGCCCGGGAAAATCGGATCGCGATAGCCAGAATCAACGTCTAATTTGTCCCGGTTCGACGGCGCTTATGAAGAACGTCACGCTGGGGGCTTTGGCGCGAACGGATGTCTTTGAAATGGTACTACGCAAGCCGCAAAACGGTGAATATCTGCCGGATAACACTGAAGAGGGGCGGGTTGTCGCCATGACCCTTGCAGTTGCGCTGCGTCAGGCGCTGGCGGGTGTTCTGGGTATCTCTGCCGCAGAGCTGGGCTACGCTGTGCGTCCGGTCCGGTTGGAGGACGGGCAATCGGTATTAGCCGTTCAGCTGTATGATGTGATCAGTGGTGGGGCTGGTTTTGCCTCCAGTGCGCCATTGCATATTGAGTCTATTCTGCAGGGAATGGTCAAACAGCTAGGGTGTCATCATTGTGATACCTCCTGCAGTGAATGCCTGCTCGACTCCCAGACTCGCCACGATCACGATTTACTGGACCGAAAAGCGGCACTGGCCTGGCTTGGGGATGACTTCGTCTACTATGTTGGTTTGCCGGATACGGAGACATTCTCGCTGCCGGATGCCCGCTACTGCCCGGGAGCCATTAGCGACACCCTTCGCCGGGCGATTAACGAAGGAGCTGAAAAACTCACGCTGTGGATGAACGGGCCGCTCAATGAGTGGGATCTCTATGCCCGCCAATTCCGGGCGGCTATTCAGAACTACCGGGTAAAAGATAACGTTGCGGTTGATCTCGTCATCCCGGCAGGCGTCGATGACCCTGAACTGATGCACGAGCTTTCGCAGTTTACTGCTCTGGGTGTACGGTTGTGTCATAGCGAACAGGCTCCGGACCTGCCGATTGTGGCACAAATCGCCTTTGCCGATCGGGTCATGACGCTGGCTTCACGCAGCCAGCAGGCAACGATCCCTGGACCGGGCTGGCATCTGAATGACGAACTGGTTGTTCGCAGCCTCGGCTATAAAACGGTAAAACTGAACGAGTTTGTTCTGCCGGGGAAAGCCACGAGCGCGGTTGAACGCGTCAAAGATATTGCGATCCATAAAGAGCTGAACGGCCCGCTTTCGTTGTTCGGACAACGCTTCTGGGACGTGCTGTTTAACGACCATGAAGAGGCGCAGTCGCTGATGAAAAATCAGCGGATCATCGGCGTTCACTATACCGATCGCTATCTGCAAAACCCGGTTGCGCTGGTGCTGCTGGCGGCGTTATTGAAACCGCTGAAGCCGTTACTGACTGAGGAAGCTAAGGTGGCGATTGATACATTATTCAAACCTAAAGATCGCGCCGGTAACCGGCCTTTCCATGACTGGATGAGCGACGCGGATTTTCAGGATTTCGCCGACCAGTGGTTTGCCGCGGCAATGGGCAGGGCGGTAGCGCTAAGAGTATTCGATTCGCTGCGCGACATTCCCCACCATCGTAAACTGACGGTGACATTTGAGAATGGTCAGGTATTAAAGATTCGTTTTGATCAGGGGATGGGCTACTGGCGTATCAACTTTGCATCGAAATGGTATTACTTTGACTTCAGCGATGACGTTTCCTTTCAGTTAGGCAATATGGCGCTGGCCTGTCAGGATGGCAAGGTGCTTAACAGCGAAGAAAGCTGGGCAACGGATGTGCTGGTGGAGGTGATGGCAGCGTAAGGGACACCGCTCCCGACTCGCTGTCGGGAGCGGTGTGCGTCAGGTGGTACGTTTACCGGTAATCACGTCGATAAATTCCTGTACCTGCCGCTGCTTACGGGCGGACAGCTTACAGACCCGACGCAGCGACTGTAGCAAGGCGGGCTCTTCCGGCTGCGGTAGCGTTGCCGTTAACACGATACAGCCAGCCATCACTTTGACATCGAATCTGGTACCGGTGGTAAAACCGGCGGCGGCCAGCCACTGGCCTTTCATAATAATCGACGGAACATGGGTGTAATCCGGATAACGACTCGCATAACTGACAGTACCCATACGGTTATTTGCGGGCAGGACTTCTGGATCGCACGGATCTGCAATAGAATGCTCGGTAGTCATAATGGCTATTCCTGATAAATAGTGATTGTGATGAGCGATATGGCCGTGTTCCCGCACGGCCATATCGCGCTAAATACCTGTACATATCATCAGTAAATAAAAGAAAAGTCCAGCTGAAAATAGACTGTAATGGGAATGTTCAGGAATAAACTGGATATATTTTTGATGGTTATGATTGCGGGAAAATAATATACACAAAATCATTCGAGTTGCATCAAGGCGGCAAGAGAACGAGTCCCCAGGAGCGTATATAAATACGTGACTGGGGTGAGCGAACGCTGCCAACGCCGAGGCAACTTGAAGGATGAAGTGTAAAAAAGCGCACCGGTGAGGTGCGCTTGAAATAAGCGTCAGGCTTTTTTACGCGAGGTTTTTTTACCGCCGCTGGCGGCGCGTTCGGCCTTGATTTTCTCCAGCAAGGCGGCGGCGCTGTTTTCACCGCTGATGAGATCCGGGTTTTCCGCACGCCACTGGGCGGTAAGCTCGCCGCGGAAGGCTTTTGCCAGGATCGACTGGGTGAGGCTGTTGACGCGGGTTAGGGCGCTGTTGACCTGTTTTTCGATGGTGTCGGCGTAGGCGAAGAGTTGTTCGATGCGGCGGACGATTTCAGCTTGTTCTTGGAGTGGTGGTATATTTACGATAGCTTGTTTAACCAATTCACTTCTAATGTTTTGGACGACCCCACCCACAGCTAAACTTGAGAACTGTGTTTGGAGTTGTGATGACGACAACAGGTAATAAAAATAGTTCTTATCGATATTTTCAGGTAGGCGTAAAATAAACCATCCATCATGAACATAACCTTCTATTTCAACTATGTATGCCCTGCCAAGAGACATTGAATTTGAAAGTATAAAATCACCAGGAGTTACTTTTCTGGATTTCTTAGAGCCTTCTCTTGTTATTCTTTCTTTAGTTGAACGTATATATTTCTCGCCTTCTTTTGTATCGCCAATTTTTATCCAGTTAACACCATTCTCATCGGTGGTGATATAATCTTTAATTGGTCTTGGCGAACTGCCTCGATCTATAGTTACCAATTCTCCAAGAGTGTAAGATTTCCATATAGTTTGTAAATCAGTTAATTTTCTCCATTTATCTGTCAACCTACCACTAATAGCAGCAGTCAAAATAGCCTGACGAAAACGTTTCAGGATTTGCGGGATTTGCTCAAGACGTGCTTTGGTGCTGTCTACCTGCGCCAGCAGCGTATCGAGTTTTTCGGCGATGATTTTTTGTTCTGATATTGGCGGGAATTTAAATGGTGCCTGGGAAAATTTGCTCTTATTAACAATTGCAATCGTAGTTGCTGCTGATTGAGACTCTAACCATGGTTTCAATGTCAAAATTTGATAATAAATAAATTTAACATTTAGCTTTTCTGACGGGATCAATGCATTTATTTGTTGATTAGATGCTGATCTTATAGTGGTAATTCCAACTTTTCCTAAGTTTCCAATGCAGGTAACAACGATTGAATTGGTTGGGAGTGTTGGAACAAGAGCTAACCCTTTCTCCGTCAAAGTATCGGCGGTTACCGTGATATAACCACCGAGATCAAGATCGCCTGGTTTGATAAAAGGGATATCGCCTCCAAAATTAGAAGGTTCCTTAGTACTGGGCGTTTTCCCAGTGACGATATGACCTAATGCAGATAATTCACACTCTACCCACCCCTCCGGCAATTTCCCACCACTCATGCCTTCACCTCACCAAACGCTTCACTCAGTAACTGGCGTTGCGCATCCGCCTCATCCCCCGCGCCCAGCTCGCGCATCAGCGCATCCAGCTCGCTCAGCGCCTGCACCAGCTCGCCCATCGCTTCTGCGGCTAACACGTCCGGCTCCGGCAGGCTGTCGGCGTCAATGCTGTCCTTATCCTTCAGCCAGGAGATATCCAGCGAATCGGATTTTGCCGTGCGGATCCACTCGCGGCTGAACTTGCGCCAGCGGCTGGTGGCCTGGTGCTGGTCGGTGTTTTTGTTCTCTTCGCTGTCGGCGACTTCGCTCTCTTCGGCGTTAAAGCTCCATTCACCTTCGGTACGCGGGCTTAAACCGTGTGGGTCTTCGCCGTAGACGGTTTCAAACGGCTGCAGGTGCTGCTCGGTAAACGGCGTGCGCTTGCCGAAGCTCGGCATATTGGTCCGCAGATCATACACCCACACGTCATCGGTGCAGTTTTTATCCTGATGCGGATTGGCGACCGTGCCTTTGGTAAAGAACAGCACGTTGGTTTTAACGCCCTGCGCGTAAAAGATGCCGGTCGGCAGGCGCAGGATGGTGTGCAGATGGCATTTGTCCATCAGGTCGCGACGAATATCGGTGCCCTTGCCGCCTTCAAACAGCACGTTATCCGGCACCACCACCGCTGCACGGCCGCCGGGGCGCAGGGTTTCGATAATATGCTGCATAAAGCACAGCTGTTTGTTGCTGGTCGGGTGGACGAAAGTGCGGGTGATGTTGGTGCCCGCGGCGCTGCCAAACGGGGGGTTGGTGGCGACGATATCGGCCTGCGGTAAATTCTCGCCGTCGCTGCCCAAGGTGTTGCCCAGACGGATAGCGCCGCCGTGGTCGAGGTTGCCTTCAATATCGTGCAGCAGACAGTTCATCAGCGCCAGACGACGGGTGCCGGGCACCAGTTCGAGGCCGATAAACGCGCGGTGGATCTGGAAATCCTGGGTATCGCCGTCAAGGTCATCCAGATCGTTAGTCTGTGATTTCACGTAACGGTCGGCCTCAATCAGGAAGCCCGCGGTCCCGGCTGCCGGATCCTGCACCACTTCACGCGGCTGCGGCTTCAGCAGATGGATAATGGTTTTGATCAGCGGACGCGGGGTGAAGTACTGGCCCGCGCCGGATTTGGTTTCGTTGGCGTTCTTCTGCAGCAGCCCTTCGTACATATCGCCGAAGTCATCGCGGGACTTGCCGTGGTTGCCATTGTACCAGTCCAGCGCGTCCATATAGCTGACCAGTTCAGTCAGCTGTTTAGGCTGTTCAATGGTGGTGCTGACATTATGGAATACCGCCTGCACCAGCTTTTTCTCATCTGAGCCTAACTGAACCAGCAGGTTACGGTAGAACTGCATCTGATCCTGACCAATACGGGATTTCAGGTCATCCCAGCGGTAGCCTTCCGGCAGGTAGTCCGCTTCCTGGCCGGTTTCTTTACACATTTTCAAAAACAGCAGCGAGGCGAGTTCATTGACGTAGTTTTGATAGGAGACGCCGCCGTCGCGCAGGTTGTCGCACAGTTTCCACAGCTTGGCGACCAGATCGTTATTGTTCATTGAAGATCCCATTTGACATGGCGACCACCATTGTGGGTCGCAAAAGTGATTGAGCGTTTCAAATGCCTGATGGCGCTTCGCTTATCAGGCCTACACGTAACCCTGTAGGTCGGATAAGGCATCGCCGCCATCCGGCGAAAACGGGGATGATACCCTCTTAAGCCAGTTCGTCCCAGATGTAATCGCTGAACTTATCCAGCACGCTGTCGAGGTTGTCGTCAAAGGTGCGTTGTAACATTGGCTTACCGCCGCGGCGGTGGAAATTGCCGGTTTTGAACACGTCGTCGTCGAGCACCACTTTCTCTTTTAGCGCCTGCGCTAAACGGTCGAGCCAGCTTAGCTGTTCGTCGCTCCAGTCGTTCTCGCCTTTGATACGCGCCAGCGCGTGGTCGACACGTTCGTCGAACGGTTTGAGCGCATCGCCCACCGCCGCACGACGGATATGGCCAATCAGCCTGGCGGCGATATCCTGATTGCGCGTTGCTTTCCACGCGCTGCGCAGGGAGGACTCTTCAAAATGCTGGCGGTCAAACCACTCCTGCAATTCCACCAGCCCTTTACGGGTGAGGTCGCGCGGGCGATTGATCACCGCCTGCAGCGCCGGCTGGGCGTTAGGAGCGTGTTGCACCAGCGCATCGAAGGCTTCGAGGAAATCCTGCGGCGTGTCGTAATCGCCGTACAGCGATTTGACGCTTACCACCTCATCGTCAATATCGAGGAAAATAGGGGCCTCGCGCAGGGCGTTGATATCGGTTTTAAGCCTTTCGAGGCGGGCGATAAAGCCGGGAAGCTTATTGAAAATCTCGGCGCTCCAGTGCGGCCCTTTTTCCCGCAGGCGTGAGGCCAGGCCGCCGAAGTTAACGCCCGCGGCATCCAGGCATAGCTCGTCCAGGCGGCGGACCTGCTTATCCACCGTTTCGCTGCGATCGCGGTTATAGGTGGCGAGGCCGATGATTCGCTGCAGCTTGGCGACCAGCTGTTCATGGCTGTGTTCGGCAAAACTGCGGCCATCCGCTTCGATGGTTTTGTAGGTTTCTGAGTCGGTAATTTCGTTGACCAGCGTTTGCAGTTCCACCTGCGGACGCACAACCACCGGACGCATGGTGTCGACGCTTTCCAGCGAGTTGTAGATATCGACGCAGTCGAAAATCTTAAAGCTGGTTTTCCCTACTGACGGGCACAGACGCGTGGCGCGCCCCTTCATCTGCTCGTAGAGAATGCGGCTTTTGACTTTGCGCAGGAACACAATATTACAGATAGACGGAATATCCACGCCGGTGGTCAGCAGATCGACGGTGACCACGATATTCGGCAGCCGCTCTTTGTTGAAGCGGACGATCATGCTTTGCACTTTCTTCGCGTCTTTATCGGCGTCACCAGTGATCTTGATGATCGCGTCGTGTTCCAGCTGCGGGTACTTTTTCTTAAACGCGGTGCGCAGCTCGTCCACCACCATATCGGCATGGGCGTTGGTGACGCAGAACACCAGCGTTTTTTGCTGCCCGGTGGGATCCAGGTATTTGGTCAGCTCACCGCATACCGCGCGGTTAAACGCCGGGATCACCAGGCCACGGTTAAAATCAGCGACCTCAAAATCCTGATCGTCAGCCAATGTGTCGTTGATCAGCTCGCCCTGCGGGTTCAGGCGTTCCACCTGTTCACCCTCGGAAAGATAGACCCCATCCTGCGCGTTGCGGGTGACGATCTGAATCGGCGGATCCTGGTCAATCAAGTAGCCGTCGATCACCGCCGTACGGTAGGTGTAGCGGTAAACCGGCTCGCCGAAAATATCAACCGTGTGCAGCGCTGGCGTGGCGGTCAGGGCAATTTTTACCGCATCGAAGTGATCGAGAATGCGACGGTAGGCGGAAACGTAATCCAGCTGACTGCGGAACTGCAGCTCGCCTTCGGTCTGCTCTTTATCGAGAATGTAGCCGCGGTGCGCTTCATCGACGACGATACAGTCGTAGCGGCCGACCGGCATCGGTTCATCAGATTGCAGCGTGCGTTTGACCAGTGACTGCACCGTGGCGACGTGAATTTTGGTGCTGTCTTCCGGGAATTTGTCGGTCAAGCCTTTGATATCAAAAATGCTGTTAAAGGTATCGCCGTTAATGCGTGTGTCTTCAAACGACCCCAGCGCCTGCTCGCCGAGCGAGCGACGGTCGACCAGGAACAGAACGCGTTTGAAACGCTGCGACTGGATCAGGCGGAACATCAGGGCGATGGCGGTACGGGTTTTACCGGTACCGGTCGCCATCGCCAGCAGAATTTCTTGCTGGCCGTTAACGATAGCCTTTTCTACTGCACGGACGGCATCTTCCTGGTAATAGCGCAGGCCGAGTTCGCTCATTCCGGGGTTTTCAGCAAACCACTGGTTTTGTTTCTGCGGGTCGCTGCCCAGCATATCCAGCAGCTCTTCCGGGCGATGCCATTCCGGCAGCGCTTTTGACATGTTGGTGGTGTGGCGGACGTCGCGATACCAGATGCCGCTTTTGGTCTTCATCGCCGCGCGGTATTCGCGCCCGTTGGTGGAGTAGCAGAAAGGGATTTTAAAGCGCTGTTTACCGCTGGTGTCCTGCCAGCTGATTTCATACTCGGGTACGGCTTCGTGTACGTCGTCGGGAGCGTAGTGCTCCAGCAGCGTGTCGCGTAAGAAGGCGTTATCGAAGTATTTGCTGTAGCGGTAAGATTCATTGAGCTTGCTGGGCACATCGGTATTTTTGCGTTTTGCTTCAACGACGGCGATGGGCTTCAGGCCAACGAACAGCACGTAATCGGCAAAGCCTGTTTTTCCCGTTTCATCTGTACCCGTCGGCCATTCGGCAATCGCTTTATTGACGCCGGGTTCCGGGCGAGCGCCTTTGGCAAAGCGCAGCGTTTTACTGTCGGCCTGCCAGCCTGCTTTACGCAACTGGGCATCGATCAGGAAGCGACTCTCTTCTTCGCTGAGATTCAGAGTGCGTTTGATCGCCTGATCGGTGATCTCTTTGTGATAGGCCTTACGTTCCTGTTCGGTTTGTTTCGCCAGTTCGGCATCTTTTGCCGCAAGCTGTGCCTCCAGCGCGGCCAGACGCGCTTTGGTCTGGGCTTCGGTTTCCTGCTGTTTGCCCTCAAGGATGGCAATGTAGCCGTTGAGCGCAACCAGTCTTTGCTGCTGAGCTTCCAGCTCTGCCTGGCTGTGTACTTTTTCCAGTGCCTGCTGCTCCAGCTGTTGTTTGAGCGTGAGAACCTCGGCGTGGTAGCGATCCTCGCCGTGCTCGGGCATCACAAACGTTGGCACCAGGAAATCGTAATCTTTGGTCACCAGCCTGTAGTACCAAACGGCAAGACGGAATCCGAGGCGCAGACACATCTGGGCATCATCGAGATCATTATGGTATTCGTGAACGGCCTGATTACCGATACGGCGCAGCTTATGGAAAACGGAAAGAATGCTGTCGTCAATGAAGGCGATTTTGCCCAGCTCACGCAGCAGGTCGTGCTGGTTTTCGCAGGGAGGAATATCCAGTAATAGCCCCAGATGTTTGGCCGTAGCTTCGCCAAACATGCGCATTTTTACCAGTGTCGTATTCGGGTCGTCGGGGTAGTTGTTTTCCGCCGCGCAGGCAATGGCGTAAGTGAAATCGTTTACGCCTTTCAGGAAATCGAAGTTGGATTTGTTCATGCACGTTCCGCGTTCAGGCCAGCCTTTGGGATGCTGACGTATTAGGATAATCCGTTAATGGAGGAGGCATCAGTGCATGCTACCTCTCTCCAGTTGTACATTCAATCGTCAGAATTTAATGTAACTCACTATTTTGTAAGTATGTTATCAACTTCCTGCCCCACTTATTGTTCTGTGTTTAACAGGCAGTACTCACTTGTTCCTGTTTTTGTGCTTTTTCATTAAGGTTTTTAATGCCTCAATAGTAAGTGAGGGTTTTTGTCTGTGGATCATGGCATGGCAATTGGGGCAGACAGGACGAAGGTCTTTTACGGGATCCAGTTTGTAGCGCTCTCCAATATCAGACAGCGGTGTAATATGGTGGACGTGAATATAATCCTTCCCGATTTCACCATATGTTTCCTCAAAATCCATATTGCACACGCTGCACTGACAGCCGTAATGATCTATGCATTTGTCTCTTGCCGTTTTACTACGTTCGTATTTGTTAACTTTGATTTGCTTTACGGCACCTTCGTAAAAGGTTTCTGGAACATCATCTGGATAATCGATATTTAATCGGGTGGAAAGCGATTCTGCCTTTTTGATGCCATCTGGCGTGAGCTTCCAGACACCAAGGCCTGATTCTTTTGCATTGTGGAGATACTTGTAGTCAACAAGCTTTTTCCTTGCCCATTGGACCATGTTGTTCCATTGAGGGCGATTAGTATCATCAGGGAGTAACATGTTCATTTCTTCGTTTGTCAGGCCGAACTCCTTGCCCAACGGCTCGTAACATGAGGAGGAACTTACTTCTCCCCCTCTGGTGTAAATATTTAAAAGCAGGGGGATTTCTATTTCTTTATAACTTGGAAACGACATGTTGATCACCATCAATGGATTAATATTTTTATGTCCTGAAAACTTCTTGTTGATGCCACTCAATAAATTTGTCTTGAGGATAGTCCTCTTTATTTTTTGGAAGATGAATCTGAACTCCTGAAAAGTCCCAAAATAGCCTGGAGACAATATTACTGCCATTTACTGCAGACGAAATTCGTACTCGCATACTCTCATCCAGCCCAATCGAACCTTTATCAAAGGCTTTATGATGAATTGCACACAGCGCCAGGCCGTTCGAAATCTCGCACGGACCGCCGTGCTGTTTCCATTTGATATGGGCGGCTTCCAGGGCAACCGAAGTGCTGTCGTGGCGCATATTGAAGCCACAAATGGCGCATTCATAGTTATAGGCACGCAGAACCTGCTGGCGGAACAATGGGTCCCGCTGTTTGCGGATTTGCAGGATATCAAACCCCAGTTCATCCGCGATCTCTTCCTGGATGCTTTCGGTGAAGTGAGTCTCGAGAATTTGCTGTGCCAGGGTGTTAATGAGGTTGTTGCTCTTTTTCAGCAGGGCAAAATGTTGTTCATCAAAGCCTCCGGCAACGTTATGCGCCACCAGTTCTCCGGCAGGGGGCTGTTTGCTGCTGCCGGATGTTGAGCAATGCTCGGAGTTTTGTAGCTCCCAGAACCCATCTCCCTGTAAGCGCCAGAAGGGCATATCGGGGCGGTACTGCGCGCGCTGTGGCCCAAATCGCTCCAGCAGGCTATGCAACGGGTCGCGAACTTCTGACCCGTAGTCAAACAGGCGACCGTGACCCTGCTGATACCCCGCCAGCACATGAAGCAGCAGCAGAGGCTTGTGCGGCGCACGCTGCTCGCCTTTACGCCAGATGGTGATGTCGGCAATTGCCTGTTGCAGGGATTTACTGGAAGTCATTGATTTCATTTTTTGGTAAATAATTGCGATGATGCTCGCAAAATATCACTTAATCAAGCGTTGCTGTGTCTATTTCGGCCAACACTAAAAACAATATTCATTATCGAATTCGCAGATTAAATAAAACACTTTTTTCGCCATATTATTTTTAAGTTATTCATGCTCATTCATAGGGGGGGTATAAAAAACCTTGCTTTAGTAAGTGTTATTTGTCTAACTATACGAAAAGAAAAGGTTATTTCCTGGGGTGTTATGCTGGTTTCTGCTTGTTAATAAAAGCAATATCGGTAATTTGAAGTGTTGGGTTTATCATATTTTAAACATGCATGACATTCCCTTTATATATTTGAATGTTTGGCAGAAATAGGACGCTCGGTTCCCAATACACAGAGCGAAATAGATATGGGTGAAGATAAAAATTATTCCCTTTGACGAAAAGGTCTACGGATACACCACATCAAAAAAGGCGCCAGTGGGCGCCTTTATACCTGACCATCACCCCTCTGGCTTTGCGAGATGGATAAGCGTGTCGACACGCGCGGGGGAGAGCGGTTCGCGCGGCTGCGGCAGCGGCCAGCCGTACAGCCAGCGGGCGCTGGTGGCGCAGACTTTTCCCTGACAAGCCCCCATTCCACAGCGTGAGGCGAGCTTTGCCGCCAGCCAGCTTTCGGCGTTTTGCACGTCGCCACAACGAATATCCTCACAACGGCAGAGCAGCGTATCCGCGGTGGTCGCGGCTTTTAGCGACTCCGGTAGCGCAAACGTCGTATGCAACGCCTGGGCAAAACGCTGCCAGCGGGCGCGTGCGGAGATGGCGCTTTGGGCCTTTTGCGGACAACTTGCGGCGGCATAGCCGGCAATTTCTCCCTCGGCTAACGCCAGCTCGCTGCCGCCAAAGCCGGTGCATTCTCCTGCCGCATAGATGTCCTGCACACTGGTGCGTTGCTCCGCATCGACCCAAATAGCCTGATTTTCTGTTTTGCAGCCAAAGATTGCGCCAGGTTCTGTATTAGGTACCAGCCCATAGCCAATGGCCAGCCTGTCGCAGGCGATCTCCCGGGTTTGCCCCTGGTGGCGCACGGTCACTGACTGCAGACAGGTATCACCCTGCGCTTGGATGACCTGGCTTGCCGGATGATAGCGGGCTGGAAAGAGCTCGCCGAACTGACGCAATTTTTCAGGCCAGCGCCATAGCCCGGTTGCGAAACGGGCCAGTGCGCTCATCGGGGCCTGTTCGATGATGGCGACAATATTCCCGCCAGCGCGTTTCACCGTACTGGCGACCGCCAGCAGAAGAGGACCGCTGCCTGCAATGACCACGCGTTCCCCCTTGAGTTGTAGGCCGTGTTTTATCTGCGCCTGCAGGCCTCCGGCCCCCGTCACATTGGGTAGTGTCCAGCCGGGAAAAGGCAGCGAGAGTTCTCTGGCGCCGCAGCATAAAATCAGCCGCTGCCAGCGGATTTCGCCGCAGTCGTCTGCGGTTTCGAAGACTACGGAATGTGGGTTGGGGCGGGCAATCAGCCGGGCACCGCTCAGCAGTGTGATGTTGGGATGTTCCGCCACCGCCTGACGAAGCCGTCTGGCGTGCCGGGGGAGTGAGACCTGCGGCCCGTCGCGCCAGATTTGCCCGCCGGGGCGCGGGTTATCATCAAGGATTATCACTGATTTTCCACAGCGTGCGGCAGCCAGTGCCGCCGACAATCCGGCTGGCCCTGCGCCAAGGATCAGGATCTCACAGTCAACGCTTTGCATGATGGCTCCTTTCAATCACCATTTCAGGCTGGCATTCCGTCTGGCAGGCCAGCACTCGGTGTCCGTTCACCGTGACGCGGCACTCCTGACACACCCCCATTCCGCAGAAGGGCGCGCGCAGTTGACCACTCACCGAACGACGGGTCACGCCGTTGCCCACCAGGACCAGTGCTGCTGCAATACTCATTCCGACGGGAACCTCACAGGTCTGGCCGTCGATAATTACGTTCAGGGTCGTCATGCGATGGCCTCCTGCTTGTGCAGGCGAGCGGGAAGCCAGGCATCCGGGGACACCGCCGGGCGCTCGCCAAGGATCTGGGCGCAAAGTAACTCGGCGGTTGCTGGCGCGGTTGTGACGCCGAGTCCTTCATGTCCCAGCGCCAGCCAGATACCCGGACGCGCAGGATGTGGGCCAATCAGCGGGTTACCGTCAGCCGATGCCGCGCGAAAACCGCTCCAGCAACGGATGATATTTAGCGTCTCCAGAGAGGGTAAAAAATGGCGCGCTCGCGCCAGCATCTGTGCCAACAGGGGGAGATCAACCTCGCGGTAGGTGTTATCAAACTGGCGGGAGGAGCCAATCAGCAACTGTCCGGTGGGGCGTGGCTGAATGTTAAATGCCACTGAGGTGCCGCCTGCATGGGCGCTGGCACCGTATCCCAACTCTACCAGCTGGTGGCTGAGCAAGGGGCCGTAGCGGTCGGTGATCGCCAACTGGCCTTTTTTGGGTATGAGCCAGTTTTCACCCAGCAGCATATTGGCACCCAGACCGCTGGCGATGACGATGGCGCGTGCACGCAGTCGTTTACCGCTGTGTAGGGTGACGTAAGGGGCATCAACAGAGAGGGCGCTATCCCGAAGATGCGTTAAATTGGCATCGTTAATAAACCAGCGGGCGACGTTTGGGGCGTAAACTATCCCGTCGCCGGGGACCCACAGCCCGCCAGTGAGTCCGGTGGTGAGCAGCGGTTCGCGCGCGGCAAGCCGATCGCGGGTCTGCATTTCGCTGACAACCTGGTATTGTGCCATTCGTTGTTTCTTTTCTTCTGCCAGCGCAAGCTCTTGCGGCGTTTCCGCCAGCCACAGCGTGCCGCATCCGCGCCAGGCACAGCTTTCCGGCATCCGGGGCGTCAGTTTGCGCCAGCTCTCCAGAGACCAGGCAGAGAGTGCGAGCTCCGCAGGATCGTCATCCATGCACACCAGGTGACCCATACCCGCCGCCGTCGCGCCCGCATTGCCGTCATCGACCAGCGTGACTCGCTGTCCGCGAGCGGCCAGTTGCCAGGCGCAGGCGGCCCCGATAATCCCGGCACCGATGACGATGACGTCACTTTCGATCACAGCGAGATCCCCCAGCAGAACGGATCTTCAGGATTGAGGATCAGCTTGTTATCACCACAGACCCATGCCTCTCCGCGGATCGTCGGAACGATCTTGTCGCCATGCGGCACGAAATGCGCCGTAAATTCGCTGCCGATGATGCTCGCCTGCCGCCAGGATTCTCCGGATTTGAGTTTTCCGTCCTCAGCCAGACAGGCCAGCTTAGCGCTGGTGCCGGTGCCGCAGGGCGATCGATCCCAGGCTTTACCGGGGCAGAGTACAAAGCTGCGGCTGTCCGCGCGATCATCTTCTGCAAACAGTTCGATGTGATCGATAATGCCGTCATGTTCGCCACGGATGCCTGCACGATCTAACCCTTCACGGATTGCCCATGCGTACTCCGTCAATTCAGGGATCTTTTCCGGCGAGACCGCGAACGGATGATCGTTGACGAGGAAGAACCAGTTGCCACCCCAGGCGATATCACCCGTTACCGTACCGTGGATGGTTTCAACCTGTACCTGCTTACGCCAGCGGTAGGCCGGCACGTTTTCGACCGAGACGCTGCCGTCTTCGTGCAGCGTGGCGGTCACATCGCCCACCGGCGTTTCAATCAGATGTTTACCGGGCTGAATGCGCCCAAGCCATGCCAGCGAGGCAATCAGCCCGATGGTGCCGTGACCGCACATGTTCAGAAAGCCGCAGTTGTTAAAGAAGATGACTCCCGCCGTGGCCTGTGGCGAAACTGGCTCACAGAGCAATGCACCGACCAGAACGTCGTTACCGCGCGGCTCAAGAATAATGGCTTTACGCCAGTCGTCGTAGTCGCGGGAAAAACGCTCGCGACGCTCGCTCATGTTCCCCGCTCCCAGATCCGGAAAGCCGTCGATGACCAAGCGAGTGGGTTCACCGCCGGTGTGAGAATCAATCACTCTCAGTTCACTGTACTGTGCTGTCATAGGATCTCCGGGAAGTTAATTTTTTGTTGCTAAATGCTGACGCAAGCCCTGCGTCCCGGCTTGATCGCTTTCGTCACCGTAAATGACGAAATCAGCATAATGGCCGCTGTCATCGTTAAGGCGATATCATATTTATTTGTTATTAATCATTTTGTTAGTGGTGTGGTAAACCAAAAAAGGCAACCGCGCCAGTGGCTGGAAAAGGGGAAATTATAAATCTACGGCAGGATCGCAAAACGCAGTAAGGATGCTTGCTGAGTTAACAAAAAGTTAATAAATATTCAGATCACTAATCGGGAGGAAGCGTGATGTCCTGTGTGATTAATGATGTGCGGGCCCCGTCGCCGGTGCCTGAAGTGGCTGAACTTAGCCAGATATGTGAGGGGTTGGCGCGTCAGCGTCCGGACAATATCCAGACGTTGCTCCATGCGATGGCATTGATTGCGCCGCTGCTCAATGCTATTCCGAATGTGGTCTTTTTTATCAAAGATGTGCAGGCCCGCTATTTGATGGTCAATATGACCCTGGCACGACGCTGCGGGTTTAAGACGGTCGTTTCTCTGCTGGGTAAAACCTCTGCTGATGTTTTCCCTTCAGCGCTTGGGCTGGGCTATACCGAGCAGGATATGCGGGTGCTGCGCGAAGGGGTAACGCTGCGCGATCAGCTGGAAATGCATCTCTACAACGGTCGTGAACGCGGCTGGTGTTTGACCCAGAAGCTGGCGCTGCGGGATGCGCAGGGCCAGGTCATCGGTATGGCGGGGATTTCACATGATCTGCAGGAAGCGCAGGCGCGTCACCCGGCGTGGCAGCGACTGGCGATCGTCGACGATCATATCCGCAACCATTATCACCGTCCCATCGCGATGGAAGAACTAACCGCCCTGAGTGGCATGTCGGTGGCGCAAATTGAGCGCTACTGTAAGCGTATTTTTCATCTCACACCGCGCCAGATGATCCACAAAGTTCGGCTGGAAAAAGCTACCGAACTGCTGGCGGGCGATACGCCGATTACCGATATTGCGTTGCAGTGCGGTTATACCGATCACAGCGCGTTTAGCCGCCAGTTTAAGGCGATGACGGGCTCTACGCCGCGTGATTTTCGCATTACGCTTGCCGGGTAAGACACACTCACTGTGCTAATTTCGTCATCAAAGAGGAAGAAAACCACCAAGCAGTCGGTCGCCTGAAACGTCAATCTGTCAGTGAATATTCACCATTCATTCACTTTAAATTAACAAATTGACGACAAGGAACCGAACATGAGCAAGAAAGCCATTCACTGGAGCGGTGTATTCCCGGCAGTCAGCACCCAGTTTCGTAGCGATTATTCCCTGGATCTGGATGCCACCCATACGGTGATGAAAAACCTGGTCAAGGATGGTGTTTCTGGCCTGGTGGTGTGCGGCAGCGTGGGGGAGAACACCTCTCTGACCACGCAGGAAAAGCTGCAGATCATCGAAGTAGCGAAAGATGCAGCGGGCGGTCAGATCCCAGTCATTGCGGGGGTGGCCGAATTCACCACTGCGTTTGCACAGAAGATGGCGAAAGAGGCAGAGCGCGTGGGCGTCGACGGTATTATGGTGATGCCTGCGCTGGTGTATTCCTCAAAACCGCATGAAACAGCGGCCCACTTCCGCAGTGTGGCTACGGCTACCGACCTGCCTATCATGGTGTACAACAACCCGCCGATTTACAAAAACGACGTGACGCCGGATATCCTGGCGACGCTTGCCGACTGCGACAACATCGTCTGCTTCAAAGACTCCTCCGGCGATACCCGCCGTTTTATCGACCTGCGTAACTCTGTTGGCGACCGCTTTGTGCTGTTCGCTGGGCTGGATGATGTGGTGGTCGAGAGCATTGCCGTTGGGGCGGAAGGCTGGATCTCCGGAATGTCGAACGCCTTCCCGCGTGAAGGGGAGACGTTGTTCCGCCTGGCGAAACAACAGCGTTATGAGGAAGCGATGGCGCTTTACCGCTGGTTTATGCCGTTGCTGCATCTGGATGCGCGCCCGGATCTGGTGCAGTGCATCAAGCTCTGTGAAGAATTGCTGGGGCGTGGCAGCGCCATTACCCGTCCACCGCGTCTGGCGCTGGAAGGGGATACCCGTGCGCAAGTGGTGGCGATTGTTGAGAAGGCGCTGGCGACCCGTCCACAGCTGCCGGATGTTGGCCTTTAAGTAAAGGAGTGATGATGACGCTACCTCTCTCTGTTTCGGGTCAGCAGTTTATCGCCGGACGCCGCGTGGCAAGCGGTGAGGCGACGCTGCCAAGCCTGCGTGCCGCTGACGGCAAGCTGACCGGATACTATTTTTACCCGGCCTCTCATGAGGAGGCCGCCGCCGCGGCGGAGGCGGCTGACCAGGCGTTTCCTGTCTATTCACAGACAGCGCCAGACGTGCGTGCCCGCTTTCTCGACACCCTTGCCGACGAGCTGGATTTGCTCGGCGAGGATTTTTTCGCCATAGCCCACCAGGAAACGGCACTGCCGCTGGCGCGGTTACAGGGAGAGCGCACCCGTACCAGTAATCAGCTGCGCATGTTTGCCGGGGTGCTGCGTCGGGGCGATGCCTTTGGCGTACGCATTGATACCGCACTCCCTGACCGCCAGCCCCTGCCACGTCCGGATCTGCGTCAGTATCTGACCGCGCTTGGCCCGGTGGCGGTGTTCGGGGCCAGCAATTTTCCGCTGGCCTTTTCTACGGCGGGAGGCGATACCGCATCCGCGCTGGCGGCGGGTTGTCCGGTGGTGGTGAAAGCCCATCCCGGACATATGGCGACGGCGGAATTGACTGCCCAGGCGATTGTGCGTGCGGTCACGGCATCTGGCCTGCCTGCGGGCGTTTTTAACATGATTTTCGGCACCGATATTGGCGCGGATCTGGTTCGCCATCCGGCAATTCAGGCGGTGGGTTTTACCGGTTCGCTGCGCGGCGGTAAGGCGCTCTGGCAGCTGGCGCAGCAGCGTCCGCAGCCGATCCCCGTCTTTGCGGAAATGTCGGCCATTAACCCGCTGATTATTCTGCCGCAGGCTGTCGCCACGCGGGCAGAAACGCTGGCCAATGAGCTGGTGTCCTCTTTCACTTTGGGGTGTGGGCAGTTTTGTACCAAGCCGGGGCTGATCCTTGTCTTACGCGGCGAGGGTATGTCCCGCTTCACGCAGGCGCTGAAGGTCGCGGTTGACCAGGCTCCGGCACAGATCATGCTGAATGCCCCGACGCTTGCCCATTATGAAGAGGGGGTCAGCGCGCTTGAGGCACATCCGCATATTCAGCGCTTGGCAGGGTCTGATGAATCGGTTATCGGCCGCGCGCAGGCCCGGTTGTATCAGGCTCCGGCTTCGCTGCTGCTGGCACAGGATCCACTGCTACAGCAGGAGGTGTTTGGCCCGCTGGCGGTGTTGGTCGAGGTGGCCGATGAGGCGGAGTTGCAGTCCATTTTGCGCGTGATTCCGGGCCAACTGACGGCTACTGTGCACGCCGAATCTGATGATGGGCCGCTGGCGCAGCGCCTGCTGCCAGCCCTCACTGAAAAAGCGGGACGCGTTTTGTTTAACGGTTATCCAACCGGTGTCGAGGTTTGTGATGCCATGGTGCACGGTGGTCCGTGGCCTGCCACCACCGATGCTCGCGGTACCTCGGTAGGGACGCAATCCATCGACCGTTTTTTACGCCCGGTATGCCTGCAAAATGTGCCTGCCGCGCTGCTTCCGCCTGCTGTCCAGGATGACAACCCTCTGAACCTGCTGCGCCTGATTAACGGGCAGTGGACCCGGGAAGCCATTTCCCCCTCTGTTGACTGAAGGGCATGACCATGACGATTCACTCTACGCACCAAACACAGGCCCGCGTTGCTGAGGTGGGTAAATTTAAAAAGCAGCTAACGCTGACCGACCTGACGTTTATTGGGCTTGGGGCTATCTTCGGTTCCGGCTGGCTGTTTGCCGCAAGCCATGTGGCATCGATTGCCGGACCTGCGGGCATTGCCTCGTGGGTCATCGGTGGGATTGCCGTTTTGCTGTTGGGGATTGTCTATTGTGAGCTGGGCGCGGCACTGCCTCGTGCCGGGGGGATTATCCGTTATCCGGTCTTTTCCCACGGTGAGTTGATGGGGTATCTGCTTGGATTTATTACGCTGATTGCGTTTTCAAGCCTCATCTCCATAGAGATTGTTGCTGCGCGGCAGTATGCGGCAGCATGGTTCCCGATGCTGACTCAAACTGGCTCAAGCGACCCAACGCTGCTGGGATGGGTGGTGCAGTTTTTGCTGCTGTGTTTGTTCTTCGGGCTGAATTACTACAGTGTAAAAACGTTTGCCCGTTCCAATAACATCATCAGTATTCTGAAATTTTTGGTGCCGCTAGCGGTCGTTGTGACGCTATTTACCTTTTTCAAACCTGAGAACCTGCACGTTCAGGGAATTGCACCCTTTGGTATGTCGGGCGTTGAGGCTGCGATTAGCGCCGGTGGGATCATCTTCGCCTACCTGGGGTTGACGCCAATTATTTCTGTGGCGAGTGAAGTAAAGAATCCACAGCGTACCATCCCGGTGGCGCTGATTTTATCCGTGGTGCTGTCGACGATTATTTATGTGCTGTTGCAGTTGGCATTTCTTGGCAGTATTCCGACCGATATGCTGGGTGGCGGCTGGGCGGAGATCAGCAAGCAATTCTCGCTGCCGTACCGGGATATCGCCATTACGCTCGGTATGGGCTGGCTGGCGTTTATGGTGGTGTGCGACGCGATTGTCTCCCCAAGTGGTACCGGCAATATCTACATGAACGCCACGCCGCGCGTGATTTATGGTTGGGCGAAAGCAGGCACCTTCTTTAAGACGTTTACCCACATCGATAAAGAGTCTGGCATTCCGCGTCCGGCGCTGTGGCTGACCTTTGCATTGTCTATCTTCTGGACATTGCCGTTCCCGTCATGGGAACAGCTGATAAGCGTGGTGTCGGCGGCGCTGGTACTGAGCTACGCCATTGCCCCGGTCACGGCGGCGGGGCTACGCCGTAATGCACCGGATTTGCCGCGCCCATTCCGCGTGCGTGCCTTCGGGATTATCGGTCCGGTGTCGTTTGTGATTTCGGCGCTGATTGTATTCTGGTCTGGCTGGGGCACGCTGTCATGGCTGCTGGGACTGCAGATTGTGATGTTTGTCGTCTATGTGCTTTGCAAATCAAAAGTGCCGGTACACACCGTAAGTCTGGCACAGCAGGTGAAATCGTCTCTGTGGCTTATCGCCTTCTACGCGCTGATTATGCTCTTCTCCTGGCTGGGCAGTTTTGGGGGCACAGGGGTGATTGGTCATCCGTGGGATACGGTGGTGGTAGCGGTGATGTCGCTGGGAATTTACTACTGGGGTGAGCGAACCTGTCTGCCGCGGGCTAACTTTACCGGTGATGAAGAAGAGTAAAGGAGTCGGTCATGGAGATGGTAAACCTCTCGTTAACAGAGGCTTATGCGCTGGCATATAAGGTGCTGCGCGGGAACGGATTCAGTGAAGCGCATGCCGTGGCGATCGCGACAAACGTGACCCACGGTGAGCGTGATGGCTGTGCCTCGCATGGTTTGTGGCGGTTGCTGGGGATTGTGGAGACGCGACGTAAAGGAAAGGTGTCACCTGACGCTGAGCCGGTTGTCACCGATACCGCGCCGGCCATTGTGAAGGTGGACGCCGGTGGGGCATTTTCCCTGCTGGCATTCGAGCGCGCGCTTCCACTGCTGATAGAAAAGGCGCGCCACAGCGGTATTGCAGCCCTGGCGATTAACCGCTGTGTGCACTTTTCGGCGCTGTTTGCCGACGTTGAACCGCTCACGGAGGCGGGGCTGGTGGCGCTGGCGACGACGCCCAGCCATGCGTGGGTTGCTCCCGCAGGCGGGACGCAGCCGCTTTTTGGCACTAACCCGATAGCATTTGGCTGGCCGCGTGAAGAAAAATCCCCGTTTATCTTCGACATGGCCACCAGTGCGGCGGCACGGGGAGAGATCCAACTCCATCAACGGGCGGGAAAAGCGGTGCCGGAAGGGTGGGGGATTGACGGTGACGGTCAGGCCACTACCGACGCGCAGGCGATCCTCGACGGCGCGATGTTGACGTTTGGCGGGCATAAAGGGTCGGCACTGGCGGCAATGGTGGAACTGCTTGCCGGACCGCTCATCGGCGATATGACCAGCGCGGAATCGCTGGCGTGGGATAAGGGGGCTGGCGGGTTGCCCTATGGTGGCGAGCTGATTCTGGCCCTGGACCCGGCCCGCTTTCTGGGACGGGAGGCTCCGCAGCATCTGGCACGTGCCGAGAGACTCTTTGCCGATATGCAGCGGCAAGGGGCTCGTTTGCCGGGCGAGCGTCGCTATCATTCCCGTATGCGTACAACTCGTGACGGTGTGGAAATAGCCCATTCGCTGTTCAAGGATATATCTGCGTTAGTGAAATAATTATTGGCATTATCGCGATAACAGGAGGGATGATGTCCCTCCTGTTATACGTTTATATAAATAGTTACTGTGATTAGCGATGCGCAGGTGTTGGCGCACCTTCGTATCGCGCTAATAAAACCCCTGTAAATTTCCCCAGTAATCTTCGGTAAGTCCAGATATAAATAAGATGAAATAAGCGCGAATAGCGCGCTTTCGGAATAAATAGAAAACACCTTTACCCCAATAAATCCGGTATTATTCATCGCATTTATTCATTATCTTTCACACGCCTGAATATCCCCACGCTCCAGAAAACAACACCTGTCGGCATCAGACCAAAAATGCGATCTAACTCACTGAAGCAAATAGCAAACTCTGAAACAACGCTTAATTGTACGCTTTTCTTTACACTTTTGGTGATGTGAATCACAAATATAAACCCGCGAAGTGATCCGACTCTCACAAATTGGGGTGTACTCATTGAGCAATACATTATGAGAACAGCCTGGAAAGTTAAGTTTTCAGTATTTTCCCTCTCCAGTGACATGCAACGGTGAAGGGCAAATCAACACGCAAAAAAAACTCGTTGAATATGAACGGGTAAAAAAATGACGTGTGATTTGCATCACTCATATTTACAGCTTTTTAAATTATTGCCAGTGATTAATGTTGACCGGGCTATTTCCATAATCAATCAAATCTTGCATAGTGCCTCCACATTATTTCTCCCCCTGGCTCAGGAGGCGAATAGTTATATTTCATCAGACTTTATTGATGAACCAGGTATGATTTACTTCACATTAATACGTACATGACCACTGTTACTGGAGAAACAAAATGAATTATCCGGCAGAACCCTTCCGTATTAAAAGCGTTGAAACTGTATCTATGATCCCGCGTGATGAGCGCCTTAAGAAAATGCAGGAAGCGGGTTACAATACTTTCCTGTTAAATTCGAAAGATATTTATATTGACCTGCTGACCGACAGTGGCACTAACGCAATGAGCGACAAGCAGTGGGCCGGAATGATGATGGGTGATGAAGCGTACGCGGGCAGCGAAAACTTCTATCATCTGGAAAGAACCGTGCAGGAACTGTTCGGCTTTAAACATATTGTTCCGACTCACCAGGGCCGCGGCGCAGAAAACCTGTTATCGCAACTGGCTATTAAACCAGGGCAATATGTTGCCGGGAATATGTATTTCACTACCACTCGTTATCACCAGGAAAAAAATGGTGCGGTGTTTGTCGATATCGTTCGTGACGAAGCGCACGATGCCGGTCTGAATATTGCGTTTAAAGGTGATATCGATCTTCAAAAATTACAAAAACTGATTGATGAAAAAGGCGCAGAGAATATTGCGTATATCTGCCTGGCGGTGACGGTTAACCTCGCGGGCGGGCAGCCGGTCTCGATGGCGAACATGCGTGCGGTGCGTGAACTGACGGCAGCGCACGGCATTAAAGTGTTCTACGACGCTACCCGCTGCGTAGAAAACGCCTACTTTATCAAAGAGCAAGAGCAGGGATTTGAGAACAAGAGCATCGCCGAGATCGTGCATGAGATGTTCAGCTACGCCGACGGTTGTACCATGAGTGGTAAAAAAGACTGTCTGGTGAACATCGGCGGTTTCCTGTGCATGAACGATGACGAAATGTTCTCTTCTGCCAAAGAGTTAGTCGTAGTTTACGAAGGTATGCCATCCTACGGCGGCCTGGCCGGACGCGACATGGAAGCGATGGCGATTGGCCTGCGCGAAGCCATGCAGTACGAGTACATCGAGCACCGCGTGAAGCAAGTTCGCTACCTGGGCGATAAGCTGAAAGCCGCTGGCGTACCGATTGTTGAACCGGTGGGTGGTCACGCGGTATTCCTCGATGCGCGTCGCTTCTGCGAGCATCTGACGCAGGATGAGTTCCCGGCACAAAGTCTGGCCGCCAGCATCTATGTGGAAACCGGCGTGCGCAGTATGGAGCGCGGAATTATCTCTGCGGGCCGTAATAACGTGACCGGTGAACACCACAGACCGAAACTGGAAACCGTGCGTCTGACTATTCCACGCCGTGTTTATACCTACGCGCATATGGATGTCGTGGCTGACGGTATTATTAAACTTTACCAGCACAAAGAAGATATTCGCGGGCTGAAGTTTATTTACGAGCCGAAGCAGTTGCGTTTCTTTACTGCACGCTTTGATTACATCTAAAAAATAGTTATGGCCCCATCACGTGATGGGGCTTTTTTGTATTCCTTTTCCATGAACAGGAAGCCTTTGCGGTGCCCGTTACCGTGACATAACTAAAAAAAGTAAACCCTGACTCCGACATTTTTATTATCCGCATGATGTACAAATGACAGCTGTAATTATAACGAATAGTCTACAGGAACATTTATCATGGATATTAATGCCATTGAGCGACAGAGTAGTACCCCCGGACTGATTAGCGGAACCATGTTGGTTATCGCGACCGTAGTGGGTGGCGGGATGTTCTCCCTGCCGATTGCGATGGCCGGCGTATGGTTCCCCGGTGCGTCTGTTATTCTTCTGTTTATCGCCATCATGATGTTATTAACCGGTCTGATGCTGGTTGAAGTCAACCTGCATTATGGCGCCGGTGCCAGTTTTAATACCTTTACTCAGGATTTATTAGGCCGTAAGTGGAATATCGTTGTCGGTATCGCTTTCGGCTTTGTGCTGTATATTCTGACTTATGCCTATATTTCCGGATCGTCAGCGGTGATGGCGCAAACCGTGTTCAAATACAGCGGCGTGCGCTTTCCGGCGAATATCTCGGTGGTGATCGTCAGTATGCTGGTCGGCGCGATTGCCTGGTACAGCTCCTTGCTGGTCGGACGCATCACTACCGTGTTGATTATCGGTAAGTTTATCGCGTTCTTTGCTACTTTCTCCGGGCTGGTTGGTCATATTGAAGTGGCGAAACTTGTCGACAGCGTGGCGGTGGCGCTGCCCAACTCACAGTACCTGCCTTACATTCTGATGACGCTGCCGTTCTGTATTATCTCGTTTGGTTTTCACGGTAACGTGCCGAGCCTGGTCAAGCTGTATGGCAAGAGTGGGGTCTCGAATATCACGCGTTCGATTATCATCGGTACGCTGTTTGCCTTGCTGCTGTACATCTTCTGGCTGGGCGTCACGATGGGTAACATCAGCCGTTCCGCGTTCCCGCCAATTATCGCCAAAGGCGGCAATATCGACGTGTTTGTTGAGGCCATCAGCGAGCTGTTCACCAGCCGCTATATGGATTTGATCCTGACCTTCTTCGGCAACTTCGCAGTAGCCAGTTCACTGTTGGCGGCGACGCTTGGCTTGTTCGATTACATCGCCGACCTGTTTCACTTCCCGGATGACGGCATGGGCCGACTGAAAACCGCGCTGGTGACCTACTTCCCGCCAGCCGCAGTGTGCTTCTTCTTCCCGAACGGTTTTGTGCACGCGATTGGCTATGCCGGTCTGGCCTTTACCATCTGGAGCGTGATCCTGCCGCCGTTCCTGGTGAAAGCCGCGCGGAAACGTTTTCCGACCGCCAGCTATACCGCGCCCTGTAATAACACCGTGCTTAACCTGGTGATTGTCTGTGGAGCGGTTGTCTATCTGACGGTTGTTCTGGACGTATTTGGTCTGCTGCCAACGTTTCGTTAGACGGAGTCAAAATGAAAAACGTGTTGTCTGTTCAGTCGTCAGTCGTTTATGGCTATGCCGGAAATAAAGCCGCTGTGTTGCCGATGCAGCTTTCGGGGATCGATGTCTGGCCGTTTTACACCGTACAGTTTTCCAACCACACCCAGTACGGGATGTGGCAGGGCATGGCGATGCCGCACGGCGAGCTGAGCGCCATCATCAGCGGGCTGGATGACCTGCAAAAGCTGGCGCAATGCGACGCTGTGCTGTCCGGGTATCTTGGAGATAAACGTCATTGTGAAGAGGTGATGCACGCGGTCACCACCATTCGTCAGCGTAATCCGCAGGCGCTCTATTTTTGCGATCCGGTGATGGGCGACCCGCAAAAAGGCTGCATTGTCGCGCAGGGCGTAGAGTCCTTTTTTGTCGATGATGCCATTCAACTGGCCGACATCATGGGACCGAATCTCTATGAGCTGGGCGTGCTGACGGGCAGACAACTGCGTGGTTTTGACGAGGTGGTGGAAGCTGCGCAGCAGCTGGTGTCGTGGGGTGTGAAGAAGGTGCTGGTGAAGCATCTCGGCGACTGTTCGCGGGACAAACAGGCGTTTGAAATGCTGCTGGTGACGCCGGAACAGACGTTACACATTGCCCGGCCGCTGTATACCTTTACCAAAATGCCGGTGGGCGTTGGGGATCTGATTTGCAGCGTGATGCTGGCCTCACTGCTCAATGGTTATGAGGACAAGCAGGCGCTGGAGCGGACCACCAGTGTCGTCGATGCTGTGATGCGACTGACAAAAGAGCATGATTCGTATGAACTGCGGCTGATAGATGCGCGTCACCAGATAATGGATCCGCAAATTCGCTATCGGGCAGCGGTACTGTAGCGCCACGAGGGGGCTCTATGTTTCTGACATTGCTGCGGCTTCAGCATCCTCTGGTCTACCGTTTCGCGTGGCTTCGTCTGTGGGTGGCGGTGTTAAGAGCATGCGGTCTGCGTAAGAGGAAGGGGTGAGCATTTTACGCTGCTGTCGCTGCCGGATGCGGCTCGCGCCTTATCCGGCCTACAAATGAGCGTGAAACGCAGGCCTACAAATGAGTGTGAAATGTAGGCCTGATAAGCGAAGCGCCATCAGGCATAAGTGCCAGGTATTACACGCGGAAGTAGCGTGGTGGAATCAACGCGGAAAAGGCGTCGAACTTCTTCACCATCTTTTTCCAGAACAACATAACAACAATCCTCGATTTGAAACATCGGCGCTATTTTAGTCAGCGCCGACAAATCGTAAAGCCTGTCGCCTTGTTCCGTTCCTG
This sequence comes from Citrobacter sp. MGH110, assembly GCF_001037515.1. NCBI lineage: Bacteria > Pseudomonadati > Pseudomonadota > Gammaproteobacteria > Enterobacterales > Enterobacteriaceae > Citrobacter > Citrobacter sp. MGH110. Next base: position 3,096,785 of record NZ_KQ089830.1, on the reverse strand, counting down.
GGACGGTGTAAACCTTTTTGGTCACTGTGTCGTCAAATACGATTGCCGCGAATTTGACGGGGTTGACAATGGCTTACGCCATAAACCAGTAATAAAAGAGACCGACTTTCAGGCCGAGGATCACAATGTAGGCGCAGCAGTATTTCATGGTGCCAGACATAATCTGGTTGGCCTGACCGTCCATTTTGGTGGCAGAAACCGCGATGGCGATGCTTTGCGGCGAAATCATTTTCCCCCCCGTAGCGCCAGAGGTATTGGCCGCCGCCAGCCAGTTAGGATCGATATGCAACTTGCTGGCAGCAATGGTTTGCAGCTTGCCGAACAGAATGTTCGAGTTGGTATCGCTGCCGGTAACGAACGTGCCCAGCGCGCCAATCACCGGGGAGAGGAAGACGTACGAGCTGCCGGTCAGATCGACAATCGACTGCGCCAGCGTGGAGATAATCCCGCTGAGGTCCATCACCGTGGCCAGCGCGACGATCGCCATAATTGCGACGATAGAGTTTTTAAGCTGGAAAATGGTTTTGATAAATACTTCCAGCATCCCGCGTGCGGACGCCCCCTGAATAAAACCGCCGATAATGGTCGCAAAGATGATCAGCATCCCTGGTGTGGTCACCCATTCAACTTTCAGTGCCATCGTTTTACCGTCAGCCAACGTGAAATGCAGCACCGAAGCCAGTTGGGACGCCGCGCCTTTTATTGTCGGGAACAGCGGCGAACACAGCAGGATAAACACAAAAATAAACAGATAGATAGAGCCAACCCGGAACAGCACTTTTGCCGAGCGCGGCGTGGTTTCGCGGGTATGGCTGACCTCAATGCGCCACTCTGGATCGGTTTTCCCTTTGCGCAGGCGACTGACCATCGCCACGGCAAACAGGCTGACCAGGCTACCGGCAAAAGCGGGTAATTCCGCGCCAAGATGAATGGCGACAAAATATTGCGGAATCAGCGTGGAAATGCCGCAAATCAACGTGATCAGAAATACGCCACGAATGGCTTTCAGGCCGCCGCCAATAATGCAGACAATCACAAACGGCAGCAGGATATTAAACAGCGCGAGCTGCAAAATAATGGTTCCGCCTAAGGTATAAACCGGCAGATTAACCTGTTCAGCCAGAATAGAAACCGGGATCCCGACCGCGCCGAATGCGGTGGGAACGGTATTCGCCACGAGAGAAGCAATCGCTGCTTTCAGCGGGTTGAATCCCAGCGCAATGAGAATGCCGATCGGAATAGCGACCGCCGTGCCATAGCCCGCTGCGGCTTCAAGAAATCCACCAAAACACCATGAAATCAGCAGCACCTGAATACGCTTATCTTCGCTAATGCTGGCGAGAATATCGCGCAAAATATCCAGTGCTTTGGTCGCTTGCATGACGTTATAACTGAAAATAGCGCCGAGGATCACAATCACGATCGGCCATAGTCCCTTCAGTGCGCCATAGCCTATCGCGGCTTTCAGATTTTGTACGGGCATTTCCCAGAATATTGCCGATAGTGCAGCGGTGAATACCAAAGAAATCAGTACGGAATAATGGATGGGCATTTTTAATTTCAGTATTAAAAATACCATAAGTAGTAAAGGAGATAGTGCCAGGGCAAACATAAAATATTCGTTCATTGCTATTCCTGATTGGTTCATTAAACCTGATTTATATTTATGGCGGGAAGGCTACATTGCTGTGTAAATAAAATATGTAAACTGAATCGCTTCAGTGAATAAAGTAATTATGATTTATGGTTTTGTAACTATTGTAATCTTTTAATTAAAATTCAATGCCAGATAAATATACTTAAGAGCAAGGTAAATACCCATAAGTGGTTATTTAATAACATTTTTAATAATGGTAGTGACGAAGGTAGTAATCATTCGAAACTATTTAATAAGGTGTTAATAACACTGTCGTTTTCAATATAAAAATGTGAGCAAGTCCGAAATAAATAAACATGGGTATTGCATATGCATGTTGATTAGGGGATTATTTGATTTTGTCATACAAATGAAAATACAAACATTTGCGATTGTCCTGATATAAGAAGAGGAGAGTCGCTATCAAAGGAAAACGATCCGTGCATCATAATGAACCCAGACATTAGTAAAACAAGCAAATACAAAAACTGGGCGTGAAATACAGCTGAATCTTTGCTTGATATCGCGATATCAAGCGCAATAAACAGAAATGAAGCAATGGAGTAGTTATTGTGAATGTAAATTTCTTTGTTACCTGCATTGGTGACGCACTGAAATCACGGATGGCACGAGACTCCGTATTGCTGCTGGAAAAACTGGGTTGTCGCGTGAATTTCCCCGAGAAGCAAGGGTGTTGCGGTCAGCCAGCCATCAACAGCGGATACATCAAAGAGGCGATCCCCGGGATGAAAAACCTGATCGCCGCGCTGGAAGACAACGACGATCCGATTATCTCCCCGGCAGGCTCCTGCACCTACGCGGTAAAAAGCTACCCGACGTATCTGGCCGATGAACCGGAATGGGCGCTGCGTGCTGAGAAAGTTTCCGCGCGTATGCAGGATCTCACCTCCTTTATCGTCAACAAACTGGGCGTGGTGGACGTTGGTGCCAGCCTGCAGGGCCGCGCTGTGTATCATCCTTCCTGTAGCTTGACCCGCAAACTGGGAGTGAAGGAAGAGCCGCTTACGCTGCTGAAAAACGTGCGCGGACTGGAGCTGTTGACGTTTGCCGATCAGGATACCTGTTGCGGCTTTGGCGGGACGTTCTCGGTCAAGATGGCCGAGATATCCGGTGAGATGGTGAAAGAGAAAGTCTTACATCTGATGGATGCAAAGCCGGAATATTTGATTGGCGCAGACGTTAGCTGCCTGCTGAACATTGGCGGCCGACTGCAACGGGAAGGCCAGCCGGTCAAAGTGATGCATATTGCTGAAGTGCTGATGAGCCGCTGAGGGGAAAGAGATGTCGATAAAAACCAGCGATGTAGAATTTAAACTGCGTATTCGTCAGCAGATAGAAGATCCGATCATGCGCAAAGCCGTGGCTAATGCGCAGGAGCGTATCGGCGCGAATCGGCAAAAAATGGTCGATGAGTTAGGCCACTGGGAAGACTGGCGCGATCGTGCCAGCCAGATCCGCGATCACGTTCTGAGCAACCTCGACGCTTACCTGTACCAACTCTCCGAGAAAGTGACGGAAAACGGCGGACACGTCTATTTCGCCAAAACCAAAGAAGACGCCACTCGCTACATTTTGCAGGTCGCGCAGAGTAAAAATGCGAAGAAGGTGGTGAAGTCCAAGTCGATGGTGACCGAAGAAATCGGCGTCAACCACGTGCTGCAGGATGCCGGAATCCAGGTGATCGAAACCGATCTCGGGGAATATATTCTGCAGTTGGATCAGGATCCGCCTTCGCACGTCGTGGTTCCGGCGATTCATAAAGATCGCTACCAGATCCGCCGCGTGCTGAACGAACGTCTGGGGTACGACGGCCCGGAAACCCCGGAAGCTATGACCTTGTTCATTCGTCAGAAGATCCGCGAGGATTTCCTCAGTGCCGAAATCGGTATTACTGGCTGTAACTTTGCCGTGGCGGAAACCGGCTCGGTGTGTCTGGTGACCAACGAAGGCAATGCGCGCATGTGCACCACGCTGCCGAAAACGCACATTGCGGTGATGGGCATGGAGCGTATCGCGCCGACCTTTGCCGAGGTGGATGTGCTGATCACCATGCTGGCGCGCAGCGCCGTGGGTGCACGTCTGACGGGCTACAACACCTGGCTGACCGGCCCGCGTGAGGCGAATAACGTTGACGGACCGGAAGAGTTCCATCTGGTGATTGTCGATAACGGTCGCTCGCAGGTGCTGGGCTCAGAGTTTCGCGATGTGCTGCGCTGCATCCGCTGCGGAGCCTGTATGAACACCTGTCCGGCGTACCGCCACATCGGCGGACATGGCTATGGCTCTATCTATCCTGGACCCATCGGCGCGGTGATTTCTCCGCTGCTCGGCGGCTATAAAGATTTTAAAGACCTGCCGTACGCCTGTTCTTTATGCACGGCCTGTGACAGCGTCTGCCCGGTGCGTATTCCGTTGTCAAAACTGATCCTGCGTCATCGCCGGGTGATGGCCGAGGAGGGCATTACGCCGAAAGCCGAGCGACGGGCGATCAAGATGTTCGCCTATGCCAATAGCCATCCGGGGCTGTGGAAAGTCGGGATGATGGCGGGCGCGCATGCGGCGAGCTGGTTTATCAATGGCGGCAAAACCCCGCTCAAGGTTGGCGCGATTGGTGACTGGATGGAGGCGCGCGATCTGCCTGATGCTGACGGCGAGAGCTTCCGTAGCTGGTTTAAGAAACATCAGGCGCAGGAGAAAAAGAATGGATAACCGTACCGCGTTTTTAAACACCATCGCCCAGGCGCTGGGTCGCCCGCTGCGCTTCGAACCGCAAGCGGATGCCGCACCGGTTAACAACTATGCCAACGAGCGCCTGACCGAGCTTAGCCCCGAGCAGCGCTGCTCTGCGTTTATCCAGTTTGCCAGCGAAGTGATGCTGGCCCGCTGCGAACTGACCAGCGAGGACCAGGCCGCAGACGCGGCGCTGCGCCTGTGCGAAGAATTGGGTCAGCAGCCTGTGGTGCTGAGCGGCGACAGCCGGCTGGTGGAGCTGGGCATCACCGAACGCTTGCAGCAGGAATGCCACGCCGTGGTCTGGGATCCGGCGCGTGGTAGCGAAAATATTACCCAGGCCGAGCAGGCGAAAGTGGGCGTGGTGTATGCCGAGTATGGCCTGACCGAGTCCGGCGGCGTGGTACTGTTTTCCGCACCAGAGCGCGGGCGCTCCCTGAGCCTGTTGCCGGAGTCCTCGATTTTCGTGCTGCGTAAAAGCACCATCCTGCCGCGCGTGGCGCAACTGGCAGAAAAGCTGCATCAGAAAGCACAGGCCGGTGAGCGTATGCCATCATGCATTAATATCATCAGTGGACCCAGCTCGACGGCGGATATTGAGCTTATCAAGGTGGTTGGGGTGCATGGCCCGGTGAAAGCGGTGTATCTGATTATTGAGGATTGTTGAGGCAGGATGGAAAACCGCTCTGGCGCTATAGGCCAGAGCGGTATCGACGTTATGCAATCATGCTGATGATCAACACGATAATCAGGCCAACCACGGAGTTTACCAGCTCCAGCAGACCCCAGGTTTTCAGCGTATCCTTCACCGACAGGTCAAAGTAGCCTTTGAACAGCCAGAACGAAGCATCGTTGATATGGGTCAGGGTGTTGGAGCCGGCCGCTGTTGCCAGCACCAGCAACGCCGGGTCGACGCCCACCAGTTGACCGGTTGCCGGGTCGAGGATCGCTGCGCTAATAATCCCCGCCGCCGTCATGGCTGAGACCACGCCCTGACCCGTTGCCAGACGAATCAGCACGGTTATCAACCACGCCATGATGTAGGGAGAAATATTGCCGTGCGACATCAGCATGCCGATGGTATCGCCGATGCCGGTATCGATAATGGTTTGCTTCAGTACGCCGCCCGCGCCGATGATCAGGATCACCATGGCGATGCTTTTCACCGCGTTTTCAAAGGCGTTCATTACCCACTGCATGTCGTGACCGCGCGCGGTACCAAACAGCACGAAGGCGACAACCATGGCGATAAACATTGCAATCGGCGAGGAGCCTAAGAAGTTGACCACTTCCCACGCCTGCGTCCCTTTCACCAGCCAGATGTTGGCGATGGTGGTGGAGATCATGATGATCGCCGGGATCAGCGGCACCAGAATAGACACGCCGAAGGACGGCAGGTTGTTCTGGTCAACCGGTACGTCGGCCTTCATGAATGACGGCGTTGGACGATCGAGGTTGCCGAGGAATTTCGGCAGGATAAGTCCGGCGCAGATCACGCTCGGAATGGTCACCAGGATACCGTAGATGTAAACCATGCCCATGTCAGCGCCGTAGGCGTTAACCAGCGCGACCGGACCCGGCTGCGGTGGGAACAGTGAGTGAGCGGTGGTGGCGGCGGCAACCGCAGGAATCGCCAGCTTGAGGAACGGGATCTTCGCTTCCGCGGCAATGACGATCACCAGCGGTGCCAGCATAATAAACGCCACTTCATAGAACATCGCCAGGCCGAAGATCAGACCAATAATGATCACCGACAGCTGCACGTAACGTAGACCGAGTCGCGCCAGTAGCGTATGGGCAATCTGATGCGCCGCGCCGGAGTCAACCATCAGCTTACCGATGACTGCCCCGAATACCACGATAATCGCCAGCTCCCCCAGCGTGCTGCCAAAACCGGATTTCATGGTATGCAGCAGTTCCATTAAATCCATTCCCGCCAGCATACCGACCGAGAGTGCCGCCAGCAGCAGAGCGACCATCGAGTTTATTTTGAATCTTAAATTGAGCACTAGCATCAGGCCGATGCCGAATACAACCCACAGAATATTGAGAACGTGCATATAACGTCTACCTTACTTTGGTTGAACTATTATGATTTTGGTTGAGATGTTACATATATTGGTCAACCTATGATGCGATGGATGTCACATTGCGTTACATGTTTACATTAATACTGGGTTGTATGGCCGTTAATTAGCGGTATGGTCAGCAGATATCGTGATTTGGTTAACCAATTTATCGCTTCAGGTTGACATGTAATACCAAAAGGAGGAATTTATGTGCCATATCGTCGAGTCCATAACGTAAACGAGGAATAAAACATGGAACAGACATGGCGCTGGTATGGTCCTAACGATCCGGTCACCTTAGCGGATGTGCGTCAGGCGGGTGCAACGGGCGTTGTCACTGCCTTGCACCATATCCCGAACGGGGAAGTGTGGACGGTTGATGAGATCCTGAAACGCAAAGCCATTATTGAGCAGGCGGGCCTGGTATGGTCGGTCGTCGAAAGCGTACCGATCCACGAAGACATTAAAACCCGTTCCGGCAACTATCAGCAGTGGATTGCCAACTACCAGCAAAGCCTGCGTAACCTGGCCGAGTGCGGCATTCGTACCGTGTGCTACAACTTTATGCCGGTTCTCGACTGGACCCGTACCGACCTGGAATACGTCCTGCCGGACGGCTCCAAAGCGCTGCGTTTCGATCAAATTGAATTTGCCGCCTTTGAGCTGCATATCCTCAAACGACCGGGCGCGGAAGCGGACTACACCGCCGAAGAGATTGCGCAGGCGAATGAACGCTTCACCACCATGAGCGAAGAAGACAAAGCACGTCTGACCCGCAATATCATCGCCGGTTTGCCGGGCGCGGAAGAGGGCTACACGCTCGACCAGTTCCGCCAGCATCTTGAACGCTATAAGGATATCGATAAAGCTGCGCTGCGTGAGAATTTTGCCGTCTTCCTGAAGGCGATTATTCCGGTAGCAGAAGAGGTCGGTGTGCGTATGGCGGTACATCCTGACGATCCGCCGCGCCCAATCCTTGGCCTGCCACGCATTGTTTCCACCGTGGAAGACATGCAGTGGATGGTCGATACGGTCAACAGCATGGCGAACGGTTTCACCATGTGTACCGGCTCCTACGGCGTTCGTGCGGATAACGACCTGGTCGACATGATCAAACAGTTTGGCCCGCGCATTTACTTCACCCATTTGCGCTCCACGCTGCGTGAAGATAACCCGAAAACCTTCCATGAAGCGGCGCATCTAAATGGCGACGTTGACATGTACGAAGTGGTGAAAGCGATCGTTGAGGAAGAACAGCGCCGTAAAGCCGAGGGCAAAGAAGATCTGATCCCTATGCGCCCGGACCACGGTCACCAGATGCTTGACGACCTGAAAAAGAAAACCAACCCAGGTTACTCCGCGATTGGTCGCCTGAAAGGCCTGGCGGAAGTGCGTGGCGTTGAGATGGCTATCCAGCGCGCTTTCTTTAGCCGCTAAAGCAGTGTTGCCGGTCGCCTGTCTGGCCGGCTTTTTTCTTTTCTCACCGTTGGTCTTTCCGACGGGATCTGGAGTTCACGATGACAACGACAATTGCCAATAGCAACCTGCCGGTTGCGCGCCCCGCATGGGACAGCTCTCGTCTGCAATCCCGCATTGTTCACCTGGGATGCGGCGCTTTTCACCGCGCGCATCAGGCGCTGTACACCCACCATCTTCTGGAAACCACCGACAGCGACTGGGGTATCTGTGAAGTTAACCTGATGCCGGGTAATGACTGCATACTGATTGAAAACCTGCGCAAGCAGCAATTGCTGTATACCGTGGCGGAAAAAGGCGCGGACAACACCGTGCTGAAAGTGATCGGCTCGATGAAAGAAGCGCTGCACCCGGAGCTTGACGGCTGTGATGGTATTTTACAGGCCATGGCACGCCCGCAGACGGCAATTGTCTCGCTGACGGTCACGGAAAAAGGCTACTGCACCGATGCTGCCAGCGGCCAGTTAGATCTCAATAACCCGCTGATTAAACACGATCTGGCAAATCCAGCCGCGCCGAAATCGGCGATTGGTTACATCGTACAGGCGCTGCATCTGCGTCGTGAGCAGGGGCTGGCGGCCTTTACCGTGATGTCCTGCGATAACGTGCGTGAAAATGGGCATGTGGCGAAAGTCGCGGTGCTGGGCCTGGCGCAGGCGCGTGACCCGCAGCTGGCGCAGTGGATTGAAGCAAACGCCACTTTCCCGTGCACCATGGTAGACCGCATTGTTCCGGCGGCAACGCCAGAAACGTTGCAGGAGATTGCCGACCAGTTGGGCGTTTACGATCCGTGCGCTATCGCCTGCGAACCGTTCCGCCAGTGGGTGATTGAAGACAACTTTGTTAACGGTCGCCCTGACTGGGACAAAGTCGGCGCACAGTTTGTTGCCGACGTAGTACCGTTTGAAATGATGAAACTGCGCATGCTCAACGGCAGCCACTCTTTCCTCGCTTATCTGGGCTATCTTGGCGGTTATGAAACCATCGCTGACACCATGACCAATCCAGCGTACCGCAAAGCGGCGTTTGCGCTGATGATGCAGGAGCAAGCGCCGACGCTGTCGATGCCGGAAGGTACCGATCTCAACGCCTACGCGACGCTGCTGATCGAGCGTTTCAGCAACCCATCTCTGCGCCACCGTACCTGGCAGATTGCGATGGACGGCAGCCAGAAACTGCCGCAGCGCCTGCTGGATCCGGTGCGTCTGCATCTGCAAAACGGCAGCGGCTGGCGTCATCTGGCACTGGGCATCGCGGGCTGGATGCGCTACACCCACGGTGTGGATGAACAGGGGCAGGTCATTGATGTTGTCGACCCAATGCAGGCCGAATTCCAGCGCATTAACCAACAGTTCCAGGGAGCCGAACGCGTGACGGCTCTGCTGGGGTTGAGCGGCATTTTTGGTCATGATCTGGCGGAAAACGCCGACTTTGTTGCGACGGTTACCGCGGCGTATCAACAGCTGTGTGAACACGGCGCACGCGAGTGCGTTGCAGCGTTAAGCGCTGACGCATAACCTCCCAGGTATGACGGGTCAATCAAAATACTAATTTGGTTGACCCGTTTTCTGTTTTTGGCTTCCCGCAAATGCTATAGTTCAGGCGAAAAAACGTTATTGGTAGGCCGGATAAGGTGTGCGCAGTCATCCAGCCTCCGGATTCTGAATTGACGCATCTGACGGACATAACACGATGAAATCAAACACTTCTCAGCAAAGACCCTATCAGGAAGTGGGTGCAATGATCCGCGATCTGATTGTCCAGACGCCGTACCTGCCTGGTGAGCGCTTGCCGCCGGAGCGTGAAATCGCCGAGAGACTCAATGTCACTCGCACGGTGGTGCGCGAAGCGTTAATCATGCTGGAAATTAAAGGTCTGGTGGACGTGCGTCGTGGCGCCGGGATCTACGTGCTCGACAATGTAGAAGCTCAGACCATCGACAGTTCGGATGTGAATCATTGCAATGATGCAGGCCCGTTTGAGCTGCTCCAGGCGCGACAGCTGCTGGAAAGCAACATCGCCGAATTTGCCGCGCTGCAGGCCACCCGCGAAGATATCGTCAAAATGCGCCAGGCGTTGCAACTGGAAGAGCGGGAGCTGGCCTCCAGCGAACCGAACGGTTCTGAAAGCGGTGACATGCAGTTCCATCTCGCTATCGCCGAGGCCACGCATAACAGCATGCTGGTGGAGCTGTTCCGCCAGTCATGGCAGTGGCGCGAGAACAACCCGATGTGGATCCAGCTTCATAGCCATCTCGATGATACCCACTATCGTAAAGAGTGGATGGGTGACCACAAACAGATCCTGGCAGCGTTAATCAAAAAGGATGCCCGCGCGGCCAAGCTGGCGATGTGGCAGCATCTGGAAAACGTCAAACAGCGCCTGCTGGAGTTTTCAAATGTTGATGACATCGACTTCGATGGCTATCTGTTTGACTCCTGGCCGCTGGATAAAGTTAACGCCTGATTTTACCACCTCTCATGCGGGCTGTTCCGGCCCGCTCGGCATTGCATAGCAACCTTTCTTTTTACGTCTTAAACCTTATGTAAAAAATGGTTTCCATAGTCTTCAGTGATCATTTTTTTCGCCGCCCTGTGTAATGTAAATTGATTTTCATCAATTAAAAACAACTTATTTTTGCTTGCGAAAAAATGCGCTATTTACCTTATTTTTACCTTTTCGTGCGTATTTTTAGACAAAACTGGTCTGTATTAAGTGAGAATCAAAGTGATTTCCGCTGCGGTTAGGGCAGGGCCGCCTGGCATAGCAGCGCATAAAAACACGTGGTTTGCGTAAAAGTAGACATTAATAACTACATGTAACCTATTGGCTGCAATGATGTTTTGACTGTATATCATTATCCATGTGAATGATTCATGCTTTTTTAATCAAATGAATAAAAACGAATATATGTAAAGTTAAAATTACACATTATTCTATAAACAAGTTATCTTTCACTTGAAATATCGTTCCATTTTTCCGCTGTTTATTAACAGTTTTATTACGATTGTGAATGTTTTTTACCGTTGACATGTTTTTACACTGACTGCATATTTCATCGCCATAAGCGTCTTATTGCGTTCAGGAGATGATGACGATGCCCTCTCGAGATTACCCTGATATCCGAAAAGCCAGGGGAACCCGATCAAAAGATATGGTTCTATTAAGTGCCCGTGTCGATACTTCTCTATGGGAATATGTTCGGACGCTGGCATTTGAAACCCGTAAAAGTAAACAAGATATTATCGCTGAGGCGTTAATGTTACATCGCTCTATTAATGAGAGCACAAGCGAAGAATCTAAGTAATTACTCTCTGTTCGGGTTTTCTTTAAAACCCAAAATTGAAATAGGTCTTGCCACTTCATTATTGCCTTTATTGGTATATTTTTTCGGTGTGTTATTGGTGTTTCCCCTTATCTGGAGGGGACTTTTTTATGTGGGCATTCCGCCTTCATAACAAAGTTGATAGCAAAATTCACAATTAAAAGTGAGTAATAACATGAAAAAGTCAGTAGTGGCATTAGCTGTAATGGCATTAGGGGTAACCTCCGTTCATGCAGCGGAAATTTATAATAAAGATGGCAACAAACTGGATCTGTACGGCAAAGTCAAAGCGGTCCACTCCTGGACTGACGGCACCGATGCTGACGGCACCTACGCACGTCTGGGTTTTCGCGGTGAGACTCAAATCAACGATCAACTGACTGGCTATGGTCAGTTTGAAAGTCAGTTTGATGCCGCTAAAGCAGAAGGTTCTCAGAATGGTGTTAATACACGTCTGGCGTTTGCTGGTCTGGATTATGGCCATGACGTTAGCTTTGACTACGGTCGTAACTACGGTATCGCTTACGACGTGGGAGCTTACACTGACACTCTCTCAGAGTTCGGCGGTGACTCCTATGAAAATACTGACCGCTTCCTTACTACACGCACTTCTGGCGTTGCAACACTCCGCACCAAAAATCTGTTTGGTGCCGTTGATGGCTTGAGCCTGGGCGCGCAATATCAGGGTCAGGATGATTCCGATAAGGATCCGACGAAACAGCACGGCAATGGCTACGGCTTCTCCCTGGGCTACGACAATATCGCTGATTCCGGCGTATCTGCCATTGCAGCCTACACCAACAGTTCTGTGACTGCTCAGCAGAAACAAAATGGTTGGGATGGCGAAAACGCAGAATTCTGGGGTGCTGGCCTGAAATATGATGCAAACGCTATCTACGTTGCGACCATGTACGGTGAATCCCATAACCTGATTCAGGATGCGGACAAAGCGCAGCACTTTGAAGCGATGGCGGCCTATGTGTTTGATTTTGGTCTGCGTCCGAACGTGGCATACGTTCATGCACGTGACAACAACAATAACGATCTGACCGAATACGTTGCGCTGGGCACAGACTACTACTTCAACAAAAACATGGTTGCTGATGTGGGTTACAAAATTAACCTGCTCGATGGCAAAGACGGCGACAATCAGGTTGTTGCGGGTCTGACCTATCAGTTCTAAGTAGTTATACTAGTACGAAAAAGGCGTCTTGGTTAAGACGCCTTTTTTACATCTGTTGGAGTTTAAACCGGCTGACTTTCTTTCATCTGTACACCGCTAAACAGCCATTGCCAGATGCCCACTTTTACCCATGCGACCACGCAGAGGATCAGATAAAAAAGCGGATTATGGGTAATGGTAATGCGCATGACTTCCATTAAATCCACATGCAAATTTCCGGCAATTGCCATATTGATAACAAAAATGGAGGCTACCGCGCTGGCCAGTAAAATAAGTATGGCATGTAACTTTGTTATCTCTGGTAACTTGCCAGAGGCCCATTGCCATAAGAATGTTGTTGATAACAGGAAGATAATAAACAATCCCAGTGCGCCAAACAGGCCAAAGTCTTTATAATCCTTTAGCGTGCCAATTAAACCCGCAAAAATAATTAACCCCAGTAGTATTTTTTTAAACCACGACATGTGCCTTTCCCGAAGATGGTGTTGATGTTGAATTAATATGTCCATTTTTACGCATTTTAAATTGAGTTTATAAATGAACAGCCGGGAATTATAAATTGTCTGGCGGGTAATTGCCGATTATTTGCGATTTATTAAATGCTGACATTTAATTGCGGACTAATCCGAATATATCTTCTTTAGACGTTAGCCGGTTATACCCTTTTTGGCGAGGCGAAACGCTGTTTGTATAATTGCGTGAGGCTGATAAGTGCCGCAATAAACAACGCGACCGCGCCGCACACCGTGGCGTTAACGATCGCCTGTGCGCCGCTTCCCAGCAGGCTGGTTAATAGCGGACCAAGTATTTGCCCAATGCCGTAAGTCAGAGTGACCAGGCCCAGCAGATTAATATTGCGCGGTACGCTTAGTTGACGGGCAAGCGGCATCACCAGTGAGGTGGTTCCCATAAACGTTGCGCCAAACCCCATGCTGCTTATCACCAGCAGCGGCAAGGAGCCGCTGGCGAGCGTCATGACCACGCAGGCGCTTTGAATCAGCAAATTCGCCGTCAGGCATTGCAATACTCCCCAGCGTCGGGCGGCCCACAGCCAGGCGAAACACCCCGGAATTATCGATATGCCGACCAGCGACCAGAGATGGGCAGTCAGCAGCGGCGAACCGGCACTTTTCGCCATCAGCGGCAGGTAGGTGGCGACAATGATGTAGCCAAATCCGGCCAGCCCGTACAGTAGAGCCAGCAGCCACCAGGACATAGGCTGATGCTCTGTTTTTACCGGGGCCGCAGCGGGGAGCACGTGGTTGCGAGATGGCAGGAGTATAACCAGTAGCACAAAGAACAGAGCCGAGGCTGCCGCTGCGCCCAGCCAGAGCGTGTGCGATGAAAGCGCAAAATGCAGACCGCTAATAACATATTCATTGCCCAGCAAAATGCCTGCGCCAACGCCGGAGAACAATGCCGCGATCACGAAGGGATGCCGGGTATGATGCAGAACGATCATTGAGCCAAAGATCATCATACCTGCACTGGCGACGCCCGCCAGAAAGCGGATCAGCATCACCAGCGCGGGCTGCGTTAAGCTTGCCATCGCCAGAATCAGCCCTGCGGTAGCGAGCGCGGACGTTAGCAGCATCGGGCGTAAGCGTGAGGGAAGATGGAAGAGCCCGAAGGAGAAGAGCAGGCTTCCCGCCAGATACCCGGCGTAGTTGGCGCTGGCAATCCAGGAGAGTTGGTCAAATGTAAATTGACCTTCCGACAGCAGTACCGGCAGCATTGGTGTATACAGAAAGCGCCCAATTCCCATACCCAGTGTTAAGACCAGCATGCCAAAAAGCGCGACGCTGATGGCATGACGATTTGAATCTGGGCTTCCCTGGGACATACGGACTCTCATTTCGCGCTGTTAGCTGATAATTGTTATATTACATGTGTAAATGATAATGAAAAGTAAAATAAAAATAAGTCCCCTGGCACGTTCAGGAAGGAGGAAAAGTGGCAAGGCAGCGCCAGTCTCCGTTTTCAAGATGGTAGATAGATTTGGTATGACCCGGAATTATCCACTCATCCTCCTTGCCAGCAACACAGTCGATGTAAATGCACAGCCCGCAGCCACCGCGTAGCTCGCGGGGAATATCTGCCACCCGAAAGCACATACCCGCAGCCTGTAGCGCTTTACGCGTTTTGATGACGCCGAGGGTAGTATGAAACAAGAACAGTGTTTCCTTCACTCACGTTTCCCCTGACGCTGACCAATTAACGCGGCCCCAATCGCCCCAGCAAACTGCGCGTCGGGATGCGTGTGTACGGGAATGCCAATGTGGCCTTCAAGCATACGAGCAAAGGCGTGACAGTGGCTTACTCCCCCGGTAAATAACAGTGGAGCCTGCCCTGAAAGCCGTCCGATGAAATTCGCGCTGCGTCGGGCCATCGCGTTGATCACACCCGCTAAAATGGTCTCCGGCGCGACACCCGCAGAGCGCAGGCTGATAACCTCTGACTCGGCAAAAACCGTGCACATGCTGGTGATGGCATGTGGTTCGACGCCAGCGGTAATCGCATCTAACTGCTCTACGCTGGCGCCGAGCGTGCGTGAGATGACTTCCAGAAATCGTCCGGTCCCAGCCGCACATTTGTCGTTCATCAAGAAATCGCTGAGGTTACCATCATCATCTAGCTGGATGACTTTACTGTCCTGACCGCCGATATCAATCACTGTGCGGGTACCGGGAGCCAGCAAGCGTGCCCCCAGTCCGTGGCAGGAAATTTCAGTGACCTGTTTGTCAGCATAATCCACGAGCTGCCGTCCGTAGCCAGTGAGGGTTAAAAATGGTCTAACGTCCAGCCCCGCCTGCAGCGTTTCCCATGCCTGCGCGATTGCTTCGGCAGGGCGAAAAGGTGTTGGGCAGAGAAAGCGACGTCTGATGACGTTCCTTTCCAGCAAAATACCTTTAGTCGCTGTGGAGCCGGAATCTATCCCTATTGAGTATGTCATCCCTGTTCCTCACAACATTTCAATGAACGCGGCGACACGAGTGCTAAGCTGGCCGATATCCGCGCTGGAGTAGTCAGTTTCAATGGCGATGTAGGGAATGTTGTGCTGTTGGCGGACGTGGCGTTTGATGGCGAGTGATTCAACGGCGTAAGTGTGGCAAGCCTGTAAAATGACATCGACGACGCCGTCAGCCTGGTACTCTTCAACCATTTGGCTGAGCATTTTCAGACGTTGATCGTTAGGGGAAATACATGAGCAGCCGATGGCGAGGTATTTATCGGTCAGCGCGTCGTAGACGTCGCCAGTTTCCTCCACACACTGTTCAGTGGCTTTCGCCCCGGTGCAGTTTTCATAGCCCACCACCCAACCGCCGTTTTCTTCAATGGCACGAACCACTTTTTCTGCCGCGCCGCCGATGGGGCAGCCGGTTATCAGTATGCGTGGACGCGACGCCAGACGTTTCCCGGCCTGCCATTCCTGATGTACCCGCTCGGCCATGCTATTAAGCTCGTCGATAAGTGCTGCTTTATCAAAGCGGAAGGTTGCACCGTAGACGACTTTCAGAATGTCACTGCCGCTGAGTGCGGGTGGGTTGAGCTGACCAACGCGGTAGAAGTTTGCCAGTGCACGACGTTCCTGGTTTTTTAGAATAACAGCTTCACGTAGCGCAGTTTCGGTAATCGGGGTGCCAAAACGGGCTTCGATTACCTGCTGCAAACGCAGGATCTCGGCTTTCCACAGCGCCCGTGAAGCCGTATCACTGGTGCTGTTGGGCAGTTGCATCACATGTACCGCTTTAAATTCAGCCATGTACTCGTACATCTTCTTTTTACCATCGCAGGTCGTTTCGCCCACCACCAGGTCAGAGAAGTAGAAGTACGGACATTTATCCGTTTTACCAAACCCGTAGCTGCTTTTGATCAGCGGACACAGGTTACGTGGCAGATCTTTTTCGGCCTCTTCAATGGTTTCATCAGAGGTTGAGCATAGCGAAACGACGACCGCACCTGCCGCCATCGCTATCTCCTGTGGCATAAAGGTGCAATAGGTTCCAACGAGCGGGATACCCTGATCTTTAAGATCCATTACGGTGAGAAAACCTTTCTGACGAGCGTCGGAGAACTGGTTGAAAATGGCGGGTAAATCGGTGATTAGCGACATGATTTTCCTTCCCCGTAACACGGGAGACAGTAAAAAGACGTCGCATTATAACCATGCAATTTATCTGGCTTTATTGATGTACAACAATTGTGCGCTTACAGATTACGACTGTAGACCCGTGAGACTTCCCCCCACGGATGATAGCCCGGCCCGTCAAAGTAAAATCCCGCTTTCTCGTATAAGCCTTCCAGGTCAGTACACAAATGAAGCCGCATAAAGCCTAACTGTCTGGCCTGCTGCGCAATATGTTCAATCAGGCGAAACGCCAGACCGTGACCACGATAGCGAGGATCGATATAGAGTGCGCATAGCCACGGCCACAGTTCGCCGCGACTGATAAAATCATTGGTGATCAATCCGGCGCAGCCAACAATGCTGTCGCCGTCCTGCAGCCAGTACCACTGCGGTAGCGGGTTCTTTGCGCCAATACAACGATGCAGTGCATCCTCGTAAACTCTCATGGAGTCTTCTGAGGCCCATTGTTGCTGAAAGTAAGCGGTGACCTCGTGCAGTTTTTCCGGTGTTTCGCGCAGGGAAAAAATGCGGATGTTCATCGTCATTGAATTTTTCTCCTTAAAAATTCGCCAGCGTCAGCAGGGAAGGAATTTGCGACAACAGATATAACACCAGCCCAATAGAACCGCCAACCAGCGTGCCGTTGACGCGGATAAACTGCAAATCTTTACCGATGTTCAGCTCGATTTGCTGCGACATATCGCGTGCATCCCAGCTTTTCACCGTGTCGCTAATGTGGCGCGTCAGGAAGGTGGCGAACTCTGGCGCTACTTTATGTGCGGCCTGCTCAAGATGCCCATTCAGTGAGGCGCGCAGGGCGCTGTCGGCTACCAACGTTTCGCCGAACCACTGCCCGGCGCTGGCGATGTGCTGCTTCACGCGGGAATCATCGGCGTTAATGTCGGTTTTCACCCACTGACGCAGGTCTGCCCACAGCTCGCCAAGATAACGGTTGAAGGCTTCATCTTCCTTCAGATAGCTTTTCAGGCTTTCGGCCCGCACGGCCATCTCCGGATCGTGTTTGAGCTTATCGATGAGCTTAAACGTGGCGCGATCGAAGGCATGGCGGATCTGATGTGCGCGATCGTGGCTGATGTCATCCAGCAAGGAGTTAACGGCATCAGACACCAGCTCGGCGCTGTGCTCGCCCAGCCATTCGGTTGGCAGGATCTTCGCTTTCAGCGGATGTTCGGTTTCCAGCCAGTGCACGACCTGTCTGGCGATAAACACTCGCGAGCTGTCGCGCTGGAGCAGGGCGATCAGTTGGGCGATCAGCGTGTCGAGCAGCACCTGATGGCGATTGTTTTTGGTCATGCTTTCCAGCATTAGCGCGCTGGTACCGGAGAGATCGACCTTGTCGATGGCCTTGTGCACCGCCCGCTTGATCAGCCGTTGAATGCGCGAGTCGTCGGTCAGTTCGAGAAAACCACTCATGATCTGCAGCAGATGCTGGCCAATACGCTGGGCGTTTTCCGGCTGGCTGAACCAGTTGCCGATCAACAGCGCCGGTTCATGGCGGCGGATCAGCGCGACCAGCGACTGGGTATCGAGAAATTTTTCCTGCACAAACTGACCGAGGTTTTCGCCGATCCGATCCTTATTGCGCGGGATAATCGCCGTGTGCTGCGAGATAAACGGGATCGGCACCCGGCGAAAAAGCGCCACCACGGCAAACCAGTCCGCCAGCGCGCCCACCATCGCCGCTTCGGCGATCGCTTTGATCCCCAGTACCCAAAAGTTAGGCGGCAGAAACAGCGTGATGACGAAGGTGGCAGCGGCAATCAGCAGCAATGAGAGCGCCAGTCGCTTGGCGCGTTTGAGTTCAGCAATTTTATTCATAGGCTTAAGGATAGAGCCAGACGGGGGGATCGCGCAAAAAATGTGGAGCGCCTCCCATTTTCAGGTGGGCTGGGCTTACTCAGGGATCCAGTTGTCCCAGGCGGGCAAGGGGCCGAGTTCCGCCACCAGAAAATCGATAAACGATCGCACCTTCGGATTGCTGTACTTGCTGGGAAAGTACAGCGCATACAGGGCGTGAGTTTCACAGGTGATAGTGCCGTCGAGCATCAGCGGCGTTATCTCTTCTTTTTGAATATGATCGCCAATCAGATAGGTGGGCAAATACGCCACTCCCTGATCTTCTAATACTGACTTCAGCAATACCAGACTGCTGTTGGCCTGGATCGGCATATGCAGTTTCAACTGATGCAGACGATCCTGTTCATCCGCCACCTTGAGCACCGGTGTGAGGCCGGGATAAACCAGACAATCATGATCCACCAGATCGCTTCGACGCTGGGGCATGCCTTTTTTGGCGAGGTAGCCGGGTGAGGCACAGTACGCCCAGCGAACAGGCACCAGCTTGCGCATCGCATAGTTTTGCGGCGGTGCGGTGGAGATGCGCAGGGCGATGTCGAAATCTGTTTCGTTCAGATTCACAAAGTTATCGTTGAGATCGATATACAGATTCACATCCGGGAACTGGGAGCGATATTTATCCACCAGGTTCACCAGCCGGGAATAACCAAACGCAATTGAGCAGGTTATGCGTAATTCACCCTGCGGGCTGTGGTAATAACCGGAAGTGGTATTCAGCGTTTCATCGAATTCTTTCAAAAGCTTATTAGCGCGGTTGAAGAGATATTGCCCGGCGTCGGTCAGGGTAATACTGCGGGTGGTGCGTTTAATTAATGTCGTGCCCAGCGTGTCTTCCATCGCAGCCAGACTTTTGCTGACCGCAGACGGCGATACGTTGAGCTGTGCCGCGGCTTCTGACAATCCTCCGCAGTCGACGATTTTAGTAAAAAACTCCAGATGCTTGAGTGAAATTGGCGTACTCATAGTTTCCTTTAATTCACAAGTGATTTGCAAAAACGGTACGAATAGGCCGTTACATTCGCGTTTTAAACATGCAACTATTGAATCACAGGAAACAACTTGCTGGCAAAATGAAAAAATAACAACTTAGGTGAGTTACGTCACAAAATAAAAGGAGGCGAAACGGAAACTCATCACATTGTGAATTTAATCTCATTAATTATTATTCTAAAGGTACCGATTATGTGGTCACGACTCGAACCCTACAAATCGTCGATTATTTTATTAGTTGCTCTGGTGATTGGCGGCTTATTAGGTATTTATGCCCCATCGTTTGCAAGTAAACTCCAGCCAATAGGCCAGATATTCTTAAACCTGTTATTTATGATTATTGTGCCGCTGGTGGGGATCAGCGTTATGTCTTCGATCGCCAGTATGACCGACCTGAAAAGGCTGGGACGCATTATGGCGATTATCTTTATTGTTTCGATCGCCATGGCCTTTATTCCAGCCGCCGGGATCGTCGCGCTGGCGCTCTGGTATAACCCGGCGCAGGGCGTCACTATCGATCTCTCGCAGTCGGTGCAGGCGGGCAGCGGTAAGATGGATTTTGTCAGTATGATCACCACCAGCGACTTTATCGGACTGTTTTCTAAGTCCAATATTCTGGCGCTGATCGTAATGGCGATCATCGCCGGTGTCGCAATTGGCCAGTCGGATCAGGCCGGTAAACGTATTGCGTCGCTGCTGGAAGACGCCAATACCGTGATCATGAAGATCGTTTCGATCATTATGAAGGTCGCGCCGATTGGTCTGGGCTGCTACTTCGCCGCCACCATGGCCAGTCAGGACTCTGCACTACTGTTAACCTTTGCCCGCGCCATCGGCCTGTTTATGGTTGCTACGCTGGTCTACTTTGTCTTTGGCTCGATTCTCTATTCGTATATTGGCGGCGGTATTCCGGCGGTCAAAGCCTTTTGGCGTAACGCGATTGAACCGTCTGCGACCGCGCTGGGTACCTGCTCTTCACTGGGGACGCTCCCGGTGACGCTGCGTGCCGGTAAGGCGATGGGGATTAACCCGGAAATCGTTGATGTCTCCATTCCGCTGCTGGTTAACCTCAACAAGGGCGGCGTGGCGATGATTGCCGCGCTAAAAATTGTCTTTATCTATTCCGTGCTGGGCATGGAATTCACCACCGAAACCTTCTTCCTGACGATGCTGATTGCGGTGCTCTCCGCCATTATCGTTGGTGGCGTGCCGGGCGGGGCGTTCCTCGGTGAAATCTTTATCGTCACCACGCTGGGCCTGCCGATGGAAGCAATCCCTATGCTGGTGGTGCTGGGCACCATTACCGATGCGCCGGCCACACTGATTAACGTTATCCATGATTTGAATGCGGCGCAGATTGTTGAACGGTTCGCTGGAAAAAAGCAGACCAACGCTGAAATAAACTCTACTGCTGCGGTGGTATAGGTTTCACACGGATTAAGAACAGGAGATGTTATGAAAGACGCAATGAAGCTTGAAACGCACCTGGTTGTTGCTGGTCGCGACAAACGCTATACCCAGGGAGCGGTGAATCCGGTTATCCAACGCGCCTCTTCACTGGTATTTGATACCGTGAAGGACAAGAAATTTGCCACCGCCAATCGCGCGAACGGCGAGCTGTTTTATGGTCGTCGCGGAACCTATACCCACTTTGCCTTCCAGAAGGCAATGAGCGAACTGGAAGGCGGCGTTGGCTGTGCGCTGTACCCATGTGGTGCTGCGGCGGTGACCAATGCGATTCTGGCGTTTGTTCAGGGTGGCGATCATATTCTGATGACGGGTGCGGCCTATGAACCAACCCAGGATTTTTGCAATAAGATCCTGAGTAAATTCAACGTGGAAACAACGTATTACGATCCGCTGATTGGTGCAGGTATCGTCGATCTTCTGCGTCCGGAAACAAAGGTTGTATTCCTTGAGTCACCAAGTTCTATCACCATGGAAGTCCAGGACGTGCCGGGGATGGTGAAGGCTATCCGCGCGGTGAATCCGGAGATTGTCATTATGATCGACAACACTTGGGCGGCGGGCGTGCTGTTCAAAGCGCTGGATTATGGCGTGGATATTTCCATTCAGGCGGGAACGAAGTACACCATCGGCCATTCGGACGCCATGCTGGGCACGGCGGTGTCGAACGCCCGTTGTTGGGATCGTTTACGCGAAAACTCCTATCTGATGGGACAAACGCTGGATGCCGATACGGCCTACAACGGCAGCCGCGGATTGCGCACCCTGGCGGTACGCCTTAAGCAGCATCAGGAGAGCAGCATCCATATTGCCCGCTGGCTGTCGGCAAGGCCGGAAGTGGCACGGGTGAATCATCCGGCATTACCGGAATGTCCGGGCCATGAGTATTTTCAGCGTGATTTTATCGGAAGCTCAGGCCTGTTCTCGTTTGTGCTGAAAAAGAGACTGACCGACGAACAGATGGCGAATTTCCTCGATAACTTCTCGCTGTTCCATATGGCCTATTCGTGGGGCGGATTTGAGTCGCTCATTCTGGCGAACCAGCCGGAAGATCTGAACAGCATTCGTCCGGCTGGAGAGGTAGATTTCAGCGGCACGCTGGTCAGGGTGCATATTGGCCTTGAGGATATCGACGACCTGATTGCCGATCTGGAAGCGGGATTTGCACGCATTGCGTAAGGTGATGTGAGCGTAGCCGGATGCGGCGCAAGCGCCTTATCCGGCCTACATAGTTGTCGTAGGCCGGATTAGCGGGCAGGTTAGTTTTCAGTGGCTAACGTCGTTGCCTCATGCTGGCGTACCCGTTTGAGTAAACCTGCCAGCGTGAACACGACAGCTATCCCTGCCGCAACCGCCAGCAGATGAAACGAAATCCTGCCGCCGTTAAACCATAACCAGCGTCCAATTTCGACAGAAACCGCCATCACCGTCAGGATCACCATATTCAACGATGCGGAAACCGTACCCTTCGGTAAGTTGTTGGAAAACAGCGTAAAGCGGAACAGCGTCGGGAAGATCATCCCAATACCAAACGCATACAGGCTGGTCCCCAGCACCGACCACAGCCAGACGTGCGGCCACAGTAAATTGCCGACAATCAGCACTGCCAGCCCGCTCAGCTGTATAGGTGCGGCCCGCCAGATGAAGCGCGGTCGGGTCGGATCTTTCACGAAACGAACCACCACCATATTGGCGACGATCACTGCGCCGAACACCGGGGCCTGTGCCCAGGCAAACTCCGATGTGGTCATGCCGCCAGCATCGATCAGAATAACCGGCGAGACCGCTACCCAGCTCATCATCGGGATATAACTTAACGACAGCGTGGCTGCGCCAAACAGGAACACCCGGTTACGGAAAACGTCGCGGAAATCACGCACTACGCCGCGGGCACTGAACGGCACCGCGCCGCGCTGGACGGTTTCCGGCATGGCTAACATTAACCCAATCAGGGCGATAAGCCCCATGACGGCAATGATGGCAAACAGGATCTTCCAGTGTACAAAGTGCATTAGCGCCGCTCCGGAGAGCGGGCCGATAACCGGTGCAACCAACACAATGGAAGTGATTATCGCCATTAACTTAATGGCCTTCGTTTGCCCAAACGCCTCCTGCACCGTGACATAGCCAACGGTCGCGATAAAGCAGATGCTGGTGCCCTGCACAAATCGGGCTACCAGAAACTGCGTCATTGAGGTAGTGAACAGCGTGGCAGCGCAGGCGAGGGTAAAGATTAACGCCCCCGCAATCAGCACGGGTCGACGGCCAATTCGGTCGGAAAGCGGCCCCAGCAGCCATTGCAGCGCCATGCCGCCCGCCAGATAGAGGCTCACCGCAGCGGGTGCCAGGCTAACATCGGCGTTGAAATCACGCACCACATTGATGATGCCTGGCTGGATTAGGTCCGTCGACAGATAGGCGGCGAAGTCATATAAAATCAATGCGACAGGAAAAAATAGCGTTGTGGCGCGTTGGGAGAAAAACGCGAGAATCCGTTGCATAAAACAGCTCCTTGTCGGGAGAAAACCCTCAACGGGAATAGCGAAATTCAATACCGTCTTTGAGACGTCAGACCGATGACAGAAAAAAGCAGACTGCAAATGTACTGAATTTCATGTAATCAAAAACGCTGTCTGCGCGAAGCGCAAACAGAAGATACGCTCACTGACGCTGGGTCAGAAAACGTAACGATTACAGGTAACAATCAGCACATCGCACCTCAGGAAGAGTAAGTTGAACGGGTAATAACCATCCGCAGTTTAATGCGGATTGGATATTAATTAAACGAGTTTATCCTGTTTATGTGCAGAAAATCGCCCTGCAAATCAGACTGCGATGCTCTGCAAAAACCGCAGAGCGATGGCACAACCGAAGATAATCAATACACCGCCAGCGATACGTTCTACCCATAATATCCCTCTGGATAACCGTCTCTGGATCTGCGGTAAACCGATGAACATCACGATCAGCAGATCCCAGCACAGCACTACGCTGGTCATCCAGATCCCGCTCATGGTTTGTTGCAGCAGCGTCACCGACGGGCCGAGCAGGGCGGTCATTAGCGCCAGATAGAACAGCGCATTTTTTGGGTTGAGCAGTGACGAACCCAATCCCAGCAGTAGCTGTTTGCCAAATCCTGGACAGGTAGACTGAGCGTCTGTTCCGGTCAGCGTTTGCGGGCGGCTGCGTACCAGCAGGCTGCCAATCCACAATAAATAAAGCGCGCCCAGCAGCTCAATAACCGTAAACAACAGGGGAAGCTGGCGCAGGATCCCCCAACCGATAATTGCCAGCAGAACATACAGCCCGTTGCCGAAAGCGATCCCCACGCACAACCCGGCGCTGCCGCGCATCCGGTATCGTGCGGCGTAACCGACCAGTAAAAAGAAGTCCGGCCCGGGGCTAAGCAATGCGACGAAATGCGCCAGTGCCAGCGCGGGAAAAGCAGAAGGAAAAAGTACAGAAAGCAGCGACATAGCGACCTCAGAGAATGAATCTGAGATCACCGTACGCCTGACGCAGCGCTAATTATTGTCTGATATTGATCGTCCCAACGCGTACTGGCGCGGTGTGGCGGCGGTGTAGCGAACAAAGGTGCGATGGAAATGGCTCTGGTCGGCAAACCCGCTCTGGTAGCCGACATCGGCAATTTCGTCTCCGGCCCGCAGCCGCTGGCGAGCATAGTCAATCCGTATGATGTTCAGATAACTTCCTGGCGTCAGCCCGGTGTCCTGCTTAAAGGTACGGATCAGCGTCTCTTTACGCATATGACACTCATGTGCCAGCTCATCGAGTGAGGGCGGCGCGAGCAGGCTGGACTGCAACCGTTCGCGCAGATACTGGCTGGTGGCGCTTAGGTTTTCTGGTGTGACCGACTGCAACGGCAGCGTGTGCAGCAATGCTTGTGCGGCATCCGTTATTTGCGCGGTTTGGCGTTGCGGCATGATCGTCACAAGGTGCATATAACGCTGGAATAATTGCGCATCGCGGATAACGGGAGCAGGCGTGCAAAGCCGCTGATGGGTGTTCTGTGCAGGCAGATTAGCAAGACACCACTGGGCATCAAGATAAAGCATATGATAGCTGCGAAACTGTCCGTTAACAGGATTACAGCTGTGAGGTGCCAGCGGCGGTATCACAATCAGATCGCCCACCTGCAGATGGTATTCCTCGCCATCGCACAGACAGCACGTTTCCCCCTCGAGAATTGCCCCAATCGAGAGCTGAGAGTGGTGATGCCGCTTATAGGCCTGCTGGCTTTGCCAGGTGCTGCGCAGTTCCAGCCACGGCAACTGCTCATCACGCCAGAACGATTGTGGAATTTCTCGGGTATGCGTCACATCGTGTCCTCCCTGAAAGTGATGATTTGTTATAGCACAGGCCGAGTGGTGAAAAAGTGGGAATGCGCATTGAGATGGTGATTCTGCATGACGTGTTCCAGACAAATGTAGACGTTACATAAGGGCGTTGTTATCCCGGAAATCGTCTCGCAAAGAGAGAAAGTTGCAGGTGAGGATGTGGTTTTCCGGCGCTACAGTCATGGCATCTTATTTTCAGGTGAAGGATCGCCATGAACAAAGCTTCCGCTTCAACACCACATGATGCGGTTTTTAAAACGTTTTTGCGCCATCCTGAGACCGCTCGGGATTTCCTACAAATACATCTTCCCGCTTCGCTGCGCGAGCTTTGCGATCTTCAGACGCTTAAACTCGAGTCAGACAGTTTTATCGAAGAGAATTTACGTGCGTACTATTCCGATGTGCTGTGGTCGGTGAAAACGACGGATGGGGATGGATATATTTATGTGGTGATTGAACACCAAAGCACACCGGATGCGCATATGGCATTCAGACTGATGCGCTATGCGGTAGCGGCCATGCAGAAACATTTAGATGCCGGGCATCAGCAGTTGCCGCTGGTGGTGCCGATGCTGTTTTATCACGGCGCTAAAAGCCCGTACCCTTATTTGCTGTGCTGGCTGGATGAGTTTGCCAACCCGAAGCTGGCTCGTCAGCTGTATGCTGCGGCGTTTCCGCTGGTGGATATTACGGTTATTCCGGATGACGAAATTGTGCAGCATCGACGTATGGCGCTGCTGGAGTTAATCCAAAAACATATCCGTCAACGCGATCTTATGGGATTGGTCGAGCAAATTGTTTCCCTGCTACTTACCGGACTGACTAATGACAGCCAGATAAAGACGCTGTTTAATTATATTTTACGAACTGGCGATGCACCTCGATTCAGTGAGTTTATTCGCGGGGTTGCCGAACGTTCACCGCAGCACAAGGAGCAATTGATGACGATCGCGGACAGATTACATGAGGCAGGACTACAAAAAGGCAGGCTGGAAGGGCTTCGAGAGGGGCGACGTGATGAGGCACTGCGTATTGCCCGCACCATGCTGGCAGATGGCATCGATATCAGCACGGTACAAAAAATCACCCGACTTTCCGCTGAAGAGATTCAGGGTTTAAGCCATTAGAGATAGCTTAAACTGCCTAATTGCCTGCCCGGAAGCGCCGGGCAGCTCGATCTACTCTATTGCCGTTTTTACCGCCTCTCCGAGCTTCTGCATTACTTCCCGATGCTTGTCGTTTGGCGGCAATGCGCAGTTGATGCGCACACAGTTGCGATACTTCCCCGATGCGGAGAACAGAGAACCCGGTGCAACCTGGATTTTGAGGCGACAGAGCTGCTTAGCGACACAGACCATATCGACCTGGAGCGGCAGCTCGACCCACAGCATAAAGCCGCCTTTCGGTCGGGTGACGCAGATCCCGCAGGGGAAGTATTCCCGTACCCAGCAGGTGTAGATCTCCATATTGCGCTGATAAATCTGGCGCATACGCCGGATATGCCGATGATAATGACCTTCGCGCACAAAGGTTGCCGCCGCCAGTTGCGTAGCGGGAACGTTAGTGCCGATGACGGCGTACTTCATGTGCAGCAGCTTGTTGTAATAGCGACCGGGCACCACCCAACCCACTCGCAGTCCGGGGGCGACGGATTTGGTAAACGAACTGCAGAGTATTACCCGACCATCGCTGTCCCAGGAGTGGATCGTGCGCGGGCGTGGGTACTCCGTTGCCAGTTCGCCATACACATCGTCTTCAAAAATAACGATGTCGTGGCGCTGGGCGAGGGCGAGCACTGCCCGCTTACGCGCATCCGGCATAATGAATCCGAGAGGGTTGTTGCAGTTGGGAACCAGCAGCACACCTTTGATCGGCCACTGATCCAGCGCCAGCTCCAGCGCTTCAACACTGATCCCGGTATCCGGATCGGTTGGGATCTCAATAACTTTGATCCCTAAGCCGCGCAGTAGCTGCATCGTGCCGTAGTAGGCTGGTGATTCAACGGCGACAATATCGCCAGGCTGGCAAACCGTTAGCAGCGCCAGCGACATTCCGCTCTGACTGCCGCTGGTGATCACAATATCGTCTGCATTGACCACCGAACCGCCGTCCAGCATCAGCCGCGCAATCTGCTGACGCAGTTCACGGCATCCGGAGATTTCATCGTAGCCCAGTATCGCGCGCAGATTATGTTGTGCCACGCGGCTGAGCTCGCGCCACAGCGGCTTCAGGCTGGGTTGATTAATATCGGGCACGCCGCTGCTAAACGGGATTATCGATTTGTCCGCATGACCTGCCAGCATATCCAGCACCTGATCCCACTGGGTTATTTCGACCGGACGCTGTACCGGGCGCGACATTGGTGGCACGGGTGGCTGCGCTTTTTGTGGCGCGACAAAATAACCGGAACGTGGTTGGGGCGTGATCAGCTGGCGCTGTTCCAGCGTCTGATACGCCTGCTGGACGGTGCTGATGCTGACCCCATGCTCCTGGCTCAGGCTGCGAACCGAGGGCAGTTTTTCGCCATGGCGATACAGCCCCTGCTCAATGCGTTCGGCCAGCAGATTGGCCAGATGTTGGTAACGCGTCATGCTGTATCCCTCATGGGTACCATACAGATTAAAAAATCAGTACAGATTGGCGTGAAAAAAGCGATGCAGAACTCTTTTTAACCAATCTGTATGTTAAATAAAAGTACTTTGTGAGTCTGTATTGTTTTAGGCCAGATCCGTGAAGATAAAGCCTCTGGCAAGGTGGGGAGGCAAGGTATGGAATTTCACGAGAATAAAGCAAAACAGCCGTTTATTGGATTTGTTCTGATCTGGCGGGCATACAAGGCGTGGCGGCTGCGAGCGCAAACGCGGCGCCTATTGCAACAGATG
The DNA here is from genome assembly GCF_001037515.1 of Citrobacter sp. MGH110. NCBI lineage: Bacteria > Pseudomonadati > Pseudomonadota > Gammaproteobacteria > Enterobacterales > Enterobacteriaceae > Citrobacter > Citrobacter sp. MGH110. Next base: position 3,068,641 of record NZ_KQ089830.1, on the reverse strand, counting down.
AGCGATGAGCGGTTGCGGGACGTCGGGCTGCGACGCGATCAGGTGGAGTAATTATTTTCTATCGACCGAGGCCGGGTGTTAGCGCATCCGGCCTCTTTTACATTCACAATATTTATCAATTCATGCTTCTGGTTAGTCCGTTTCTTGATACTTATCCTGATAAGTATTATTTTCTTTTCAGCGATGAGGGGAAGTAAGATGACTGAAGATGAACTGTTTGCCCGCCGTCCGATGGGGATGCGCATGGCAATGGTGGTGCGCCAGTGGCGGGCCATTATTGATGCCGCCATCACCGATACTGGTTTGACACAGTCAAGCTGGACGGTACTGATGCAGCTGTATCAACTGGGAGACAACGTCTCAGTCAGTGAACTGGCACAAATGCAGGGCATTGAACTGCCGCCGCTGATGCGCACCCTCTCGCAGCTGGAAAAGCAGGGCTACCTGCTGCGTTCCACATCGCCTTATGACAAACGCATCCGACTGTTAACGCTGACCGCGCAAGGCCGCTCAAGGCTTGAAGAACTTAACCGGGTGATTGAGACATACCAACATCGCGTCACCTGTACCATTCCTGAAGCAGAGCTTGCCGCCTTTAGCACGACGTTAAATCAACTCGCCTGCAATTTGCGGACAATCCGCGAAGAAGACAATCAACACTAAAAAACTATGATGACCCCAGAACAAAAATTTGCCCGTTGGGTAAGGGTGAGTATTGCCGCTTTCCTGGTAATATTCGCCTGGTTTATCGTTGCCGATATCTGGATCCCGCTGACGCCGGACTCCACGGTGATGCGTGTGGTAACGCCCGTTTCCTCACGCGTTTCCGGCTACGTCTCGCAGGTGCATGTGCATAACAATAGCCAGGTGAAGAAGGGCGATTTGCTGTACGAACTGGATCCGACGCCATTTATCAATAAGGTCGAGGCTGCGCAAATTGCCCTTGAGCAGGCGAAGCTGAGTAACCAACAGCTGGATGCGCAGATCGCCTCTGCCCGTGCCAACCTGCGCACCGCGCAATTCAACGCCCGCAACGATAAGACCACCTTAGACCGCTATCAGCGCCTGAGCGCCATGCAGAACGTGTCGCAATCCGATCTCGACAAGGTGCGTACCGCCTGGCAAACCAGCGAGCAGTCGGTGGCGGCGCTGAATGCCAGTATTCAGAACCTGCTGATCCAGCGCGGAGAGCTCGATGACAAACGTAACGTAACGCTGCAAAAATACCGTAACACGCTGGAAGAGGCGCAGCTGAACCTCGGCTGGAGCAAAGTATATGCCCAGACCGACGGTACGGTGAGTAATCTCCAGCTTAGCCCAGGGCTTTACGCCACCGCGGCCACGCCGCTGCTGGCGCTGGTCAGCCATCAGACCGATATCGTGGCCGACTTTCGCGAGAAAAGTCTGCGCCACACTCGCGTGAATACCGATGCCGCCGTGGTGTTCGATGCCTTGCCGGGCAAGGTTTTCTCTGCCCGCGTCACCAGCAGCGATGCCGGTATTCTGGCGGGTCAGGAGCAGGTTAACGGCCAGCTGTCGCAGCCGGAACAGTCCACCCGCTGGGTGCGCGATGCCCAGCGTATGCGCATTCACGTCGCGCTGAACGAACCGCTCGACACGCCGTTACCGACCGGGGCGCGCGCCACGGTACAGCTGTATAACAGCGAGGGCGTGTTCGCCCGCACCTTTGCCGGGGCACAGATCCACCTCGTCAGCTGGCTGCACTATGTCTATTAACACGCTGGCCCACGTCTTTACGCCGCACGGGAATATTGTCTACACCGCCAATGATTTTCGCCAGACCCTGCGTATCTCCGTTGCCGGGACAATCGCGCTGAGTATTTCGACCTTCTACAACGTGCAGTACGGCGTGTTCTTTGTGGTTTATCCGCTGATGCTGCTGTCGCTGGTGCCAGTATTCAACCGCCATGTGGCAACACAGTTCGTGTTCAGCGCGGCGGTGAACTGCGTTGAAATGGTGCTGATCGTCGGTTATCTTTCACAGTGGCCGCTGGTTATGACACTGGTGGTGTTCGGCCTGTATGTGATGCGTTTTCGTTTTATGAGCAAAGGACCGCTGTTTCTGCTCGGTTCGATGGGCGTGGTGTGCCAGAGTACGATGCTCAACTTTATGAGCTATCCCACCACCAACTGGCATACGCTGATGTTCTCCAATATGGAAGCCTGCGTCATGGCGGTGGCGCTGAGCGCGCTGCTGCATTATCTGATCCCGGACGTGGAACCCCGCCAGCCACCGCCGCGCATTGAGAAAGATGCCGCCCGGGTGCGCCATGAATCGCTGCTTTCCGGCACGGTGGCGACGATGATTTTTGTGGTCTTCCAGATCTGCGATTTGAGTGATTCGCTGTCGGCGCTGATGGCAGGCATTTTGATCCTGTTTCCGATGCACTACCGCGGCGCGGTGATCAGCTCGATTTGGCGCGTGGTCGGCGTGGTGCTGGCCTGCCTGTATATTCTGCTGGTACAGCTGCTTATCTATGATTTCAGCAACCATATGGTGCTGATGATGCCGCTGATTGGCCTCGGGCTGGCGTTCAGCGCCCGCCTGCACGTAATGGAAAAAGTCGGCGCGGGCGTGGGTTTTGCCAGTATCACTACTATCGGCATTATGTTTGGCCAGAACCTTCATCCGGATCAGGACCTGGTATTCAGCGATCTGTACCGCATCACCTCCGTCACCGTCGCGCTGGTGGCAACGCTCACCATGGTATTTCTGGTGCACCGGGTTTTGAACTGCTTTGCCGCGACGCGGTTTGTGATTACCGAGTGAGTGGGGGCAAGTGCCGGATGGCGGCTGCGCCTTATCCGGCCTACGGGGAAGTGCTATTTCCATGCCCGGTAAGCGTAGCGCCACCGGGCAATTCAGCAGGGGATTACTTCTTCAATCCCGCAAACGCAGCTCTGATCTCGTCTTCCGGCAGGTTAATGCCGATAAACACCAGCAGGCTGTGCGGTGTTTCGTCGCCCCACGGGCGGTCCCAGTCGGCGCTGTACAGGCGCTGGACGCCCTGGAACAGCAGGCGGTTTGGCTCACCTTCAATCCACAGCATACCTTTGTAGCGCAGCAGCTTCTCGGCGGATTCCAGCAGCAGGTTTTCCATCACTCGCGATACGTCGCTGATGTTGACCGGGTAATCCAGCTCGACGACGATCGAGGAGATATCGTTTTGCTTGTCGGCAATAAAGTGGAAGCGCGGTTTGGCGCTGACCACGTTCTCTTCCAGCATAAAACCGTTGGTGTCGAACAGCAGGGAGAGGTCGATGTCGCCATGCGTGACGGTATACACCGGGGCGCGGGCGTTGATGCGCGCCAGGCGTTCACGAAGCTTTTCGCTTTCACCTGCGACGTCGGTTTTGGTCAGCAGGATCCGGTCTGCGTAGCCTACCTGCGACTGGGCGATGGTGAACTGGTTCATCTGCTCGTCGGCATGTACCGCGTCAACCAGCGCAATTACGCCGTCCAGCAGGTAGCGTTCGCAAATCACTTCATGGGAGAAAAAGGTCTGAATAATCGGGCCGGGGTCGGCCATGCCGGTGCACTCGATCACCAGACGGTCGAAATTGATGGTGCCTTTGTCGAGGTTGTCGAGCAGGTCTAACAGTGCGTCTTCCAGTTCACTGGAGCGGGTACAGCAAATGCAGCCGTTGGTCAGGGTTTTGATCTGCGTGGCGCGATCGCCAATCAGCTGATCGTCCACCGAGACTTCGCCGAATTCGTTTTCGATAACGGCAATCTTGTAACCGTGCTGCTCGTTGAGAATATGGCGCAGCAGGGTGGTTTTACCCGCGCCAAGAAAACCGGTGAGTAGGGTAACTGCAATCGGGGTCATTCACTTCTCCTTCTAACAGCAACTGCTTCCGCCGCTACCGTAGCGGGCTTCCTGGCGCTCGCGGAAGAATTCTTCGTAGGTCATGTACGGCTTATCGGGATGGTTGGTCTTCATGTGCTCGACGTAGTTGTCGTAGTCCGGAATGCCAATCAGCATCTTCGCCGCCTGACCGAGATATTTTTTTGCCTGACCTAAAGTACCAAACATGGAACGCCCTGTTAATGAATAAAGCCGGATGGCGGCTTGCGCCTGATCCGGCCTACGTTAACTTACTTTGTAGGCCGGGAGCGCTGTGCGCCACCCGGCTTCAGGTTAGTGGTGTGAAGAGGTCTTCACGCCGCCTTCCGGCACCGGTACATACGGTGTCTCTTTATCAGAGCGACCGTTGATGGCGCGGGCTTTCTGCCAGGTACGGAACCCGTAGAAGATGATGCTGTACACCACCACCAGGAACAGAATACTCAGACCTGCGTTGGTGTAGTTGTTGACGACGATGTGGTTCATGTTGGCAATCTGCTGAGCGGTCAGTTCGCCGCCGTTAGCAATCTTCTCTTTGTACTGATTCGCCATGAAGAAGAAGCCTTCCATCTGCGGGTTGGTGCTGAACAGTTTCAGACCCAGCGCCCAGGTGGTGCAGATAAGCAGCCATACTGCCGGAACAACGGTAACCCAGATGTATTTGGTGCGCTGCATTTTAACCAGTACCACGGTGCCGAGAACCAGTGCCACGGCAGCCAGCATCTGGTTAGAGATACCGAACAGCGGCCACAGGCTCTTAACGCCGCCCAGCGGGTCAACAACGCCTTGATACAGCAGGTAACCCCACAGACCTACGCAGCCCGCAGTACCGATGATACCCGCAACCAGGGAGTCGGTTTTCTTCAGGAACGGCACGAAGTTACCCAGTAAATCCTGCAGCATAAAGCGGCCAGAACGAGTACCGGCATCCAGTGCGGTCAGGATGAACAGCGCTTCGAACAGAATACCGAAGTGGTACCAGAAGCCCATATCAGCCATCGGCAGCACTTTGTGGAACACGTGAGCGATACCAACAGCCAGCGTCGGTGCGCCACCTGCGCGGTTCAGAACGGACGGTTCACCGATGTCTTTCGCGGTTTGCAGGATCTGCTCAGGCGAAATGACGAAGCCCCAGGAGCTGACGGTCGCTGCCGCATGTGCGGTGACGTCTTTCAACTGCGCCATAATCAGCGGTGCGTTTTCGCCGCTCATTTCATGCAGGTTCGGCATGGTGATGCCAAGGCCCGCAGGCGGGGTGTTCATCGCGAAGTACAGACCTGGTTCGATGATAGACGCGGCAACCAGCGCCATAATTGCGACGAAGGATTCCATCAGCATTGCGCCGTAACCGATAAAACGCGCATCGGTTTCACAGGCCAGCAGCTTCGGTGTGGTACCGGAAGCAATCAGCGCGTGGAAGCCAGATACCGCACCACACGCGATGGTGATGAACAGGAACGGGAACAGAGCGCCTTTCCACAGCGGGCCAGTACCATCAACGTACTGCGTCATTGCCGGCATTTTCAGTTCCGGGTTGAGGATAACAATCCCCACCGCCAGACCGACGATAACGCCGATTTTCAGGAAGGTAGCCAGATAGTCGCGCGGGGCGAGGATCAGCCATACCGGCAGCAGCGCAGAGATAAATGCGTAGCCGATCAGGGTAAAGGTAATGGTGGTGTCTTTAAAGGTCAGCGCCGGGCCCCAGTACGGGTCGTGCGCAATCACGCCGCCGAAGTAGATAGAGGCAACCAGCAGCACAATACCAATCACCGACACTTCGCCCACGCGTCCCGGTCGCAGGAATCGCATGTAGATCCCCATGAACAACGCGATAGGTACGGTTGAGCAGACGGTGAACACACCCCACGGGCTTTCTGCCAGTGCTTTCACTACGATCAACGCCAGTACTGCGAGGATGATGATCATGATTAAGAAGCAGCCGAACAGCGCAATGGTTCCCGGTATCGGGCCCATCTCTTCTTTGATCATCTCACCCAGAGATGCACCGTTACGGCGGGAAGAGATAAACAGCACCATGAAGTCCTGCACCGCACCGGCCAGCACGACGCCTGCCAGCAGCCACAGCGTACCAGGCAGGTAGCCCATCTGCGCAGCCAATACCGGCCCAACCAGCGGACCTGCACCTGCGATAGCGGCAAAGTGGTGACCAAACAAGACGTTACGGTTGGTTGGAACGTAGTTCAGACCGTCATTGTTGATGACCGCCGGCGTAGCACGCGTTGGGTCAAGTTTCATCACCTTTTGGGCGATGTACAGGCTGTAGTAACGATAGGCCACCAGATAAACAGAAACTGAGGCGACCACGATCCACAGGGCACTAATGTGTTCACCCCGACGTAATGCCACTACCGAGAGGCAGAATGCACCGATGATTCCGAGAATCACCCAGGGTATGTGCTTGAATATCTTTTTCGTATCCATAGTAAAACCTGGTATCTAATTAATAATTGGCCGAAGCCGCGTGGGTTTGATCTTGTGTTTGAGGAGGTAAATTGACTGCTATGTTGGGGGGATCTTGCCAGAGAATTACGCGCGTAAAGTAAGGTAAATAAGTGAGCGGTTGTATGTCAGCTTAAGCGGTCTCAAGTGTCAGTGAGTGGTAAACTGCGGGGGGAACGGGGAAATTTATGTGATTGAGATCACTAATAAACCCGCTTAGCGCTTTGGCAGACGGCGTGGATCGACGAATCGTCGATGCTGAGATCGATTCAACTAGCACAAATTTCATAAAGTTTTCCCTTTCCAGGCCGAAAATTCTGACATCTGTCTAGCGGAAAGAGAAAACATGTTAAAACGAATGAAGATTGTTACCAGCTTACTGCTGGTATTGGCGCTATTTGGCCTTTTACAGCTCGCCTCGGGCGGCTTGTTTTTTAACTCACTTAAGAATGACAAAGAGAACTTTACCGTTCTGCAAACCATTCGCCAGCAACAGTCTGCGCTGAACGCCACCTGGGTTGAGCTGCTGCAAACGCGTAACACCCTGAACCGGGCAGGCATTCGCTACATGATGGATCAGAGCAATATCGGCAGCGGCGCGACCGTTGCCGAGCTGATGCAGGTGGCGAGTACGGCGCTGAAACTGACGGAAAAAAACTGGGCGATTTACGAGTCGCTCCCGCGCGATCCGCGCCAAAGCGAAGCCGCTTTCCAGGAGATTAACCGCACCTATGACATCTATCATGGTGCGCTGGCGGAGCTGATCCAGTTACTGGGTGACGGGAAGATCAACGCATTCTTTGATCAACCGACACAGAGCTATCAGGATGGTTTTGAGAAGCAATATATCAACTACATGCAGCAGAACGATCGCCTGTATGACATCGCGGTGGCAGATAACAACAGCTCTTACAGCCAGGCGATGTGGGTGTTGGTTTGTGTGCTGATTACCGTACTGGCGGCGATTATTGCGGTGTGGTTTGGTATCAAGCTGACCCTTATCTCTCCAATGAACCGTCTGATCGACAGCATTCGTCATATCGCCAGCGGTGACCTGGTGAAACGTATTGAAGTGGAAGGGTCCAACGAGATTGGGCAACTGGCGGAAAGCCTGCGCCATATGCAGGGTGAGCTGATGAATACCGTGGGTGACGTGCGTAACGGTGCCAACGCGATTTACAGTGGGGCCAGCGAGATTGCGATGGGCAATAACGATCTCTCCTCGCGTACCGAGCAGCAGGCTGCATCTCTGGAAGAAACCGCAGCCAGCATGGAACAGCTGACGGCGACCGTGAAGCAGAACGCCGAAAACGCGCGTCAGGCCAGCCATCTGGCGCTGAGTGCTTCTGAAACCGCGCAGAAAGGCGGCAAAGTGGTGGATAACGTGGTGCAAACCATGCGTGACATCGCGTCCAGTTCGCAGAAAATCGCCGACATTATCAGCGTCATCGACGGCATTGCCTTCCAGACTAACATTCTGGCGCTCAACGCCGCGGTAGAAGCAGCACGTGCGGGTGAGCAGGGCCGTGGATTTGCGGTGGTTGCGGGTGAAGTGCGTAACCTGGCCCAGCGTAGTGCGCAGGCCGCGCGCGAGATCAAGAGCCTGATTGAAGACTCGGTCAGCCGAGTGGATGTCGGTTCAACCCTGGTAGAAAGCGCCGGTGAAACCATGGATGAGATCGTCAATGCGGTAACCCGCGTGACTGATATCATGGGTGAAATCGCCTCTGCTTCTGATGAACAGAGCCGCGGTATTGACCAGGTGGGTCTGGCCGTTGCCGAGATGGATCGCGTGACGCAGCAGAACGCCTCGCTGGTGGAAGAATCCGCCGCCGCCGCTGCGGCGCTGGAAGAGCAGGCCAGCCGCCTGACTCAGGCCGTTGCCGTGTTCCGTATTCAGCATGACCAACAGCGCGCGCGTGACGTTGCGGCCGCTAAACCGGTTTCAACGGTCCAGCCGCGCAAAGCCGCGGTAACGGATGCCGGGGATAACTGGGAAACGTTCTAAGCCTGTGATGCCGGATGGCGCTATCGCTTATCCGGCCTACGGGAAAGTTACGTGGTTGCCGGATGGCGCTGTCGCTTATCCGGCCTACGGGGAAAGTTACGTGGTTGCCGGATGGCGCTGTCGCTTATCCGGCCTACGGGGAAAGTTACGTGGTTGCCGGATGGCGCTGTCGCTTATCCGGCCTACGGGGAAAGATACGTGGTTGCCGGATGGCGCTGTCGCTTATCCGGCCTACGGGGAAAGTTACGTGGTTGCCGGATGGCGCTATCGCTTATCCGGCCTACGGGAAAGATACGTGGTTACCGGAAATGTTACGTAGGCCCGATAAGGCGTAGCCGCCATCGGGCAATTAGCGCAACATCAGGCGCATGGCGCAGCGCGATTCAAATGCCAGTCCATGCGCCGCTTCCTCTTCTCTTTTCTGGCGCAACTTTGCAGGTAGCGTCTCGTCAGCCAGCATTTCAAATCCCAGTCGCGCGTACCATGGCGCATTCCACGGCACATCGCGGAAGGTGGTCAGCGTGAGCGACGTATAACCTTTCGCGTGCGCCTGTTCGGCAACATACTCAATCAATCTGCGGCCAATTCCTTTTCCCTGCCACTCCAGATGCAGCGACAGTTCAGCAATAAACAGCGATGACCCCAGCGTTTCGGCAACCAAAAAACCGACCGGAAGCGCATCGACCTGCGCCAGCCAGCTCATGCCAGCGGCGGCAAAAGCCTGATGCTGAGCAGCGGATAACATCTGGTCTTCAGCAATCCACGCCAGTTCGGGGATGCGTAAAAAACGTTGCCCCGCAGATCGTTCGATGGCGGGAAGAGCGGCAGTGTCTGCCAGAGTAGTGGCGCGCAAGGTGATGTTCATACGAGGAGCATAACATGCCCGATAAACGTGGTGTTATCGGGCATCTGGAGGATTAATCTTTACGCGGATCGCTGATGGGTTGGCGAACCAGGAAGATGTAGGCGAGGGCACCCACCATGGTGACGCAGCCGCAGATGATCAGCGCCAGGCGGAAAGAGTTGGTGGTATCAACAATAAAACCGGTGACGATCGGTGCGAACGAGGCGCAGATAAAGCTGGCAAAGTTCTGGATACTACCCACGGAAGCGGTCATACGTGAGGCGACGGCGACGTGGATCAGACCCCAGCACGAGGTACCTGCGAAGTGGATACAGAACAGCGCCATACCGATCAGTAACACGGCGGTCATTGACGTTGTGGCCTGCGGCACGACGAAGGTGAAGGCTGCGGAGCAGAACATCCCGGCGATAATACAAATCTTACGGCTCTTAATCGGTGCCATACCGCCTTTCACCAGCCAGTCGGTGACAAAACCGTTAATCAGCATGCCGGCTGCGCCAAACAGGAACGGGATCGCCGCCATTAATCCGGTGCTTTTTAAATCCAGGTTGTAGGAGGTTTGCAGGTAGCCCGGCAGCCAGGCCAGGTATAACCATGCAGTGTAGTTGATGCCGCTAAAGCCCAGCATCATGCCCCACATGGTACGGTTGCGGAACAGGCTGCGCCATTCGGCAAAGCTCAGCGGATCGCGGCGGGCATTGACGCTACCGGCGTTCAGGTACGCTTGTTCCGTGGCGCTCAGCTCAATTTGCTCGCGGTTGCGATACAGCATGTACCAGCCGATGGCGAGGAAAATACCCAGCACGCCAATGGTGATGAACATCCAGCGCCAGCCCATTACCAGCATCATGGCAGCCAGAATCGGCGGGCTAATGGCAACCCCGATGGTGGAGGCGGCGTTGAATAATCCCATCGGGCGGCCGCGCTCTTTGATGTTAAACCAGTCGTTGATGACCTTTACGCCGCACGGGTTCATTGGCGCTTCGCCAATCCCCATCCCGATACGCACCAACACAAACTGGGTGAAGCTGTGCACCATGCCGGACAGCGCCTGAAACAGCGACCAGAAGAACATCCCCAATCCCAGCATAATGCGCGGACCTTTGCGATCCAGCAGCGGGCCGCAGGGCAGTTGCGCAATACCGTAAGCGAGAGAGAATACCGACAGCAGCACGCCGATTTGCGTGGCGCTCAGCCCCAGTTCTTCACGAATCGTTAAGTTGGCGACAGACAGTGAGCTGCGGTCGAGGTAATTAATCACCGCAGCAAAAAATAATAAAATCATTGCTGTGGTCTGGATACGTTTAATTCGGCTACTGCGTTGCACCATGCCCTCAGGCGGAACATTAATATCCGCAGATGACGACGTGCCAAACGAAGAACTTGGGTCGAGGGTAATATTATTTTTTTCCACGCCGGACTCCTGAACCTCAATAATTTATTTTTCACACAGCAGGACTGTGCAGTATTGAAAAAATACCAGTGATGAATCAATTTGCTCATCACCGCTCACAAAAGTTTTTAATGCAGTCGACTTAGCGTGAGCATAGGCAAGAGGTATTTTTCAGGCGTTTTTATTTTTATAAAATCGTGCTCCCGGTAATGATTTACTGTTTTTTATCGGTACTTAATGCGCGACGGTACGATCCTGGTTGATGGAGCGAATCATCGATTGTTTGGCTGAATTCAAATGGTTACAGAGCGCCAGGGTGGCATCCAGGTCGCTGCGACAGATCAGCGCGCTGAGGATGGTCATATGCTCATCAATGGCAATGATGTTACGCTGCTTGAGGTCGCTCTCATCCCACTGATAGTGGAAGTGGAAAATCACGGAAATGATTTCAAGTGATTGATTAAAAAATACATTATCGGCAGCAGAGAGTAGCAAAGCATGGAACTCACGATCTAACTGCGAGAACATGCGAAAGCTGCTGCCGATGCTGTCGCGCAGGATCCGATGGCGCTCCAGCAGCGTTTTAGCCTGCAACCAACGCGGGTCATCATCGGGCAGATTGAGGAAATGCTGCAGAGAATGCGTTTCCAGCATCTCTCTGAGTTCAAACAGCTGTTCAGCATAGGCCTGATCGAATTGCTTCATGCTCCACTGACCGCGTTTTTCGTTTTTAATCAGGTTGTAACGCTCGAATTTTAAAAGATATTCCCGCACTACCACCGGGCTGACGCCTGCGGCTCTGGCAAGCTGCAGTTCGGAGAAGCTCTCGCCTGCACGCAGCTGTCGCTGGTTGATCATGGTGAAAAACGCCTGCTCAAAAATCCGGTTTTGCTCGGTCATGGAGGCGGTGGTGCAGGCAAAACCGTCGTCATGGTCGGGTTTTCGCACGATGACATAGTGGCTGCCGACCTGGGTCAGCACGCCGCACTCGCCTAAGTGGCTCAGCATATGGCGCACGGTGGTGCGGCTGATGTTGTACATCTCCGCCAGTGCGCTTTGTGAGGGGAGTGGGGAAGGGATATGACCACGCGCCATATCATCGATTATCTGGTTAATCACATTGTGGCGTAAGTTCTGCGAACGGCTCATGGCTTCTCCTTTTTATCTATTAAAACCCGATTTAAAACATTTTTATGCGCTGGAATTCACAGATTGTGTTTCTGCTTTCTCCGTCCTTTTTATTTTCGTTGATATCTGAGGCAACAAAAAAACAGGAGAGCAGAATCATGTCTACGATGAATACGTTGATTTGCCAGGAACCTAAAAAATTAGTCTGGAAAGAGCGCGAAATACCTATTCCGGGTGAGGGTGAAGCATTAATTAAAATTAAGTCGGTAGGAATTTGTGGTACTGATATTCATGCCTGGGGTGGCAATCAACCTTTTTTCAGCTACCCGCGTGTATTAGGGCATGAAATATGTGGGGAAATTGTCGGTCTGGGTAAGAATATACAGAATCTGAAAAATGGTCAGCAGGTGGCGGTTATTCCTTACGTGGCCTGCCAGCAGTGTCCGGCATGCCTGAGCGGGCGCACCAACTGCTGCGAGAAGATTTCAGTGATTGGCGTGCACCAGGATGGCGGTTTCAGTGAATATTTGTCCGTTCCGGTGACCAACCTGTTGGACGCGCAGGGGATTGACCCGCAGGCGGCGGCGCTGATTGAGCCTTACGCCATCAGCGCGCATGCGGTACGCCGGGCGGCGGTGGCTCCGGGTGAGCAGGTGCTGGTGGTCGGCGCGGGTCCGATTGGTCTGGGGGCGGCAGCGATTGCCAAAGCCGATGGCGCACAGGTGGTGGTCGCCGATACCAGTCCAGCACGCCGGGAGCACGTGTCTTCCCGGTTGGGACTCCCGGTTATCGACCCATCCGCTGAAGATTTTGATACGCAGTTGCGTGACCAGTTTGGCGGTTCGTTGGCGCAAAAGGTTATTGATGCCACGGGGAATCAGCATGCGATGAACAACACGGTGAATCTGATTCGTCATGGCGGCAGCATCGTTTTCGTTGGGCTGTTCAAAGGCGATTTGCAGTTCTCTGACCCTGAGTTCCACAAGAAAGAGACCACCATGATGGGCAGCCGCAACGCCACGCCGGAAGATTTCGCCAAAGTGGGCCGTTTGATGTCGGAAGGCAAACTTACCGCCGACATGATGCTCACGCACCGTTACGCGTTTGCCACACTGGCAGAAATCTACGAACGGGATGTGATTAACAATCGTGAACTGATTAAAGGCGTGATCACGTTCTGAGAGGGGAAATGCGATGAAGACATTGAATCGACGTGATTTTCCGGGGGCCAGCTACCCAACGCGCGTGATCCAGTTTGGTGAAGGTAACTTCCTGCGGGCGTTTGTTGACTGGCAACTGGATATCCTCAACGAGCAAACCGATCTGAACGCTGGCGTGACCATCGTTCGCCCGATCAATACCGATTTTCCGCCGTCGCTGAATACCCAGGACGGGCTGTATACCACGCTTATTCGCGGGCTAAACGAGCAGGGTGAGGCAGTGAGTGAGGCACGGCTTATCCGTTCGGTGAATAACGAAATCAACCCGTATCAGGATTTCGCGGCGTATCTGGCGCTGGCGCACAATGCGGACATCCGTTTTGTGTTTTCGAATACCACCGAAGCCGGAATTAGCTATCACGCAGCTGACCGTGTGGATGATGAGCCGCCGGTGAGTTTTCCGGCCAAGCTGACACGCCTGCTGCTGGAGCGTTTTAACCACTTTGCGGGCGCGGTGGATAAGGGCTGGGTAATTATCCCGTGCGAGCTTATCGACTATAACGGTGAGGCGCTCAAAACGCTGGTGTTGCGGTATGCGCAGGAGTGGCAGCTTCCTCCGGCATTTGCCGACTGGGTGGAGACGGCAAACACGTTCTGTTCCACGCTGGTCGACCGCATTGTCACCGGCTACCCGCGCGAAGAAGCCGCTACGCTGGAGGCTACGCTTGGCTATCACGATGCGTTTCTCGATACCGCGGAGCATTTTTACCTGTTTGTGATCCAGGGGCCGCAGTGGCTGGCAGAGGAGCTGAAGCTGGCGCAGTGTCCGCTGAATATCCGTGTGGTGAGCGATATCAAACCGTACAAAGAGCGCAAGGTCGCTATCCTCAATGGTGCGCATACGGCTCTGGTGCCGGTCGCGTGGCTGTGCGGGCTGGAGACCGTTGGCGAGGCGATGCAGGATGCTGATGTCCGCCGCTTTGTCGAGCGGGCGATTAGTGAGGAGATTATTCCGGTGTTGGATCTCCCGGCGGACGAATTGCGTGAATTTGCCGATGCGGTGAGCGGGCGTTTTCAGAACCCCTACATTCGCCACCAGTTGCTTTCCATTGCGCTTAACGGGATGACCAAATTCCGCACCCGAATTTTGCCGCAGCTGCTGGCGGGTCAGCACAATGGGCGCTGGCCCGTGCGGTTAACGTTTGCCCTCGCTGCGCTGCTGGCGTTTTATCGTGCAGAGCGCGACGGGGAACGCTATCCGATACAGGATGATGAGCAGTGGGTAAGCCTCTATGCCAGCCTGTGGCCGCGAGTTGGCAACGATTTAACGTTGCGTGAACTGGTGGATGCCGTGCTTGGCGATGCGGCACACTGGGGAGAGGATTTGACGTTGTTACCTGGGCTTGCCGGGCAGGTGACGGCCAATCTGGAGATGATTCTGGTGCAGGGTATGCGCCAGGCGGTGAACGGTCTGGAATAAGGTTGCCATGCAGCGCCCGGTGTGGTGTTGGGCGCTGTTTTTTTTCAGACAATACATTCGGTTTACGATAGGCCTGATAGGCAAAGCGCTATCAGGCCTTTCATGTTACGAACCCTGAGCCACGACTTTGATTTCAACCATCCCGATCCCCAGCTTACGCGGTGAGTGACCGAGAATATTGCCCTCGTTGGTGGCGACCGGATCGGGTGGAACAATTACCAGCGTATCGGCATCCGCCGGGTTATCAAAATGTAAGGTGGTGGTGCTGACATCATGGCCTAACACCAGCGTCTGCTCCTCGTTGCCAACGCGCACGGGGATCGGACGATTGGCATTGTCACCGAAGGCTTTCGCGGTAATGACCAGATCGAATTTCTTCGGTAGCGGGGCTTTGTACTCAATCGTTACTTCTTCGCTGAGCTGCGCATTGGACCAGCGTCCCCAGGATTCGGGGCGTGAAATGCCGCTAAACTGTTTGACCTCTTCCGGCGCGCCCGCCACGTTGAAAACGAAGCTATCTGCTTTGTAGCGAATGTCGTTATCGACAATTTTCAGCGTATCGACGTTACCTTTATAGCGCTCCATGTCGATCACCGTGTCTTTAAATACGGTTTTACTTTTCCACTTGGCTTTATCGACGTGCTGTACGATTTGTTGTCCGCCCAGTTGCCCCTGTGATACGCACCAATCGGTAGAGAGTGCCAGCTCCGGCGCCCACAGTTGCGCCATTTTGTAGCAGCGATCGACCCAGACGAAGTTATCGCGTGGGGCGAAATCTGCCAGTTGGAAGCGCAGCGGGGCCGAGTATTCGCTTTCCGGCAGCGGCTCGACGCGTTTGTCCGATACGCGCAGCAGCAGCGGCAGGCGGAAATGACTGCCGGAGAAAGAGATCATATTTTTGTCCTGGTCGACGGTGAACTCTTTCATCTCTTTCGGGAAATTCCACAGGCGAATGATATCGGGCTTCCACGCCAGCATTTTTTCTTTGATGTTCAGGAACACTTCCGAGACGGATTCGCTCGACAAGCTGCTGCGGCCAAGGCCGATAAAGTTATCGCCGCCGAGAATATCCAGTACCGTTGCGCCGTTATCCATCGTGTTACGCTTTACCGCCAGCGTGTCCTGTTGCGGTTGATCGCTGCGCAGTACGAAGAACAGGTTGTTGCGGTCCTGCTTGTTCAGATACTTCCATGCGGTGTTGTTCATCGCCAGATGATCGGAAGACACCACGATAACGGTATCTTTAAACCACGGCGATGCTTTGATTTTATTGATAAATTCGGCAATGTTTTCCTGGCTGCAGCTGACCGCGCTGAACGATTGGTTGGCCTTCCCGTCGATGTCATAACGTTTACGGTTGCAGCTACGGGAGATAAATCCATCCGGATGATGGGTATCCACGGTCAGGGTAAACAGTGAAAAACGCTGGCCCGAGCGCGAAAGCTCTTCGAATTTTTTCCACGCTTCGTCCAGCACGGTATCGTCGTAGAAGCCCCAGTCGTTACGATAGGTCGGGTCCGCTACCACGCTTTTTAACTCTTCCGCACCATACAGATGGTCAAAGCCGTGAGATTTCAGGAACACGTCTTTGCCAGCAAAGCGCAGGTTGGCACCCTGCACAAAGTAGTTCTGATAGCCGGAGTTTTTCAGGATATCGCCCAGACAAATATTGTTAGGGAAGAAACTTGAAACCGACGCAGAGGCGTTGCCTTCAAACGGCGCAAACAGCGGAATACCGCACTGGGAGGCGACCATGCCCGCGATGGTGTAATCCGTACCCGGCAGCTGCATGGTATTGCTGAAATCCAGACCTTCGTTTTTCAACGCGCCGAGTTCCGGGGTCAGATCCGGGAACGCGTCGTTATTAAAATAGGTGCGTTCGAGGCTCTCACCGTAGATATACACCAGGTTCAGCTTCGGATTGGGAATGGTTTTCGATGGCTCTTTATAATACGTCGGGAAATCCGGGTCGCCATCGCGTGACTGCGACTTCACCAGTTCGGTTATCTGGTGAAACGCCGGGCTGGCGTCAACGGAGGCCAGCGCCAGCAGCAGGGCCAGCAGACTGTAACCCACATGATGTGGATGATGGCGACGGCGGCGTAGGATCCAGCCGAGAGCGACAAAAACGGTAGTCAGCGCCAGCGCGATCCCAACGCCCGGCAGGATATATTTGCCGATGCCTGCGCCGGTCAGGCTGTTGGTCAGCGTATAGAGAACCGCGTCATTGATCCCGTCGCCGGTGAAATAGTCACTGGCATAAAGCGTGATATTCAAGACAATAAAAATCCCCAGCACCGTTAACGTGGCGGCAAACCACCAGGTGTTGCGACCCGCTTTCCAGGCATAAATCAGCACTGAAGCGAGAAACAGAGTGATGGAGATTAATTCTGACAACGGTCGATCCTCAGTAAACCGGGCAATTGCCTGGCAGGCTAATCATTTGGTGAGAGAACAATGTAATAGCGTTGTTACATTGCTGCAATTGTAGTGACATTAAATTACGTTGTTATTCAGAATTGGTTTAGATATGCGCGTTTTTGTGGAGAAATACTGTTTATTTGGAATGTGAATGTATTGTCGAAAATAAATAGATGCCGCGCAGGTTATACGCGGCATGTCGTGCGTCAGGAAATGAAGTTCATGCCCTGTTTTAACACCAGATCGCAAGCCTTGGTTTTTACCTGCTGTGCCAGTGAGCTGTTACCGATCGTGCTCAGGTTCAGCTGTTGACCATCTTTGGCGTTGAGCAGACCCTGAATACCGTCCATATAGTTGGTATCTTGTTTCTGCTCTGGCGCGCTGAGTCCCAGTTTATCCAGCACCTGGTTTTTGACGTTTTGCGCGTCGGTGACCGAGGCCAGTTTCTGTTTAGCGCAGTATTCCAGGATCCCGGCGACGTTATTCATGCTGCTGGAGGTCAAAGACTGATTGCTGCCGTTCAGCAGGCTGGTCAGGGAAGAGAGCGACGAGCTGCTTTGCGAGCCGGAGCTTTGTTTGCTCAGCTCACTGGCCGCGCTGGAGAGCGAATCCTGCCAGGAGGCGGCGAAAACGCTGGTGGAGATGAGCGTGCTGGCGGCAAGCGCACAGCACAGCAGACGTTTGGTAGTTTTCATCATTATATGCAACTCGTGTTATGCCTTTTCAGCGCAGTATAGCGCTGGCAGTCTTAGGAGTGGCCCTAATACGTTAATACTCTTTACCGGTTACCCGACTACGGTAGCTTTCCCAGTTAAAAATGACCCACAGACTGTTGCCAAGGCGCATACGATCCATCACGCGCTCACCCAGCAGCTTGTTCATTTCATCCATATTGCTGTTAGTTAACATACCGGTCGGACGTTTTGAGGACGAACGGCGATCGACAATCTGATTAATGATCACTTTTTCATAGCGGGATTCGGTCTGCATGCCGATCTCGTCGATCACCAGCAGATCCACATTGCTCAGATCGTTGAGCAGCTGTTCTTCGCTGGTTTCACGATTACTGAACGTTTCTTTCATCGCCGACATGATATCGGCCACGGTAATGATCAACACCGACTTGCCGCGCAGCAGCAGTTCGTTGCAGATGGCGGCGGCTAAATGGTTTTTGCCGGTGCCGGGTTTGCCGGAGAAGATAAAGCTGGCGATGTTGCCGTCAAACTCTTCAACATACTGGCGGGCTTTGCTCAGGGCGTTCATCTGACCTTCGCACTCTACCCGATAGTTTTCGAACGAACAGTTCTGATGCAGCGGACGGATACCGGAACGGTTGAATGTGCGCTGCATTTTCATAGCCCGGTTTTCGCGGGCCAGCGCTGCGGCACGAATTTCACCTTGCTCTTTTTGCCATGCCAGCAGTTCTTCGCCCGTTTTAAAGGCGGGCTCGACATTAGGTGGCATCATTTTTTGCAGACGTTTCATCAGGTCGCCAACGTTTTTCATCGTTATCCTCTAAAACCCGGTGGAATGTGGCTGTCAGGTTCACTGACGCTGTTCACATCGCGCTTTGGCATTCCGCCATTGCTGGCCCTTCCAATCTGAATGCTGCGCGCCAGTTTTTGCTGCCACTGAATATGGTGAAAGACTTTTCCTTCAGCCTGCCAGTAGGCAACAAATGAGGCCAGCTCTTCAGCAGTAACCGGCTCTCTCAACGCTACGCCCCATAAAGCAGCCTGACGCTGAAAATCGGCATCAGGCTGCCAGGCAGCGTACATCGCAAATTTCCCCATTGGTACGGCAACGGGAGCGGCTTGCGGCTCTTCATAAAATTGATCATCTAATGTCACATCACTTCCCGGGCGTGACAGTTTCTCCTCAAGCGCCAACAACTCAGCCAGTCTCGCAGGCGTCACCGCGTAAAACGCTGGCGCATTGTTAGCGAATACGGCTACGGCGCCACCCGCAGACTTGGCCAGCACGGCGTGGTGATCGTGTAGTAAGGCGTCAATGCTAGTGACGTCTGGCGTCAAAATTTTGCAGGGCATAATGTTTCTCAATACTGAACAACAACCGAGAAGGGGACTGCTTTTATAGTAACACAGAGAAGAAGGAGAGCAGCAGATGAGGGGGAGATTCCCCTCTCTGCAGGGCATTAAAGAAAGTGCACCGTCAAACGCGTGGGCGTTTGCGATACAGCCATAACCCTGGCACGGATAGTCCGATGGAGAGCGCGCCGACGATCGATGAGGCTTTCAGGAAATTGGTCAGCAGGGTGATCATCAGCGCTTCGCTGTAGCCAAAATGACCGATTTTTACCGCCGAGATCATGGCGGTGTAGGCGGAGATCCCAGGGAACATCGGGATCACTGCCGCAACGGTAAAAACTTTCGGATGTGCCAGATACCAACGCGACCACTGGATCCCAATGCAGCCGACCAGCAGCGACGCCATAAAGGTCGACCATTCGATATTAAACCCTGCGCTCATCATCACCATTCGCGAACCGTGGCCGAGCGCGCCGAGTAACGCACACCAGGGGAGCGCCCGATGAGGGACATTAAATACCATGGCAAAGCCTACCGCCGGGATCGCCGACAGGATCATGTCCTGCATTAACGCCAATATGAAATCGATCACGCCCATCCGCGTAGCCCCCATAAGGTCATCGACATGACTACGCCAATGCAGGTCGCCAGTGTAAGCAAACTGGCAATTGCCCAGCGGGCGAGCCCGGTATTAATGTGTCCCTTAAACATATCCGCGACGGAGTTGATCAGCGGAAAGCCCGGAACCAGCAGCAGCACGCTGGCGGCCATGGCGATGGTCGGGGTGTGGTTAAACGTCGGTAGCGTCAGCAGCAGACCAGAAATCGTTGTCGCCACAAACGCGGTGATGCAAAAGTTAATTTGCGGGTGCAAATGCCGGGACGCCAGAATCTGGCGGATATACATTGCCACCATGCTGGCGAAAAAGGTGATCACCGCACCATCCCATCCGCCGTTATTGAGCTTACAAAAGCAGGCGCAGGACAAGCCGACCATGAAGGCGACCAGCCATCTTGGATAGCGTAGCGGCTTAATCTGGCTAAAGCGTTTCTCTACCCCTTTAATATCCAGCAGTTTATGTTCCGCCAAAATGACAATGTGCTGCACTTCCGTCACGACGTGCATATTAATGCCGCGATCCTGATTTTTTCGCGTTGATGTCAGGCATTGCCCGTCTTTAATAGTGGTCAGGACGATAGCGTTAGAGGAGATGGCGCTTTCTACGCTATCCATGCCAAGTGCCAGCCCGAGGCGGGTGGATAACTCGTCAACCAGAGCGCTTTCTGCCCCATGCTGAAGTAAAAAAAGTCCGCATTGAATACATAACCGTGTAACCGTTCGCTGTGACGACTGCTCTGTTTGCATGGCTCGCTCTGACTGAAAAGGATCTCTTTGAGTGACGAATGTCTTCTTTTTATCATGAAGCGTGAGCCCGCTGGCTCTGGCTAAGATCAATCTTTGTGTCGAAAAAAGACACAGGTGATACGGTTGTGGCATCTTAACGCTCCCGTTCGCTAAGTTACGAGGGGGGAGACATGATTGAAATGTAGCGTTATTTTCCCGGATGGCAAATACGTAAGCCATGCTAACGATCTATTGTAGTTATTATAATTGTACAGATAATGTATTTATACGTAATTGTGCAATAATAGCTTAGAATTTGGCACTATTTGGATGGTGCCGTCAATACTTTTTGAAATAAATACCAAGGATAACAATTCACCCCGCTTATTGTTCGGAGTATTTTCCTGTGAGTTAAGATTATTAATCCACCCGGGAGAATTTAATTAAGTACGATTGCGGACTGGTGAGTGTGGAGGGGATATGTTGCCAGGACGCTGCAAAAACGCAATTATTATTAGTAAATCACCGATTATACAAACTGGGCTTAAAGGTATAATGCAGGGAAAGTTCTCCGATTACGAACTTACCTACTGTCGTTCTGTTGAAGAACTGACGTTATTACAGCTACGGTGTGCTGATTTGGTAATTGCTGATTTAACCGGAGACTGCAATCATCCACGTGCAGTTTGCGAACAATATTATTCTTTATTATCTCAATACCGTGATATTCACTGGGTATTTCTCGTATCTCGTATCTTTTATCCTCTGGCGGTTGAACTACTGATGTGTCCTGTCAGCTCGCTGCTCTCTGACGCCGAGCCGATTGAAAGTTTAGTGAATGTCATTCACGCGGGAAATACACGAGCAGAGAGGATAAGCAAGGCGCTGCTCTCTCCGCCTGCTATGCCGCAATTGTTAGACCATAGCGCACGATCTATCGTTCTCACTCTCTCTGAAAGAAAAGTATTGCGCCTCCTTGGGAAAGGATGGGGGATTAACCAGATTGCGGCGTTGCTGAAAAAAAGCAATAAAACAATCAGTGCCCAAAAGAATAGCGCTATGCGTCGCTTGTCGATAAATAGCAATGCAGAAATGTATGCCTGGATAAATAGTTCTCAAGGATCGCGAGAACTTAATTTACCTTCAGTTTATGGAGAAACCACGGAATGGAAAGCAGAATCATCAAAAGAAACGTTGCACTGGTAGAAAAGTGCACGATGAGCAGCGTGGGTATTAAGAGTTTATTTAATACCATGCCGGATGACCAATATAAACTTCATCTCTTTTCAAACCAGCCCGCTTTTAGCCAGGCAATGTTAAAGATGTCGTTTTCGGCAGTTATTTTTTCCCTCTCTGCAATCAGAACCGATCGAAGAGCAGGGTTGACCTATTTAACGGAGCTGGCGATAAATTATCCGCGGATTCGCCGTGTGGTGATTGCCGATGATGACGCTGAAGCGCGTTTAATTGGTTCCCTGTCCCCCTTGCCGTTAGATGGCGTTGTGAGTAAAGCTTCTTCGTTAACGGTGTTGCAGGACGCGTTATTTACGGCGTTAAGCAGCCCTGGCCGGGGAACCGAAGGCACGAAAAACCATTGGTATATTAATCAAAGCCGTATGCTCAGCCCGACAGAACGAGAAATACTGCGCTTTATGTCGAATGGTTATTCGATGCCACAGATTGCTGTTCAGCTTGAACGGAACATCAAAACCATTCGGGCACACAAATTTAATGTGATGTCCAAACTGGGGGTCAGCTCGGATGCCGGGTTATTGGATGCCGCCGACATCCTGTTGTATCTGCGTGCCGGCGAGCCAGCGCCTTTTATGCAGGCGGTTTCGTGACGGGCAACGTTGACGTGTTTCTTGCCGGGCTTGGCAGCCGGTTTAGCGCGTGAAACATTACTGACACACGTCAACCCAGGTGGCAGAAGTCAGTTCAACCATCCTTTCAGGCGTGATGCGAACCGCGCTGTGGATGGCACCTGCGGCAGGCAGCACTTCAGCGTAGTGTTTCAGAGAAACATCACAGTACACTGATATCGGTGTTTCTAATCCGAAGGGGCAAACGCCGCCAACGGGGTGCCCCGTCGCGTTCACGACCTCATCACTACTTAACATTCGGGCTTTGGCACCGAACGTACTCTTAAGCTTTTTATTATCCAGTCGGGCATCGCCTTTTGCCACGACCAGGATGATATCGTTCTTCACCTTTAGCGAAAGTGTTTTCGCTATTTGGCCAGGTTCAACGTTATGGGCTTTTGCTGCCAGATCAACGGTTGCTGTGCTCTGGTTTAATTCGATTATCTCGATATCTGGTGCATGTTGCGCCAGGAATTGGCGTACTGATTGCAAACTCATTCTTCTCTCCCTATCGCTTACAGATAGCCCTGCACAGCAGAAAACTGCAGGATGTAATTTGTCATAGGGGCAACCACACTGTAAATATTTTATTGTAACAACATAGCAACATTAGCAGTTTTTCGATCGTCTTCACAATCAAAGAAACCGGTTACAGTAACCGGTTGCAGAATGCTGAAATGACGATTAATACTGAAGTTGTCACTTCCTCTGTATCACATAATAAGAGCCATCTATGAAACTTAACTCGAAAAGCGGTAGCGCTGGTGTTCCTCCCGGCACGGTTGCGAAAAGTGGTAATGGGCTTTACGTGGTGGCGGTGTTGATGCCAGCACGGTTGCAGGGTTTTGCACAACGGGAGAACGGCTATGTCTACTAACCATGCTGTGTTTAACGTGATTTTCCGCTTTGTTGAAAATTACGTCAGCCCTGTTGCCGGGCGCATCTCTTCACAACGACATGTAATGGCCATTCGCGACGGTTTTATTTCGGCGATGCCTTTTATGATTGTAGGCTCTTTTCTGCTGGTTTTTGCCTACCCGCCTTTTTCTCCGGATACCACTTGGGGATTTGCTCGCGCGTGGCTGGATCTGGCAAAACAGTTTGAAGGCCAAATCCTCACACCGTTTGATATGACGATGGGGATTATGTCGGTCTACATATGTGCGGCTATTGCTTATAACCTGGGCAAGCACTATGTGAAGTCGCATCAGTTAGATCCGTTTATGTGTGCGATGCTATCAATCATGGCTTTTTTGCTGATTGCCGCGCCAAAAACCAAAGGCACAATGCCGGTTGATAGCCTGGGAGGAACGGGGATTTTCACCGCCATCCTGGTGGCCATTTACTGTGTTGAAATGATGCGCTTCCTGAAGGCGCACAACATCGGCATCCGTTTACCCGATCAGGTGCCGCCGATGATCAAAAACTCTTTCGATCTGCTGATCCCGGTGCTGGTGGTAGTACTGACGCTGTACCCGCTGAGTCTGGTGATACAGTCGCAGTTTGACATGCTGATCCCGCAGGCCATTATGGCCATTTTTAAACCATTGGTGTCGGCTGCAGATTCTCTCCCGGCGATACTTCTGGCGGTATTGATTGGACATCTATTGTGGTTTGCGGGTATTCACGGCGCGGCAATTGTGTCGGGAATGCTGCAAATGTTCTGGCTAACTAATCTTGGGATGAACCAGTCGGCGCTGGCGCAGGGCGCGCCGTTACCGCATATCTTTATGGAAGCGTTCTGGACGTTCTTTATTGTGGTCGGAGGGTCAGGTGCAACAATGGGGTTGGTGATTTGCTATCTGCGTAGTCGTTCGGCTCATCTACGCTCGATTGGGCGTCTGAGCGTAGTCCCCAGCATTTTTAATATTAACGAACCGGTGATTTTTGGTACGCCGATTGTCATGAACCCGGTGTTTTTTATCCCCTTCCTGCTGGCCCCGATGGTTAATGCGGTACTGGCCTGGGCGGCGATGAAACTGGATTTAATTGGGCGGGTCATTTCAGTGGTTCCCTGGACCGCACCGGCACCGGTTGGAGCTGCATGGGCATTAGGCTGGGATTATCGTGCGGCTATTCTGGTGGTGCTGTTGGCGCTGGTGTCGGCCGTGATCTACTTCCCGTTCTTTAAGGTCTACGAAAAGCAGCTATTGGCGCAGGAAAAAGAAGAGGCGCAGCGTATGGAAGAGGAAAACCAGCAGGTTGCATAAATATCTGGCGAGGGGCTACGGCTCCTCGCTTACTTCAGCGTGCAGTCTCCGCATTGCTGAACGTCAGGCAGGCGATAGCGTTGGCAGCAGGTTTTGCGTACTAACAGCCCCTCACGCGGAACAACGGTTCGCCACAGAGGGTTATCCTGACCGCAGGAGAGTTGTTTCTCAAAAAAGCAGGTCTGGCGCAGCGTGGTCAGCAGTTCCTCACCTAGCAACGGCTTCATTTCCGTTAGATACCAGTGAATTAAATATCCGGTGTTGCTCCAGATAAGCTTCGCGTTGATCTCGCCCGTCGCTTCCAGCGCCTGCACAACCGGCGTCAGCGCTGAGAGAATCAGCGTTTCCATGCGTTGTTGAGGGGACAGAGCTGTTGCCTGGTGATCCTGATGGACGTCGATCCAGAAGCAGGCCGCACGGCCCGTTTCGTGAAACTCTACGCGCATATGTTCAGGAGAGACGTCGATAGCCTCTTTTTGCGTCAGTAGGGCCACCATTAACGGAGGCATCATCAGGCCGATATACCATTGCGCCCAAAGAGAAATCAGGGGCTTATTTTCGCGGGGTAGCGTGGGTTGGTTGCGATAGATATGGTCTGAATAAACGGCCAGCAGTGAGCTAAGCGTCGCCGGTTGCGTCCATTCATGCAGCGTCATTGCACCTGGCACAGGTGTTTCGTCAAGACGAATGAAGTCCAGCAGGTGCTCGCGAGTTTTGGCTATCGTTGCGCGTACGGCAGCAGCCAGCGAGGGCATCTCTGAGGGGAGATGGCTACGCCAGATGACATCTTCAACGATCGGTGCGGAACGATAAGCCATGTCGATATAAGGATGTTAATCTTAATGATAATGATTGCTAATCCTATAATTGACATTGAGCGATGGCAAGATCTTTGTCGCCATCCCGAGCGGCAGCGCACAGAAAGCTCAGGTAGAGGGGCAGTTTACCCGCAGCTCATCGCTGACCAGGGTATTGTTACGCCCAAGATTCTTGGCCTCGTAAAGGGCTTTATCCGCTTTGGCGATAGCAGCATCAATATCCTGTTCTACCAGAGGTGCAATGCCGATACTGACGGTTACGTTGGTTGCCACGCTCTCATTAAACATGTGAGGGATTTTAAGGTCGTACACTTTCTGGCGGATACGTTCGGCGGCAGCCTGGGCCTGCTGTGGATCGACCGCAGTCAGCAAAATCATAAATTCTTCACCGCCAAAACGCGCCACCACGTCCCGGGAGCGTACGGAGTCTCGGATGGCGGCAGAAACACGGATCAACGCCTGGTCGCCCATCATATGTCCGTAATGATCGTTATAGGATTTGAAATGGTCGATATCCAGCAGCAGAACGAAGTGCCTCGAATTACTCAGAGCCAACAGCGTATCGAGCCGGTGTTGCAGCCCCCGGCGATTATACAAACCGGTTAGCGGGTCGAGCATGCTGAGCCCGTTCAGGGTTTCCCTTTCCTCCAGCAGTTTGTACATCAGTTGCTGAGCGAATCCATCGTAGCGCTTTTGTATCACATGCTGGATGGCGATACCGGCCATAGGCAGCGCCATAAAATAGAAAATCCGCAAACCATGTTCGCTGCCGTTAAGCCATAAACAAACGGCGACGGAGGGGAGTGAGTGGAGCGTAAACGCGATGATATTATTGGCAAAAGCGATAGAGCCAATAAACAGTACGCTGAGCAGCGCTATTAACAGGAAATAATAATCATTCTGACCTAGAGCGTTATATTTCAAGAATATATGTAACGCCCATAACAAGCCAAAAACGATTGAAATAAAAGGGAGATTAATTCTTTTATCCGCGTATTTCCCATGCCATACCAGCAGCAGTGTACTCATCACCAGCATCAGCAACGCCGGTACTGATAAGGCTTTGACCGCAAACAGTGGGAAAAAAAGCGTAAACAGCGCGGAGACTGCGTTGAGCAGCAGAAACAGTCGTAAAGAGAGTTGGTATTTTTTTGTGCGCAGAGTTCGCCAGGATTGTACTGTCATAGGTAAATATTGTTTGTTATCTGCAATGTACGAAGGTGTGTTGGTAAATAAAACAAATAACGAACGGGGTATCATTCGCAGAGGTTTTTATTGTTTTTAGTTGAAGAGCTAACCGGTGAGCAATTTATCACCTTGGATTATTCATGTCATCAATCGTTAAGTAAAACTCATATAATTGATAGTGCTTCACGGCTGACAAATGAGAAATTTTATCATATGATATTGGTTATCATTATCAATGTCATAGGTGAAATCATGTTGCAACGTACGCTGGGCAGTGGATGGGGTGTTCTGCTGCCGGGAATGCTGATTGCCGGGATGGCATATAGCGACCTGTCGGTCTACGTATGGAAGGTGATGATTGTATTAGGATTACTGCTGACTTCGCTCATGCTGTACCACAAACGTTTACGGCACTTTGTTTTGTTACCTTCATGCGCGGCACTGATTGGTGGCATTGTTTTGGTAATGATGAACTGGAATCAGGGATGAATAAAACAGAGAAGGAAATCGAGAGGGAAATAAGATAATTGGTGCGAGGGGGGGGACTCGAACCCCCACATCCTAAGGACACTAACACCTGAAGCTAGCGCGTCTACCAATTCCGCCACCTTCGCACAGTCATCTTATTTTTTTGATATCGCCTCGTTGGTGCGAGGGGGGGGACTCGAACCCCCACATCCTAAGGACACTAACACCTGAAGCTAGCGCGTCTACCAATTCCGCCACCTTCGCCCAGTGCGAGCAATATCAACGTGGATTATGGTGCGAGGGGGGGGACTTGAACCCCCACGTCCGAAAGGACACTAACACCTGAAGCTAGCGCGTCTACCAATTCCGCCACCTTCGCATACCATCGACACTCAAAAAGTATCGTTACCACGGGGGCGAATTCTAGAGATTTTATGCAGGGCGTCAACAGTTAATTTTCGAACTTAACGTGATTGCCGAAAAAAAAGGCGTTTCTTCGGTTTTTGGCGTTTTATGTAGGCCGGATAAGCGATAGCGCCATCCGGCGTTGCTCGGTGTCACGCCGGATGGCGGCGTAAACGCCTTATCTGGCCTACAGCCGTTAGGCTTTTTTCGCCTGGCGCGTCATCACGGTGCGATAGACCTTGAAACGTCCGGTCTGCGCGATAACTTCATGGAAGCCAAACACTTCATCCAGTACCTTCGGATAAGGCAGGAAGGCGTTCGCCACAATACGCAGTTCACCACCGCTGTTGAGATGACGCACTGCGCCACGAATCAGCGTTTGTGCGGCATCAAGGCTGGTCTGCATACCGTCGTGGAACGGCGGGTTGGAGATGATCATATCAAAACGACCCGTTACGTCAGAAAAGACGTTACTGGCGATGACGTCACCTTCAATGCCGTTGGCTGCAAGCGTTGCGCGGCTGGCTTCAACGGCGGCGGCGCTAACATCGCACAGGGTTAAGCGCACTTTCGGCGAGTGGCTGGCTAAGGCGACGGAGAGAACGCCTGCGCCACAGCCGACATCCAGCACTTTGCCTTTGGTGTGCGGCGTCAGCGTGGAGAGCAGCAGTTGGCTGCCAACATCCAGACCGTCACGGCTGAAGACGCCCGGCAGCGTTTTGATGGTCAGATTTTCTGTCTGGTATTCATCCCAGTATTTTTCTGCATCAAAGACCGGCTGTTTTTCCAGACGACCGTGGTACAGGCCACAGCGACGTGCGCTGTCGACTTTGTTTAACGGTGCGTATTCGGCAAGCATCTGCTCTGCGCTACGTACGCCGCTGCGATTCTCGCCGACAACAAAAATATCGGTGCCCACCGGTAACAGCGACAGAATGTTCATCAACTGGAACTGGGCTTCCGGCTTATTCTTCGGCCAGTAGTAGATCAGCGTATCGCTATCGGCAACGTCATCGGCCTGCGCGACGAGGCTGAAGCGGACGTTGTCGCCCATCTGGCGGTTAAGCACCTGCCAGTGGTGAAGTTGCTGGGTGTGCGCACGGTTGGCGGCGCTTTCAAAATGGGCAGGCAGGTCATCCTGCAAATCACCGGCAAACAGAATACGGCTTTGTTCGAAATCATCACTGTGGCGCAGCAAGACTTCACTTGCCGGGGTAAAAGCAGACATGGAATGCTCCTTAAATTGTACAGCGGGGGATTATAGTTGTTTGATGGCACGGATTCGACAAATTTGCTATATTTGCGCCCCTGATAGACAGGAGTGTTTCGCTATGACATCCCGACGAGACTGGCAGTTACAGCAACTGGGCATTACGCAGTGGTCGTTGCGTCGTCCTGGCGCACTGCAGGGCGAGATCGCGATTTCCATTCCTGCGCATGTCCGTTTGGTGATGGTTGCTGCACAGTTACCCGCGCTAACCGAACCGTTGATCAGCGATATTTTACGCGCATTAACCGTTAGCCCGGATCAGGTTTTACAACTGACGCCTGACCGTGTCGCCATGCTGCCGCAAGGCAGTCGCTGTAATAGCTGGCGGCTGGGAACCGAAGAGCCGCTGCTGCTGGAGGGCGCTCAGGTCGAGAGTCCTGCGTTTAATGAATTACGGGAAAACCCAGCGGCACGCGCCGCGTTATGGCAACAAATCTGCGCATATGAACACGATTTCTTCCCTCGAGCCGACTGATTTACCCGCAGCATTTCAGATTGAAAAACGCGCCCACGCTTTTCCGTGGAGTGAAAAAACATTTGCCAGCAACCAGGGCGATCGCTACCTCAATTTTCAGTTGAGGGTTGACGACGTGATGGCCGCCTTTGCAATTACGCAGGTCGTACTGGATGAAGCGACGTTGTTCAATATCGCCGTCGATCCTGACTTTCAGCGCCGGGGCCTGGGACGTGAGCTGCTGGAGCATCTGATCGATGAGCTGGAAAAGCGTGGCATTTTGACCCTGTGGCTTGAAGTGCGCGCCTCGAATGCGGCCGCTATCGCGCTGTACGAAAGCTTAGGCTTTAACGAGGCGACGATCCGTCGCAACTACTATCCAACGGCCGATGGTCACGAAGACGCCATCATCATGGCGTTGCCAATCAGCATGTAAGATAAGGTGTAATGATGAAGAAGTGGGACTGGATTTTCTTTGATGCCGACGAAACGCTGTTTACGTTTGACTCGTTTACCGGCTTACAGCGGATGTTTCTCGACTATAGCATTACCTTTACCGCTGAAGATTTTCAGGACTACCAGGCCGTGAATAAACCGCTGTGGGTGGATTACCAAAAC
The DNA here is from genome assembly GCF_001037515.1 of Citrobacter sp. MGH110. Lineage (NCBI taxonomy): Bacteria > Pseudomonadati > Pseudomonadota > Gammaproteobacteria > Enterobacterales > Enterobacteriaceae > Citrobacter > Citrobacter sp. MGH110. The sequence goes on along the minus strand of NZ_KQ089830.1, from coordinate 3,039,169 downwards.
GGCGCGATTACCTCATTACAACTGCAGCATGCCCGTTTTCAGAGCTGGGCCGAACGCCTGAAGGTTGAACCGGGCCAGCTTAATGACGCATTCATCAATGCGATGGCGGAGATCTGCTCACCGTTGCCGGGGGCAGTTTCTCTGCTCAATGCGATTCGTGATAAAACGAAAATCGGCATCATTACTAACGGTTTTACCGCGTTGCAGCAAATCCGCCTTGAGCGGACGGGGCTGCGCGACTATTTCGACCTGCTGGTGATTTCTGAGCAGGTTGGGGTGGCAAAACCCGACCCCCGTATTTTTGACCATGCGCTGGAGCAGGCGGGGAATCCGGACCGTTCTCGCGTGCTGATGGTGGGTGACACCGCAGAGTCCGATATTCTTGGCGGCATTAACGCCGGGCTATCCACCTGCTGGCTAAATACGCACCACCGCGAGCAGCCAGCGGGCATTCAGCCGACCTGGACCGTAGCGTCATTAAGCGAACTGGAGCAGCTCCTGTGTAAACACTGATTGCCTCCCCCCCGTTGATGGGTAAAATAGCCGCAATTTTTCGTATTCAACTTGCCCGGCCCGTTGCCGTGCTTACCTAAGAAGATTTGACTATGACGTTGTCTCCTTATTTGCAAGAGGTGGCCAAACGCCGCACTTTTGCCATTATTTCTCACCCGGATGCCGGTAAAACGACAATTACTGAAAAGGTACTGTTATTCGGACAGGCCATTCAGACCGCCGGTACGGTAAAAGGCCGTGGCTCCAGCCAGCATGCAAAATCTGACTGGATGGAAATGGAAAAGCAGCGTGGTATCTCCATTACCACCTCTGTGATGCAGTTTCCGTATCATGACTGCCTGGTGAACCTGCTGGACACCCCGGGGCACGAAGACTTCTCCGAAGATACCTATCGTACTCTGACGGCGGTGGACTGCTGCCTGATGGTTATCGATGCTGCAAAAGGCGTCGAAGATCGTACCCGTAAGCTGATGGAAGTTACCCGTCTGCGCGATACGCCGATCCTGACCTTTATGAACAAACTCGACCGTGACATCCGCGATCCGATGGAGCTGCTGGATGAAGTCGAGAACGAACTGAAAATCGGCTGTGCGCCAATCACCTGGCCGATTGGCTGCGGTAAGTTGTTCAAAGGTGTCTATCACCTTTATAAAGATGAAACTTACCTGTATCAGACCGGTAAAGGACACACCATTCAGGAAGTGCGTGTTGTTAAAGGTCTGAACAACCCGGAACTTGATGCTGCCGTGGGTGAAGACCTGGCGCAGCAGCTGCGCGACGAGCTGGAGCTGGTGCAGGGCGCGTCCAACGAGTTCGACCATGAGCTGTTCCTCGCGGGAGAAATCACCCCGGTCTTCTTCGGTACCGCGCTGGGTAACTTCGGCGTTGACCATATGCTGGACGGCTTAGTGGAGTGGGCGCCTGCGCCGATGCCGCGTAAAACCGACACCCGCGTCGTTGAAGCCTCAGAAGAGAAGTTCACCGGTTTCGTGTTTAAAATTCAGGCCAACATGGACCCGAAACACCGTGACCGCGTGGCGTTCATGCGTGTGGTATCCGGCAAGTATGAGAAAGGCATGAAAATGCGCCAGGTGCGCATTGGTAAAGACGTGGTGATCTCCGACGCACTCACCTTTATGGCCGGTGACCGTTCTCATGTGGAAGAAGCGTATCCGGGCGATATTCTCGGTCTGCATAACCACGGCACTATCCAGATCGGCGATACCTTTACACAGGGCGAAATGATGAAGTTCACCGGTATTCCGAACTTCGCACCGGAGCTGTTCCGTCGTATTCGCCTGAAGGATCCATTGAAGCAGAAACAGCTGCTGAAAGGGCTGGTTCAGCTGTCAGAAGAGGGCGCAGTGCAGGTATTCCGTCCGATCGCCAATAACGATTTGATCGTGGGCGCTGTCGGTGTGCTGCAGTTTGACGTGGTGGTTTCACGTCTGAAGAGCGAGTACAACGTTGAAGCGATTTATGAATCCGTCAACGTGGCGACTGCGCGCTGGGTAGAATGTTCTGACGTGAAGAAATTCGAAGAGTTTAAGCGTAAGAACGAAATTCAGCTGGCGCTGGATGGCGGCGATAACCTCACCTATATCGCACCAACCATGGTTAACCTGAATCTCACCCAGGAACGTTACCCGGACGTTCAGTTCCGTAAAACACGCGAACACTAATCGACCTTCCAGGGCACGGTATCCGCCGTGTCCTGCAACTTTTCCTGTCTTTTAAATCCCTTGCGGAATGTTCTTAAAACCTCGCGTTTTTCTTTTGTTTGCCTATTTTTTAATCAATTCTGACTGCGATCACGAAATCGTGAACTATATTTAACAATGTGATGACATAAATATCGGCGTTTAATGCTTTTTAGGCTGCCTGTTGCAGCGTCTATTGCTGATATTTATTCCACTTACAAGATTAGTTGCTGGTTCAGGCCGTGTAACGGCAGAGCATAGCTTTTAGCAAAACATACAGGAATACATCGATGACAATGACAGGACTTAAGATTTCTAAAACGCTGCTGGCCGTGATGCTGACCTCCGCTGTTGCAACGGGTTCTGCTTATGCAGAAAACGCCACGATGGATAAAGCGCAATCCGGCGTCGAAAGTGCGGGGCAGAAAGTCGATAGCTCTATGAACAAAGTCGGTAATTTCATGGATGACAGCACCATCACCGCGAAAGTAAAAGCCGCGCTGGTGGACCACGAAAGTATTAAGAGCACCGATATTTCCGTCAAAACAGATCAAAAGGTGGTGACACTAAGCGGGTTTGTTGAAAGCCAGGCACAGGCCGAAGAAGCGGTGAAAGTGGCGAAAGGCGTTGAGGGTGTGACCTCCGTTAGCGACAAACTGCACGTGCGCGATAGCAAAGACACCTCTGTAAAAGGTTATGCGGGCGATACGGCAATCACCAGTGAGGTAAAAGCCAAGCTGCTGGCCGATGATATCGTCCCTTCCCGCAAGGTGAAAGTTGAGACCATCGATGGCGTTGTGCAACTTTCAGGCACCGTCGATTCACAGGCTCAAAGCGATCGTGCTGAGAGCATCGCCAAAGCGATTGATGGCGTGAAAAGCGTCAAAAACGATCTCAAAACTCAGTAATTAGACTTAATTCGTCCTCCTGACGTTTGTCGGGAGGCGTGTTGTGCACCACACTGAAAATATCGCCGATGGGCAGCCTGAGCGCTCATATCAAGCGGTGAAATTAACTATGGTAAAGGAGAAGCATATGTTTCGATGGGGCATCATATTTCTGGTTATCGCGTTAATTGCCGCCGCACTCGGTTTTGGTGGACTGGCGGGTACTGCAGCCGGCGCAGCGAAAATTGTGTTTGTGGTGGGGATCATTCTGTTTTTGGTCAGCCTGTTTACCGGGCGTAAACGACCCTAGCCCATCCCCATTATTCTTCAAGCTACAGGTGCGTTGGCTGCGCGCGCTCACCCGAATCACTTACCAGAGTAAGCTCATCGGGACTCACGCACTTGCCGTCTTCCTGTAACTCGAATTATTTTGGGGATTAACCGTAAAGATATCTTGCTACTAAGCCAGTCCATTGGACTGGCTTTTACGGTTTTAGCGTCAGGCAATTTGCGTTACTTTGTTGCTCTATTACAAAAACAACAGGAAGGCAGAGGTGGGGCAGAGAATACCCGTCACGCTCGGTAATATTGCGCCGTTATCGTTACGTCCATTTCAACCAGGCAGTGTGGCGCTGGTGTGCGAGGGCGGGGGACAAAGAGGCATTTTCACCGCTGGCGTACTGGATGAATTCATGCGTGCGCAGTTCAATCCCTTTGATCTCTACTATGGGACGTCCGCCGGCGCGCAAAACCTTTCAGCCTATCTGTGTAACCAGCCTGGTTATGGCCGTAAAGTCATTATGCGTTACACCACCCGACGCGAATTTTTTGACCCGGTGCGCTTTGTGCGCGGGGGAAACTTAATCGATCTCGACTGGCTGGTGGATTCGACTGCGTCCCAGATGCCGCTGGCAATGGATAACGCCGAGCGTCTGTTTGCCGCAGGGAAAGCGTTTTATATGTGCGCCTGTCGGGGCGATGATTACACGCCCGGCTATTTTTCGCCGAACCGGCAAAACTGGCTCGACCTCATTCGAGCCTCCAGCGCGATTCCCGGGTTCTACCGCACAGGGGTTGTATTGGACGGTGTGAACTATCTGGATGGAGGAGTTAGCGATGCCATACCTGTGCAGGAGGCAGCGAAGCAGGGGGCAAAAACGTTGGTAGTGATTCGCACTGTACCTTCGCAAATGTACTACACCCCGCAGTGGTTCAAACGTATGGAGCGCTGGTTGGGTGAAAGTAGCCTGCAACCGTTTCTGAATCTGGTGCAGCATCATGAGACCAGCTATCGTGCTATCCAGAGTTTTATTGAGAAGCCGCCGGGCAAGCTGCGTATTTTTGAGATCTATCCGCCAAAACCACTCCATAGCATGGCGTTGGGCAGCCGTATTCCGGCACTGAGGGAAGATTACAAAACCGGACGCCTGTGCGGTCGTTACTTTCTGGCGACAGTCGGCAAACTGCTGGCGAAAAATGCGCCCTTGCCTCGTCAGACGCCGAAGATTGTGGTGCCGGGACCGGTGGTAGTTCCTCCCGCACCGGTGGCCAACGATGCCCATGTGCCAGTGGTGACCGATGCGCCTCAGGCGAACGACACGACGTTTGATAATGAGGATTTGGCGTGAGTTATCGTTTTATCGATACGCATTGTCACTTTGATTTCCCGCCGTTTACCGGCGATGAATCTGCCAGCATTCAGCGCGCGGCGGAGGTTGGTGTACAGAGCATTATCGTTCCGGCCACCCAGGCGGCGAATTTTCCCCGCGTACTGGCGTTAGCGGAAAATTATCCTCCATTGTTTGCCGCGCTTGGTCTGCATCCCATTGTTATTGAACAACATAGCGATGACTGCCTGGACCAGTTGCAACAGGAGCTGGATAAGCGCCCACAAAAGCTGGTGGCGCTAGGCGAGATTGGATTGGATCTGTATCGGGACGATCCGCAATTCGATAAGCAAGAGCGGGTGCTGGAAGCGCAGCTAAAGCTGGCGAAGCGGTATGAATTGCCGGTGATCCTGCATTCGCGGCGCACCCATGACAAGCTGGCGATGCGCTTGAAACGTCATGCTTTGCCGCGAACTGGCGTGGTGCATGGTTTTTCCGGGAGCGTGCAGCAGGCAGAGCGCTTTGTGCAACTGGGATACAAAATTGGCGTGGGAGGCACCATTACCTATCCGCGCGCCAGTAAAACCCGCGAGGTAATAGCGCAACTGCCGCTGGAATCGCTGTTGCTGGAAACCGACGCGCCGGATATGCCGCTCAACGGCTTTCAGGGGCAGCCTAACCGCCCGGAGCAGGTAGTCAGAGTCTTCGACGTCTTATGCGAACTGCGCCCGGAACCTGCGGACGTGATCGCTGACGCGCTGTATCGTAATACCACGGCGCTGTTTAACATGTGATTGGATGGCGTAGCCAGCCGACAAAAGTGTCCGCTTCGTAGACCTGATAAGCGAAGCGCATCAGGCATATTTTTGCCGGATGGCAGCTGCGCCTAATCCGGCCTACAAAAGTGTGCGCTTCGTAGGGCTGATAAGCAAAGCGCATCAGGCATAACTTCGCCGGATCGCGGCTGCGTCTTATCCGGCCTACAAAAGTGTGTGTTTCGTAGGCCTGATAAGCAAAGCGCATCAGGCATATTTTTGCCGGATGGCGGCTGCGTCTTATCCGGCCTACAAAAGTGTGTGCTTCGTAGGCCTGATAAGCAAAGCGCATCAGGCATATTTTTGCCGGATGGCGGCTGCGTCTTATCCGGCCTACAAAAGTGTGTGTTTCGTAGGCCTGATAAGCAAAGCGCATCAGGCATAACTTTTCCGGATGGCGGCTGTGTTTTTTCCGGCCTGCAAATGATGTAGCCGCATCCGGCAATCACAGGTACAGCGCCGGGAAGATCAAATTATCCACTCTGCGCTCGCGCAATCTTTGCGCCAGGTGTTCCACATCCTTCGGCGTGGCGCTCGGCCAGTCCTTCGCTTCGCCATACACCCCGTGCGCATGAAAGGCATTCAGCCGTACCGGTACGTCACCGGTGCGTTTGATAAACGCCGCCAGCGCATCGATATGCTGTAGATAATCTTCCTGACCAGGAATTACCAGTAGGCGGAGTTCCGCCAGTTTTCTCTGCCCGGACAAAAAGGTAATGCTTTGTTTAATCAGCGTGTTATCGCGGCCGGTAAGCTGCCGATGACACGTGCTGTCCCAAGCTTTTAAATCCAGCATTACGCCGTCGCACACCGGCAGCAGCTTCTGCCAGCCGGTTTCGCTCAGCATGCCGTTGCTGTCGACCATGCAGGTCAGGTGTTGCAACTGCGGATCGGTTTTTATCGCGGTAAATAGCGCCACAATAAAGGGGAGCTGGGTAGTCGCTTCACCGCCACTAACGGTTATCCCTTCGATAAACAGTGACGCTTTACGAATATGTTGCAGCACTTCATCAACGCTCATACTCTGCGCCATCGGCGTGGCCTGCTGGGGGCACATGTGCAGGCAGGTGTCACACTGCTGACACACATCGGACTGCCACCACACTTTCCCCGCGCTCAGGTTCAGCGCCTCATGCGGGCAATGCAGCACACACTCCCCGCAGTCGTTGCAGCGTCCCATCGTCCACGGATTGTGGCAATTTTTACAGCGCAGATTACATCCTTGCAGAAACAGAGCCAGACGACTGCCCGGCCCATCAACGCAGGAGAAAGGAATCAGCCTACTGACTAAAGCGCATCTGCTGTTCATGGCTAATCACGCGAGGTTGTCGTTCCAGAATGCGCGTATTGCGCGCGGCTTCTTCGCCAAGCCAGGTGGTGTTGGTTCGTGACCCTTCGGCGCGATACTTTTCCAGATCCGATAGACGCACCATGTAACCCGTAACGCGAATCAGATCGTTGCCGCTCACGTTGGCGGTAAACTCGCGCATTCCGGCTTTAAACGCCCCGAGGCACAACTGCACCAGCGCCTGAGGATTACGCTTGATGGTTTCATCCAGAGTGAGAATGTCGCTGATCCCGGCGTGATAAAACGCGTGATGTGGCGCGACGGTTTGCAGATGGGTGATCGGGTCCGGCTCATCGCCGTAAGGCAGGCGTGCCCCTGGCGTGGTGCCGATGTCAGAACTGATGCCCGACTGTGCATGCAGCATCGCGCGCTGCTTCCAGCCATATTTCACCGGGGTGTTTTCGACAAACTCAGCCAGGTAGGCGCTAATACGATAGCCGAGCTGATTGGCGAACTCATCTTTCCCATAGCGCGCATTCTGTCCCGCCTTATCGCACAGCAGGTTAACCGCCTCCGCCAGACCATACATCCCGAACATAGGCACAAAACGTTTGGGATCAATCAACCCTTCCTGCACGAGGAAGCTATTCTCAAAGAAATGTGATTTCTCATAGAGAAATTCACATCGTGAATCAATGATGGCGATTTGCTGCTGGCAGTAGTGCGGTAGGGTGCGAGTAAAGAAGTCATCGACAGAGGTGCTGCGCTCTGCGATGGCTTTCAGATTAAGCCTGACCAGCGTGCTTCCACCCCCGGCGAGCGGCAAAGAGTTGTAACAACTGACGACGCCATACTGACATTTTGTGAAAATTTTATCATTTTCAGGGCCGTTGGAAATATGCGGCTTACTGCACTCGCAGATATTTTGCGCCACGTTGAGCAGCAGATCGTCAGGTGTGATTTGCGGGTCATAAATGAATGTCAGATTAGGCGAAACCTGCTTTAACTCTGCATCTGCGCGTAAAATTGCACGGGTGACTGGTGTATCGGCGGGGCCGATATTGGCATGCATAAACGCGTCTGGCAGGGTTCTGTCGAGATAACGCCAGAAACGTTTTATTCGAATATCGATCTCGTCTTGTGTTAGAATTCTAACATACGGTTGCAGCAGGGCATCGAGCTGGCCGAGATAAACCGGCATCGACGTCACTGACGGAACATGGTGGTAAAGAATAGTGAGTAAGGATAACGCGTCATCAAGATCCCTGGCGCCTTCCAGCTCCAGCCACGATGAGCCATTGGCCAGAAAACGCGCGTAATCGGGTAAAACATAGCGCGGTTTGAACGGGGCATGACCTTCGTACATATCGCAGATTACCCCATCATCCAGCGCCTGACGTGCCTGTGCAGGCAGTTGCGGGTAAGGCAGCGCGTTTTCAGCTTCCAGCGCCAGAAAGTGGCGTTTCTGCTCAGGGCTGAGCACTGGGCTGGTCACGATTTGTTGGCAACGCTGTTGCAGCGCGAGTTCGCTTGAAGTGGGCATCGTTGATTCCTTTTTATCCCGAAGGTGTAACGCCATTGTAGAAAGCAATGCCGCCGCAACCTTTGATCCGGATGCGCCTGATGCCACCGCATCCCTTTAGAAAAGGTGATTTATTTGAAGTAGATCTCATTAGAGTAATGCAAATCTGTATGTGGTTTTCATTAACTGTGATGTATATCGAAGTGTAATAGCGAGCGGATGTTAGAATACTAACAAACTCGCAAGGTGAAATTTTATACGGCGATGCCGTTGGAGAATGTTATGACCGATTTAACAGCAAGCAGCCTGCGTGCACTGAAACTGATGGACCTGACCACCCTGAATGACGACGACACCAATGAAAAAGTGATCGCGCTGTGTCATCAGGCGAAGACCCCGGTTGGCAACACTGCCGCAATCTGTATCTATCCGCGTTTCATCCCTATTGCGCGTAAGACCCTGAAAGAGCAGGGCACGCCGGACATCCGCATTGCAACCGTAACCAACTTCCCGCATGGCAACGACGACATCGAGATTGCGCTGGCTGAAACCCGCGCGGCGATTGCTTACGGCGCAGATGAAGTTGACGTGGTGTTCCCGTACCGTGCACTGATCGCCGGTAACGAGCAGATTGGTTTCGATCTGGTTAAAGCCTGCAAAGACGCGTGTGCGGCGGCAAACGTGCTGCTGAAAGTCATCATCGAAACCGGTGAGCTGAAAGAAGAAGCACTGATTCGCAAAGCGTCTGAAATCTCCATTAAAGCCGGTGCTGATTTCATCAAAACCTCTACCGGTAAAGTGCCGGTCAATGCGACGCCGGAAAGCGCACGCATCATGATGGAAGTGATCCGCGACATGGGTGTTTCTAAAACTGTAGGTTTCAAACCGGCTGGTGGCGTGCGCACTGCAGAAGATGCACAGCAGTTCCTGGCGATTGCCGATGAACTGTTTGGCGCTGACTGGGCTGATTCTCGTCACTACCGTTTTGGCGCATCCAGCCTGCTGGCGAGCCTGCTGAAAGCGCTGGGTCACGGCGACGGCAAGAGCGCAAGCAGCTACTAAGCCTTATATTGCCGGAGCTGTAGCGACGTAGGCCGGATAAGGCGTAGCCGCCATCCGGCATTAAGACGACTGCCGGGTGGCGCGTTGCTTACCCGGCCTACAACGGCCTTCTACTCTTTTCCCCTGGGGGTTACCGTGTTTCTCGCACAAGAAATTATTCGTAAAAAACGTGATGGTCATGCGCTGAGCGATGAAGAAATTCGTTTCTTTATCAATGGTATTCGCGACAACACCATCTCTGAAGGGCAAATCGCCGCCCTGGCGATGACCATTTTCTTCCACGATATGACAATGCCTGAGCGAGTTTCGCTGACCATGGCAATGCGTGATTCAGGAACCGTGCTGGACTGGAAAAGCCTGCAGCTGAACGGCCCGATTGTGGATAAACACTCTACCGGCGGTGTAGGTGACGTAACGTCACTGATGTTAGGCCCGATGGTCGCAGCGTGCGGCGGCTATATTCCGATGATCTCCGGGCGTGGCCTGGGGCATACCGGCGGTACGCTCGATAAACTGGAAGCGATTCCTGGATTTGACATCTTCCCGGACGACGCGCGCTTCCGTGAAATTATTAAAGACGTGGGTGTGGCGATTATTGGGCAAACCAGCTCGCTCGCACCGGCGGATAAACGTTTTTATGCCACCCGCGATATTACCGCGACGGTGGATTCCATCCCGCTGATTACCGGTTCCATTCTGGCGAAAAAACTGGCGGAAGGGCTGGATGCGCTAGTGATGGATGTGAAAGTGGGCAGCGGCGCCTTTATGCCGACCTACGAGCTTTCTGAAGCTCTTGCTGAAGCGATTGTCGGTGTGGCAAACGGTGCGGGTGTACGTACCACCGCGCTGTTAACCGATATGAATCAGGTGCTGGCCTCCAGCGCAGGTAACGCGGTCGAAGTTCGCGAAGCGGTGCAGTTCCTGACCGGTGAATACCGCAATCCACGTCTGTTAGACGTCACCATGGCGCTGTGCGTGGAAATGCTGATCTCCGGTAATCTGGCGAAAGATGACGCCGAAGCCCGTGCGAAATTGCAGACCGTGCTGGACAACGGTAAAGCGGCAGAGATTTTTGGTCGCATGGTTGCGGCGCAAAAAGGCCCGACCGATTTCGTCGAAAATTATGCGAAGTACCTGCCGACGGCAATGCTCAGCAAAGCGGTATATGCTGATACCGAAGGCTTTGTCAGCGCGATGGATACCCGCGCGCTGGGGATGGCGGTCGTTTCCATGGGCGGCGGTCGTCGTCAGGCTTCGGACACCATTGATTACAGCGTTGGCTTTAGCGATATGGCGCGTCTGGGCGACAGCGTAGACGGACAACGCCCGCTGGCGGTGATCCACGCGAAAGACGAAGCCAGCTGGCAGGAAGCGGCGAAAGCGGTCAAAGCGGCAATTAGCCTTGACGATAAAGCGCCAGAAATTACACCGACAGTCTATCGTCGTATTACCGAATAACTGTATACTGATCTGATCGCTTTTTTGCGGCGCAGATGTATGGAGAACAAGATGAAACGTGCATTTATTATGGTGCTGGACTCCTTTGGTATTGGTGCGACTGAAGATGCGGATCGCTTTGGCGACGTAGGTTCAGACACTATGGGACACATTGCAGAAGCCTGTGCGAAAGGTGAGGCTGACAATGGTCGCAAAGGTCCACTGAATCTGCCTAACCTGACCCGTCTGGGCCTGGTGAAAGCTCACGAAGGTTCTACCGGTAAAATTGCTGCTGGTATGGACGGTAACGCGGAAGTGATTGGTGCCTACGCATGGGCGCATGAACTTTCTTCCGGGAAAGACACGCCGTCTGGCCACTGGGAAATCGCGGGTGTCCCGGTTCTGTTTGATTGGGGTTATTTCTCCGATCATGAAAACAGCTTCCCGCAGGAACTGCTGGATAAACTGGTAAAACGTGCCAACCTGCCAGGCTACCTCGGCAACTGCCACTCTTCCGGTACCGTGATCCTGGATCAACTGGGTGAAGAGCATATGAAAACCGGCAAGCCGATTTTCTATACCTCCGCTGACTCCGTGTTCCAGATTGCCTGCCACGAAGAGACGTTTGGCCTGGATAAACTCTACGAGCTGTGCGAAATCGCACGTGAAGAGCTGACCGAAGGTGGTTACAACATCGGTCGTGTTATCGCACGTCCGTTCATCGGTGATAAAGCCGGTAACTTCCAGCGTACCGGTAACCGTCACGACCTGGCCGTTGAGCCGCCAGCACCGACCGTGCTGCAGAAACTGGTCGACGAAAAAGACGGTCACGTGGTTTCCGTCGGTAAAATTGCGGATATCTACGCTAACTGCGGCATCACCAAAAAAGTGAAAGCCACCGGTCTGGACGCGCTGTTCGACGCCACCATCAAAGAGATGAAAGAAGCAGGTGATAAGACCATCGTCTTCACCAACTTCGTTGATTTCGACTCTTCCTGGGGACATCGTCGCGATATCGCCGGTTATGCTGCGGGCCTGGAACTGTTCGACCGCCGTCTGCCTGAGCTGATGGAGCTGGTGGGTGAAGATGACATTCTGATCCTGACCGCTGACCACGGCTGCGACCCAAGCTGGACCGGCACTGACCACACCCGTGAACACATCCCGGTACTGGTCTACGGCCCGAAAGTGAAACCAGGTTCTTTAGGTCACCGTGAAACCTTCGCGGATATTGGTCAGACGCTGGCGAGCTACTTTGGTACGTCACCGATGGACTACGGTAAAAACATGCTGTAATACCCGTTGTCTTTCGCGCTGTAGATGCGTTGACTTCATTCGCTCACCCCGGTCACATAGTGAATCTATGCTCCCGGGGATTCACGAATTCGTCGCCTTTCTACAACGCGAAATCCTTAGGGTATTTCACTGTTTTGCATACGTTTTGTAGGCCTGATAAGGCGTGGCCGCCATCAGGCAATAACAACGAAATAAGGACAAAAAATGGCAACTCCACATATTAATGCAGAAATGGGTGATTTCGCTGACGTCGTATTGATGCCGGGCGACCCGCTGCGTGCAAAGCATATTGCTGAAACTTTCCTCGAAGATGTTCGTGAAGTGAACAACGTTCGCGGCATGTTAGGTTTCACCGGTACTTACAAAGGCCGTAAGATCTCCGTTATGGGTCACGGTATGGGTATCCCGTCCTGCTCCATCTACACCAAAGAGCTGATCACCGATTTCGGCGTGAAGAAAATCATTCGCGTAGGCTCCTGCGGCGCTGTGCGTATGGACGTTAAACTGCGTGACGTGGTTATCGGTATGGGCGCTTGCACCGACTCCAAAGTTAACCGTATCCGTTTTAAAGATCATGACTTCGCTGCTATCGCTGACTTCGACATGGTGCGTAACGCGGTTGATGCGGCAAAAGCACTGGGTGTAGACGCGCGCGTGGGCAACCTGTTCTCTGCTGACCTGTTCTACTCTCCGGACGGTGAAATGTTCGACGTGATGGAAAAATACGGCGTGCTGGGCGTGGAAATGGAAGCGGCGGGCATCTACGGTGTTGCTGCGGAATTTGGTGCAAAAGCGCTGACCATCTGCACCGTTTCCGACCATATCCGTACTCACGAGCAGACCACTGCCGCTGAACGTCAGACGACCTTCAACGACATGATCAAAATCGCGCTGGAATCCGTTCTGCTGGGCGATAAAGAGTAAGGGTTGTTGTGGCCCGGTGGCGCTGCGCTGGCCGGGCCTATGGGAATGCCGCTATTAATGCCTGATGGCGATTCGCTTATCAGGCCTACAGGAGCGGTCTTGTAGGCCGGATAAGGCGCAGCCGCCATCCGGCAATTCGCCACTAATCGCTTAACGCACGGCCTTCGCCACCCACGCCGCCAGTTCACGCAGCTCGTTTTCCTGATCCGGATATTCCGTAACCAGCGCTTTGCAAGTCTGCTGTAAAACATCGGCGCGATACTGGCAGCCCTGTAGCCGCTCCGCCAGCGCTTCTAACGGCGCGGGATTGAGACTGTCGGTAAACACCTGTGTGCGCGTGATATGACCTTTTTCGACGTCGAAATGCAGCTCAACGCCACCCCAGGTGAAACGCTCGTCCAGCAGATGCGAGAAAGCAGGTGCCTGACCAAAATTCCATTCCCAACTGCTCTGGCGGGCAAAGGTTTCGGCAAAATTTGGCAGGTCCGGCGTTTTATCTGGTGAGATCACTTCCGCTTCAACGCGTTCGCCATAATGAGCAAAAAAGGCTTCCGTGATGGCCTGACAGACCTGTTCATGGGTGATGCCCGGTAACAGCTCCGTCAAATTCGCCACCCGTGAGCGGACAGAGGTGATCCCCTTTGCCGCGAGTTTCTTTTTGTCGGGATTGAGATAATTTGCCAGGCGGCTGAGATCGGCATTTAGCAGCAGCGTGCCGTGGTGGAATCCGCGATCTTTCGTTTCCCGATAAGCAGAGCCTGAAACCTTGCGATCGCCGTCTGGCGTTTTCACAACCAGATCGTTACGCCCGGAGGCATCTGCCGTCACACCCAGAGAATTCAATGCGTTGAGGACAATCGCGGTGGAAATGGTTTTGTCGTATTCCGGTTTACCGGCCATAAAGGTAAAGCAGGTATTGCCTAAGTCATGGAACACCGCGCCGCCGCCGCTGCTACGGCGGGCGAGCCGCACGTTGTCTTCCTCCATACGGCGGGTATTACACTCTTTCCACGGGTTTTGCGCCCGGCCAATCACCACCGTATCGGCGTTACGCCACAAGAACAGGACGCGCTGCGTGGCGGGCATCTGGCGAAAAATGCACTCTTCGACCGCGAGGTTAAACCACGGATCGTAAGAGTCTGAGATAAGCAGGCGTAGTGTAGTCATGGTTGATTTCCCTTCTGTTTTACAGTTTTTACTGCTTTTACTCTTTTTTCTCGTTGTCTTCTTCCTGCACCGGTTTGTTGGCGGTCAGCAGGAAAGGGGATTGCTGCCAGCGGGTACGCTTGCCTTGCAATAAGGTACGGGTGAGCACGACGCCAATCGCCAGCGCCAGCAGCAGCATCAGGCGTAAGATATTGGTGGTGTTATCTACCTGCTTCGCCTCGGTGGCGAGGGTGTGGGTATCCAGCGTCAGACGCAAATAGCCCAGCGGACCATTTTTCCCCTGAATGGGTTCGACAATCTGCTGGTTAAAATAACCCCCGGCTTTTTTGCCGTTGAGCGCCAGTCGGTCACGAACGTTGACGCTCTCGCCGGTGCGCGTAATCAGGTCTCCCTGTTCATCGTATACGCCAGCGTCCAGAATACGGCTACTTTCCGTCAGCTGTGTGAGTACCGCTTTGATGCGTTTTTCATCCGGCGTTTCGGTACGCATTAGCGGAGCAACATTTAGCGCCACCTGGCGGGCCAGCGTACGGGCCAGCTCTTCGAGCTGCGGATTACGCTGCTGCTGGTGACTTTGACTAAACCAGGATGCGCCCTGCATCAGGGCGACGAGCAGCGCAAGACAGAACAATACAATCACTGCACGATGAAGTCGGAATTTCAGTTTTGCGCGAGCCATATTCCACCTGCTGAAAATTTGAGACTTAATGTTGCCAGAAGCGCTGGTTACAGGGTAGCCTCATGCGTTATTTTCCCCTGATGATTCCGACCCGAACGATTTTACAGGAGCTTTAATGCCTAACATAACCTGGTGCGATCTACCTGAAGATGTTTCTCTGTGGCCAGGTCTGCCTCTCTCTTTAAGTGGCGATGAAGTCATGCCGCTGGACTACCACGCGGGCCGCAGTGGCTGGCTGCTGTACGGTCGTGGGCTGGATAAACAACGTTTAACGCAATACCAGAGCAAACTGGGTGCAGCGATGGTGATTGTTGCTGCCTGGTGCGTCGAGGATTATCAGGTGATTCGCCTGGCGGGTTCGTTAACGCCGCGCGCGGCAAAACTGGCGCATGATGCCAAACTGGATGTTGCCCCGTTAGGCAAAATTCCGCATCTGCGCACACCGGGTTTACTGGTGATGGACATGGACTCAACGGCAATCCAGATCGAATGCATTGATGAAATTGCTAAACTGGCTGGAACCGGTGAGATGGTTGCGGAAGTCACGGAACGCGCAATGCGCGGCGAACTGGACTTTACCGCCAGCCTGCGTAGTCGCGTGGCGACGCTGAAGGGTGCTGATGCCAATATTCTGCACCAGGTGCGCGAAACGCTACCGCTGATGCCAGGCCTGACACAACTGGTGTTAAAACTGGAGACGCTCGGCTGGAAAGTGGCTATTGCCTCTGGCGGCTTTACCTTCTTTGCCGATTACCTGCGTAATAAACTGCGTCTGACGGCGGCTGTGGCAAACGAGCTGGAGATCATGGACGGTAAATTTACCGGCAACGTGATCGGCGATATCGTCGATGCCCAGTACAAAGCCAATACCCTGACCCGCCTGGCACAAGAATATGAGATCCCGATGGCGCAGACGGTGGCGATCGGCGACGGTGCTAACGATCTGCCGATGATCAAAACGGCCGGGCTGGGTATTGCGTATCATGCTAAACCGAAAGTGAATGAAAAGACGGAGATTACTATCCGCCACGCTGACCTGATGGGCGTGTTCTGCATTCTCTCCGGCAGCATGAACCAGAAATGATTAAATTGCCTGATGGCAGGGTGTCCGTATGCCGGATAAGCGCCTGCGCCATCCGGCAAAAGCGTTAACGAAAGAGGTAAAACGTGGCCAAAGCTCCAAAACGCGCCTTTGTTTGTAATGAATGCGGGGCCGATTACCCGCGCTGGCAGGGGCAATGCAGCGCCTGTCAGGCCTGGAATACCATTACCGAGGTGCGCCTTGCCGCATCGCCAACGGTGGCGCGTAACGAGCGGCTCAGTGGCTATGCCGGGAATGCGGGCGTGGCAAAAGTGCAGAAGCTGTCTGACATCAGCCTTGAAGAACTGCCGCGTTTTTCCACTGGATTTAAAGAGTTTGACCGCGTGCTGGGCGGTGGTGTGGTACCCGGCAGCGCTATTCTGATTGGCGGTAACCCCGGCGCGGGGAAATCAACGCTGCTGCTGCAAACGCTGTGCAAGCTCGCTGAGCAGATGAAAACTCTGTACGTCACCGGTGAAGAGTCACTGCAGCAGGTGGCGATGCGTGCGCACCGGCTCGGTTTGCCGACAGCGAATCTGAATATGCTGTCGGAAACCAGTATCGAACAAATTTGCCTGATTGCCGAAGAAGAACAGCCGAAGCTGATGGTGATCGACTCCATTCAGGTAATGCACATGGCGGATATTCAGTCTTCGCCGGGCAGCGTGGCGCAGGTGCGTGAAACGGCGGCTTACCTGACGCGCTTTGCCAAAACGCGCGGCGTGGCGATTGTCATGGTCGGCCACGTCACCAAAGACGGCTCGCTGGCCGGGCCGAAGGTGCTCGAACACTGTATTGACTGTTCGGTACTGCTCGACGGTGACGCCGATTCCCGTTTCCGTACTCTGCGTAGCCATAAAAACCGCTTTGGCGCGGTGAACGAACTGGGCGTCTTTGCTATGACCGAACAGGGCCTGCGTGAAGTCAGCAACCCTTCCGCTATCTTCTTAAGCCGTGGCGACGAGGTCACCTCCGGCAGTTCGGTGATGGTGGTCTGGGAAGGTACGCGCCCGCTGCTGGTAGAGATTCAGGCGCTGGTCGATCACTCAATGATGGCGAACCCGCGTCGCGTGGCGGTCGGTCTGGAACAGAACCGTCTGGCTATTCTGCTGGCGGTGCTGCATCGTCACGGTGGCTTGCAGATGGCGGATCAGGACGTGTTCGTTAACGTAGTCGGCGGCGTAAAAGTCACCGAAACCAGCGCCGACCTGGCGTTGCTGCTGGCAATGGTTTCCAGTCTGCGCGACAGGCCGCTGCCGCAGGATTTAGTGGTCTTTGGCGAAGTGGGGCTGGCGGGCGAAATCCGTCCGGTACCCAGCGGCCAGGAGCGTATTTCGGAAGCGGCGAAGCACGGCTTTCGCCGGGCGATTGTCCCTGCCGCTAACGTACCGAAAAAAGTACCGGAAGGCATGCAGGTCTTTGGCGTTAAGAAGCTTGCGGATGCGTTAAGCGTGTTTGACGACCTATAATCAAATACCCGTACATACTGATTTTGTAGGCCTGATAAGCGAAGCGCCATCAGGCAGTGTTACGCGATTTTTCCAGCAGGAGGCTCTTGTGTCATTTGAATATCTGAAAACCGCCATAAAGCAAAAGGGCTGTACCCTGCAACAGGTGGCGGATGCCAGTGGCATGACCAAGGGATACCTAAGCCAACTGCTGAATGCCAAAATCAAAAGCCCCAGCGCGCAGAAACTGGAGGCGTTGCACCGCTTTCTCGGTCTGGAGTTTCCGCGCCAGCAGAAAAATATCGGTGTGGTATTCGGCAAGTTTTATCCGCTGCACACCGGCCATATCTATCTTATCCAGCGCGCCTGTAGTCAGGTCGATGAACTGCATATCATCATGGGTTATGACGACACGCGCGATCGCAGCCTGTTTGAAGACAGTGCCATGTCGCAACAGCCTACGGTGCCCGATCGTTTACGCTGGCTGCTGCAAACCTTTAAGTATCAGAAAAATATCCGTATTCATGCCTTCAACGAAGAAGGCATGGAGCCGTATCCGCACGGCTGGGACGTGTGGAGCAACGGGATCAAAACGTTTATGCAGGAGAAAGGGATCCAGCCAAACTGGATCTACACCTCTGAAGAATCAGATGCCCCGCAGTATCTCGAACATTTGGGGATCGAAACCGTGCTGGTGGATCCTAAGCGGACGTTCATGAGCATCAGCGGCGGGCAAATCCGTGAAAACCCGTTTCGCTACTGGGAGTATATTCCGACCGAAGTGAAGCCGTTTTTCGTGCGCACCGTGGCGATCCTCGGCGGGGAGTCGAGCGGTAAATCGACGCTGGTGAACAAGCTCGCCAATATTTTTAATACCACCAGTGCGTGGGAATACGGGCGTGATTATGTCTTCTCCCATTTGGGCGGCGATGAGATGGCGTTGCAGTATTCTGACTACGATAAAATCGCCTTAGGACAAGCGCAATACATTGACTTTGCTGTTAAGTACGCCAATAAAGTGGCGTTCATCGACACCGATTTCGTAACCACTCAGGCCTTCTGTAAAAAGTATGAAGGGCGCGAACATCCGTTTGTGCAAGCGCTTATTGATGAGTATCGCTTCGACCTTGTGATCCTGTTGGAAAACAACACCCCGTGGGTGGCGGATGGCTTACGCAGCCTTGGAAGCTCAGTTGACAGAAAAGCGTTTCAGACGCTGCTGGTCGAGATGCTGCAGGAAAACAATATCAATTTTGTGCACGTTCAGGAGCCTGACTACGACGGCCGCTTCCTGCGCTGCGTGGAGTTGGTGAAAGAGTTGATGGGCGAGCAGAGGTAGGTTTTAATGCCGGATGCGCTGCGCTTATCCGGCCTACAAGTCGCACTAACCTCGTAGGCCGGATAAGGCGTAACGCCGCCATCCGGCACTTAACGCTAATTACTTAGAAATACGCTTGTACTTAATACGTTTCGGCTCCAGCGCATCGGCGCCCAGCGTACGTTTTTTGTACTCTTCGTATTCGGTAAAGTTACCTTCGAAGAACTCAACCTTACCTTCATCCTGGTAATCCAGAATGTGGGTGGCGATACGGTCGAGGAACCAACGGTCGTGCGAGATAACCATCGCGCAGCCCGGGAATTCCAGCAGGGCGTTTTCCAGCGCGCGCAGGGTTTCGATATCCAGGTCGTTGGTTGGTTCATCGAGCAGCAGCATGTTGCCGCCAACCTGCAGCAGCTTCGCCAGGTGCAGACGACCACGCTCACCACCGGACAGCTCGCCGACGCGTTTGCCCTGATCCACACCTTTGAAGTTGAAGCGGCCCACGTAGGCACGGCTTGGCATCTCGGTGTTGCCGATTCGCATGATATCCAGCCCGCCGGAAACTTCTTCCCACACGGTTTTGCTGTTGTCCATGGCGTCACGGAACTGGTCAACGGAGGCCAGTTTGACGGTTTCACCCAGCGTGATGGTGCCGCTGTCAGGCTGTTCCTGACCGGACATCATACGGAACAGGGTAGATTTACCCGCGCCGTTCGGACCGATGATGCCGACAATTGCGCCTTTCGGTACGGAGAAACTCAGATCGTCGATCAGAACGCGATCGCCGTAGGATTTACGCAGATTGGTGACTTCAACGACTTTATCGCCCAGACGTGCCCCAGGTGGAATAAACAGTTCGTTGGTTTCGTTACGTTTCTGGTATTCGGTGTTGTTCAGCTCTTCAAAGCGTGCCAGACGGGCTTTACCCTTAGACTGACGACCTTTAGCGCCCTGACGCACCCACTCCAGCTCTTTCTCAATGGATTTACGGCGAGCCGCTTCCTGAGAAGCTTCCTGGGCCAGACGCTGATCTTTCTGTTCCAGCCAGGAAGAGTAGTTACCTTCCCACGGAATACCTTCACCACGGTCCAGCTCCAGGATCCAGCCCGCAACGTTGTCGAGGAAGTAACGGTCGTGGGTAATCGCCACTACGGTGCCTTCGAAATCGTGCAGGAAGCGTTCCAGCCACGCGACGGATTCCGCATCCAGGTGGTTGGTCGGTTCGTCGAGCAGCAGCATATCTGGTTTTTCCAGCAACAGGCGGCACAGCGCAACGCGGCGGCGTTCACCACCGGAGAGATTCTCAATTTTAGCGTCCCAGTCCGGCAGACGCAGGGCGTCAGCGGCACGCTCAAGCTGCACGTTCAGGTTATGGCCGTCGTGCGCCTGGATAATTTCTTCAAACTTGCCCTGTTGTGCGGCCAGTTTATCGAAGTCGGCGTCCGGCTCGGCGTACTTGGCGTAAACTTCATCCAGACCTTTCAGTGCACTAACCACTTCGGCAACCGCTTCTTCAACGGATTCACGAACGGTATGTTCTGGGTTCAGTTTTGGTTCCTGCGGCAGGTAACCGATTTTAATGCCTGGCTGTGGGCGAGCTTCACCTTCGATATCGGTATCAATACCGGCCATGATGCGCAGCAGGGTAGATTTACCCGCACCGTTCAGACCGAGAACACCGATTTTGGCGCCAGGGAAGAAGCTCAGTGAGATGTTTTTAAGAATATGACGTTTCGGCGGAACGACCTTGCCGACACGATGCATGGTATAAACGAATTGGGCCACGTTGGACTCGCCTCTATGTTTATCCCGTCATACTTCAAGCCGCAGATGCGTTGGCTGTGTCGTTCACCCCAGTCACGTACTTTTGTACGCTCAGGGGATTCACTTCCTCGCCGCCTTGCTGCAACTTGAATTATTTAGGGCTAATTATTGGTAAATAGTTATCAAAGGCGAAGTGTAGCCTTTTTCATTGCCCAATCCCAGCCAGCAGATCCCACTCGCAACAAAAGTAAAAAAGTGTCCGTGACGTGGCGCATTCTGCAATGTCTGGTTAGCATGAATTAATTAAGCGGCATGATGCTGCACAGACGTAACATGAGAAGAGGAAGAGCTTGTGGACAAAGCCAATCAATTTACCTGGCGCCTGCTGGCAGCCAGCGTATGTCTGCTGACGGTAAGTCAGGTGGCGCGAGCCGACTCCCTGGATGAGCAGCGCAATCGTTATGCGCAAATCAAGCAAGCCTGGGACAACCGACAGATGGATGTCGTAGAGCAGATGATGCCCGGCCTGAAGAACTATCCTCTGTACCCGTATCTGGAATATCGTCAGATCACTGACGATCTGATGAATCAGCCCACCATTACCGTTACCAATTTTGTGCGTGCCAATCCGACACTGCCCCCTGCGCGTACGCTGCAATCGCGTTTCGTGAATGAACTGGCGCGCCGCGAAGACTGGCGCGGACTGCTGGCGTTCAGCCCGGAAAAACCGGGTACCACGGAAGCGCAATGTAACTATTACTTCGCGAAATGGAGTACCGGGCAAACCGAAGAAGCCTGGCAGGGCGCGAAAGAGCTGTGGTTGACCGGGAAAAGTCAGCCGAATGCCTGTGACAAATTATTTGGCGTATGGCGCGCCTCAGGCACTCAGGATCCGCTGGCGTATCTGGAGCGTATTCGTCTGGCGATGAAAGCCGGGAATACCGGTCTGGTGACGGCGCTGGCTGGACAGATGCCCGCGCAATACCAAACCATTGCCTCTGCGATCATCTCGCTGGCCAACGATCCGAATTCGGTGATGACTTTTGCACGCACCACCGGCGCCACGGATTTCACCCGACAGATGGCGGCGGTCGCCTTTGCCAGCGTGGCGCGTCAGGATGTGGAAAACGCCCGCCTGATGATCCCGCCCCTGGTGCAGGCGCAACAGCTTAATGACGAGCAAACCCAGGAGCTACGCGATATTGTTGCCTGGCGTCTGATGGGCAATGACGTCACTGACGAGCAGGCCAAATGGCGTGATGATGCGATTATGCGCTCTAATTCCACCTCGCTTGTGGAGCGTCGCGTGCGCATGGCGCTGGGAACCGGCGATCGTCGTGGCCTGAATACCTGGCTGGCACGTCTGCCAATGGAAGCAAAAGAAAAAGACGAGTGGCGCTACTGGCAGGCTGATCTGCTGCTGGAGCGCGGACGTGATGCGGAAGCCAAAGAGATCCTGCACCAGCTCATGCAGCAGCGTGGTTTCTATCCGATGGTGGCGGCACAGCGGCTGGGCGAAGAGTACGAGCTGAAAGTGGATAAAGCGCCAGCGAACGTTGATTCTGCGCTGACTCAGGGGCCAGAAATGGCACGCGTACGCGAGCTAATGTACTGGAACATGGATAATACCGCGCGCAGTGAATGGGCGAATCTGGTTACCAGCCGTACCAAGTCCGAGCAGGCTCAGTTGGCGCGTTACGCGTTCAACAATCACTGGTGGGATCTGAGCGTTCAGGCGACGATCGCCGGTAAGCTGTGGGATCATCTGGAAGAGCGCTTCCCATTGGCCTATAAAGATCTGTTTACCCGTTACACCAGCGGCAAGGATATTCAGCCAAGCTATGCGATGGCGATAGCGCGTCAGGAAAGCGCCTGGAACCCGAAAGTGAAATCACCGGTCGGCGCCAGCGGGCTGATGCAGATTATGCCGGGCACGGCGACGCATACGGTGAAAATGTTCTCGATTCCAGGTTACAGCAGTCCGAGCCAGCTACTGGATCCTGATACCAACATCAACATTGGTACCAGCTATTTGCAGTACGTATATCAGCAATTCGGCAATAACCGCATCTTTGCGTCGGCAGCCTATAACGCCGGTCCGGGGCGCGTTCGCACCTGGCTTGGCAATAGCGCTGGCCGCATTGATGCTGTGGCGTTTGTCGAAAGTATTCCATTCTCAGAGACGCGTGGTTACGTGAAGAATGTGCTGGCTTATGATGCGTACTATCGCTATTTCCTCGGCGATAAACCGGATTTGATGAGCGACGCAGAATGGCAACGTCGTTACTGATCGTGTCGATTGTGTTATGCTATCGTACTCGTTAAAGAGTACAAAAGGGGGAAGCAAGCACGCTTCCCCCGCAACGATGGCGATATCTTATGACTCAGCAATCACCCTATTCAGCAGAGATGGCAGAACAACGTCACCAGGAGTGGTTACGTTTTGTCGATCTGCTTAAACACGCCTACGAACAAGATTTACACCTGCCACTGCTCAATTTGATGTTAACGCCGGATGAGCGTGAAGCGTTGGGCACGCGTGTGCGTATCATTGAAGAGCTGCTGCGCGGCGAGATGAGCCAGCGTGAGCTTAAAAACGAGCTCGGGGCGGGAATTGCCACTATTACGCGGGGGTCGAACAGCCTCAAATCCGCACCGGTGGATTTGCGTCAGTGGCTGGAGCAGGTGTTGCTCGGGAAACATTGATCCGCCGGATGCGGCTTTGCCTTATCCGGCCTACGATTGAACATCCGGCACAATGCTATAAATACACCGCGTTATGAAACGGGCTGAGCGCCAGAATCACCGCCTGGTGATAGACGCTTGAGCGCGTCAGCTTGCCCGCGGTAAAAACGCCGATTGCGCCTTCTTTACGGCCAATTTCATCAATACCCGCATAGTCCGACATCACCGGGCCGAGTGCTTCACCTTTACGGACTCTGTCGAGAATGACAGTAGGCAATG
The DNA here is from genome assembly GCF_001037515.1 of Citrobacter sp. MGH110. Taxonomy (NCBI): domain Bacteria; kingdom Pseudomonadati; phylum Pseudomonadota; class Gammaproteobacteria; order Enterobacterales; family Enterobacteriaceae; genus Citrobacter; species Citrobacter sp. MGH110. Next base: position 3,015,694 of record NZ_KQ089830.1, on the reverse strand, counting down.
GCAGCGTGGCTGAACGAGCTTCACCGCGCTGAACGCCGTTATCAATCACCACCCAACTAAAGGTGGCGTCATCGTCAATTCCTGCTTCAATGGCGACCCAGAAATCAGCCTGCGGGTGCAGGCGGCGAGCGTTATCAACGCGATTTCGTGCGCCAGTGCGCGTTTCCTGGTTTCCGAAAGGTTGTTCCGGCACGCCACTCTCGACGGCGACGGGTTCAATATGGCAGGATCCTTCCCCGAAAATCTCTTCAAATGCCCGCAGAATTGCCTGAATTTTGGCAGGATTGGTGGTCGCAGAGATAACCTTGTGCATAATTAAGCTCAGTTTGAAAATTCATCGCATCGCAGTATAACGGAAAAAAAGCATGTTACAGGTATACCTTGTTCGCCATGGCGAAACGCAGTGGAACGCCGAGCGACGTATTCAAGGCCAGTCAGACAGCCCACTGACCGCTAAAGGTGAACAGCAAGCCATGCAGGTGGGAGAACGCGCCCGCTCGTTTGGTATTACGCATGTCATCAGTAGCGATCTTGGTCGTACACGACGCACCGCAGAAATCATCGCCCAGGCCTGCGGCTGTGATATCACCTATGATTCTCGTCTGCGTGAGCTGAATATGGGGGTGCTGGAAAAACGTCACATCGATACGCTGACGCCAGAGGAAGAGGGCTGGCGTCGCCAGTTGGTGAACGGCACGGTGGATGGTCGTATTCCGGAAGGGGAATCGATGCAGGAGCTGAGCGATCGCGTCAATGCGGCGCTGGCATCCTGTCTGGAGCTGCCGCCGGGAAGTCGTCCACTGCTGGTCAGCCACGGTATCGCGCTGGGTTGCCTGGTGAGCACAATTCTGGGATTACCGGCATGGGCTGAACGTCGCTTGCGTCTGCGCAACTGTTCAATTTCTCGCGTTGATTACCAGGAAAGCTTATGGCTGGCGCCGGGATGGGTCGTTGAAACGGCAGGGGACATCTCACATCTGGACGCCCCTGCGTTGGATGAACTACAGCGCTAGCGGCGAATCGGAATCAGGAATTCGCAGCGCAGGTTGATCGGGCGATCTCCCGCTTTGGCATCTTCTGCCGGGTAGTATCGCTCGATATCCTGTCCTTTACGGCGCGTCAGGTTCAGCATCGGCATGCATGTGCCGTAAACCGTCAGGATAAACTCTTGCACGCCGGTTCCCAGCCCTTCGTAGGTAAACATCACGTACTCGCCACCCTGTAACAGGATAGGCTGCGCCGACGGCACGTAGCCATTGGCCTGTTCCGGCGTCAGTGCTGTGGTGTAAAACACTTCCTGTTCGTCATCTTTTTCAATGCTCGGACGCGTTTCGTTAAGCCCGTACAGCACTGGCGGGATCGCCGGAGCCTGAGCAAGGAAGTCGCGCCAGAACTGAATACGCATTTCATGACGGAAATCTGAAATCTGTTCCAGCGAGCAGGAATAGCTTTGCGTGGTGCCGAGCAGTTGCGTATCTTCCAGGGTGACAAACTCGTGCGCAGGCATCGTAAATTCACCCAGTCGCATTGGCGGGCGAATACCGAATGCACTCCATTCCGGTGAACGGCGATACAGCGCTGGTGTCTGCGAAAATTGTTTCTTGAATGCGCGAGTAAAAGTTTGTTGAGAGTCGAAGCGATATTGCAGCGCAATATCCAAAATTGGACGCGCAGTCAGGCGCAGCGCCACTGCGGATTTCGATAAACGACGGGCGCGGATATAGGCGCCAATAGCATGGCCCGTCACGTCCTTAAACATTCTCTGCAGGTGCCACTTGGAATAGCCCGCTTTTGCCGCCACATTGTCAAGCGACAAAGGCTGATCCAGATGACCTTCCAGCCAGATTAATAGGTCGCGAATAATGCCAGCCTGATCCATAAAATATCCTCATCCTTTCAACAACGAGTACCTGACGTCAGGTATGAGGATAATAGCATTTTTTGCTGTTTTAGCATTCAGTGTTTTTTTTGCTCATAAGTGCTTTTTTCGGACATACGAAAGCGTGATTATTGTAATCCTGTGATCTGTATACATTTTATCTTAGAATGTTTAATAATTACGCAGAACAACTTTTAAGAATGGTAACAATATGAAATATAAGAGCTTAGTCATTTCCTCAATTCTGCTGATGTTGGCGCAGGTCGCCCATGCGGAGCAGATTGGATCTGTCGATACGGTGTTCAAAATGTTTGGGCCGGATCATAAAATTGTGGTCGAAGCGTTTGACGATCCGGATGTTACCAATGTGACCTGTTACGTGAGTCGTGCGAAGACCGGCGGCATCAAAGGTGGACTGGGGCTGGCGGAAGATACCTCCGATGCCGCCATCTCTTGCCAGCAGGTTGGGCCGGTAGAACTGAGCGACAGAATCAAGAACGGTAAAGCTCAAGGCGAAGTGGTATTTAAGAAACGTACCTCGCTGGTGTTTAAATCTTTACAGGTCGTGCGTTTTTACGATGCGAAACGTAATGCGCTGGCCTATCTGGCCTATTCAGATAAAGTGGTCGATGGATCGCCCAAAAATGCCATCAGCGCGGTACCCATCATGCCGTGGCGGCAATAACAAGGAAGCACAATGCAACAGCCGTTGATCTGGTTGGTTGAGGATGAGCAGGGAATCGCTGATACGCTTATCTACATGCTGCAACAAGAAGGGTTTAGCGTAGAGGCGTTTGAGCGCGGATTTCCCGTGCAGGAGAAATCTCGCCAGCAATGCCCTGATGCCATCATTCTGGATGTCGGGCTACCGGATATCAGCGGTTTTGAACTGTGCCGACGTTTACTGGAACGCCACCCGGCGTTGCCGATCCTCTTTCTGACCGCGCGCAGCGATGAAGTGGATCGCCTGTTGGGGCTGGAAATTGGCGCAGATGACTATGTTGCCAAGCCTTTCTCGCCGCGTGAGGTGTGCGCTCGTGTGCGTACGCTGCTGCGGCGGGTGCAAAAATTCTCCACGCCTTCATCGACGACACGCTGTGGGGATTTTGAACTTAATGAGCTGGCCGCGCAGATTACCTGGTTCAGCATGCCGTTGAACCTGACGCGTTATGAATTCCTGCTGCTGAAAACATTGCTGATGTCGCCGGGACGTATTTACTCTCGCCAGCAGCTGATGGATTTAGTCTGGGCAGACGCGCAGGATACCTTTGACAGAACGGTTGATACTCACATCAAAACGCTGCGCGCCAAGCTGCGGGCTATCAATCCGGAACTTTCCCCCATCAATACACATCGCGGTATGGGATACAGCCTGAGGAATTGCTGATGCGCATTGGCATGCGTTTGCTGCTCGGCTATTTTCTGATTGTCGCGGTCGCCGCCTGGTTTGTTCTGTCTATCTTTGTGCAGGAAATTAAGCCAGGCGTTCGTCGGGCGACCGAAGGTACTCTAATTGATACCGCCACGCTGCTGGCTGCACTGGCGCGTGATGACGTGCTCTCTGACTCACCGGCTAACGGCAAGCTGGCGCAGGCATTTGCGCAGCTGCATAACCGCCCATTTAATGCCAACATCAGCGGCATTAACAAAGTGCGTAATGAATACCATGTCTACATGACGGACGCGCAGGGCAAGGTGTTGTTTGATTCAGCTAACCAGGCCGTCGGTCAGGACTACTCCCGCTGGAACGATGTGTGGTTAACGCTGCGTGGGCAGTATGGCGCCCGCAGCACGCCGCAAAACCCGAACGATCCGGAAAGCTCGGTGATGTACGTTGCCGCGCCGATCGTAGACGGTGGGCGTATTATCGGCGTGCTCAGTGTCGGCAAACCAAATGCGGCGATGGCACCGGTGATTAAACGCAGTGAACGGCGAATGCTGTGGGCCAGCGCCGTATTGCTGGGCATTGCCCTGGTGATTGGCTTCGGGATGGTATGGTGGATAAACCGATCCATTGCCCGACTGGCGCGTTATGCCGACTCCGTTACCGAGAATCGCCCCGTCCCACTGCCTGATTTAGGCAGCAGCGAGTTACGCAAACTGGCGCAGGCGCTGGAAAGTATGCGTCTGAAGCTCGAAGGCAAGAACTACATTGAGCAGTATGTCTACGCGTTAACGCATGAGCTGAAAAGTCCGCTGGCGGCCATTCGTGGCGCGGCAGAGATATTGCGCGAAGGCCCGCCGCCAAACGTGGTAGCGCGTTTTACCGATAATATTCTGACGCAAAATGCGCGTATGCAGGCGCTGGTCGAAACTTTGCTGCGCCAGGCGCGACTGGAGAATCGACAGGACATTACGTTGACGGCGGTGGAGGTAGATACGCTTTTTGCTCAGCTCAAAGAGGCGCGTAGCGTGCAGCTGACGGCAAAAAACATTACGCTGACCATTCTGCCTTCATCGCTTAGCGTCGCTGCCGATCCCGCGTTACTGGAGCAGGCATTGGGGAACTTGCTCGACAACGCTATCGACTTCACGCCACAGGGCGGGACGATTACGTTGAGCGCGCATCAGCAGGAGGAGCTGGTCACATTGCAGGTTACCGACAGCGGTAGCGGGATCCCTGATTTTGCGTTGCCGCGTATTTTTGAGCGCTTCTACTCGCTGCCCCGCGAGAATGGACACAAGAGCAGCGGTTTGGGGCTGGCGTTTGTCAGTGAAGTTGCACGACTGCATGAAGGTACGGTGACATTATCTAACCGACCAGAGGGCGGTGCACAGGCCTCGTTTACGCTTCACCGTCACTTCACATAACTTCAAATTCTCCGCACATAGCTGTTCTACCTTGCTGATATTGCAAAGGAGAACGCTATGTTTAAATCACCCCTGTTTTGGAAAATCGTCACCTTAGGCGGCGCAATATTACTGCTGTTAATTCCACTGACGATGGTCAGGCAGATAATCGTTGAGCGATCGGATTATCGTGATGAAGTCGAAGATGCTATTCGTCAGAGCACCAGCGGGCCGCAAAAGATGGTCGGGCCGCTGATTGCCGTCCCGGTGACGGAACTGTATATCGAGCTGGAAGGCGACAAACAGATCCAGCGTAAGCGCAGCTATATCCATTTCTGGCTGCCGGAGTCGCTGGTGGTTGAGGGGAATCAGAACGTTGAAGCGCGTAAAATCGGTATTTACGAAGGCCAGGTCTGGCACAATGACCTCTCGGTGAAGGCTGAGTTTAACGCCGAACGCTTGCGCGATTTAAACCATCCCAATGTCAGCGTCGGCAAACCGTTTATCGTGGTTGGCGTGGGGGATGCGCGCGGGATTGGTGTGGTGCAAGCGCCGCAGGTCAATGGGGAATCGCTGGCCGTTGAGCCAGGGACGGGGCTGGATGGGGGAGCTCAAGGGATCCACATACCGCTACCTGACGCGAGCTGGGCGGAGCAAAACCTGAGCATGGTGTTGTCGTTGAATTTGAGCGGAACCGGAGATTTCTCCGTTGTTCCGGTTGGCCGTAACAGTGAAATGACTTTAACCAGCAACTGGCCGCATCCCAACTTTCTTGGGGATTTCCTCCCGGCGAAGCGCGAAATCAGCGAATCAGGATTTAAGGCCCAGTGGCAGAGCAGCTGGTTCGCGAATAACCTCGGCGAACGCTTTGATGGCGAAAAGATTGGCTGGAAGGGAATGCCTGCATTTAGCGTTGCCGTCGCCACGCCAGCGGATCAGTATCAGTTAACGGACAGGGCTACCAAGTATGCCATCCTGCTGATTGTACTGACCTTTATGTCTTTCTTCGTGCTTGAAAGTATGACCAGCCTGCGTCTGCACCCGATGCAGTATCTGCTGGTGGGGCTATCGCTGGTGATGTTTTATCTGCTGCTGCTGGCATTGTCTGAGCACATTGGGTTTACGGCGGCGTGGATTACGGCAAGCCTGGTAGGCGCGTTAATGAACGGGGTGTATCTGCAGGCGATATTACAGAGTTGGCGGAACAGTATTTTATTCACCGTGGCGCTGCTGGGGTTGGATGGGGTGATGTGGGTGCTGCTACGTTCACAGGACAGCTCTTTACTGCTGGGAACCGGCGTGCTGTTGGTCGCGTTGTGTGGCGTGATGTTCCTGACGCGTCATCTTGACTGGCACTCGCTGGCACAGCCAAAACCAAAGCCGACAGAAATTCCGGAGCCTCTGCCTGCGCAGAGTGACGAGTTTCGCTTATGGAAATAGGGCGGTGGGGAAATGAAAAACGGCGCATAATGCGCCGTTTTTTTACCTGTAAGGATTGAATTAATCCTGCAGGTCGCCGCAGAAACGGTAGCCTTCACCGTGAATGGTGGCGATGATTTCTGGCGTATCCGGCGTAGATTCGAAATGTTTACGAATGCGGCGGATAGTCACGTCAACGGTACGGTCATGCGGCTTCAGTTCGCGACCGGTCATTTTTTTCAGCAGTTCTGCGCGAGACTGGATTTTGCCCGGATTCTCACAGAAGTGAAGCATTGCACGGAATTCGCTGCGTGGCAGTTTATACTGCTCGCCGTCAGGACCAATCAGAGAGCGGCTGTTGATGTCCAGCTCCCAGCCGTTGAACTTGTAGCTTTCGACGCTACGGCGTTCTTCGCTGACAGTACCCAGGTTCATGGTACGGGACAGCAGGTTACGAGCACGGATAGTCAGTTCGCGCGGGTTAAACGGCTTGGTGATGTAATCGTCTGCGCCGATTTCGAGGCCGAGAATTTTATCGACTTCGTTATCACGGCCCGTCAGGAACATCAGCGCAACGTTAGCTTGTTCGCGAAGTTCGCGCGCTAACAGGAGGCCATTTTTCCCAGGCAGATTGATATCCATAATCACAAGGTTGATGTCATATTCAGAGAGAATCTGATGCATTTCCGCGCCATCTGTCGCTTCGAATACATCATAGCCTTCTGCTTCGAAAATGCTTTTCAACGTGTTGCGTGTTACTAACTCGTCTTCAACGATAAGAATGTGCGGGGTCTGCATGTTTGCTACCTAAATTGCCAACTAAATCGAAACAGGAAGTACAAAAGTCCCTGACCTGCCTGATGCATGCCGTAAATTAACATGATCGGCGTAACATGACTAAAGTACGTAATTGCGTTCTTGATGCACTTTCCATCAACGTCAACAACATCATTAGCTTGGTCGTGGGTAGTTTCCCTCTGGACCCGACAGTGTCAAAAACGGCTGTCATCCTAACCATTTTAACAGCAACATAACAGGCTAAGACATGCCGGACACCCAATAAAACTACGCTTCGTTGACATATATCAAGTTCAATTGTAGCACGTTAACAGTTTGATGAAATCAACGTATCCAAATGTTTGCTTTCATCACAAAATTGCAATATTACAACTAGTTGCACGAGCTAATTAATAAATGTAATGAATCCAACCAATGCGATCCATTTTAAAATAAATTATCATGGATAAACAGAGGGATATACAACTTTTGTTAACATAAAAAGCAATAGTACAGTTTGGAAATAGTTTAGCATTTTTTACCGGATGCGAAATCCTTTTTCAGTGACTTCTGTTAAAAAAATGTAAATTTGCGCTGCGTAATATGTTGACGTGCGTCACATTATTACTTGCAGACTGACCAAAAAGAGTATCGAAATGCGTTTAACAATTATTCTGGTTGCCCCTGCCAGAGCGGAAAATATTGGTGCGGCTGCCCGTGCGATGAAGACCATGGGATTCACTCAATTACGTATCGTTGACAGCGAGGCGCACCTGGAACCCGCCACGCGATGGGTCGCGCATGGATCGGGCGACATTATTGATAATATTAACGTTTTTCCAACGTTAGCCGATGCGCTTCACGACGTTGATTTTACCGTTGCGACCACCGCGCGTAGCCGGGCGAAGTTCCATTATTACGCCACCCCGGTCGAACTGGTTCCCCTGTTACAGGAGAAATCCACGTGGATGGAACATGCAGCGCTGGTGTTTGGTCGTGAAGATTCGGGGCTGACCAATGAAGAATTAGCGCTGGCAGATGTACTCACTGGTGTACCGATGGTCGCTGACTATCCTTCACTCAATTTGGGGCAGGCGGTGATGGTGTATTGCTATCAATTAGCAGGTTTAATACAACAACCGGCCAAAAACGTTGAGGTGACGGATGAGCTTCAGCTGCAGGCATTGCGCGCACGCGTTTTGCGTTTATTAGCCACGCTGAACGTTTCTGACGACATCAAGCTGACGGACTGGTTGCAACAGCGAATGGGTCTGTTGGGGCAGCGAGACACGGCAATGTTGCACCGTTTTTTACATGATATTGAAAAAAACATCACAAAATAAAATGTTGAACAATTTTTGTTGTGTAGTGTTTTGTTCTTGGTTCAAGTGGGCTCGACATGCTGTATTGGTTGAAAGTAAAAGGGCAAGCAGTTGCTCATGAACAAGTTTCGGAATGTGATCAATTTAAAAATTTATTGACTTAGGTCAGCAGATACTTTAACCCTAAAAGAATACAGGACAGATAATAAATAATTACAGAGCACACAACATCATGAAACGCATCAGCATCACCATTACTACAACCATCACCATTACCACAGGTAACGGTGCGGGCTGACGCGTACAGGAAACACAAGAAAAAGCCCGCACCTAAACAGTGCGGGCTTTTTTTTCGACCAAAGGCAATGAGGTAAACCATGCGAGTGTTGAAGTTCGGCGGTACATCAGTGGCAAATGCAGAGCGCTTTCTGCGGGTTGCCGATATTCTGGAAAGCAATGCCAGGCAGGGGCAGGTCGCGACCGTTCTCTCTGCCCCCGCAAAAATTACCAACCATCTGGTGGCAATGATTGAGAAGACCATCGGTGGTCAGGATGCTTTAGCTAATATCAGCGACGCCGAACGCATTTTCTCCGAGCTGCTGGTGGGTCTTGCCGCCGAGCAACCAGGTTTTCCGCTGGCGCAGCTCAAAGCCTTTGTTGAACAAGAATTTGCCCAGATTAAGCACGTCCTGCACGGCATCAGCCTGCTGGGACAGTGCCCGGACAGTATCAATGCCGCGCTTATCTGCCGTGGTGAAAAAATGTCGATTGCTATCATGGCCGGCCTGTTGGAAGCACGCGGGCATAACGTAACGGTCATCGACCCGGTGGAGAAATTGCTGGCTGTCGGCCATTACCTCGAATCTACCGTTGATATCGCCGAATCTACGCGCCGCATCGCCGCCAGCCGTATTCCTGCGGACCACATGATTCTGATGGCAGGGTTTACCGCTGGAAATGAAAAAGGTGAGTTAGTGGTGTTGGGGCGTAATGGCTCTGACTACTCTGCCGCCGTACTGGCCGCCTGTTTGCGTGCCGATTGTTGTGAAATCTGGACCGATGTCGACGGTGTATATACTTGCGATCCGCGTCAGGTACCCGACGCCCGACTGCTTAAGTCGATGTCTTATCAGGAAGCGATGGAGCTTTCTTACTTCGGCGCTAAAGTGCTGCACCCGCGCACCATTACCCCTATTGCCCAGTTCCAGATCCCGTGCCTGATTAAAAATACCGGCAATCCGCAAGCGCCCGGTACGCTGATCGGTGCCAGCAGTGATGACGATGATTTGCCGGTAAAAGGTATTTCTAACCTCAATAACATGGCGATGTTTAGCGTTTCCGGCCCTGGAATGAAAGGCATGGTGGGCATGGCGGCGCGCGTTTTTGCCGCCATGTCGCGTGCGGGCATCTCGGTAGTGCTGATCACCCAATCCTCTTCTGAATACAGTATCAGTTTCTGCGTCCCACAGGGCGACTGCGCGCGTGCACAACGCGCTATGCAGGATGAATTCTACCTCGAGCTGAAAGAAGGCCTGCTGGAGCCGCTGGCGGTGACTGAGCGTCTGGCCATCATCTCTGTTGTTGGTGATGGTATGCGCACCCTGCGCGGCATCTCGGCGAAGTTCTTTGCCGCGCTGGCTCGGGCGAACATCAATATTGTAGCGATCGCCCAGGGCTCGTCTGAGCGTTCTATTTCGGTGGTGGTGAATAACGATGACGCGACCACCGGCGTGCGCGTGACCCATCAGATGCTGTTCAACACCGACCAGGTGATTGAAGTGTTTGTGATTGGCGTAGGTGGCGTGGGCGGTGCACTGCTGGAGCAGCTTAAACGTCAGCAAACCTGGCTCAAAAAGAAGCATATCGATCTGCGCGTGTGCGGCGTGGCGAACTCGAAGGCTCTGCTGACCAACGTCCACGGTCTGAATCTGGAAAACTGGCAGTCGGAGCTGGAGAGCGCGAAAGAGCCTTTCAACCTTGGGCGCTTAATTCGTCTGGTGAAAGAATACCATCTGCTCAATCCGGTGATTGTCGACTGTACGTCAAGCCAGGCGGTAGCAGACCAATATGCCGACTTCTTGCGTGAAGGCTTCCACGTGGTTACACCGAACAAAAAGGCCAACACGTCGTCGATGGATTACTATCATCAGTTGCGTTTTGCCGCCGCGAAGTCTCGTCGTAAATTCCTGTACGACACCAACGTGGGCGCGGGCTTGCCGGTTATTGAAAACCTGCAAAATCTGCTCAGCGCAGGTGATGAACTGCAACGTTTTTCAGGCATCCTTTCTGGCTCACTGTCGTTTATTTTCGGCAAGCTGGATGAAGGCATGAGCTTCTCGCAGGCCACCACCCTGGCGCGTGAGATGGGCTATACCGAACCCGATCCGCGTGACGATCTTTCCGGTACGGACGTGGCGCGTAAGCTGCTGATCCTGGCCCGTGAAACTGGTCGTGAGCTGGAGCTTTCTGACATTGTCATTGAGCCGGTCCTGCCAAAAGAGTTTGATGACTCCGGTGATGTTTCCGCGTTTATGGCGAAATTGTCGCAGCTGGATGACGTCTTTGCCGCGCGCGTGGCGAAAGCCCGTGATGAGGGAAAAGTATTGCGCTATGTTGGCAATATCGAAGAGGACGGTGTTTGTCGCGTGAAAATTGATGCAGTAGATGGCAACGATCCGCTGTTTAAAGTGAAAAACGGTGAAAACGCGCTGGCGTTCTATAGCCACTATTATCAGCCGTTACCGTTGGTTCTGCGCGGATATGGCGCGGGTAACGATGTGACGGCGGCGGGCGTCTTTGCCGACCTGCTACGCACCCTTTCATGGAAGTTAGGAGTCTGACATGGTGAGAGTTTATGCCCCGGCTTCCAGTGCCAATATGAGCGTCGGGTTTGATGTGCTCGGTGCAGCGGTAACGCCGGTGGACGGTTCGCTGTTGGGTGATGTGGTGTCCGTTGAGGCGGCTGACCAGTTCAGCCTGAACAACCTTGGGCGCTTTGCCAACAAACTGCCGCCTGAGCCGCGAGAAAACATTGTCTACCAGTGCTGGGAGCGATTCTGTCAGGAGCTGGGTAAAAGCGTTCCGGTGGCGATGACGCTGGAAAAAAATATGCCGATTGGCTCCGGGTTAGGCTCCAGCGCCTGTTCCGTCGTGGCGGCGCTGGTCGCTATGAACGAACATTGCGGTAAGCCGCTCAACGATACGCGCCTGTTAGCGATAATGGGCGAACTTGAAGGGCGTATCTCCGGCAGTATTCATTACGATAACGTCGCCCCGTGCTTTTTGGGCGGTATGCAGTTAATGATTGAAGAAAACGGCATTATTAGCCAGCAGGTGCCAGGCTTTGATGAGTGGCTGTGGGTACTGGCGTATCCAGGGATTAAAGTGTCGACGGCTGAAGCGCGGGCGATTCTCCCAGCGCAGTATCGCCGTCAGGACTGTATCGCTCACGGGCGGCATCTGGCTGGATTCATCCATGCCTGCTATTCCCGTCAGCCTCTTCTGGCCGCGAAGCTGATGAAAGATGTCATTGCTGAGCCGTATCGTACCCGCTTGCTGCCAGGCTTTAGCCTGGCGCGTCAGGCGGTCGCAGAAATTGGCGCGCTGGCCAGCGGTATATCTGGGTCTGGGCCGACGCTGTTCGCTTTGTGCGATAAGCCGGATACGGCACAGCGCGTAGCAGATTGGCTGGGTAAAAATTACCTACAAAATCAGGAAGGCTTTGTTCATATTTGCCGGCTGGACACGGCGGGCGCACGGGTACTGGGATAATCAATGAAACTGTATAATCTGAAAGATCACAACGAACAGGTCAGCTTTGCACAGGCTGTTACGCAAGGACTAGGCAAGAATCAGGGATTGTTTTTTCCGCACGATCTACCGGAATTCAATCTGACAGAAGTGGATGAGATGCTGAACCAGGACTTCGTTAGCCGCAGCGCGAAGATCCTGTCCGCATTTATTGGTGATGAGATCCCTCAGGAAATTCTGGAAGAGCGCGTGCGTGCGGCATTTGCCTTTCCGGCTCCGGTTGCCCAGGTTGCCGCGGATGTCGGCTGTCTGGAACTGTTCCACGGCCCTACGCTTGCATTTAAAGACTTTGGCGGGCGCTTTATGGCGCAGATGCTGACGCACATCAGTGGCGACAAACCGGTAACGATTCTGACGGCGACCTCCGGAGACACCGGGGCGGCGGTTGCGCATGCCTTTTATGGCCTGAAAAATGTGCGCGTGGTGATCCTCTATCCGAACGGCAAGATCAGCCCATTACAGGAAAAACTGTTCTGTACGCTGGGCGGTAACATTGAAACTGTGGCGATTGATGGCGATTTTGATGCCTGCCAGGCGCTGGTGAAACAGGCGTTTGATGACGAAGAGCTGAAGGTGGCTCTGGGACTGAACTCGGCTAACTCAATTAACATCAGCCGTCTGTTGGCGCAAATCTGTTACTACTTTGAGGCTGTGGCCCAACTGCCGCAAGAGGCGCGTAATCAACTGGTGATTTCCGTTCCCAGCGGTAACTTTGGCGATCTGACCGCCGGGCTGCTGGCGAAATCACTGGGCTTGCCGGTGAAGCGTTTTATCGCGGCGACGAACGTTAACGATACGGTTCCGCGTTTCCTTGCAGAAGGTGAGTGGGCGCCGAAAGCGACCCAGGCAACGTTGTCGAATGCGATGGATGTCAGCCAGCCGAACAACTGGCCGCGCGTGGAAGAACTGTTCCGCCGTAAAATCTGGCGTCTGAATGAGCTGGGTTATGCCGCTGTTGACGATGCGACGACTCAGGACACGATGCGTGAGTTACATGAGATAGGCTACACCTCAGAACCGCATGCGGCGGTGGCTTACCGAGCGCTGCGTGACCAACTGAATCCTGGCGAGTACGGCCTGTTCCTTGGTACTGCGCATCCGGCGAAGTTTAAAGAAAGCGTTGAAGAGATTCTTGACCTGACGCTGGCGTTGCCAAAAGAACTGGCGGAACGCGCGGACCTGCCGCTGCTTTCTCATCACCTGCCAGCTGATTTTGCTGAACTGCGCAAGCTGATGATGACCCGCGGTTAACGGTTGTGCCCGCTGGCGCTTTGCATAGCGGGCCGACAAAACCTGTAGGCCGGATAAGGCGTTAGCCGTCATCCGGCCTTTTTACTATTGCTCGTGGCGTTTAAACACCAGTTCGCCGTTTCCTGATGCTTCTTCATCAAAGAAGTAGCCTTCGCTGTTAAATGCGGTCAGCTGTTCCGGCTGCGTTAAGCGGTTCTCAATAATGTAGCGACTCATCAGGCCGCGCGCTTTTTTGGCATAGAAGCTGATGACTTTAAACTTACCGTTCTTTTCGTCGAGGAAGACCGGTTTGATAAGCTCAGCGTTGAGTTTTTTCGGCTTCACGGATTTAAAATACTCATCCGAGGCGAGGTTGATCACCACACTGTCGCCTTGCGCTTCCAGCGCTTCGTTTAGTTTATCGGTGATGGTATCTCCCCAGAACTGATAGAGATCTTTACCCTTCGCATTGGCCAGACGAATGCCCATCTCCAGACGGTAAGGCTGCATCAAATCCAGCGGACGCAAAACGCCGTACAACCCGGACAGCATCCGTAAATGCTGTTGAGCGAAGTCGAAATCCGCCTCGCTGAAGGTTTCAGCCTGCAACCCTGTATAGACGTCGCCTTTAAACGCCAGAATGGCCTGACGTGCATTGTCCGGCGTGAAGTCAGGCTGCCAGTCATGGAAACGGGTGGCGTTCAGATCCGCCAGCTTGTCGCTAATCCCCATCAGCTTGCCAATCTGCGGTGCAGAGAGCTGGCGTGCCACGTGAATAAGCTGCTGAGAGTGATCCAGCAACTCGGGCAGCGTATGACGTGTCGTTGCCAGCGGGCTTTGGTAGTCGAGCGTTTTTGCAGGTGAAATCAGAATCAGCATATCCAGTCCTTGCAGGAAATTTACTGCGACTTTAGCAAAAAAAACGACTGAATTGATCGATGGTTGCGATTGCCGCGCTATTCGCGCGGCGTTTCATCCCAGCTATCGGGCGCAAGCTGTTGTCTGATATCAGGATAACGGCGCGGATCGAATTCCGGGCGCACCCCGAGTTTTCGCTGGCGCAGATAATCGCTGGCGATGGTATGGACAACCGGAGAAAGCAGAAGAATCGCCGTCAGGTTAGTAATGGCCATACAGGCCATGATGATGTCGGCAAGTTGCCAGACCAGCGGAAAACTGATTAACGTACCGCCAATGACGGTGCAAACGGTGGCAATACGTAATAACCAGATAACCCGGATGTTGTCCAGTTTCAGGAAAATGAGGTTGTTTTCCGCATAAATGTAGTTGGCGACGATAGAGCTAAAGGCAAACAGAATCACTATTAAGGCAACGAATCCGGCCCCCCATTCACCCGTCAGCGAGACCATGGCTCGTTGCAGCAACTGGATGCCTTCCATTGGCACATAAGTGGTGCCATTACCCGCCAGTAAAATGATCATTGCGCTGGCCGTACAAAGAATTAGCGTATCGCCCAATACACCAATCATTTGCACAATGCCTTGTGCTGCAGGGTGTGGCGGCCAGGATGCTGCCGAGGCGGCTGCGTTCGGGGTAGAGCCCATTCCGGCTTCATTAGAGAACATACCGCGCTGAAAACCGCTGGCAATGGCCTGGCTTAGCGTATACCCGGCTGCACCGGCCGCGGCTTCCTGCCAGCCAAAGGCGCTTTTTATGATGGTCATGATAATGCCGGGGAGCTGTCCGAAATGCCAAAGGCAGATGACGAGGCTACAACCGATCCACAGCAGCGCCATCATCGGAACAAACCATTGCATCAGGCGGGCAACGCCTTTAATGCCGCCGACGATGACCAGTAATGACACTATTGCCAGTGCGATACCGGAGAAGAGGGGAGGGATGTCAAAAGCAAAGGTCAACGCACGAGAGACTGAGTTTGCCTGCACGCTGTTAAAAATCAGGCCATAGGCAATGAGTAAAAAGATGGCAAACAGCACGCCCATCCAGCGCATGCCCAATCCACGGGCCATATACCATGCAGGACCGCCGCGAAACTGTCCCTTGCTGTCGCGCTCTTTATACAGCTGGGCAAGGGAACATTCGGCGAATGAGGTTGCCATACCAATGACCGCCGAGACCCACATCCAGAAAATGGCTCCCGCGCCGCCGGCAGCGATCGCCAACGCCACACCCGCCAGATTTCCGCTACCGACGCGCGCGGCAAGACTGGTGCACAGAGCCTGAAAAGAAGTTAAACCGCCCGGCTGCGGGCTGATGCTGTTTTTAAGACTTTTGCCAAACTGGCGAATATAGCGGAACTGCACGAACCCTGTACGCCAGGTGAACCAACATCCTGCGCCAAGCAGGAGGTAGATCATCACCGATCCCCAGAGTATTTCATTAATAAATGAGAAAAAATCAGGCATTAACATCCCTCTTGTTGATGCCGGTAAGCGCGAATAATCCCGTGTAAGCGCTACCAATTATCGACCAGTATATACCTTATAAGGTGATTGATTGCGGGAGTTTACCATAACAATGGGTATATCATTAATTGCGCATCACGAGCTGCGAGATGCGTAATCAGGGCTGAGCGGCGGGTCGGACAATCCAGGCGGTTGCGCTGAGAGTGCGTCGTGCTATCATCAGGGAAGATCGGTTACATCCCCCTAACAAGCTGTTTAAAGAGAATCGCTATCATGACGGACAAATTGACCTCCCTTCGTCAGTTCACCACAGTAGTGGCCGACACCGGAGACATCGCGGCAATGAAGCTGTATCAGCCTCAGGATGCCACAACTAACCCTTCTCTCATTCTTAACGCAGCGCAGATCCCAGAATACCGCAAGCTGATTGATGACGCTGTAGCCTGGGCTAAGCAGCAGAGCAACGACCGCGCACAGCAGATCGTCGACGCGACCGACAAACTGGCAGTAAATATCGGTCTGGAGATCCTGAAACTGGTCCCGGGCCGTATCTCTACTGAAGTTGACGCTCGTCTGTCTTACGATACCGACGCGTCCATCGCGAAAGCAAAACGTCTGATCAAAATGTACAACGATGCTGGCATCAGCAACGATCGCATTCTGATCAAACTGGCTTCAACCTGGCAGGGCATCCGTGCCGCTGAGCAGCTGGAAAAAGAAGGTATCAACTGTAACCTGACTCTGCTGTTCTCCTTCGCGCAGGCGCGCGCATGTGCAGAAGCTGGCGTATATCTGATTTCTCCGTTTGTTGGTCGTATTCTGGACTGGTACAAAGCCAACACTGACAAGAAAGAGTATGCACCGGCAGAAGATCCGGGTGTGGTTTCCGTAACGGAAATCTATGAGTACTACAAACAGCACGGTTACGAAACCGTGGTGATGGGTGCGAGCTTCCGTAACGTCGGCGAAATCATTGAGCTGGCAGGCTGCGATCGTCTGACTATTGCTCCGGCACTGCTGAAAGAACTGGCGGAAAGCGAAGGCACTATCGAACGTAAACTGTCCTTCTCTGGCGAAGTGAAAGCGCGCCCTGCACGCATCACCGAAGCTGAGTTCCTGTGGCAGCACAACCAGGATCCGATGGCTGTAGACAAACTGGCGGACGGTATCCGTAAGTTTGCTGTAGACCAGGGTAAACTGGAAAAAATGATCGGCGATCTGCTGTAATCATTAATGCGTGGCCCTGATATGGGTCACGCTACCTCTTCTGAAACCTGTCTGTCCTTCCCTTCGCAGTGTATCATTCTGTTTAACGAGACTGTTTAAACGGAATAATCATGAATACTTTACGCATTGGCCTGGTTTCCATTTCTGACCGTGCTTCCAGCGGCGTTTACCAGGATAAAGGTATCCCGGCCCTTGAAGAGTGGCTGGCATCTGCCCTTACCACCCCTTTTGAGCTGCAAACGCGACTGATCCCGGATGAACAGGCGATCATCGAACAGACCTTATGTGAGCTGGTGGATGAAATGAGCTGTCATCTGGTGCTGACTACCGGCGGAACGGGTCCGGCCCGCCGCGATGTAACGCCTGATGCCACGCTGGCCGTAGCCGACCGCCAGATGCCGGGCTTTGGCGAGCAGATGCGCCAGATAAGCCTGCACTTTGTGCCAACGGCTATTCTCTCCCGTCAGGTTGGTGTGATTCGCAAACAGGCGTTGATTCTGAATCTGCCAGGGCAGCCGAAATCGATCAAAGAAACGCTGGAAGGCGTGAAAGATGCCGACGGTAAGGTTATCGTGCCGGGTATTTTTGCAAGTGTACCGTATTGTATACAGTTACTGGATGGGCCGTATGTGGAAACCGCACCGGCTGTTGTAGCATCTTTTCGTCCTAAAAGCGCAATCCGCGATACAAACGCCTGAAAGTAGCCCGATCGTGACATAAGTGCCAATGACAGTGGAGTATTGAATTGTTTACGATATAGTAATTTTTGCTTTACATATATCGACAGACAGATTCAATAACTCCACTGACTCATGGTTTGCTATGTCACAACACACTCGACCGCTGAATCGCCAGGATTATAAAACTCTTACGCTTGCTGCCCTCGGCGGTGCGCTTGAGTTTTATGATTTCATTATCTTCGTCTTCTTTGCCGCTGTTGTTGGCGAACTCTTCTTCCCGGCAGACATTCCTGAATGGCTACGTCAGGTGCAAACCTTCGGCATTTTTGCCGCCGGATATCTGGCGCGTCCACTGGGTGGCATCATCATGGCGCACTTTGGCGATCTGGTCGGGCGTAAGAAAATGTTCACCCTGAGCATTTTGCTGATGGCGATACCGACGCTGGCGATTGGTCTTTTGCCTACCTACGCCTCAATGGGGATCCTCGCGCCGCTGCTGTTACTGATGATGCGTATTTTGCAAGGTGCTGCCATCGGCGGAGAAGTGCCGGGCGCGTGGGTGTTCGTGGCGGAGCACGTACCGGAGCGCCGCATCGGCATTGCCTGTGGCACGCTGACCGCCGGGCTGACTGTGGGGATTCTGCTGGGATCGGTGGTTGCGACGCTGGTGAATACCAGCCTGACGCAGCAGGCGGTGCATGACTACGGCTGGCGTATCCCGTTCCTGCTGGGTGGCGTGTTTGGGTTGGTGGCGATGTACCTGCGTCGCTGGTTGCAGGAAACGCCCATCTTCCTCGAAATGCAGCAGCGTAAAGCGCTGGCGCAAGAGCTACCGGTGAAGTCGGTGGTGAGCAAACATAAAAAAGCGGTGGTCATTTCCATGCTGCTGACCTGGCTGTTATCGGCCGGGATTGTGGTGGTGATCCTGATGTCGCCAGTCTGGTTGCAGAAGCAGTATGGTTTTGCACCGGCGTTGACGTTACAAGCCAACAGTGTCGCGACCATTATGCTGTGCGTCGGCTGTCTGCTGGCCGGGTTTATTGTCGACCGGGTCGGCGCCAGCAAAACCTTTATTGTCGGCAGCCTGCTGCTGGCCTGTTCAAGCTGGTTTTTCTATCATCTGACCGGCAGCCATCCTCAGCACTTGTTCTTGCTATACGGGCTGGTAGGGTTGTGCGTTGGCGTGGTGGGGGCTGTGCCTTATGTGATGGTGCGGGCGTTTCCGGCGGAGGTCCGCTTTACCGGAATCTCCTTTTCTTACAACGTGTCGTACGCCATTTTTGGTGGTCTGACACCAATCGCCGTGACGATGTTAATGAGCGTGTCGCCAATGGCTCCGGCCTGGTATGTGCTGGCGTTATCGCTGGTGGGATTAGGTCTGGGGGTTTGGCTGCGACAGGATATTTATCATCGCGATACGAGCGTGCAGGGAGAGTTACAGCGCTTGTAAGGAATATCCCCCCGTTCGGGGGGATAGCGTCAGATTAGTGCGCTTCACCAATCGGCAGGATGGTACGGCCAAACTGTTCGTTCAGCACTTCACCCATCGCCAGGTAAATGGCGCTTGCGCCACACACTAAGCCAATCCAGCCAGCAACGTGAATGATCGCTTCGTTACCTGCAATGTTGCCGACCGCCAGCAGTGCGAACAGCACTGTCAGGCTCAGGAAGACAAACTGCAACGCGCGGTTAGCTTTCAGCGTGCCGAAGAACATGAACAGTGTAAACACGCCCCACAGACCCAGGTATACGCCCAGGAACTGACCATTGGTTGCATCCGCCAGGCCCATTTTCGGCATGATTAGGATTGCAACCAGCGTCAGCCAGAACGAACCGTAGGAGGTAAAGGCGGTTAAACCGAAGGTATTGCCCTTTTTATATTCCAGCAGACCGGCAAATATTTGCGCGATACCGCCGTAGAAAATGCCCATCGCCAGAATAATAACGTCAAAGGCGAAGAAACCCGCGTTGTGCAGGTTAAGCAGAATGGTGGTCATGCCAAAGCCCATCAGGCCCAGCGGTGCCGGATTAGCCAACTTAGTGTTGCCCATAATTCCTCAAAATCATCATTGATTGAATGGTGAAATAGTTTCCCCAAATAACGATCACTGTCTTCGGGGCGCGGCATGATAATCAGGGGAGAGGGCACTGTCTATGATCTAACGAAGGGAAAATGAATTATTTTCCCTGTGATGGCCATCACGCTTATGCATGGTTGAACATTTTGCTAAGACAGACGATTTGAAGTACCACCGGGAACTGAGGGATTTGGTGGACGATCTGGTGAGAAATACCCATCGCCAGATGGCGCTGCGTCATGGGCGCGGCAGTGGTTATTCCAGTTCAAAGGCTTTCGCATCAACCGCGTGTCGGCCCCGCATGTTTTCTATGGCTTCTGAATCAAAATGTGCAGAATTAATCGTCGCCAATAACTTTCAGCGTTGCCATGTCAGAGGAGTTTACTGACTGGCCTGAGAAGGTGATTTTAGACACGCAACGTTTATTGTCGTTATCGCTATTAATAGTGATCCAATTAGTCGTTTGTCCCTCTTTAATGGATGACGGGACGTTCAGGCTTTGGCTGGAAGTGCGTACTGCTTTGAAGTAGACGGATGCGCCGTTAAGTTTAATATCACCGCGATCGGCGGTGAGCTGAATGCGCCTCACCACCCGGCAAACGGGAATTCTCAGCGTGAGGTCGTTGGTTGCATTGCGGGGCATCGCAATCATACCCAGAACTTTATGATCGTTAGCGTGCGCGGCGCTGCTCAGCAGCAGGCCCATAAGCAGGCTGGTGGAAAGGGTTAACACGGATTTCATGGAATTTCTCTTTGACGGCTGTAAAAGTGTGTGACATCAGACCATCTTACCGCCGACGGGAAACCGTTTCATGGTCGTAATATTTTCTTTTTATTACAATTTTCACATGAATGACCGTGCTGGTTTTGATTTGTTTTGTGAATTGATTTTGATTGGAAACTATTCGTTTTTTTGCCTTTCTGCCTTTTTACCTTAATTTTATCGCCACTGTGCTAAAAAAAATTTTCATGCCCCCCTTGATGACGTGGGTTACGACCCCATCTTGTAGACAACCGCAGTGGTGAGTCTGAAAAAAAACGATTCAGGGTAGTTGAAACCGCACGTTTCGCCCTTATTACAGATTCACAACCACATGATGACCGAATTTTTAGTGGAGACGTTTAGATGGGTAAAATTATTGGTATCGACCTGGGTACTACCAACTCTTGTGTAGCGATTATGGATGGCACTACTGCACGTGTGCTGGAGAACGCCGAGGGCGATCGCACCACGCCTTCTATCATTGCTTATACCCAGGATGGTGAAACTCTGGTTGGTCAGCCGGCTAAACGTCAGGCAGTGACAAACCCGCAAAACACCCTGTTTGCGATTAAACGCCTGATTGGCCGCCGCTTCCAGGACGAAGAAGTACAGCGTGATGAAGCCATCATGCCGTACAAAATCATCGGTGCTGACAACGGTGATGCATGGATTGACGTAAAAGGTCAGAAAATGGCACCGCCGCAGATTTCTGCTGAAGTGCTGAAAAAAATGAAGAAAACGGCTGAAGATTACCTGGGCGAACCGGTAACTGAAGCGGTTATCACCGTACCTGCATACTTCAACGATGCTCAGCGTCAGGCAACCAAAGATGCTGGCCGTATCGCAGGTCTGGAAGTAAAACGTATCATCAACGAACCGACCGCAGCGGCACTGGCTTACGGTCTGGATAAAGAAGTCGGCAACCGTACTATCGCGGTTTATGACCTCGGTGGTGGTACTTTCGATATCTCTATTATCGAAATCGACGAAGTTGACGGCGAAAAAACTTTCGAAGTTCTGGCAACCAACGGTGATACCCACCTGGGTGGTGAAGACTTCGACAGCCGTATGATCAACTACCTGGTTGACGAATTTAAGAAAGATCAGGGTATCGATCTGCGTAATGACCCGCTGGCGATGCAGCGTCTGAAAGAAGCCGCTGAGAAAGCGAAGATCGAACTGTCTTCCGCTCAGCAGACCGACGTGAACCTGCCGTACATTACTGCAGACGCGACTGGTCCGAAACACATGAACATCAAAGTGACCCGTGCGAAACTGGAAAGCCTGGTTGAAGACCTGGTTAACCGTTCTATCGAGCCGCTGAAAGTTGCTCTGCAGGATGCTGGTCTGTCTGTTTCCGACGTTCAGGACGTTATCCTGGTCGGTGGTCAGACTCGTATGCCGATGGTACAGAAGAAAGTTGCTGAGTTCTTCGGTAAAGAGCCGCGTAAAGACGTTAACCCGGACGAAGCAGTGGCAATCGGTGCTGCCGTTCAGGGGGGTGTATTGACTGGTGATGTGAAAGACGTGCTGCTGCTGGACGTTACCCCGCTGTCTCTGGGTATCGAAACCATGGGTGGCGTGATGACTCCACTGATCGCGAAAAACACCACTATCCCGACCAAGCACAGCCAGGTGTTCTCTACCGCTGAAGACAACCAGTCTGCGGTAACCATCCACGTGCTGCAGGGTGAACGTAAACGCGCCGCTGATAACAAAGATCTGGGTCAATTTAACCTGGATGGTATCAGCCCGGCTCCGCGCGGTATGCCGCAGATCGAAGTTACTTTTGACATCGATGCCGACGGTATCCTGCACGTTTCCGCGAAAGACAAAAACAGCGGTAAAGAGCAGAAGATCACCATCAAGGCTTCTTCTGGTCTGAACGAAGAAGAAATTCAGAAAATGGTTCGCGAAGCAGAAGCGAACGCAGAATCTGACCGTAAGTTTGAAGAGCTGGTTCAGACTCGTAACCAGGGTGACCATCTGCTGCACAGCACTCGTAAGCAGGTTGAAGAAGCAGGCGACAAACTGCCAGCTGACGACAAAACTGCCATCGAGTCTGCACTGACCGCGCTGGAAACTTCTCTGAAAGGCGAAGACAAAGCGGATATCGAAGCGAAAATGCAGGCGCTGGCACAGGTTTCCCAGAAACTGATGGAAATCGCTCAGCAGCAGCACGCACAGCAGCAGGCTGGTGCAGCAGGCGCTGATGCTTCTGCAAACAACGCTAAAGATGACGACGTTGTCGATGCCGAGTTTGAAGAAGTGAAAGACAAAAAATAATCGCCCTTTGAACGGGTAATTACTGGCACGGGCGAAGAGGTTTCCTCTCCGCCCGTGCACGCATGTTAGGGGCAGATAAAAAGAGATGGCTAAGCAAGACTATTACGAGATTTTAGGCGTTTCCAAGTCAGCGGAAGAGCGTGAAATCAAAAAGGCCTACAAGCGCCTGGCCATGAAATTTCACCCGGACCGCAACCAGGGTGATAAAGAGGCCGAAGCCAAGTTTAAAGAGATCAAAGAAGCGTACGAGATCCTGACCGATGCGCAAAAACGTGCGGCTTACGATCAGTACGGTCATGCTGCGTTTGAGCAAGGCGGCATGGGCGGCGGCGGCGGTTTTGGCGGCGGGGCTGACTTCAGCGATATCTTTGGTGACGTGTTTGGCGATATCTTTGGCGGCGGTCGTGGTCGTCAGCGCGCCTCACGTGGTGCTGATTTACGTTACAACATGGATCTCACTCTGGAAGAAGCCGTGCGTGGCGTCACCAAAGAGATCCGTATTCCGACTCTGGAAGAGTGTGACGTCTGCCACGGTAGCGGTGCGAAGGCAGGTACTCAGCCACAGACCTGCCCAACCTGTCACGGTTCTGGTCAGGTACAGATGCGTCAGGGCTTTTTTGCCGTACAGCAGACCTGTCCACACTGTCAGGGCCGCGGTACGCTGATCAAAGATCCGTGCAACAAATGCCACGGTCATGGTCGTGTTGAGAAAAGCAAAACGCTGTCCGTTAAGATCCCGGCAGGGGTTGATACCGGCGACCGCATTCGTTTAGCGGGCGAAGGTGAAGCCGGTGAACATGGTGCGCCAGCAGGTGATTTGTACGTTCAGGTGCAGGTAAAACAGCACCCAATTTTCGAACGTGAAGGCAATAACCTGTACTGCGAAGTACCGATTAACTTTGCGATGGCTGCGCTGGGCGGCGAGATTGAAGTCCCAACGCTGGACGGTCGCGTGAAGCTAAAAATTCCGGGCGAAACGCAAACTGGCAAACTTTTCCGCATGCGTGGAAAGGGCGTCAAGTCTGTACGCGGTGGCGCTCAGGGCGACCTGCTGTGCCGCGTGGTGGTTGAAACCCCAGTGGGCCTGAACGACAAGCAGAAGCAACTGCTCAAAGATCTGCAGGACAGCTTTGGCGGCCCGACCGGCGAACAAAACAGTCCGCGCTCCAAAAGTTTCTTCGACGGTGTGAAGAAGTTCTTTGACGATCTGACTCGCTAATTCGCAGTTTTATCTCGAATAAAAAGCCTGGGACTGAAAAGTCTCAGGCTTTTTTATTTCTGTTTTCCGCTCGGAAAATCTTTATCGACTTACTCTGTATAGATCGTAAAAACCGATTTATCCATCATGAATAATCTAATTTTAACGAGCTTTTTGAGGGTGTAAGATAGTATTTACGAAGTATTCACCCAATAGAGAGAATAAAAGTGAAACATCTGCATCGTTTTTTTAGTAGTGACGCCTCGGGGGGCATCATTCTGATCATCGCAGCCGTGGTCGCTATGCTGATGGCAAATATCGGGGTTACCAGTGGATGGTACCACGCCTTTTTGGAAACGCCCGTTCAACTGCGGGTTGGCGCGCTTGAGATCAACAAAAATATGCTGCTGTGGATCAACGACGCGTTGATGGCGGTGTTCTTCCTGTTGATTGGTCTGGAAGTAAAGCGCGAGTTAATGCAAGGTTCGCTGGCCAGTCTGCGTCAGGCGGCGTTCCCGATCATTGCTGCTATCGGGGGCATGATTGTCCCGGCACTGCTGTACCTGGCATTCAACTATGCCGATCCCATCACCCGTGAAGGGTGGGCGATCCCGGCGGCAACGGATATCGCTTTTGCGTTAGGTGTGCTGGCGTTGTTGGGCAGTCGTGTACCACTGGCGTTGAAAATCTTCCTGATGGCGCTGGCGATTATTGATGACCTCGGCGCTATCGTAATCATCGCACTGTTCTATACCAGCGATCTCTCGCTGCTGTCGCTGGGCGTTGCCGCGTGCGCAATCCTTGTTCTGGCAGGATTGAATCTGTGCGGAGTGAGACGCACCGGTATTTATATTCTGGTCGGCGTAGTGCTGTGGACTGCCGTACTGAAGTCTGGCGTGCATGCAACGCTGGCGGGCGTGATCGTGGGCTTCTTCATTCCATTGAAGGAAAAACACGGGCGTTCACCGGCTAAGCGACTGGAGCATGTTCTGCATCCATGGGTGGCATACCTGATCCTGCCACTGTTTGCTTTCGCCAACGCGGGCGTTTCACTGCAGGGCGTCACTATTGATGGACTGACCTCGATATTACCGCTGGGGATCATTGCGGGTTTGTTGATCGGTAAGCCGTTGGGTATCAGTCTGTTTTGCTGGCTGGCGTTACGCCTCAAGGTGGCGCAATTGCCGGAAGGAACGAATTTCCAGCAGATTATGGCGGTCGGTATTCTTTGCGGTATTGGCTTTACGATGTCGATTTTTATTGCCAGCCTGGCGTTTGGCAACGTCGATCCTGAGCTGATTAACTGGGCAAAACTGGGGATCCTGATCGGCTCCTTGTTGTCGGCAGTGATAGGTTACTGCTGGTTACGTGCCCGGTTGAACGCATCAGCCTGACGGGATAACCCTTTCGTGACAATTTTCAGGGAGAGAGTATGTCTCATATAAATTACAACCATCTGTACTACTTTTGGCATGTCTATAAAGAAGGGTCAGTGGTTGGTGCAGCAGAAGCGCTTTATCTGACACCGCAGACCATTACCGGGCAGATTAAAGCGCTTGAGGAACGCTTACAGGGAAAATTGTTTAAGCGGAAGGGGCGTGGGCTGGAGCCCAGTGAGTTAGGCGAATTGGTTTTTCGTTACGCGGATAAGATGTTCACCTTAAGCCAGGAAATGCTGGATATCGTGAACTACCGCAAAGAGTCTAATTTGCTGTTCGATGTCGGCGTGGCGGATGCGCTATCGAAGCAGTTGGTCAGCAGCGTACTGGATGCCGCTGTGGTTGAAGATGAACAAATCCATCTGCGTTGTTTTGAGTCAACGCACGAGATGCTGTTGGATCAACTCAGCCAGCATAAGCTGGATATGATTATCTCCGACTGTCCGATTGATTCTACGCAGCAGGAAGGGTTGTTCTCAGTGCGGATAGGCGAGTGCAGCGTGAGTTTTTGGTGCACCAAACCGCTGCCTGAAAAACCATTCCCGGCCTGCCTTGAGGAACGTCGGTTGCTGATCCCTGGACGTCGTTCGATGCTCGGACGTAAGCTGCTGAACTGGATCAACTCACAAGGATTGAATGTCGAAATCCTCGGCGAATTTGATGACGCTGCGCTGATGAAAGCGTTTGGGGCAACGCATAATGCTATTTTTGTTGCACCTACTCTGTATTCGCACAATTTCTATGCTGATGATTCTATTGTTGAAATTGGACGCGTAGAAAATGTGATGGAAGAGTATCACGCCATATTTGCGGAAAGAATGATCCAGCATCCGGCGGTGCAGCGTATTTGCAATGCGGACTACTCGGCATTGTTCAAGCCACAGTAGACATACTTACCGTAATACTTCCGGCTGCGGTACTCACCCGCAGCCGGTTTCATGCTATAGCCTCAATAAGCTACGATACTGCCCACCTTCGCGGATAAATACCGGAATTCTGTTCAATGGCGCGGCATAGTGCAACGTTTGCCCTCCCGAATAACTCTCGCCGGTCGTAAGATCCGTCCATGTTTCCCCTTCCGGTAGCCAGATATCACGTTCGCGCATACCTTCATGCATTACGGGGGCAATCAGCAGGTCAGGACCAAAACAGTACTGGTCAGTGATTGCCCAACTTGTTTCCTGTTCGGGGAAATCAAAAAACAGGGGGCGCATCACTGGCGTATTGTGCTTATGGGTTTCCTCCATCAGCGCTTTGATATAGGGCTTCAGTTTCTCTCGCAACGCCAGGCAACCCGTCAGTACGTCGCACACGTCCTCACCGTAGCTCCAGACTTCGTTCGGTGCACCGGTAGGACACTGGGCGATACCATCCCGGTACGGTTGTTCCGGTAAAATCTGCGGATCGCGGTTGCCGTGCAGACGCATCACCGGGCTAAATACGCCCCACTGGAACCAGCGGATCAGCAGTTCATGGAAATGTGGGTCGTGAATATTACCGCCATGAAAACCACCGATATCCGTCGTCCACCACGGTATCCCCGCGATTCCCATATTGAGTCCGGCGGCAAACTGGTTGCGTAGCGATCTAAACGAGGAGTGAATATCACCTGACCAGACCAGTGCGCCATACTTTTGACTGCCGGCCCAGGCGCAGCGTAGCAGGTTGATAACCTTGTCTTCACCATCGGCTTTCATGCCATCAAAAAAGGTTTTGGCGTACATTCGCGGGTAGATATTGCCCACTTCCAGTACCGGCCCGGCATGGTAGCGATAGTTGTCATAGTCATAAACGCTGAACTCAGGTTCGGCTTCGTCTAACCAGAATAGCTTCACGCCTTTATCATAATAGTTGCGTTTGGCTTTGCCCCAGACGTAGTCCCGCGCACCCGGATGGGTAGCATCAAAGAAAGTGGTGTTGCCGAGGAAATCCATATTGATCGGCAAGCCACGTTCCGTTTGTACCAGCCAGCCGTTTTCGCGCATCTCCCGATAGCTTTCGGTGCGGTTATCCACCGTCGGCCAGATGGAGACCATCAGCTCAATTCCCAGCGATTTCAGCTCGGCAATCATGGCATCAGGGTCGGGCCAGTCGCGCGCATCGAACATCCAGTCACCCTGATTCGGCCAGTGAAAGAAGTCGATAACGATCACCGAGATGGGCAGATTGCGGCGCTTATATTCGCGGGCAACCTCCAGCAGCTCTGCCTGCGTACGATAGCGGAGTTTGCACTGCCAGAAGCCCATGGCGTAGTCCGGCATCATCGGCGGTGTGCCGGTAGCCAGCGCGTAAGCCCGGCTAATTTCTGCCGGGGTATCGCCAGCCGTGATCCAGTAGTCCAGCTGTTCACTGACCTGTGCTTCCCATTCGGTAACGTTGTGGGCAAAGGTTACGCGCCCGACTGCCGGGTTGTTCCATAAAAATCCGTAGCCCAGACTGGAGAGCATAAACGGTACTGAGGCCTGGGAGTTACGTTGCGCCAGCTCAAGAACGCATCCTTTGAGATCCAGGTTAGCCTGTTGATACTGCCCCATACCATAAATTTTTTCCCCTTCGGTGGCTTCGAAGCGGGCTTTAAGTGAATATTTTCCACCCTGAATAGGGCGGAATTCGCGCCCTTCAAGGTTGAGTGCGCTGACGTACTGGCCGTGGGAAGATTCATCCTCGCCAATTTCGCCCCGCAGGCGCCAGAACTCCTGCAACAGAGGTTTGTGTGGATGGCGGTAAAAGGTAACTTGTCCTTTTTGATTGACGATAGCGATAATTTTGCCGTTGGTCAGCGTCGCCTGGTGGTGCTCGTAATCAATGTGGCAGTGGCTTTCTGCGACTGGCTCAGTCAATGCCCAGTCTTCATTTCTCATTACCGGCAGATGACGGCCACTGCGTACGCGCAGGCTGTTCTCGCCCCAGGGTTCAATCCATAAATAGCGATCGTTTTGCTGCCAGACCAGGCGACGCGGGTCATGTTGCATAAATGGCATGGTGGTGCCTCCCATATTTCGAGGGTGAAGGTAAAGATCGTTTTTAGTTGATGGTTTCCAGATCGTGGCGAATCTTCTCTTCCATCGCTTCGTATTTACGAAAGAAAAGTAGTGGGATCGCTGCGAGCGCGAAGAGTAGGGCGGGTGCCCAGATAAAGGCCCAGGTAATTCCCTCCAGACCCGCAGCGCTCTGGGCATGGTTGGGGACATAGCCAAAACTGTTCATGATCCAGGCAGCGAAAGCGGTACCGAGGCCACTACCCATCTTGATGCAGAAGGTGCTGCCGAAGGCGATAAGAATGCCGGTAGCCTTAATACCCGTCTTCCATGCGCCGAAGTCGACTGCGAAGCCCAGCATGGCAAACGGCATTGAGCAGGCGATACCGCTGCCGATATTGCCGAGTACCCAGGCGGCGATGAGAAAAGGAATGTTGTCCGCTGCCAGCCACATCATGATGCCGCCAAGCGTGGCGACCAGCAGACCGCCTACCCATATCCACGTTTTAGCCAGGTATTTGCTAAAGAAGGGGATAGCGATGATAAACAGGATCTGAATTGTCGCCAGGCTGTTAATCAGCGGAACCAGATCTTTGCGGTCGAGGTTGTAGGTCAGATAGTAAACAATCGTTGTGGAGCGTTGTTGTAGGGCAATCCAGAAGATCAGGTTTGCCAGCACCATCAGGATCCATGGCCAGTTGCCTTTCATTGCCGCAAAACTCTTTTTCATCGGCAATTTAGGTTCTTGTTGAATTTTATCCGTATTCATTTCTCGGATATTTTTAAAGGCGAAAAGCGTTAACGAACAGGATATTACGGCAAATATAATCGCCGTATAAATAAAACCCGCATGATCATTTCCGTTACCTAAAAAAGCAACTAACGGCAGTGCAGTCGCATTCATTAATAAAACCCCAATCTGCCCACCGGTCATTCGCCAGGAATTTAAAACCAGTCTTTCCTTAGGAGATAAGGTCATCAGGGGTAATATTGCACTGAGCGGTGTATTAAGTCCGGTAAATAGAATGCTGGCAATCATATAAGATATTGCTGCATAGATAGCTTTTCCGGTCATACTGATATCAGGAGACCAAAATGACAGGGCGCTGAATACGGCAAAAGGTAATGGCAACCATAAAAACCAGGGGCGGCATTTACCATAACGCGAACGCGTTTTATCGATGATGATCCCCCATATGGGGGCGTCTATGCCATCGACAATACGTGCCAGCAGCAGGATGACGCCTGCTACGGCGAGGCTAATACCTGCAACGTCTGTGTAGAAATATAAAATGTAAGTTGAACCGAAACAATACAGCAGATTACCCGCCACATCCAAAGAGCCGTAGCTAATACGCTGTAGTAAAGATAATGATGTTGACCCGCATGACTGGGTATCCTCAATAACAGAACTCATAATAATAACTCCGATACTGGAACGATACGCCCAGAAAAACAGCTTCTACTTTCCAAGCAAGTTTTAAATATTATTTTTATGTCGTTACTGAATTTAACCTCAGATTAAAATGAGTGAGTAAGGTGTACATGAAAAGTAGTTAACCCTACCGCAGCAATCAATTATCAAATCTTACATCAGGATTGCGTTTATTCGTTTTTGAATGAACGATGTTTCTATTTGCTAAGGTGGTCACAGTTTTTTTAATAATGAAATAAAAAAAGGAAAACAGTGAAAGAAAATAACTTTCACGTATTACGCGACGCGACTGAGGAAGGGATAGCTGAAAAAACAGGCTGGTCAGGAAGAGTGTGAACGAGCGAGAACAACATCAGTGGCTAAAGAGAAAAACGTCAGATAGCAGGCATAAAAAAACCCGCTTGCGCGGGTTTTTTCACAAAGCGACAACAAGCAGGCGATTAAGCCAGTTTGTTGATCTGTGCAGTCAGGTTTGCTTTATGACGTGCAGCTTTGTTTTTGTGGATCAGACCTTTAGCAGCCTGACGGTCCACGATTGGTTGCATTTCGTTAAATGCTTTCAGTGCAGTAGCTTTGTCGCCAGCTTCGATAGCTGCGTATACTTTCTTGATGAAAGTACGCATCATAGAGCGACGGCTAGCGTTGTGCTTGCGGGCCTTTTCAGACTGAACGGCGCGCTTCTTAGCTGATTTGATATTAGCCAAGGTCCAACTCCCAAATGTGTTCTATATGGACAATTCAAAGGCCGAGGAATATGCCCTTTTAGCCTTCTTTTGTCAATGGATTTGTGCAAATAAGCGCCGTTTAAATTGCAGCACTCGTTGCGTAGTGATGGCGCAGGATTCTACCAGCTTGCGTGGCGTGAATACAGCTTTTCCACGAGAAAAATTGCATTGGCGTGCCCATGAAGGTCTGCAATTTGTTTCATAACAATGAAAACAATCCTCTTTCTGTTTCGTAGAAACAATCGCCGGTTAACGTTGACCGCGGTACAGGGTATACTTTCACGATTTTCACTGTTTTGAGCCAGACATGAAGCTGATACGAGGCATACATAATCTCAGTCAGGCCCCGCATGGGTGTGTGCTGACTATTGGTAATTTCGACGGCGTGCACCGTGGCCACCGTGCGTTGCTGCAGGGTTTACGGGAAGAAGGGCGCAAACGCAATTTACCGGTGATGGTGATGATTTTCGAGCCGCAGCCGCTGGAGCTGTTTGCGACCGACAAGTCACCTGCGCGCCTCACTCGCCTGCGCGAAAAACTGCGTTATCTGGCGGAATGCGGCGTGGACTACGTGCTGTGCGTGCGTTTTGACAGGCGCTTTGCGGCATTAACGGCGCAGACCTTCATCAGCGATCTGCTGGTTAAGCGCCTTGGTGTACAATTTCTTGCCGTTGGTGATGATTTCCGCTTTGGCGCTAGCCGTGCGGGCGATTTCTTGTTATTACAGGAAGCGGGCGCTGAGTATGGTTTTGATATCACCAGCACCCAAACCTTCTGCGAAGGCGGTGTGCGCATTAGCAGCACCGCGGTACGTCAGGCGCTGGCAGAAGATAACCTGCAACTGGCCGAAAGCCTGCTTGGGCATCCTTTTACTATCTCAGGACGTGTCGTTCACGGTGATGAATTAGGGCGCACCATCGGTTTTCCGACGGCAAACTTACCGCTGCGTCGCCAGGTTTCTCCGGTGAAAGGGGTTTATGCGGTTGAAGTGATGGGACTGGGCGATAAACCGTTGCCCGGCGTCGCCAATATCGGCACCCGCCCGACGGTAGCAGGCGTACGCCAACAGTTGGAAGTGCATCTATTGGACGTTGTAATGGACCTGTATGGTCGCCATATAGATGTAGTACTGCGTAAAAAAATACGCAGCGAACAGCGATTTGCCTCGCTGGATGAGCTAAAAGCGCAGATTGCGCGTGATGAGTTGACTGCCCGTGAATTTTTTGGGCTAACAAAACCGGCTTAATGCCTATACGAGTTTTAAATACGGAACCGAGAATCTGATGAGTGACTATAAATCAACCCTGAATTTGCCGGAAACAGGGTTCCCGATGCGCGGCGATCTCGCCAAGCGCGAACCGGGAATGCTGGCGCGTTGGACTGATGATGACCTGTACGGCATCATTCGTGCGGCCAAAAAAGGCAAAAAAACCTTCATTCTGCATGATGGCCCTCCTTATGCGAATGGCAGCATTCATATTGGTCACTCGGTTAACAAGATTCTGAAAGACATTATCGTGAAGTCCAAAGGACTCACGGGTTATGACTCGCCTTACGTTCCGGGCTGGGACTGCCACGGTCTGCCGATCGAGCTGAAAGTAGAGCAGGAATACGGCAAACCGGGCGAGAAGTTTACCGCCGCTGAGTTCCGTGCCAAGTGCCGCGAATACGCAGCGACCCAGGTTGACGGTCAGCGTAAAGACTTTATCCGTCTTGGCGTACTGGGCGACTGGTCGCATCCGTACCTGACCATGGACTTCAAAACCGAAGCCAACATCATTCGTGCGCTGGGTAAAATCATCGGTAACGGTCACCTGCACAAAGGTGCGAAGCCGGTGCACTGGTGCGTTGACTGCCGTTCCGCGCTGGCGGAAGCGGAAGTTGAGTATTATGACAAAACCTCCCCGTCCATCGACGTGGCGTTCCACGCCGCCGATCAGGATGCGGTGAAAGCGAAATTTGGCGTTTCTGACGTCAACGGCCCGATCTCTCTGGTTATCTGGACCACTACCCCGTGGACGTTACCGGCGAACCGCGCAATCTCTCTGGCACCTGATTTTGACTATGCGCTGGTGCAGATTGACGGCCAGGCTGTGATTCTGGCGAAAGATCTGGTTGAAAGTGTTATGCAGCGTATTGGCGCGGCTGAATACACCATTCTCGGCACCGTTAAAGGCGCTGAGCTGGAACTGCTGCGCTTTACCCATCCGTTTATGGGCTTTGATGTGCCAGCTATCCTTGGCGATCACGTTACGCTGGATGCGGGTACCGGTGCGGTTCATACCGCTGGCGGTCACGGTCCGGATGACTACGTCATCAGCCAGAAATACGGTCTGGAAATCGCTAACCCGGTTGGCCCGGACGGCGCATACCTGGCGGGTACCTATCCGGATCTGGACGGCGTGAACGTCTTTAAAGCCAACGACAAAATCGTTGCGCTGCTTAGCGAAAAAGGTGCGCTGCTGCACGTTGAGAAGATGCAGCACAGCTACCCATGCTGCTGGCGTCACAAGTCACCGATCATTTTCCGCGCAACCCCACAGTGGTTCGTCAGCATGGATCAAAAAGGCCTGCGCGCACAGTCGCTGAAAGAGATCAAAGGCGTGCAGTGGATCCCGGACTGGGGCCAGGCGCGTATTGAATCGATGGTTGCTAACCGTCCTGACTGGTGTATTTCCCGTCAGCGTACGTGGGGTGTGCCGATGTCTCTGTTTGTTCACAAAGACACCGAAGAGCTGCATCCGCGCGCTATCGAACTGATGGAAGAAGTGGCTAAACGCGTTGAAGTTGACGGCATCCAGGCGTGGTGGGATCTCGATCCGAAAGATATCCTCGGCGACGAAGCTGACCAGTATGTCAAAGTCCCGGATACGCTGGACGTGTGGTTCGACTCTGGTTCAACCCACTCCTCCGTCGTAGACGTACGTCCTGAGTTTGCAGGCCATGCGGCAGATATGTATCTGGAAGGCTCTGACCAGCACCGTGGCTGGTTCATGTCATCTCTGATGATCTCCACCGCCATGAAAGGCAAAGCACCTTATCGCCAGGTACTGACCCACGGTTTCACCGTTGATGGTCAGGGCCGTAAGATGTCCAAGTCTATCGGTAACACCGTTTCTCCGCAGGATGTGATGAACAAACTGGGCGCGGATATTCTGCGTCTGTGGGTGGCTTCAACCGACTATACCGGTGAAATGGCCGTTTCTGACGAAATTCTGAAACGTGCTGCCGACAGCTATCGTCGTATCCGTAACACCGCGCGCTTCCTGCTGGCGAACCTGAACGGGTTCGATCCGGTTAAAGACATGGTGAAACCGGAAGAGATGGTGGTGCTGGACAGGTGGGCGGTAGGTTGTGCGCAAGCGGCGCAGGACGAAATCCTGAAAGCCTATGAAGCCTATGACTTCCACGAAGTGGTACAGCGCCTGATGCGCTTCTGCTCCGTCGAAATGGGTTCGTTCTACCTCGACATCATCAAAGACCGTCAGTACACCGCGAAAGCGGACAGCGTGGCGCGTCGTAGCTGCCAGACTGCGCTGTTCCATATCGCTGAAGCGCTGGTTCGTTGGATGGCGCCGATCATGTCCTTCACCGCCGATGAAATCTGGGGCTACCTGCCGGGCGATCGTGAGAAGTATGTCTTTACCGGTGAATGGTACGAAGGTCTGTTTGGCCTAGGCGAAACCGAGGCGATGAACGATGCCTTCTGGGACGAGCTGCTGAAAGTGCGTGGCGAAGTGAACAAAGTCATCGAACAGGCGCGTGCGGATAAGAAAGTCGGTGGTTCTCTGGAGGCTTCAGTCACCCTGTACGCTGAACCTGAGCTGGCGGCGAAACTGACCGCGCTGGGCGAAGAGTTGCGTTTTGTACTGCTGACCTCTGGTGCGACGGTTGCGGATTATGCAGCGGCTCCTGCTGATGCTCAGCAGAGCGAACTGCTCAAAGGTCTGAAAATCGTACTGAGCAAAGCCGAAGGTGAGAAATGCCCGCGCTGCTGGCATTACACTACCGACGTCGGCCAGGTGGCGGAACATGCAGATATCTGCGGACGCTGTGTCAGCAACATCGCCGGTGATGGCGAACAACGTAAGTTTGCCTGATGAGTAAGCCTCTTTGTTCAACAGGACTACGCTGGCTGTGGCTGGTGGTAGTCGTGCTGATTATCGATTTAGGCAGCAAATACCTGATCCTCCAGAACTTTGCTCTGGGGGATACGGTGTCGCTGTTTCCGTCGCTTAATCTGCATTACGCGCGTAACTATGGTGCGGCGTTTAGCTTCTTAGCCGACAGCGGCGGCTGGCAACGTTGGTTCTTTGCCGGCATCGCCATCGGTATTTGCGTCATCCTGATGGTGATGATGTATCGCTCGAAGGCGACGCAGAAGCTGAACAACATCGCGTATGCGTTAATCATTGGCGGTGCGCTGGGCAACTTGTTCGACCGCCTGTGGCACGGCTTCGTGGTTGATATGATTGACTTTTACGTCGGCGACTGGCATTTCGCGACCTTCAATCTGGCCGATACTGCTATCTGTATCGGCGCGGCATTGATTGTTCTCGAAGGCTTCCTGCCGTCGAAAGAGAAAAAAGCCGCATAAAAAAATGCCGGATGGCGCTATGCTAATCCGGCCTACAATATACTGCGATCCTTGTTTGCCCGGTAAGCGTATCGCCACCGGGCAAACAGGCGGCAGCAATTTTAAAGAGCAACCTGCATGTCTAAATCAGTACAGAGTAACAGTGCGGTGCTGGTGCACTTCACCCTTAAGCTCGACGATGGCTCAACCGCAGAGTCAACCCGCAATAACGGCAAGCCTGCGCTGTTTCGCCTGGGCGACGGTTCTCTGTCTGAAGGACTTGAACAACACCTGCTGGGGCTAAAAGAAGGTGATAAAACCACTTTTGCTCTGGAACCGGATGCCGCCTTTGGCGTGTCAAGTCCGGACTTAATTCAGTATTTCTCGCGTCGGGAGTTTATGGACGCGGGCGAGCCAGAAATTGGCGCTATCATGCTCTTTACCGCAATGGACGGCAGTGAGATGCCTGGCGTGATCCGCGAAATCAACGGTGATTCGATCACGGTTGATTTCAACCATCCGCTGGCCGGGCATACCGTTCATTTTGATATTGAAGTGCTGGAAGTCGAACCGGCACTGGAGGCGTAAAATGCAGATCCTGTTGGCCAACCCGCGCGGTTTTTGCGCTGGCGTAGACCGCGCTATCAGCATTGTGGAAAACGCGCTGGCTATTTATGGCGCGCCGATTTATGTCCGTCACGAGGTGGTGCATAACCGCTATGTGGTGGATAGCCTGCGCGAGCGCGGCGCTATTTTTATCGAGCAAATCAGCGAAGTGCCGGATGGCGCGATCCTGATTTTCTCCGCTCATGGCGTATCTCAGGCGGTGCGTAACGAAGCCAAAGGCCGTGACCTCACGGTTTTTGATGCGACCTGCCCGCTGGTAACGAAAGTGCATATGGAAGTTGCCCGCGCCAGTCGTCGTGGCGAAGAATCCATTCTGATTGGTCACGCCGGGCACCCGGAAGTCGAAGGCACGATGGGCCAGTACAGCAACCCGCAAGGGGGAATGTATCTGGTTGAATCACCGGATGATGTGCTGAAACTGAATGTGAAAAATGAAGGAAAATTATCCTTCATGACGCAGACAACGCTTTCCGTTGACGACACTTCTGACGTTATTGATGCGCTGCGTCAACGCTTCCCGAAAATTGTCGGGCCGCGCAAAGACGATATCTGTTATGCCACCACCAACCGTCAGGAAGCGGTTCGCGCGCTGGCGGAACAGGCTGATGTTGTGCTGGTGGTCGGCTCTAAGAACTCCTCTAACTCCAACCGTCTGGCTGAACTGGCCCAGCGAATGGGGAAAGCGGCGTATTTGATTGACGATGCGACCGACATTCAGGAAGCGTGGGTGAAAGAAGCGAAGTGTGTGGGCGTGACGGCCGGAGCCTCGGCGCCGGATATCCTGGTGCAAAACGTGATTGCTCGCCTGCAAGAGCTTGGTGGTGGGGAAGCGATCCCACTGGAAGGCCGCGAAGAGAACATCGTTTTCGAAGTGCCGAAAGAGCTGCGTGTGGATGTTCGTGAAGTAGAGTAAGTCTTTCCGGTTACGATTATGAGAAGATGCCAGACTTAACGTCTGGCATTTTTTTATGGAGAAACCATGCGCTTACCGATCATTCTTGATACCGATCCCGGCATTGATGATGCCGCCGCCATTGCCGCCGCGCTGTTTGCCCCTGAGCTGGATCTGCAACTGATGACCACGGTAGCAGGCAATGTGTCGGTGGAGAAAACCACCCGTAATGCGTTGCAACTGCTGCACTTCTGGAATGCGGATGTTCCGCTGGCGCAGGGAGCATCAATGCCGCTGGTGCGGCCACTGCGTGATGCCGCTTCCGTGCACGGCGAGTCCGGTATGGAAGGGTATGAATTTGTCGAACACGACCGCCAGGCGATGGCAAAACCCGCCTTCCAGGCGATTCGCGATGCGCTGATGCATGCCCCGCAGCCCGTGACGCTGGTGGCGATTGGCCCGCTGACCAACATTGCGCTGCTGCTGACCCATTATCCTGAATGCGTATTTAACATTCACCGTCTGGTGATTATGGGCGGCTCTGCCGGGCGCGGGAACTTCACACCCAACGCCGAGTTTAATATTGCTATCGATCCCGAGGCCGCAGCGAAAGTCTTCCAGAGTGGGCTGGAGATTGTGATGTGTGGGCTGGATGTCACTAATCAGGCTATGCTCGCCCCGGACTATCTGGCGACGCTCCCCCAACTTAACCAGACGGGGAAAATGCTGCATGCGCTGTTTAGCCATTACCGTAGCGGCAGTATGAATACGGGGCTGCGAATGCACGATCTGTGTGCCATTGCCTGGCTGGTGCGCCCGGAACTGTTTATCCTGCAGTCGTGTTTCGTGGCGGTTGAAACCCAGGGCGAATATACCTCGGGTACGACTGTAGTGGACATTGAAGGACGCTTGGGGCATCCGGCAAATGCGCAGGTTGCGCTGGATCTTGACGTTGAGGGATTCCAGCAGTGGGTGGCAGAGGTGCTGGCACTGGCCCCTTGAGGTTGTGATCCGGCCCGCAATATGCAGACAGAATTAGCAGGTTAATCGATTAATCTGCTAATCTGATCCTGTTGTTCTCCTCGGGCCGGAGACACATATGAACCTTTCTTTTATCCAGCCACCGCAGGTGGCGTGGGCAAGCGGCGCTTTGGCCGATGGCCCGTTATTGCGCAAATCTACCCGTATTCAGGATCTTACTGACGTTTTTGCCGATGAAAACGCCCGTCAGCAGTTGGCTGGCGAGCATGTCGTGTATGACGTTGAGA
The DNA here is from genome assembly GCF_001037515.1 of Citrobacter sp. MGH110. Lineage (NCBI taxonomy): Bacteria > Pseudomonadati > Pseudomonadota > Gammaproteobacteria > Enterobacterales > Enterobacteriaceae > Citrobacter > Citrobacter sp. MGH110. The sequence goes on along the minus strand of NZ_KQ089830.1, from coordinate 2,977,908 downwards.
TGCTGGATACGTCTTCCGCTGAAGGTGAACTCTACACCGGCGTTACCCATCTTTATCCTGGCCGGGTCGGCTGCGAGTATTTTATGACCCGCGGGCATTTCCATGCGCGTCGCGAACAGGGGGAAGTCTATTTTGGTCTGCGTGGCACCGGTTTGCTGCTGTTGCAAACCGAACAGGGCGACGCGAGGCTGGAAAAGGTATTCGCCGGATCCGTCCACATTATCCCCGGCTTTACCGCGCACCGGTTAATCAATACCGGGGAAGAGGTGCTGTCGGCGCTCGCCGTATGGCCAGGGATTGCGGGACATGATTATGCGGCGCTCGCCAGGGGCTTCAGAATAAGGGTCATTGAGGAAAATAAGAGGGTTCAGGCGAAGGAGGTACAGAATGGCTGACTTAGCGCATTCGTACGGCCTCGATATGACGGTTCATCATCACCCGCTTGGTTTTAGCTATGGGGATGAGGTTACCGGGCCGATGCCGGAAATTCGGCAACTCGATGACATTCGCACCTCACTGCGCGATCCGCATTGTGAGGGGCCGCAAGAGGTGTATGCCATTGCGATGGATGTGGCGCGAATGCAGGATCGCGAAGAGTTGAAAAAGCGGATGCTGTTATTTGGCGTGGTGACCTATGCGGCGGGACGGTTGGGTGAAGAGCCGGTGCGTAGTCAGGGACATATTCATCGTATCAGCCAGCACAGCGGCTGGTCCCCGCCGGAGCTGTACGAAATCTGGCAGGGAAAAGCGATAATCTATATGCAGGAGTATGTTGAGGACGACCCAGGCCGCTATTTTGCTGTAATCGCCGGACCCGGTGAGAAAGTGTTGGTACCACCCGGTTGGGGGCATGCGACCATATCCGCAGATCCGGATGTCCCGTTAACCTTTGGCGCGTGGTGCGATCGTGAATATGGTTTTGAGTACGATGCCGTGCGTGCGCATAAAGGGTTGGCGTGGTACCCGTTACTGCAGGGAAACAACGTTATCTGGCAGCATAATCCGCGTTACATTCCCGGACGACTGCAGGCCATTACGCCCCGACAATATACGGAGTTCTCGATTACTTCCGCACCTGTTTACCAGCAATTCGTTGAGGAACCGGCGCGTTTTCAATTTATCTCGCGCCCGGACAAGCATCCCGAGCTGTGGCAAAACTTTCACCCATAAAGAGCCGGGGCCATAGCCCCGGTACTGATTTTGTCTGGCCTACAAACTGAAAAACGCGGCACAGTACAGTAGGCCGGATAAGCGTACGTGCCATCCGGCAAATGACAGGCACTACCCCGCAAACAGGCCCGTGGCGACGCCGAGGGCGGCCAGTATCAACAGTAAAATCATCGCTTTCACTGGCGACACACCACGCTTGGCCATCAGATACCAGGTGCCAAGTACCACAATCAGCGGCAGTAACTGCGGGAAGATACCGTCCAGCATCTGTTGAACATGGATATTCACCCCATCCTTGGTGATAAATTCCAGCCCGGTGCCAAGTTTAACGTAACTTGCCGCCACGCCCCCCATGACAAACACGCCCAGCAGCGATAACGCTTCACGCAGACGGGCAGACTTGCTGCTCACCAGCATTTCCACCGAGCCGGAACCCATCTTGTAGCCTTTCAGGAACAGGAACCACGAGCCGGGAATAATGATTGCCAGCCAGGCAACGGTATAAAACAGCGGCCCCAGAATATTACCGCCGGCCGCCAGGGCCATACCGATGCTGAGCAGGATAGGGATCAACATGCCAGGGATCATTGAATCGCCGATCCCGGCAATAGGGCCCATCAGACCAACTTTCAGGGTATTGATGGTCTCCCCATCGATCGGCTCACCGTTCGCTTTTTTCTCTTCCAGCCCCAGTACCATGCCATTTACGATCGCGCCTATCTGGGGTTCCGTATTATAAAACGAGGCGTGGCGGCGCAGCATTTCAGTACGTTGGGCTGCGTCGGGATAGAGCTTTTTCGCCACCGGAAGCATGCTCAGGCAAAAGCCAAAAGATTCCAGACGTTCAAAGCTCATCGATGACAAGTTGTGCATCATCCATGCGCGCCAACAGCGGCGAAGATCTTTACGCGTAAGTGTACGTTCTTCCATCAGAATTCATCCTCATCATCATCGGCTACCGACTTTGCATTCGCGGCCTGCGGCGGTTCCGGTTTGTAATTGTAATGGATCAACGCCAGCAGTGAACCGACGATCACCAGCGCGACCATGTTGAGTTTTAAAAAGACGATGCAGACAAAACCGACGAGGAAGTAGATCAACATGGTGTAGTTTTTGATGATCTGCTTGAGCAAAATCGCGATCCCGACGGCGGGTAAAATGCCGCCCAGTACGTTCATCGTCGACAGAACAATTTTCGGCAAACTGTCCATAAAGCCGCTGATGTATTGCGCCCCGAAGTAGACCGCAACAAAGGTCGGAACAAAACGCAGGACAAAGTTTGTCACCTGTGGCCAGACGGCGCTGTTCAGGTAAATACCGCGTTCATCGCCCCGTTCCAGCGCCACATCTGCCCGGTGGTTCCAGAAAGAGTTCAGTACCATCATCGCGTTAAACAAAATGGTTCCGGCGATACCGATGGTGGCCGCCAGCGCGACCGCGACCTCGGGCCCTTTACCGGAAAGGATCCCTAAAGCAATTGCCGGGTAAGCGACAAAGTTGAGGTCGGCGGGCATTGAACCGCCGGGCGTGACCATCGCGATATACACCGCCTGAACCGCAACGCCAATCATGATCCCGGTTTTAATGTCGCCGAGAATAATCCCGACCAGCATTCCGGAAATCAGCGGGCGGGTGATCAGGTACCAGCCGCCGGTCAGTCCCAGCAGCCAGGGACTGCTGAGGGCGCCGAGATAGCAAAGTATGCCAATCAACGTAGCTTCGATAATCATCGTGCGCTCCTTATTTCAGCTTCTGACGTGCGTCCTGCCAGCTGTAGCAACTGGCATCAGGCACCAGGCGAAACTCAACCAAGTGCCCATGCTGCGTTAGCCAGTCAAAAGCGGCAATTTCATCCCCGTTGACCGACTGATTCGGGCCGATGGTGGTGGTATCAGCACGAGCACTCATTGGACCCACATTAATCTTGCCGTTGGCATTTTTCAGGCTGATACCCGCTTCTTCAATGCGTTTGAGCGTCACGGGGGATTTACCAATGACAAAATAACGCTTCTCGCTGGCAATGACTTTTGGCAGTTTTTCAATCGCGGTGGCCGTATCAAACAACCAGACTTTGGTGTCCTGTACAGCGCCTTTCATCACCGAAGAGAGCAGAGGGTCGGCCGCGACGGCGTCGTCTATAGCGACAATTCCGTCACAGGGCAGCTCTTTGGCCCAACGTGTCACGAGCTGCCCATGGATTACGCGGTCATCGATACGTACAAAAGAAATACTCATAGTGGTTTCCTTTAAAAATCGTCGGACTGAACGGATAAAACCGGGGCGGCTTTAATCAGCGTGGGTACCGTCAACGCCAGCAGCTCGACGGCTGCGGCATGAACGTCCGTTAAATGGCAGATCTCTTCGCTTTGTAACAACATTGGGAAATTGACTCCCGCCACAACGGCAACGGGAGGAACCGTTTGTGCAGAAAACGCATGATGGCAGGCGACATTCCACGGTGTACCGCTTTGCATGTCACACAGCACCAGAACGCCGTCAGCGTCTTTCCCGGCAATTGCGAGAACCTGAGAGAACGTCTGTTTAAACCCTTCGATACCTGACTGTTCACTCAGCGTGACGGGATAAATATGCGGTAATTCTCCGTAAACCATACGACCGCTGGCGAGAAGCGCTTCCGCCAGGGGACCATGGGTGGCAACAATAACGTTAATCATGCGCTTATCCTCTGACCCAGGCTTTAATCGTGGCGAGCTGTTGACCGATGCCTTTGCCAAACGGCGAAATGCGGTACTCCCCAACGGCGGCTGGAATGATAAAGGTCTCTGCATAGTTGACGACAAACGGGGCAAACGCGCCGCTCGGGCTTTCAACAACGGCCTGAGCTCCTTCGACCAGGTTCAGGACGTTTACGCCGCCATGGGTATGGTGAGTGACCGGTGCCGTAAACCAGTGGCGACGCGTTTCGATAAACTCGCGTTCGTGCATTCCGGTTCTTTCTTCTCGCCAACCTTCTCCTTCAGCGATAGGTTCAATACGGTTGACCAGGTTGTCGTGCACCCATTGCGTGTCACGCTGCCAGTCAATAACCTGCTGACCGTGATCCAGATGCACCGGACGCGGTAAGCCGTCTAACCCTAAGCGACCCCAGTCCCACAGTTTGAAGGTGAAAATATACGGCGTTGCGCTGATCTCCAGCACCATGGTGCCAGCTCCCGAACAGTGGACGGTTCCGGCGGGGATCAGGAAGTGATCGTGTTTATGCGCAGGGATCTGATTCACGAATCGTTCATCATCAAACGTTTTTTCACCACGCCCTGCGGCCCGGAGATCGTCGAGCATATCCTGCGGCGCGATCCCGGTTTTGGTGCCGAGATACACTACGGCATCCGGCTCGGCTTCGAGAATGTAATAGCTCTCATCCTGGGTATAGTGCATGCCAAACTGCTGCTGAATGTATTCGGTGAGCGGATGAACCTGAAAGCTCAAATTCTGGCCGCCAATAGTGTCGAGGAAATCAAAACGGATCGGGAATTCCGCGCCAAAGCGCGCGTGAACTTTTTCGCCCAGCAGGGGACGGGGACAGGTCAGCACCAGATCCTGAGAGGGGATCTCGATCCGCACGTTGCCAAAACGCAGTAACAGGCTGTTTTCCTCGGGCACGCAATCAAAACACCACGCGTAATTGGGGGCTGAGGGATCGAGATCGAAGTGTTGTTTCATCCATTGCCCGCCCCAGACGCCTGGGTCAAAGAAAGGGGCAACGCGAAACGGTTGTTGGGTGGTTTGTTGCAGACCGGCGCGTAGCGCGTCGCCGCTGACCATCGCGGGACTATTTTCTACCGTGGTATCGAGCAAATAATCGGCGCGTTTGAGTAACGGCGTTTTGTGTTTGTCGAATACCCGCCATTCAATGAAAAAAGCACGTTTGTAACGACGAAGAATATCTTCATCCTGGTTTTCCGCTCCCCAGTTACCCAGCCCGTCATGGCGCATGCGCTGCTGAATTTCCCAGCGCGGAAGGTCAGCATAAACCAGCACGTCACCCGGGTGTGCCAATACAGCGCCAGAGCCGTATACCACGACCAGCCCTTCACTAACGGCATCAATCTGTTGGCGGAGCAGGCTGAGTTTGTCGCTATCAAAAAATTCATCCAGGTGATGACAGGAAAGCACGCCGAATACGCGATCGTCGGTCAGGTTACGCGCCAGTAAATCATGCAGGGCCTGCTCATCGCGGCGGGCGGATTCAATATTCAACACCAGTGCGGCATCTAATGTCGTCACGAGCTGTTGCTCCAACTCTTCAAGCCGCACGCCCGGATAGCAATCCACGATCAATACGGTTTTGGTTGCGCCAGAAATCCTGGTGTTAATCACTGAATGGATCGACGACCAACCCTGCCAGGCGTGGTTGTCATAGCCCTGAACGTTAACCTCAGGGAATTTATTATAGGTTGTATGCATTTTCTGTCTCCGTGTTGGCTTATTTAAGATTAATCGATTAACCTTATTTTCATAGAGTGGTTAACGCGATTAACCCGCCATAATCAGAATCCCGTGCGGTGAAAAGCGCGTTAGCGTGATGTGAATCACACGTAAAAAGACAAGATTTCGGTTATTCGATTAACCTTCGTAATAAATCAGGAGAAGTCATGACAACAGTCACGTTGGCGCAGGTAGCGGAACGCGCGGGAGTCTCCACGGCAACCGTTTCAATGGTATTGCGTAACCGGGGGCGTATTTCTCAGGCCACGCGTGACCGCGTGCTCAAAGCGCTGGACGATGCCGGCTACGTTTATAATCAAACCGCCGCCAACCTGCGTAACCGGAGCAGTAATCAGGTCGGATTGTTGTTACACGATATCACTAACCCTTTTTACGGTGAGATGACGGCAGGGCTGAGCCATGAGATGGAGCGGCATGACCTGCTGCTGTTTCTGGCAAACAGCGAAGAATCAGGAGAACGGCAGCAAAAATTTGTCGACTCGTTGATGCGCAATAATGCCTGCGGCATGGTGCTCTGCGCGGCGCGCGAAACGCCGACCTCCTTCTTTGAAGCGCTGAAAAGGCGCAATATTCCCGCCATCATGGTGGTTCGTCCCCTTAGCGATCCTGATTTTGATTTTGTGGGCACTGATAACTTTCTCGGTACGCAAATGGCTACTACCCATTTAGTCAAAATGGGGCACAAGAATATTGCGTTTATTGGGGGGAGCCCAAGTTCCGGGAGCCGGGCGCAGCGTATCGGTGGATTCACCAGCACGTTGCTGGAGTACGGAATATCGCCGAATCCGGAATGGATAGTGGCGACGCAGGCCAGCCAAATTGACGGCGCAAAAGTGGCGGAGTCGCTTCTTCTGCGCTTCCCGCAAATTACCGCCGCCGTTTGTTACCAGGATATCGTGGCGCTTGGGGTCATGCAGGCATTACGTAAAATGGGGCGCGAACCTGGGCATGATTTTGCGCTGGTGGGGTTCGACGACATCACTGAAGCGGCGCTAGTTCAACCTGCGCTCACCACCGTGTCGGTGGCGGCAAAAGAGATAGGTCGCAAGGCCGGGGAACTGCTTTATAGTCGCATTCAGGGAAATGACGAACCACCGAAACGTATTATTCTGCCGCCTGCGCTGGTGGTCAGAGAATCATGTGGTTTTAGCTGATCGTCATGCCTTTTACTGATATCTCTGCCTGTTTATCATTAAATTCTAATTATCGACGTTTTCGGCTGGCGGCGCAGCGTTGTGCTGGTTAATCTGAAAACGATTTACGTAAAATTAACAAAAGAGAATAGCTATGCATGATGCACAAATCCGCGTTGCCATCGCGGGAGCCGGAGGACGCATGGGGCGTCAGTTGATTCAGGCCACTCTCGGCATGGAAGGCGTACAGCTTGGTGCGGCGTTAGAGCGCGAAGGCTCGTCCTTACTGGGAAGCGATGCCGGAGAATTAGCGGGGGCCGGAAAAACGGGCGTTACCGTGCAAAGCAGCCTTGACGCGGTGAAAGATGATTTCGATGTTTTCATCGATTTTACCCGCCCGGAAGGCACGCTGGCGCATCTGGCGTTTTGCCGCCAGCACGGTAAAGGGATGGTGATTGGCACCACCGGCTTTGATGATGCCGGTAAACAGGCTATTCGTGATGCCGCGCAGGAGATTGCGATCGTTTTCGCCGCGAACTTTAGCGTCGGCGTGAACGTTATGCTTAAGCTGCTGGAGAAGGCGGCGAAAGTGATGGGCGATTACACCGATATTGAGATTATTGAAGCTCACCACCGCCATAAAGTTGATGCGCCGTCAGGCACTGCGCTGGCGATGGGCGAGGCGATTGCCGGGGCGCTGGATAAAGATTTAAAAGAGTGTGCCGTCTATTCGCGTGAAGGTTACACCGGCGAGCGCGTACCGGGCACGATCGGTTTTGCCACGGTGCGGGCGGGGGATATCGTCGGTGAGCATACCGCGATGTTTGCTGATATTGGCGAGCGTATTGAGATCACGCATAAAGCGTCCAGCCGCATGACTTTTGCCAATGGCGCAGTGCGTTCGGCAATTTGGCTAAAATCAAAGTCAAATGGTCTTTTTGACATGAAAGATGTGCTTGATTTACGCAGTTTATAGCTTTCATTACCCTTCGTGATGTGGTTATTGTAATCATAATCATTTGATTACATAGGGCAATATTTTATTGCCCTTTTATTTTTAGCTTCTGAGTGTGATTTTTCTTTTAATTGATTATTTTTCCGTGTTTTGTTGGGTTGTTTTGTTATCTCAATGTAAATTTTGACCAAATGGTCCACTTTTTTCTCTCCTGCATTCTGTTTTTACACTCTTTGCCTGCCGCAAGCGTTTTCCACCCTGAGTTAGCTGATCTTTTTGCCTGTTAAATCGTGTGTTTTATCCCAGTGGCGCAAAATAATAATAAAAAAAGCCCTTTTGGGTAGACTTTTGTGTGAGCTATCTCTAGAATGCCGCCGTTTGCCAGAAATCCATAGGTAAGCAAATTTGCATTGATTCATGAGGTGTTAATGAATTAATATGCAAATAAAGTGAGTGAATATTCTCTGGAGGGTGTTTTGATTAAGTCAGCGCTATTGGTTCTGGAAGACGGAACCCAGTTTCACGGTCGGGCCATAGGGGCAACAGGTTCGGCGGTTGGGGAAGTCGTTTTCAATACTTCAATGACCGGTTATCAAGAAATCCTCACTGATCCTTCCTATTCCCGCCAAATCGTCACTCTTACTTATCCTCATATCGGTAATGTCGGCACCAATGAAGCCGATGCAGAATCTTCTCAGGTACATGCGCAAGGCCTGGTCATCCGCGACCTGCCGCTGATTGCCAGCAACTTCCGCGATACTGAAGACCTCTCTTCTTACCTCAAGCGCCATAACATTGTGGCGATTGCTGATATCGATACCCGTAAGCTGACGCGTTTGCTGCGTGAAAAGGGCGCACAGAACGGCTGCATCATCGCGGGCGATAACCCGGATGCGGCGCTGGCACTGGAAAAAGCAAAAGCTTTCCCAGGCCTGAACGGTATGGATCTGGCGAAAGAAGTGACCACCGCGGAGCCTTATAGTTGGACGCAGGGGAGCTGGACGCTAGCCGGTGACCTGCCGGAAGCGAAATCTGCCGATGAAATGCCGTTCCACGTTGTGGCTTACGATTTCGGCGCCAAACGTAACATTCTGCGTATGTTAGCGGACCGCGGCTGCCGCCTGACGGTTGTACCGGCGAAAACCTCAGCAGAAGACGTTCTGAAGATGAATCCGGACGGTATTTTCCTGTCCAACGGCCCTGGCGACCCGGCGCCGTGCGACTACGCAATTACCGCGATTCAGAAATTCCTCGAAACCGATATTCCGGTATTTGGCATCTGCCTCGGCCATCAGCTGCTGGCGCTGGCGAGCGGTGCGAAGACCATTAAGATGAAGTTTGGCCACCACGGCGGTAACCATCCGGTAAAAGATATTGATAACAATACCGTGATGATCACCGCACAGAACCACGGTTTTGCCGTAGATGAAGCCTCCATGCCTGCCAACCTGCGCGTGACCTACAAGTCACTGTTCGACGGCACCTTGCAGGGGATTCATCGTACCGACAAACCGGCGTTCAGCTTCCAGGGGCACCCTGAAGCGAGTCCGGGTCCGCACGACGCTGCACCGTTGTTCGACCACTTTATCGAGTTAATTGAGCAATACCGTCAGTCCGCGAAATAATCAGGAGTAAAAGAGCCATGCCAAAACGTACAGACATAAAAAGTATCCTGATTCTGGGCGCGGGTCCGATTGTTATCGGTCAGGCGTGTGAGTTTGACTATTCCGGCGCGCAGGCGTGTAAAGCCCTGCGTGAAGAGGGTTACCGCGTTATTCTGGTGAACTCCAACCCGGCAACCATCATGACCGACCCGGAAATGGCCGATGCCACTTACATCGAGCCGATTCACTGGGAAGTGGTACGCAAAATTATTGAGAAAGAACGCCCGGATGCAGTGCTGCCAACCATGGGCGGTCAGACAGCGCTGAACTGTGCGCTGGAACTGGAACGCCAGGGCGTACTGGCTGAGTTCGGCGTGACCATGATTGGTGCAACGGCGGATGCCATTGATAAAGCAGAAGACCGTCGTCGCTTCGATATCGCGATGAAGAAGATTGGTCTCGACACCGCGCGTTCAGGCATCGCTCACACCATGGAAGAAGCGCTGGCGGTTGCAGCTGACGTTGGCTTCCCGTGCATTATCCGCCCTAGCTTCACCATGGGCGGTACCGGTGGCGGTATCGCCTATAACCGCGAAGAGTTCGAAGAAATCTGCGAACGCGGTCTGGATCTTTCCCCAACCAACGAGCTGCTGATTGATGAATCACTGATTGGCTGGAAAGAGTACGAGATGGAAGTGGTGCGTGATAAAAACGACAACTGCATCATCGTCTGCTCCATCGAAAACTTCGACGCGATGGGCATCCATACCGGTGACTCCATCACCGTAGCACCTGCCCAGACGCTGACCGACAAAGAATATCAAATCATGCGTAACGCCTCGATGGCGGTACTGCGTGAAATCGGCGTAGAAACCGGCGGTTCTAACGTCCAGTTTGCGGTAAACCCGAAAAACGGTCGCCTGATTGTCATCGAGATGAACCCGCGCGTATCCCGTTCTTCTGCGCTGGCATCCAAAGCTACCGGCTTCCCGATTGCGAAAGTCGCTGCCAAGCTGGCCGTAGGTTACACCCTCGACGAACTGATGAACGACATCACCGGTGGCCGTACTCCGGCCTCGTTTGAGCCGTCCATCGACTACGTTGTGACGAAAATTCCACGCTTCAACTTCGAGAAATTCGTTGGCGCTAATGACCGTCTGACCACGCAGATGAAATCTGTCGGTGAAGTGATGGCGATTGGCCGCACCCAGCAGGAATCGCTGCAGAAAGCGCTGCGCGGTCTGGAAGTGGGCGCGACCGGCTTCGACCCGAAAGTAAGCCTCGACGATCCGGAAGCATTGACCAAAATCCGCCGCGAGCTGAAAGACGCGGGCGCTGAGCGTATCTGGTACATCGCCGATGCCTTCCGTGCTGGCCTGTCCGTCGATGGCGTGTTCAATCTGACCAACATCGACCGCTGGTTCCTGGTGCAGATTGAAGAGCTGGTACGTCTGGAAGAAAAAGTCACCGACCTTGGCATCAACGGCCTCGACGCTGACTTCCTGCGCGTACTGAAGCGCAAAGGCTTCGCCGATGCGCGTCTGGCGAAACTGGCCGGCGTTCGCGAAGCGGAAATCCGCAAACTGCGCGACCAGTACAATCTGCACCCGGTCTACAAACGCGTGGATACCTGTGCGGCAGAATTTGCCACCGACACCGCTTACATGTACTCCACCTATGAAGATGAGTGCGAAGCGAACCCGTCCGTTGACCGCGATAAAATCATGGTGCTGGGCGGTGGTCCAAACCGTATCGGTCAGGGTATTGAGTTTGACTACTGCTGCGTACACGCCTCGCTGGCGCTGCGCGAAGACGGTTACGAGACCATCATGGTCAACTGTAACCCGGAAACCGTTTCAACTGATTACGACACCTCTGACCGCCTGTACTTCGAACCGGTCACGCTGGAAGACGTACTGGAAATCGTTCGTATCGAGAAGCCGAAAGGCGTCATCGTACAGTACGGTGGACAGACCCCGCTGAAGCTGGCGCGTGCGCTGGAAGCGGCAGGTGTACCGGTTATCGGTACCAGCCCGGATGCCATCGACCGCGCGGAAGACCGCGAGCGTTTCCAGCAGGCGGTTGACCGTCTGAAGCTGAAACAACCGGCGAATGCTACCGTAACGGCTATCGAACAGGCTGTTGAGAAGGCGAAAGAGATTGGCTACCCGCTGGTAGTGCGTCCGTCGTATGTTCTCGGTGGTCGCGCGATGGAAATCGTCTACGACGAAGCCGACCTGCGTCGCTACTTCCAGACCGCAGTCAGCGTTTCTAACGATGCGCCGGTACTGCTGGACCGTTTCCTTGATGACGCGGTTGAAGTGGACGTGGACGCTATCTGCGACGGTGAAATGGTGCTGATTGGCGGCATCATGGAGCACATCGAACAGGCGGGCGTGCACTCCGGTGACTCCGCATGTTCTCTGCCTGCTTACACCCTGAGCCAGGAAATTCAGGATGTGATGCGCCAACAGGTGCAGAAACTGGCCTTCGAACTGCAGGTTCGCGGTCTGATGAACGTCCAGTTTGCGGTGAAGAATAACGAAGTTTACCTGATTGAAGTGAACCCGCGTGCGGCACGTACCGTTCCGTTCGTCTCCAAGGCAACTGGTGTACCGCTGGCGAAAGTCGCGGCGCGCGTGATGGCCGGGAAAACGCTGGCACAGCAGGGCGTAACCAAAGAAGTTATCCCGCCGTATTACTCGGTAAAAGAAGTGGTGCTGCCGTTCAACAAATTCCCGGGCGTTGACCCGCTGTTAGGGCCAGAAATGCGCTCTACCGGGGAAGTGATGGGCGTGGGCCGTACCTTCGCGGAAGCGTTCGCCAAGGCACAGCTGGGCAGCAGCTCCACCATGAAAAAACAGGGTCGTGCACTGCTCTCCGTTCGCGAAGGCGATAAAGAGCGCGTGGTTGACCTGGCAGCGAAACTGCTGAAGTTTGGCTTCGAGCTGGATGCGACGCACGGGACCGCGATTGTGCTGGGTGAAGCGGGTATCAATCCACGTCTGGTGAACAAGGTGCATGAAGGTCGTCCGCACATTCAGGACCGTATCAAGAATGGCGAGTACACCTATATCATCAACACCACCGAAGGTCGTCAGGCGATTGAAGACTCCAAGCTGATTCGCCGCAGCGCGCTGCAGTACAAAGTGCATTATGACACTACGCTGAACGGCGGTTTCGCCACAGCGATGGCGTTGAATGCCGATGCCACCGAGAAGGTAACCTCGGTGCAGGAAATGCACGCGCAGATCAAAAAGTAATAAACAAAAGGTCCGGTGAATATTGCTCTAACCGGACCTGTAATATAATTTTGAAAGGGTTTCTGTAAAGAAACCCTTTTTTTGTCTTGCGTAAGGTCATTCCTGGACAAGTCCGTTTCCGTAACCACATTTTCAATGTAATAAGCACGATATTGCTCACACTAATCAACATTCAAGTCGCATACTATCCTTTATATCCACAATTTTAATATGGCTTAGTTTTTATTAATTTGGACAGGCCGTAGCCAGATTTTTAATTTGTGAAAATGGTGTGCTTATGTGTGAAAAATATGTTGAAAGACCGCTTTATTTGTTAATTGCTGACTGGATGATGGCCGAGGATCGTTGGATCACCGCAAAGGAAATTTCCCGCCATTTTGATATCGAGCACTGCAAAGCAATTAATACGCTCTCTTATATTCTGTCGGAAGTGGGAGAAATTGTTTGTGAAGTTAAGATGATCCCTAATCAGATTGCCGGTCGAGGTTGTCAGTGCCAGCGTCTGGTGAAAGTCGTGAGTATTGACTCTCATCTCTATAGCCGACTGAATCACAATTTGCAGGAGAAAAAGGTGAGCATGGCGAAAACGCCACGCCTGTCTGCCGTTCCTCCAACAGAGCTCAACCGTGAGCAGAAATGGCAGATGATGCTCTCCAAGAGTATGCGTCGCTAATAATCAGTTTGCCTGATGGCGGCATAAACGGTGATTGACGCGTAGGCCGGATAAGCGTGAGCGCATCCGGCATCAATTACTGTGCTGATTTGGGTTTTACGTCCGTTGTGCCTTTCAGGCGTGGCCGGTTTTCTTCGACCCGCGTTAAGGGCAGTGTTTCGTGTAGACCTGTGTGGCAGCGAGTTGCAAGATCCTGATACTCTTTGGTGTTTAGCCGTTTCCAGTGCAGTTCCTGGTCCGTGACTTTACGCAATACGCGAGCGGGTGAGCCAACCAGCATCTGCCTTGCCTCTCCCTGAAATCCGGCTTTGACAAAGCTCATGGCGGCGACAATGCTCTCTTCGCCAATCGCTGCGCCGTCCATAATGACGCTGTTCATGCCGATCAGCGCATCTCTGCCCACCACGCAACCGTGCAGGATTGCGCCATGGCCGATGTGTCCGTTCTCATGCACGATGGTGTCGGTGTCGCAGTAGCCGTGCATGATGCAGCCATCCTGCAAATTAGAACCAGCCTCCAGGATCAAGCGACCATAGTCACCGCGCAATGACGCGTGCGGGCCAATATAAACTCCGGCACCCACTATGACATCGCCAATCAGCACGGCGCTGGGATGGACAAAGGCATCCGGATGTACCACCGGAATCAGGCCCTCAAAGGCGTAGTAGCTCATCGTTTTATCTCGGTTTTATTGCCGGATAAGCGAATCGCTATCCGGCATCGGCTTATTAACGACCTTTCCACACCGGGTCGCGTTTTTCGGCAAACGCCTGCGGACCTTCAAGCGCATCTTCCGAATGCAGTACAGATGGATAGTGCTTCAGCACGCCGCTGCGGATGTAGCGGTAGCCTTCTTCCACCGGCATTTCGCTGGTGGTGCGATAGATCTCTTTCAGTGCGGCGATAGCCAGCGGGGCGCTATTGACCAACTGCTGCGCCAGTTCACGCGCGCTATCCATCAGTTCGCCCTGGCTGACAACGCGGTTGACGATACCCCAACGCAGCGCTTCTTCGGCGCTCATTCGTCTGCCGGTCATCACCATTTCGTTGACGATTGCCGGTGGCAGCAGCTTAGGCAGACGCAGTACGCCGCCGCTGTCAGGCACGATCCCGAGCTTGGCTTCCGGCAGTGCGAAGCTGGCATTTTCCGCGCAGACAATAAAATCCGCTGCCAGCGCCAATTCAAAACCACCGCCAAACGCATAGCCGTTTACCGCAGCGATGACCGGCTTATCGAGATCGAAAATTTCGGTTAAACCGGCGAAGCCGCCTGGGCCAAAATCGGCATCTGGCGCTTCACCTTCAGCTGCCGCTTTTAAGTCCCAGCCTGCAGAAAAGAATTTCTCACCGCCGCCGGTGATAATCGCTACGCGTAATTCCGGGTCGTCACGAAAATTAAGAAACGCTTCACCCATGGCAAAGCTGGTTTTGGCGTCAATGGCATTGGCTTTAGGCCGGTCGAGGGTAATTTCCAGGATCGGGCCGTTACGGGTCAGATGTAATGAATCACTCATAGTTCATCTCCAGATAAATAGATTTCCCGGCAGGAGGAGTTCCTGTCGGAAGGGTTATTTCAGATTTTTTTTGATTATTTTTCCTGAACAATTGCGCGGCAGGTCGGTTCTTATCTCCATAAAAGAGGGAACCTTGAATTTCGCCATATTGTTTTCGCAGAAGCTGAAGAACTCGGCTTCGCTTAATGTTTCACCTTCATTAAGGACGATAAACGCTTTAATGGCTTCATCACGGATCGAATCTTTAATACCGACAACCACAATGTCCTGAATTTTGGGATGCGCAGAAATAATATTTTCCAGCTCGACGCAGGAGACATTTTCTCCGCCGCGTTTAATCATGTTGCAGCGCCTGTCGACGAAATAAAAATAGCCATCCTCATCCTGATAGCCCGAATCACCGGTATGCAACCAGCCCTCAGGTTCCAGCGCTTTGGCGGTAGCCTCCGGCTGCGCGTAGTACTCTTTGAAGATTGTTTTGCCCGGCACGCCTTTAATACAGATTTCGCCAATTTCTCCGGCGGGCAGGGGACGGTTATGATCGTCGCGGATTTCGGCTTCATAGCTAAATCCCACGCGGCCAATGGAGGGCCAGCGTCGTTTGTCACCGGGACGGTCGCCGATAATACCGACGATGGTTTCAGTCATACCGTAGGAGGTCAGCAGCCTGACGCCAAAGCGTTCGGTAAAATCGTCTTTTTCCTGCTCGGATAAATTGAGGTAGAACATCACTTCGCGCAGGTGATGCTGTCTGTCGGTTGGTGCAGCGGGCTGCACCATTAGCGTTCTGATCATCATCGGAATGCATTCGGTAACCGTCGCCTTATATCTATGCACCTGATTCCAGAACGCCCTGGCACTGTACTTCTCTAGCAGCACAAAGGTGCTGCCAGCGGAGAATGCGGGCATTGCGGCGGTACACTGACAGTCGATATGAAACGCGGGCATCACCGTCATGTAGACGTCATCATCGCGCAGGGCGATTTGCCAGGCAGAGTAGTAGCCTGCAAAACGCAGGTTGTAGTGGGTAATTACCACCCCTTTAGGCCGTGAGGTGGTGCCTGAGGTAAACAGAATTTCCGCCGTATCGTCAGTGGATAACGCGGGCGTATAGCACAGCGTGGCGGACTGGCGGGATTGCAGTTGGGCAAAGTGACTCACGCCGTCGTCAGCCGGAAGCTGTTCGCCAATCAGACAGATATGATTAAGCGGGGTGCTATTTTCCAGCCGTATCTGGCGGTACATAGGATAAAACTGGGCGCTGGTGACCAGCAGACTTACCTGGCTGTTTTGCAGGATCCAGGCACTTTCTTCACCCAGCAAGCGGGCATTAATCGGTACCATAATGGCGCCAATTTTTGCCAGTCCAAACCAGCAAAAAATGAATTCCGGACAGTTATCCAGATGCAATGCGACCTTATCGCCCTTGCGGATCCCTAAGGAATGGAACAGGTTTGCCGTGCGGTTAATCTCTTCATTGAGCGAGGCATAGCTAAACTGCCGAACGATTCCTTCGCAGGATTCGAAAATTAACGCCGTTTTATCTCCGTACACCCCGGCCAGGTCGTCCCACATCTGACGTAAGTTTTGTCCGCCAACGATATCCATATTGCTTTATCCACTGAAATCAGGCGTGAGCGCTAACCATCGAGGGGTCAGCGCGTCGCGTTTATTCCTCAACTCTGGCCAGGCCTTTGCCGACCAGCTCATTTATGTCTGCTTCGCTATAACCAATATTTTTCAGAATGGCGGCAGTATCCATGCCATGTGACGGCATGCCACGCCAGATTTTCCCCGGGTTGTTTTTAAATTTCGGCATGATGTTTGGCCCTTTGCAGGTGCGGCCATCCATTGTTTGCCACTGCGTAATAGATTCACGGGCAACGTACTGCGGGTTGCCTTCCAGTTCAGGAATAGTCAGCACCTTCGCGCAGGCGATGTTCAGCTCAGCAAAGCGCGCCTGGACTTCGGCGATGGTGTGCGTTGCCAGCCAGGCGTCCAGTTTCTCTTCCACAAGCGGGCCGTAAGGGCATTCCACACGATGGATAAGCTGGGTGCCTTCCGGGACTTCCGGTGTGCCAAGAATGTGGGCGAGGCCAATATCCTTGAAGCATTCGTTGATTTGCGTGATGCCGACCAGCTCCATGACGATATAGCCATCGGCGCATTTATACAGGCCGCAGCCAGCGTAATACGGGTCTTTGCCTTTGGTCATGCGTGGGCAAATTTCTCCGCCGTTGAAGTAATCCATCATGAAATACTGACCCATGCGCAGCATCACTTCGTACATAGCGATATCGATGCTTTCACCTTTACCCGTTTCGCGCACTTTGTGCAGGGCCGCCAGCGCTGCTGTCGTTGCGGTCATCCCGGAGAAGTAATCGGCGGTGTACGGGAAGGCGGGCATTGGCTGATCCACGTCGCCGTTTTGGATCAGATAGCCGCTGAACGCTTGCGCGATGGTGTTATACGCCGGAAGATTGGTGTACTCCTCGGTACCAAACTGGCCGAAGCCGGAAAGGTGGGCGATAACCAGTTTCGGGTTATGTTCCCACAGCACTTCATCGGTAATACCTCGGCGGGCAAAGGCCGGACCTTTACTGGCTTCAATGAAAATATCGGTGGTTTCCATCAGCTTCAGAAACGCTTCCCGGCCTTCATCTTTGAAAATATTCAGCGACAGGGCGTGCAGGTTACGGCGTGAGAGCTGCGGATAGTTAGGCTGTACGCGGATGGTATCGGCCCATGCGACGTTTTCAATCCAGATAACCTCAGCGCCCCATTCGGCGAACATCTGTCCGGCGAACGGACCGGCAATTTCGATCCCTGAAAAGACAACGCGTACCCCGGAAAGCGGGCCGAAGGCTGGCATTGGTAAATGATTCATCATTTTTCTCCTGGCATTTATGGGTGTCCATGTAGGCCGGATAAGGCGCTAGCGCCGCCATCCGGCATTGATTGCCTGATGGCAACGCTAAGGCGTCTTATCAGGCCTACAGGTTGCGTCGTTCTATCGGTATTGCTTGAGTACCGCACGACCCAACGTCAGGATCTGCATTTCGTCAGAACCACCAGAAACACGGTCAACGCGCAGGTCACGCCAGAAACGTGTGATGCGGTGGTTGCCCGCGATACCAACACCTCCCAGTACCTGCATGGCGGTGTCTACCACTTCAAACGCGGCGTTGGCGCAGAAGTATTTGCACATTGCTGCGTCGCCGGAGGTAATGGTGCCGTTATCCGCTTTCCATGCGGCTTCCAACAGCATGTTTTTCATGGAGTTCAGTTTGATCGCCATGTGCGCGAACTTCTCCTGGATCAGCTGGAAACGGCCGATCGTTTCGCCAAACTGCACGCGTTGGTTGGCGTAACGCGCGGCGTCTTCAAAAGCGCACATTGCCGTACCGTAGTTGGTCAGCGCGACGAGGAAGCGTTCATGGTCAAACTCTTCTTTCACACGGTTGAAGCCATTACCTTCCCGACCGAACATGTCTTTCTCGTCCAGTTCAACGTCATCAAAGGTGATTTCACAGCAGCTATCCATGCGCAGACCGAGTTTCTCCAGTTTGTTGACCTTGATACCCGCTTTGCTCATGTCAACAAACCACTCGGTATAAACAGGTTTATCCGGCGATGCACCATCTCTCGCCATCACTACGATGTACGGGGTATAGGCGCTACTGGTGATAAAGCACTTACTGCCATTAAGATAAACCTTACCATTTTTGCGTGTATAAGTGGTTTTCAGACTGCCAACATCCGATCCCGCTCCCGGTTCGGTGATAGCAGAGTTCCACATCTGCTTACCGGTGCCCTGGAACGCCATGATTTTATCAATTTGCTCTTGGGTACCTTCACGCAGAAAAGTGTTAAAACCGCCTGGTAATTGGTACAACACGTAAGTCGGTGCGCCAAGACGTCCGAGTTCCATCCAGACGGCGGCAACGGTGACAAAACCGGCTTCCAGGCCGCCGTGTTCTTCTGGGATCAACAGGCTATCGATGCCCATATCCGCCAGCGCTTTTACAAAACGCTCAGGGTAGACGCTGTCGCGATCGCACTCGGCAAAATAAGCTTCCCAGTTCTCACTGGCCATCAGTTCACGAATACCGGCGACAAACAGTTCCTGCTCGTCATTTAAGTTGAAATCCATCTTTCAGCCTCTTGATCAATTGGGTTAATAAGAATTACTTGTCTTTCCAGTGCACTTTGGCGTCTTTAATAAAGGACAGCGTCACCATGATGTTGACGAAGAACAGCGGACATCCCCCGGCGATAATTGCGGTCTGAATAGGCTTCAGCCCACCCAGCGCCAGCAGAACGATGCCGATGACGCCGACCAGAACGGACCAACCGATACGCACCAACAGCGGCGGTTCTTCACCATCACGAACTTCGCGACAGGTGGACATCGCCAGGGTGTAGGAGCAGGCGTTAATCAGCGTGACGGTGGCAATAAAGCAGAGGATAAAGAATCCCCACATGGTGGCGGTGCTGAGCGGTAAAGCAGCCCAGGTTTCGATAATGGCACGCGCCACGCCGTGTTGTTCAATCAGTTGCGGGATGTTGAGAATGTTTTTATCCATCAGCAGCAGCGTGTTGCTGCCAAGGACGGTCCACAGGATCCAGGTGGAAGCGGTCAGGCCCAGTACCATCCCGAAACACAGTTCACGTACGGTACGACCCCGAGAAATACGTGCCAGGAAGATACTCATCTGGATAGCGTAAATAACCCACCACGCCCAGTAGAAAACAGTCCAGCCCTGCGGGAAGCCGCCTTTGCCGATGGCATCGGTATAGAACAGCATGCGCGGCAGATGCATCAGCAGCATGCCGACCGAGTCGGTGAAGTAGTTCATGATGAAGCTGGCGCCGCTGACGATAAACACCCAGCCGAGCATCAGGAAGCTCAGATAACTACGTACGTCGCTGGCGATCTTGACCCCTTTTTGCAGGCCGCAGGCCACGCAAATGGCGTTCAATATGATCCAGCAGGTAATGATGATGGCGTCGAGTTGCAGCGTATGTGGAATACCGAACAGCCATTGCATACACTCGGTTACCAGCGGGGTAGCGAGACCGAGGCTGGTGCCCATCGCGAAGATCAGCGCCACCAGATAGAAGTTATCGACGATGGTGCCGAACAAGCCCTTAGCATGCTTCTCGCCAACTAACGGTACCAGCGTGGAACTGGGGCGGATAACGTCCATTTTGCGTACAAAGAAGAAGTAGGCGAACGCGACTGAAAGGAAGCTGTAGGTCGCCCACGGCAGCGGTCCCCAGTGGAACAAGCTGTACGCCAGAGCTATCTCTTTTGCGCCAACGGAGTTGGGGGCGAGAGCAAACGGCGGGGTAGAGATATAGTAGTAGATCTCGATGGAACCCCAGAACAGCACCGCGGCGGATGTACAGGAAGCGAACATCATAAAAATCCAGCTGGCGGTACTAAACTCAGGTTTTTCGTCGCCTAATTTCTTTTTCGAATACGGGCCAAAGACCAACCAGAACCAGCCGAAGAGCATGACGACCATATACCATTCGAATGCCCAACCCCAGACGTTGGTGACATAACTGAATACCGCATTAATAACGACGTTAGCGGCATCAAGATCTCTTACTGTTAACCAACAAAGTATCCCAACAATTATTAATGGCGGAAAAAAAACCTTCGGTTCAATTCCCGACTTTCTCTTTTCATTTTTCATAAGTGAATTCCAGTGTGAAAACGAAATTTATTTAGCGTGCCCGTATGTGATCGTTTGTTTATTTATTATTAATGGTTTGTTGATAACTTTTTAACCTCTGGGGCGCCTCAGTGAGTAACTCATAATGGGTATTCATTTCCGGCTATTCTGTTATCTGTGTCACACTTTCTTATGCTGGTTATTTTGTCTGAAAATACAAATAATTCCTTTATTAATCATAATGTTGATGTTGCTTTTTTAACTTTTTTAAGTGACTGACGTTCAATATTGTTGAACCAGCAAACAATATTGAAAATTTTCGTATTTGACATGTTTCTTTCAATATTGGTGAGGTGCATAACACTATTGAAAGTTACGAATATCAATGTGTGACATTTTCAATATTGGTGATTAATGTTTTATTTCCGAATTAAAGAGCGTGATATCTGTATTTAACACCGCCGATATAAATACGTTTCCTTCATGATTTCTGGAGATGCAATGAAGATAATTACTTGCTACAAATGCGTACCTGATGAGCAGGATATTGCGATTAATAATGCTGATGGAACACTCGATTTCAGCAAAGCAGATGGCAAAATCAGCCAATATGATCTGAATGCGATCGAAGCGGCTTGCCAGTTAAAACAGCAGGTGGGAGAGGCTCAGGTTGTGGCCATGAGCGTCGGCGGCAAAGCGCTGACCAATGCAAAAGGGCGCAAAGATGTGCTCTCCCGTGGCCCTGATGAACTGATTGTTGTCATTGACGATCAATTTGAACAGGCGCTGCCGCAACAAACCGCCACTGCGCTGGCTGCCGCCGCACAAAAATCAGGTTTTGATCTGCTTATTTGCGGCGACGGTTCTTCCGATCTTTATGCACAGCAGGTTGGTCTGCTGGTGGGCGAAATGCTGAACGTGCCGGCGATTAACGGCGTGAGTAAAATCCTCTCTCTTACCGACAGCACGCTGACGGTAGAGCGTGAACTGGAAGATGAAGTTGAAACCCTGAGTATCCCGCTTCCGGCGGTGATCGCGGTCTCTACCGACATCAACACCCCTCAAATCCCTTCCATGAAAGCCATTCTTGGTGCAGCGAAAAAACCGGTCCAGGTCTGGTCGTCTGCGGACATTGGGCTGAACGGCGCGCAAGCGTATTCCGAACAACAGGTTGCCGCACCGAAGCAGCGCGAGCGTCAGCGCGTTGTGATTGAAGGTGACGGTGAAGAACAGATTGCCGCGTTTGTCGAGAATCTTCGCAAAATCATTTAATTATCAGGGGATGTTATGAACAAATTTTCCAGTGTCTGGGTATTCAGCGATACCCCTTCTCGTCTGCCGGAACTGATGAATGGTGCGCAGGCTTTAGGTGAAAACGTTAACACGTTTGTGCTCAGCGATGAGGACAGCGCGGCGGCATGCCATTTAGGTGCGGATCATGTCTGGCTGCTCAGCGGCAAACCAGAAGATCGTATGGTTGAAGACTACGCCGATGCGATGGCCGAAACCATTCGTCAGCACAGCGAGGGCGGCGCGGTGCTGCTGCCGAATACGCGTCGGGGCAAGCTGTTAGCGGCAAAGCTGGGCTTTCGCTTGTCGGCTGCAGTCTCAAACGACGCCAGCGCAGTCGCGGTGCAGGACGGAAAAGCGGCGGTCAAACATATGGTCTACGGCGGCCTGGCGATGGGAGCAGAAACAATCGCTTCACCGTTTGCCGTGATCACTCTCAGTAGCGGAACGTTTGACGCGCAGCAACCGGATACCGCCCGCAGCGGCGAGGTGCACACCGTCCAGTGGCAGGCTCCGACTATCGCCGTGACCCGTACGGCAACGCAGGCGCGTCAGAGCAACAGTGTCGATCTCGACAAAGCCCGTCTGGTGGTCAGCGTGGGACGCGGTATTGGTAGCAAAGAAAATATCTCGCTGGCCGAAGCGCTGTGCCAGGCGATTGGCGCTGAGCTGGCCTGTTCACGTCCGGTGGCGGAAAACGAGAAGTGGATGGAGCACGAACGCTACGTCGGCATTTCCAACCTGATGCTCAAACCAGAACTGTACCTGGCCGTGGGGATCTCCGGGCAGATCCAACATATGGTCGGCGCCAACGGCGCGCAGACGATTTTCGCCATCAACAAAGATAAAAATGCGCCGATCTTCCAGTACGCAGATTTTGGCATCGTTGGCGATGCGCTGAAGATCCTGCCTGCGCTGACGGCTGCTCTGGCGCGTTAAACCATTCGGGCAGGGTGCGAAAGTATCCTGCCACTGACAGGAGTACGTATGTCCGAAGATATCTTTGATGCCATCATCGTGGGTGCAGGTCTGGCCGGTTCGGTTGCGGCGCTGGTGCTGGCTCGGGAAGGTGCACAGGTGCTGGTCATCGAGCGCGGCAATTCTGCTGGCGCGAAGAATGTCACCGGTGGGCGCATGTATGCACATAGCCTGGAACGCATCATTCCCGGCTTTGCTGAGCAGGCCCCCATTGAACGCATAATCACCCACGAAAAACTCGCCTTTATGACCGACAAAGGGGCGATGACCATCGACTATTGCAATGGTGAAGAGGCTGCATCGTCGCAGGTTTCTTATTCCGTCTTACGCAGCAAATTTGACGCCTGGCTGATGGAGCAGGCCGAGGAGGCGGGAGCCCAGCTTATCACCGGTATTCGGGTGGATAACGTTGTGCAGCGCGAAGGCAAAGTCGTGGGCGTGGAAGCCGACGGCGATATTCTGGAAGCCAAAGTGGTGATCCTCGCTGACGGGGTGAATTCTTTGTTGGCAGAAAAACTGGGCATGGCAAAGCGCGTTGAGGCATCGCATGTTGCCGTTGGCGTAAAAGAGCTGATCGAATTGCCAAAATCGGTGATTGAAGATCGTTTCCAGTTACAGGGGAACGAAGGTGCAGCTTGCCTGTTTGCCGGTTCTCCAACTGATGGGTTGATGGGCGGGGGCTTCCTCTATACTAATGAAACGACCCTTTCTCTGGGGCTGGTCTGCGGTCTTCATCATCTGAAAGATGCTAAAAAATCGGTCCCACAAATGCTGGAAGATTTCAAACAGCATCCGGCGGTTGCCCCACTGATCGCCGGTGGCAAGCTGGTGGAATATGCCGCGCACGTCGTACCGGAGGCCGGTATGAATATGCAGCCTGATCTGGTGGGTGACGGTGTGCTGATTGCCGGTGATGCTGCCGGAATGTGTATGAACCTCGGCTTTACCATCCGCGGTATGGATCTCGCCATATCCGCAGGCGAAGCGGCCGCGAAAACGGTGCTTTCCGCGATGAAGCGCGACGACTTCAGCAAACAGTCGCTGGGCGAATACCGTCAGCATCTCGATGATGGTCCAATGCGCGATATGCGCATGTATCAGAAGCTTCCCGCTTTCCTTGATAACCCACGCATGTTTACCGCCTATCCTGAAATGGCGGTCAGCATCGCGCGCGACCTGTTCACCGTGGATGGCTCTGCTCCGGTGCCAATGCGCAAAAAAATCCTGCGTCATGCGAAGAAAGTGGGCTTCATCAACCTGATGAAAGATGGCCTGAAAGGAGTGACCGTATTATGACATCTCCCGTCAATGTGGACGTCAAACTGGGCGTCAATAAGTTCAATGTGGATGAAGACAGCCCGCACATCATTCTCAAAACCGATCCTGATAAACAGGCGCTGGAAGTACTGATTAAAGCTTGTCCAGCCGGACTGTATAAAAAGCAGGACGACGGCAGCGTCCGTTTTGATTACGCCGGATGCCTGGAGTGCGGAACGTGCCGCATTCTCGGACTTGATACAGCGTTGGAAAAATGGGAATACCCGCGCGGGACATTTGGCGTGGAGTTTCGCTACGGCTAATAAGTACGAGGTTGTGCACCCGTAAGTCGGATAAGACGTGGTAGCGTCGCCATCCGGCAATCATGTGGCGCCAATGCCGGATGGCGGCCTAAACGCCTTATCCGGCCTACAGATGACGCTTTGCCCGTGTTGAAACAGGAAGTCGCTATGCAGCAGCCCAGGAACTTTGATGACATCAAATTTACCTCTATTCACCGCCGGATAATGCTGTGGGGAAGCGGTGGGCCATTTCTGGATGGTTATGTGCTGGTGATGATTGGCGTGGCGCTGGAACAGCTCACGCCAGCATTGAAACTGGACGCACAGTGGATTGGTCTGCTGGGCGCCGGCACGCTCGCTGGTCTGTTTGTCGGGACGTCGCTGTTTGGCTACATTTCCGATAAGGTCGGGCGGCGCAAAATGTTCATCATCGATATTATCGCCATTGGCGTGATATCGGCGGCAACCATGTTTGTTTCCTCGCCCGTTGAGCTGTTGGTGATGCGCGTGCTGATAGGCATTGTAATTGGCGCTGATTACCCGATTGCTACCTCGATGATTACCGAGTTCTCTAATACCCGCCAGCGCGCTTTCTCCATCGGTTTTATCGCCGCGATGTGGTATGTCGGCGCTACCTGTGCCGATCTGGTCGGTTACTGGCTGTATGATGTTGAGGGAGGATGGCGCTGGATGCTGGGCAGCGCGGTGATCCCCTGTATTTTGATCCTGATTGGGCGCTTTGATCTTCCTGAATCGCCGCGCTGGCTGCTGCGTAAAGGTCGGGTGAAAGAGTGTGAAGCGATGATGATCAAACTGTTCGGTGAACCGGTGGTGTTCGACGAAGAGGCACCGCAGGAGACGCGCTTCCTGCAGCTGTTTAACCGCCGTCATTTCTCGTTTGTCCTGTTTGTCGCCGCTATCTGGACCTGTCAGGTGATCCCGATGTTCGCCATTTATACCTTTGGTCCGCAGATTGTTGGACTGTTGGGGCTTGGTGCCGGGAAAAGCGCGGCGTTGGGCAATGTGGTGATAAGCCTGTGCTTTATGCTGGGGTGCATTCCACCCATGTTCTGGCTCAATAGCGCGGGCCGTCGGCCATTGTTAATTGGCAGCTTTATTATGATGACGCTGGCGCTGGCCGTGCTGGGGTTAATTCCTGATATGGGAGCGTGGCTGGTGGTGCTGGCGTTTGCCGTGTACGCCTTTTTCTCGGGGGGACCGGGAAATCTTCAGTGGCTGTACCCAAATGAACTGTTCCCTACCGACATTCGCGCATCTGCCGTCGGGGTGATTATGTCCTTAAGCCGCATTGGCACCATTGTTTCAACCTGGGCGCTGCCGGTGTTCATTACCAAATACGGGATCAGCAATGTCATGCTGATGGGCGCAGGAATTTCGCTGATTGGCCTGCTGGTGTCCATCGCTTTCGCCCCGGAAACGCGAGGTCTGACGCTGGCGCAAACCAGTCAAATGACGATTCGCAGTAAGCCCGTGACCAGAGCGAGTTATTAGGAGTGTTCTGTATTTTCCCTGCAACTCAGTCAGTTAGCCTACAGTTAACTGGGTATATCACAGAAAACAACTGAAAAGCAGGGAGAACACCATGCAAAAACATATCCTGATCACCTCAATTTTTACCGCAGCAGCACTGTTTACCGTGGCCGGTTGTTCCTCAAACCAGGCGGTTAAAACCACCGATGGTAAAACAATCGTCACTGACGGCAAACCGCAAGTCGATGATGATACTGGCCTGGTGTCGTATAAAAATGCGCAAACGGGTAAGACGGAACAGATTAACCGCGATCAGGTTAAAGATATGAGTGAACTGGATAACTAGTTCAGTTTTCTCCATTCAGCCACTCAATAATATTGACTGTTAGCCTGTGGATTAAGTGACTAAACTCACTGTTATTACAATAATGCAGTGAAACAGGCTAATCATGATCCTCATCATTTATGCGCACCCCTATCCGCAGCACTCGCATGCGAATAAGCGGATGCTTGAACAGGCAAGGACGCTGGAGGGCGTGGAGATCCGCTCGCTCTACCAGCTCTACCCCGACTTCAATATCGATATTGCCGCTGAACAGGATGCGCTGGCACGCGCTGATTTGATCATCTGGCAGCATCCGATGCAGTGGTACAGCACACCTCCATTACTCAAGCTGTGGATGGATAAAGTCCTTTCGCACGGCTGGGCGTATGGCCATGGCGGTACTGCGCTGCACGGTAAACATCTGCTGTGGGCGGTGACGACCGGCGGCGGTGAAAACCACTTCGATATTGGCTCCCATCCCGGATTTGATGTGCTTTCTCAACCCTTACAGGCGACGGCACTTTATTGTGGCCTCAAATGGCTACCGCCGTTTGCGATGCACTGTACGTTTATCTGTGATGATGAAACCCTGCAAGCGCAGGCGCGTCACTACAAACAGCGTCTGATGGAATGGCAGGAGGCACACCATGGATAGCCATACGCTGATACAGGCGCTGATTTATCTCGGATCGGCGGCACTGATTGTCCCCATCGCCGTACGGCTGGGGCTCGGGTCGGTACTGGGGTATCTCATCGCCGGGTGCATTATCGGCCCATGGGGCCTGAGGCTGGTGACGGACGCCGAATCCATCCTGCATTTTGCGGAGATCGGTGTGGTGCTGATGCTGTTTGTCATTGGTCTGGAGCTGGATCCTCAACGTTTGTGGAAACTGCGAGCCTCGGTGTTCGGCGGCGGCGCATTGCAAATGGTGGTCTGCGGAGGCCTGATTGGTGTGTTCTGTATGTTCCTCGGCCTGCGCTGGCAGGTAGCGGAGCTGATCGGCATGACGCTGGCGCTTTCCTCTACGGCTATCGCTATGCAGGCAATGAATGAACGCAACCTGATGGTTTCGCAAATGGGCCGCAGCGCGTTTGCCGTGCTGCTGTTCCAGGATATCGCTGCTATTCCACTGGTGGCGATGATCCCATTACTGGCAGCGAGTGGCGCATCAACAACGCTTGGGGCGTTTGCATTGTCTGCCCTTAAGGTAGCGGGCGCACTGGTGCTGGTGGTGCTGTTAGGTCGTTATGTCACACGTCCTGCCTTGCGTTTTGTCGCCCGTTCGGGCCTGCGGGAAGTGTTCAGTGCCGTTGCGCTGTTCCTCGTGTTTGGCTTCGGTCTGCTGTTGGAAGAGGTTGGATTGTCGATGGCGATGGGGGCATTCCTGGCCGGGGTGCTGCTGGCAAGCTCTGAGTATCGCCACGCGTTGGAAAGCGACATTGAGCCATTTAAAGGACTGCTGCTGGGGCTGTTCTTCATCGGTGTAGGGATGTCTATCGACTTTGGTACGCTGATTGATAATCCCTTGCGCATTATCATTTTGCTGGTCGGTTTCCTGGTTATCAAAACCGTCATGCTGTGGTTGATAGCGAAACCGTTGCAGGTGCCGAACAAGCAGCGTCGCTGGTTTGCCGTATTATTAGGGCAGGGCAGTGAGTTTGCCTTTGTGGTGTTTGGCGCGGCGCAAATGGCAAATGTGCTCGATCCTGACTGGGCGAAATCGCTGACGCTGGCGGTGGCGTTGTCGATGGCGGCTACACCGATTTTGCTGGTGATTTTGACGCGTCTGGAAAAATCGGCGACTGAGGAAGAGCGCGAAGCCGATGAAATCGATGAGGAGCAACCGCGGGTGATCATCGCCGGGTTTGGGCGATTTGGCCAGATAACCGGTCGTTTGCTGTTGTCGAGCGGGGTCAAAATGGTGGTTCTTGATCATGACCCGGACCATATCGAAACGCTGCGTAAATTCGGGATGAAGGTTTTCTATGGCGACGCGACCCGGATGGATCTGCTGGAGTCTGCCGGGGCGGCGAAAGCTGAAGTTATTATTAATGCCATTGACGATCCGCAAACCAGCCTGCAATTAACCGAAATGGTGAAAGAGCATTTCCCGCATCTGCAAATTATTGCCCGCGCGCGCGACGTGGATCATTACATCCGCCTGCGCCAGGCGGGCGTGGATATGCCGGAACGTGAAACCTTTGAAGGTGCACTGAAGACCGGACGTCTGGCGCTGGAAGGTCTCGGGCTAGGGCGCTATGAGGCACGTGAGCGGGCTGACGTATTCCGCCGATTCAATACCATGATGGTAGAGGAGATGGTGAAAGGGGAAAATGACGCGACTTCCCGCGCGGCCGTTTATAAACGCACCAGCGCAATGCTGAGTGAAATTATTGCGGAAGATCGTCAGCACTTATCGTTAATTCAGCGCCATGGCTGGCAAGGCACGGATGAAGGTAAGCATACGGGCGACGTCGCCGATGAGCCGGAAGTGAAACCGTCAGCATAGGGTAAAAAATGTGATGTTCTGCAAACTTTACTGCTAATTGGCTGTTTTTGAACTACTGTAATGCTGGCGTACCACCTTAAATAGGTCGGTTCGCCAGCAGAACGGAAAATTTTCCTGTTCATCCTCTTTCCGCCAGTCGACGAAAGATTGCGCTTTCCGTATAGTGGCGACAATTTTTTTGTATCCGGGAAATATTCAATGATCAGTCTGATTGCGGCGTTAGCGGTAGATCGCGTCATCGGTATGGAGAACGCCATGCCGTGGAACCTCCCTGCCGATCTCGCCTGGTTTAAACGTAATACCTTAAACAAGCCGGTTGTCATGGGACGCCACACCTGGGAATCCATCGGGCGACCGTTACCTGGGCGTAAAAATATCGTCATCAGCAGTAAGCCTGGCACCGACGATCGCGTGCAGTGGGTGAAGTCTGTGGATGAAGCAATTGCGGCCTGCGGCGATGAACCTGAAATTATGGTAATTGGCGGTGGGCGTGTGTATGAGCAGTTCCTGCCAAAAGCACAGAAACTGTATCTGACGCACATTGATGCGGAAGTGGAAGGGGATACGCATTTCCCGGACTACGAACCGGATGACTGGGAATCGGTGTTCAGTGAATTCCACGATGCCGACGCGCAAAACTCTCACAGCTACTGCTTCGAGATTCTGGAACGTCGTTAATACTGTAAGTGCCGGATGGCGGCGAAACGCCTTATCATCCAGCTAATGTAGGCCGGATAAGGTGCGAGCACCGCATCCGGCAAACGACTATCAGGCGTTGACCGCTTCGCCAGGATCCAGATTCAGATGGCGATTTGACGGCTGCACGAAGTACTGTTTGTCTTCCCAGCGCAGACAGGTGAGATCGCCTCCCCAGCAACACCCCGTATCCAGCGCGTAAATACCTTCTGGCGTGCCTTTACCCTCCAGCGATGCCCAGTGCCCGAATGCAATGCTGTATGCTTCACTGACAGGTCCAGGAATGGCAAACCAGGGCTTCAGCGGGGCAGGTGCGTCTTCTGGTGACTCTTTGCTGTACATATCCAACTGACCGTTAGGGAAGCAGTAACGCATGCGGGTAAAGGCGTTGGTAATAAAACGCAGGCGTGCCAGCCCGGTCAGTTCCGGGGTCCAGTTATTGGGCATGTCGCCGTACATCGCATCAAGGAAGAAGGGATACGAGTCGCTCGACAACACGGCTTCAACATCGCGAGCACAGTCTTTTGCCGTCTGCAGGTCCCACTGTGGGGTAATACCGGCATGCGCCATCACCAGCTTCTTCTCTTCGTCTACCTGCAACAGCGGTTGACGGCGGAGCCAGTTAAGTAATTCGTCGGCATCCGGTGCTTCGAGCAGCGATGTGACCCTGTCTTTAGGTTTATTACGACTGATACCAGCAAATACGGCCAGCAGGTGTAAATCGTGATTACCCAATACTAACCGCACGCTGTCGCCCAGTGATTTCACGTAGCGCAAAACGTCCAGCGAGCCCGGTCCACGAGCGACCAGATCGCCGGTGAGCCATAGGGTGTCTTTTTCGGAATTAAAGTCTACCTGATGCAGCAAGGCTACCAGTTCATCGTAACAACCGTGAACGTCGCCAATAAGGTATGTCGCCATAGTTATTGTTTTAATGAATGAGTGTTGGAACGGCGAGTCGGAATACGGGAATATCGATGGTAAAGGCGATGCCTTGTTCATCGATCATTTCGTAATGACCCTGCATGGTGCCCAGCGGTGTTTCAATCACCGCACCGCTGGTGTACTGGTACTCTTCGCCGGGTTCGATGTGGGGCTGGACGCCAACCACGCCTTCACCCTGAACTTCGGTTTCGCGGCCATGGCCATTAGTAATCAACCAATAACGCCCCAACAGCTGCACAGGCGCTCGCCCCAAATTGCGGATAGTTACGGTGTAAGCAAAAACGTAACGTTCATCATCAGGTGAGGATTGCGCCTCAATGTAGACGCTTTGTACCTGAATGCACACTCGGGGCGAATTGATCATGTTTAACTCTCCTTCGATGGCGCGTTTTCTGACAGATAGTTAGCCATCCGGCAGTATTGCGCGACAGAGATATTTTCCGCTCGCATCGCCGGATCAATGCCCAGCTCTGTCAGTACTTCAACGCTAAACAGGTTGCCGAGACTGTTACGTACCGTTTTACGGCGCTGATTAAACGCTTCAGTGGTAATACGGCTCAGCACACGAACATCTTTAACCGGGTACGGCATCGTCGTATGAGGGACCAGACGCACAACGGCTGAATCAACTTTAGGCGCTGGCGTAAATGCGGAAGGCGGTACTTCAAGTACCGGGATCACATTGCAGTAATACTGCGCCATGACGCTTAATCGACCATACGCTTTACTGTTTGGCCCTGCAACCAGACGATTCACCACCTCTTTTTGCAACATGAAATGCATGTCGGCAATGGCATCAGTATAGGAAAAAAGATGGAACATGAGCGGCGTGGAGATGTTGTACGGCAGGTTGCCGAATACGCGCAGCGGCTGTCCCATCGTTTGTGCCAGTTCGCCGAAGTTCATGGTCATGGCATCTTGCTGATAAATCGTCAGCTTAGGCCCTAAAAACGGGTGTGTCTGTAGGCGTGCTGCCAGATCGCGGTCGAGTTCAATGACCGTGAGCTTGTCCAGACGTTCGCCTACTGGTTCGGTCAATGCCGCCAGGCCTGGGCCGATTTCGACCATAGCCTGACCTTTCTGCGGGTTGATAGCAGAGACAATACTTTCGATCACAAACTGATCGTTGAGGAAGTTCTGCCCGAAACGTTTACGGGCTAAATGGCCCTGATGGACTCGATTATTCATTGGTATTAACAATCATTTTGATGGCGAGATTAAGCGCCGTAATAAAACTGCCGACATCTGCTTGCCCACGACCCGCGAGTTCAAGTGCGGTGCCGTGATCGACGGATGTGCGAATAAAGGGCAGGCCCAGCGTGATATTCACACCGCGACCAAATCCCTGGTATTTTAGCACGGGGAGACCCTGATCGTGGTACATTGCCAGCACGGCATCCGCGTGGTCGAGATATTTGGGCTGAAACAGCGTATCTGCGGGCAGCGGACCGTTTAATTTCATTCCCTGCGCACGCAGTTCATCGAGTACCGGAATGATGGTGTCTATCTCTTCCGTTCCCATATGTCCGCCTTCACCAGCATGCGGGTTTAGACCGCACACCAGAATATGCGGATCGGCAATGCCGAATTTGGTGCGTAAATCATGATGCAAAATGCCGATCACTTCCTGAAGCAGGGCGGGCGTAATGGCGTCGGCAACGGCTCTGAGCGGCAAATGCGTGGTTGCCAGGGCAACGCGCAGCTCTTCGGTCGCCAGCATCATAACAACTTTCTTTGCCTGTGAGCGCTCTTCAAAAAACTCGGTATGTCCGGTAAACGGGACGCCAGCGTCATTGATAACGCCCTTGTGAACCGGGCCGGTAATCAGCGCCGCAAACTCACTTTGCAGACAGCCATCGCAGGCGCGAGCCAGCGTATCCACCACATATTGCCCGTTTTCTACCGCCAACTGACCCGCGACAACAGGTGCCCGCAGCGCAATCGGTAACAGCGTCAATGTGCCTGCTGATTGCGGTCTGGCTGGGGTATCTGGAGAGTAGGGGAGGAGTGAAAGCGGTAAACCGAGCATCGCTGCCCGGTCACTGAGGAGTGCTGCATCCGCACAGACAACGAGTTCTACAGGCCACGCGCGCTGGGCGAGCTGAACCACCAGGTCCGGGCCAATCCCGGCGGGTTCGCCGGGAGTGATAACAACGCGTTGAGCACGAGTCATTAGTTGCTCAGAACTTTAACGTAAGCGCTGGCGCGCTGTTCCTGCATCCAGGTTGCTGCTTCTTCCGAGAATTTACGGTTCATCAGCATACGGTAAGCTCTGTCTTTCTGCGCTGCGTCAGTTTTATCAACGTTACGCGTATCCAGCAGTTCGATCAGATGCCAACCGAAAGAGGAGTGCACCGGGGCGCTCATCTGGCCTTTGTTAAGTTTGGTCAGCGCATCGCGGAAAGCAGGGTCGAAAATATCTGCTGCAGCCCAGCCCAGATCGCCGCCCTGGTTGGCAGAGCCTGGATCCTGAGAAAACTCTTTAGCGGCTGCCGCGAAGGTCGTTTTACCGCTCTTAATATCTGCCGCGATTTGTTCCAGCTTCAGACGCGCCTGCTGATCGGTCATGATCGGCGACGGCTTA
Organism: Citrobacter sp. MGH110; assembly: GCF_001037515.1. NCBI lineage: Bacteria > Pseudomonadati > Pseudomonadota > Gammaproteobacteria > Enterobacterales > Enterobacteriaceae > Citrobacter > Citrobacter sp. MGH110. The sequence continues at coordinate 2,945,067 of NZ_KQ089830.1, read as the reverse complement.
AGCAGAATGTGGCGAGCGTGAACTTCAGTCACGGAGATGCTCTGGCTTTGGCCACGCATATCGTTGACTTTCAGGATGTGGAAGCCGACACCGGAACGAATTGGGCCAATGATATCGCCTTTTTTCGCAGTGCTTAACGCCTGGGCAAAGATACCCGGCAGCTCCTGAATACGTCCCCAGCCCATCTGGCCGCCTTTCAGCGCTTGCTGGTCAGCGGAATAAGTAATAGCCAGTTTGCCGAAATCACTACCGTTACGCGCTTCATCAACAACAGAGCGCGCCTGGCTTTCAGCCGCGTTAACCTGGTCGGACGTTGGGTTTTCTGGTAATGGGATCAGAATGTGGCTCAGGTTCAGCTCGGTGCTGGCATCGTTTTGGTTGCCTACCTGCTGCGCCAGGGCATCCACTTCCTGAGGCAGGATAGTGACGCGACGGCGAACTTCGTTGTTACGCACTTCGGAGATGGTCATCTCTTTGCGGATCTGGCTACGATAGGTTGAATAGCTTAAGCCATCCTGTGCCAGACGGCTGCGCATCTGATCCAGCGTCATGTTGTTCTGCTTGGCGATGTTGGCAATAGCCTGATCCAACTGCTCGTCAGAGATTTTCACCCCCATCTTCTGACCCATTTGCAGGAGGATTTGATCCATGATCAAACGTTCCAGGATCTGATGACGCAGCGTAGCGTCATCCGGTAATTGCTGACCTGCCTGACCTGCATTCAGTTTTACTGACTGCATTAAGCCATCGACGTCGCTTTCCAGAACGACGCCGTTATTGACGACGGCTGCAACTTTATCGACTACCTGTGGGGCAGCGAAACTGGTATTCGCGATCATGGCGATACCGAGAAGCAGCGTTTTCCAGTTCTTCATACTTTTTCCATTTCAATTAACCGCAATGCGGATTACGTTGTAAATCAATCAGATCATAAAGAGCTTTGATACGGCAAAATGTTCGAACGCAGCATTTGGTTGGTGCCGAGACCGTAGTTGGAGCTCAGACCGCGCAGTTCGATATTAAAGCCGATCGTGTTGTCATAAATCGCGTGTTGCTGGGTATTATCCCAACCGTTCAGCTTACGCTCGTAGCCGAAGCGAATGGCGTAACAGCAGGAGTTGTACTGTAAGCCCAGCATTGAATCTGCTTCTTTGTTCACGTTGGTATCGAAGTAGTAAGCGCCAACAATCGACCAACGCTCAGCAATTGGGAAGCTTGCCACCGCGCCCACCTGCGAAATCCCGTTTTTATACTGATCTGCCGTAGAGTAGTAAGACGGTAGAGTCGCCTGGATATATTCCGGGCTGGCGTAACGGTAATTCAACTGCAGCATCCGGTTTTCATCGCGACGGTATTCGATACTGCTGCTGCTGTTGGCGATACTATCCAGACGCGTGTCGTACTGGATCCCACTGCGTAAACCCCAGCGATCGGAGATACGCCAGTAGGTGTCGCCCGCCCATACCAGTGAACCCGTTTTGTCGTCATTCTCCCATTTAATGTTGTCATCGCCGGTGCGAGACTCGGTGAAATAGTAGATTTGACCCACAGAAATATTAAAACGTTCAACGGCAGCGTCATCATAAACGCGAGATGTGACCCCGGTCGTCACCTGGTTGGCAGAAGCAATACGGTCCAGACCGCCATAAGTACGGTCACGGAACAGGCCGCTGTAGTCAGATTGCAGCAAGGATGAGTCATAGTTATAGATATGACTTTGGTCGCGATACGGTACGTACAGGTACTGCGCGCGTGGCTCCAGCGTCTGGGTATAGCCCGGTGCCAGCATTTGCATGTCGCGCTCGAATACCATTTTGCCGTCAACTTTAAACTGCGGCATGACGCGGTTGGCTGACTCGTCGAGCTTGTTAACGTTACTCGGGTTGTTGTTGTACCAATCCAGATTGGTCTGCTGATAGTGTGTCGCCAGCAGCTTCGCTTCGGTATTGATACTACCCCAGTTATTCGACAACGGCAGATTGATCGTCGGTTCCAGGTGAACACGCGTTGCTTCCGGCATGTTGTCATTGGTATTGACGAAATGGACCGCCTGGCCATAAATACGGGTATCAAACGGACCAACGTCATTCTGGTAATAGTTGACGTCTAACTGCGGCTGGGCAGAGTAACTGTTACTGTTTTGTGCGTCGAAGACCTGGAACTGCTTGGTCGATACCGTAGCGTCAAAGTTTTGTACCGCGTAACCGACGCTGAATTTCTGCGTGGCGTAGCCGTCGGTACTGGAACCGTATTTATTATCGAAATCGTTAAAGTAGCTGGTGTCGCTGACCTTGGTGTAGTCGACGTTGAAACGCCACACCTGGTCCAGTACACCGGCGTGCTGCCAGTAGAACAGCCAGCGGCGTGAATTGTCATCCTTCGGATGTTCGTCCTCGTACACTTTATCGGAATTCAGATAGTCGAACTCCATCAAGCCCGCACCCGCCTGGGTGAGGTAGCGGAATTCGTTCTCCCACATGATCCCGCCACGACGGTGCATATAATGTGGCGTGATAGTGGCGTCCATATTGGGCGCAATGTTCCAGTAATACGGGAGGTAGAACTCAAAATAGTTATTGGAGGAATATTTTGCGTTCGGGATCAGGAAACCGGAACGGCGCTTATCGCCGACGGGTAACTGTAAATAAGGGCTGTAAAAGACCGGAACCGGACCCAGTTTAAAACGGGCGTTCCAGATCTCCGCGACCTGTTCTTCACGGTCGTGGATAACTTCGCTACCGACGACGCTCCAGGTATCGGAACCTGGCAGACAGGAGGTAAAGCTACCGTTTTCCAGAATGGTATAACGGTTTTCCCCACGCTGTTTCATCAGGTCGGCTTTCCCGCGCCCCTGACGGCCCACCATCTGGTAATCACCTTCCCAGATGTTGGTATCTTTGGTATTCAGATTGGACCAACCCTTTGGCCCCTTCAGAATAACCTGATTGTCGTCATAATGGACATTGCCCAACGCATCGACGGTACGTACTGGCTCCGGCTGGCCTTCAGCCTGCTTCTGATGAAGCTGTACTTCGTCGGCCTGCAGGCGGCTGTTACCCTGTGCGATATCCACGTTGCCGGTAAACACCGCGTCATCGGGATAATTCCCTTTTGCGTTGTCGGCATTGATGGTGACGGGTAACTCATTAGTCTCGCCCTGTACCAGAGGACGGTCATAGCTCGGCACGCCCAGCATACACTGTGAGGCGAGATCGGCTGCCAGGCCCTGATGGCTATAGAGGGCGCTGGCAATCATGGTGGCCAGAAGAGTGGGAATACGTTTTTTCATACGTTGTATTTATTGTTCCATCATCAGTAGCGTCGCGCGTGACAAACGGTCACAGCCTAACTTATCTCATCTTCACTTCGCTAGTATTAATCCTGCCCATTTTATACCCGCCACCTTTCAAGCTGCATCTTCGTTGTCTTCCTCGTTCACCCCAGTCACTTACATGGGTAAGCTCCAGGGGACTCACTACGTTGCCGCCTTGCTGCAACTTGAAATCCAACGGGTATAGCGTTTGTGGTGTTAGGCACGGCATTGAATGACAGGTATGATAATGCAAATTATAGGCGATGTCCCACAATTGACCGCAGCCGTAAATCGGTAAAAGCACCTTATATTGTGGGACATAGCCTGGCTGAGAGCGGAAAGATTTGGGGAGTCTATGCAGTATTGGGGAAAGATAATTGGTGTAGCCGTGGCCTTAATGATGGGCGGCGGCTTCTGGGGTGTGGTTCTGGGGCTGTTAGTTGGCCACATGTTCGACAAAGCCCGCATGCGCAAAATGGCGTGGTTTGCCAACCAACGTGAACGCCAGGCGCTGTTTTTTGCCACCACTTTTGAGGTGATGGGACATCTGACCAAATCCAAAGGTCGCGTCACGGAAGCCGATATACATATCGCCAGCCAGTTGATGGATCGGATGAATTTGCACGGTGACTCGCGAACGGCTGCACAACATGCCTTCCGGGTAGGAAAATCGGATAATTACCCATTACGTGAAAAGATGCGTCAGTTTCGCAGCGTCTGTTTTGGTCGATTCGATCTGATCCGCATGTTTCTGGAGATTCAGATCCAGGCGGCATTTGCCGATGGGTCGTTGCATCCTAACGAACGTGAAGTGCTGTATGTGATTGCTGAAGAGTTGGGGATCTCACGCACCCAATTTGATCAGTTCCTGCGCATGATGCAGGGCGGCGCACAGTTTGGCGGCGGATATCAGCAGCAGTCTGGCGGCGGTGGCTGGCAGCAGGCGCAACGCGGCCCGACGCTGGAAGACGCCTGTAATGTGCTGGGTGTGAAAACGACCGACGATGCGACCACCATCAAGCGGGCTTACCGTAAGCTGATGAGCGAGCACCATCCGGACAAACTGGTCGCGAAAGGTCTGCCGCCAGAGATGATGGAAATGGCGAAACAAAAAGCGCAGGAAATCCAAAAGGCTTACGAGCTGATTAAGGATCAAAAAGGATTCAAGTGATTGAATTGCTGGATGCGGCTAGCGCCTTATCCGGCCTACGTTAATGAATGTATGCCGGGTAAGCGAAGCGCCCCCGGCATAAATTGGCTCAGAATTTAAAAATCCGCCGGGACTTTAAACGTCATACTGTTGCCGTATTCGGGATGCGTGATGGTTAACATCTCTGCATGCAGCAACAGGCGCGGCGCTAACGCCAGAGCTTCCGGCGGAGCATAGAAGCGGTCGCCCAGGATAGGATGCCCTAAAGCCAGCATATGCACACGCAGCTGGTGGGAGCGTCCGGTAATGGGCTTGAGCACTACCCGGGCGGTGTTATCCGCCGCGAACTCCACAACTTCATACTCGGTCTGCGCCGATTTCCCGGTCTCATAACACACTTTTTGCTTTGGCCTGTTTGGCCAGTCGCAAATCAGCGGTAAATCAACCAGACCCTCGGCCGGAGCAGGATGCCCCCAGACGCGTGCGACATACTGTTTTTTCGGTTCGCGCTCGCGAAACTGGCGTTTTAGCTCGCGCTCTGCCGCTTTGGTTAGCGCGACTACAATCACGCCGCTGGTTGCCATATCCAGACGATGCACGGATTCAGCCTGCGGATAATCGCGCTGAATACGCGTCATCACGCTGTCTTTGTGCTCATCCAGACGACCTGGCACAGACAACAAGCCGCTCGGCTTGTTGACCACCATAATGTGCTCATCCTGATACAGGATGACCAGCCAGGGTTCCTGCGGCGGATTGTAGTTTTCCATCCCCATGTATGGCTCCGTTACTGATGCGTCACGACGATCAGGCGCAGGGCATCGAGACGCCAGCCCGCCTGATCCAGGCTTTCCATCACCTGCTGACGGTTGCTTTCAATTGCGCTAAGTTCGTCATCACGGATGTTCGGGTTAACGGCACGCAGCGCTTCGAGACGGGAAAGTTCTGCCGTCAGCTTCTCGTCAGCTTCTTTACGCGCTGCGTCGATCAGCGCGCGGGCTGATTTTTCCACCTGCGCTTCACCGAGTTGCAGAATGGCATGAACATCCTGCTGCACGGCGTTGACCAGTTTGCTGCCGGTGTGGCGGTTAACGGCGCTGAGCTGGCGGTTAAAGGTTTCGAACTCAACCTGTGCAGCAAGGTTATTGCCGTTTTTATCCAGCAGCATGCGTACCGGCGTTGGTGGCAGGAAGCGGTTTAGCTGCAGTTGTTTCGGCGCTTGCGCTTCAACAACATAGACCAGCTCAACCAGCAGTGTACCAACAGGTAATGCTTTGTTTTTCAACAACGAAATAGTGCTGCTTCCGGTGTCGCCGGAGAGGATCAGATCCAGACCATTGCGGATCAGCGGATGCTCCCAGGTAATGAACTGGGCATCTTCACGCGACAGGGCGACATCGCGCTCGAACGTAATGGTGCAGCCATCTTCCGGCAGCCCAGGGAAATCCGGCACCAGCATATGATCGGACGGCGTCAGTACGATCAAATTGTCGCCACGGTCATCCTGATTAATACCGACGATATCAAACAGGTTCATGGCGAAGGCGATCAGGCTGGTATCGTCGTCCTGTTCTTCAATACTCTCAGCCAACGCCAGTGCTTTTTCGCCGCCGTTAGAGTGGATCTCCAGCAGGCGATCGCGACCTTGCTCTAGCTGTGCTTTCAGCGCGTCATGCTGTTCGCGGCAGGTTTTGATCAGATCGTCAAAGCCCTCGGTATTTTCTGGTTCAGCCAGGTAGCCGATCAGATTGTTATAGACCGTGTCATAGATGGTACGGCCGGTCGGGCAGGTGTGTTCGAACGCATCCAGACCTTCGTGGTACCAGCGCACCAGCACAGATTGCGCGGTTTTTTCCAGGTACGGAACGTGAATCTGAATATCATGCGCCTGACCAATACGGTCCAGACGGCCAATACGCTGTTCCAGCAGATCCGGGTTGAACGGCAGGTCAAACATCACCAGATTGCTGGCGAACTGGAAGTTACGCCCTTCGGAGCCGATTTCAGAACACAGCATTACCTGGGCGCCGCTATCTTCTTCGCTAAACCATGCTGCGGCGCGGTCACGTTCAATGATCGACATCCCTTCATGGAATACGGCGGCGCGGATGCCTTCGCGCTCGCGCAGTACCTGCTCCAGCTGAAGCGCGGTAGTGGCTTTCGCGCAGATGACCAGCACTTTTTGTGAGCGGTGGCTGGTCAGGTAGCCCATCAGCCATTCCACGCGCGGGTCAAAGTTCCACCAGGTGCCGGTGTCGCCTTCGAATTCCTGATAAATCTGTTCCGGGTAGAGCATGTCGCGCGCCCGGTCTTCTGCACTTTTACGCGCGCCCATAATGCCGGAGACTTTAATCGCCGTCTGGTATTGGGTCGGCAGCGGCAGCTTGATGGTATGCAGCTCGCGTTTCGGGAAGCCTTTCACACCGTTACGGGTGTTACGGAACAGCACACGGCTGGTGCCATGGCGGTCCATCAGCATCGAAACCAGCTCCTGACGCGCGCTCTGGGCGTCTTCGCTGTCGCTGTTTGCCGCCTGCAATAGCGGCTCAATGTCCTGCTCGCCAATCATGTCGCCTAACATGTTCAGCTCATTGTTACTCAGCTTGTTACCAGCCAGCAGCATGGCGACGGCGTCGGCGACCGGACGATAATTTTTTTGCTCTTCAACAAACTGGGCGAAATCGTGGAAACGGCTCGGGTCCAGCAGGCGCAGGCGTGCAAAGTGACTTTCCATGCCCAGCTGCTCCGGTGTAGCGGTTAGCAGCAGGATGCCCGGCACACGTTCTGCCAGTTGTTCAATGGCCATATATTCGCGGCTGGGAGCGTCTTCGCTCCACACCAGGTGATGGGCTTCATCGACAATCAGCAGATCCCACTCGGCGTCACACAGGTGCTCCAGACGTTGTTTATTACGACGGGCAAAGTCCAGCGAGCAGATGACCAGTTGTTCGGTTTCAAACGGGTTGTAGGCGTCGTGCTGCGCTTCTGCATAACGCTCATCATCAAACAGTGCAAAACGCAGGTTGAAGCGGCGCAGCATTTCGACCAGCCACTGGTGCTGTAATGTCTCTGGGACGATGATCAGCACGCGCTCTGCGGCGCCGGACAGCAGTTGCTGATGCAGGATCATCCCGGCTTCAATGGTTTTACCTAAACCCACTTCGTCTGCCAGTAAAACGCGAGGAGCATGACGACGGCCAACATCATGGGCAATGTTAAGCTGGTGAGGAATCAGGCTGGTACGTTGGCCACGCAAACCACTCCACGGCATACGGTATTGTTCGCTCTGAAATTTACGGGCGCGATAGCGCAGAGCAAAGCGATCCATGCGGTCAATCTGGCCGGCAAACAGGCGATCTTGCGGTTTGCTGAATACCAGTTTGCTGTCGAGCAGTACTTCACGCAGCATGACACCGGTTTCTTCGGTATCCAGGCGGGTTCCGATATAGGCAAGCAGGCCGTTTTCTTCTTTTACTTCATCGACATGCAGTTGCCAGCCTTCATGGCTTGTTATCGTATCGCCAGGATTGAACATCACGCGGGTCACGGGGGAATCACTGCGCGCATACAGACGGTTTTCGCCCGTCGATGAGAAAAGTAAAGTGACGGTTCGCGCATCCATGGCGACAACAGTACCAAGTCCCAATTCGCTTTCTGTATCGCTGATCCAGCGTTGACCAAGTGTAAAAGGCATATATGTTCGGCTCTATATCTTTAATTGCAGGCAATACTCGTCATTTTCCGGGCTAATCCCCGTTATTGAGAGCATACGACCCCGCTACCAGGCTAATAAATCAGTGGTAGTGGTGTTAAATGGGTCCAGGAATGGAAAGGGCGCTATGGTACTGGATGGCGGCGGTTTCGTCACGCGTCAAAATAACCCCAGTTGTCCTGTGAGTAGTGTAGCAAAATTATCGTCAATAAAGGGAAGAATTCCCTCAGCAACAGGTTGGATCTGGCGGGTCAGATAATGCTCGTAATCGAGCGAAGATAGCTGATAATCAACAGGTTCTGGGCCATTGACCGTCCAGACATATTTTATGGTTCCGCGATTCTGATACTGCGGTGGACGCCCCAGTTTTACATTCTGCTCATCGGCAAGTCGCGCGGCACGAACGTGTGGTGGAACATTTCGCTGGTATTCGCTTAACGGGCGGCGCAGGCGCTTGCGGTACACCAGTTGTTCATCCATTTCACCGGCCATCAGACGGGCAATAGTCTCGCGAACAAACTCCTGATAAGGTTCGTTACGAAAAATTCGCAGGTATAGCTCCTGCTGAAACTGTTGGGCCAGCGGCGTCCAGTCGGTTCGTACTGTTTCCAGTCCCTTAAACACCATACGTTGCTCTGCACCGTCCTGAATCATCCCTGCATAGCGTTTTTTACTGCCGGTATCTGCACCGCGAATGGTCGGCATCAGAAAGCGACAAAAATGGGTTTCAAATTCCAGCTCCAGCGCGCTGGTCAGATTTTGTTGCTTCAGCGATTGCGCCCACCAGGTGTTGACATAGCTCACAAGTTCCCGACCAATTCGGGCTGCATCGTCTTCTGAGTGCGCCTTTTTCAGCCAGACAAAGGTGGAATCGGTATCGCCATAAATGACATCGTAACCCTGAGCCTCAATTAACGCTTTGGTCTGGCGCATGATCGCATGGCCGCGCATGGTAATGGACGAGGCCAGTCTCGGGTCGAAAAAGCGACAGGCGGTGGTGCCCAGCACGCCGTAAAATGCGTTCATGATGATTTTCAACGCCTGCGAGAGTGGCTTATTGCCGCGGCGTTTTGCTTCTTCGCGCCCGTGCCAGATCTGAGTAACGATTTCAGGCAGGCAGTGCTTTTCGCGTGAAAACCAGGCGTCAAGGAAACCTTCGGTGCTGTGTTCCGGATCCGGCTGCGCCATCCCTTCGATAAGCCCCACCGGATCGATTAAAAAAGTACGAATTATTGAGGGATACAGGCTTTTGTAATCCAGCACCAGTACGGAGTCGTACAATCCCGGGCGCGAGTCCATCACATAGCCGCCGGGACTGGCGTGCGCGGGGACTTCACCCAGATTCGGCGCCACATAACCCGCCCGGTGCATGCGCGGAAGGTAGAGGTGGCCGAAGGCGGCAACCGAACCACCGTGACGGTCGACCGGCAGACCGTTGACCGTCGAGCGCTCCAGCAGAAATGGCATGATCTCGGTTTTATGAAAAATACGCGTGACCAGCTCACAGTCTTTGAGATTGTAGGTGGCGAGCGCGGGTTTATCCTGGGCAAACCGACGGTCGATTTCGTCCATTCTGTCCCACGGATTATCAATCGACTTCCCTTCGCCAAGCAGCTCTTGCGATACCGTTTCCAGTGAAAATGACGAGAAATTCCAGAACGCGGATTTTAGCGCCTCAATACCGTCGATAATCAGGCGCCCCTTAGCCTGAGCGAAGAATACGCCGTTCTTGAAGCCATGCTCGCGCCACTCAAGCTCGCTGCTATCGCGACCAAAACGCAGGGGAATGCGGTAACGTTCGGCGTGCTTTTGCAGGACGCGTAAATCGAATTGCACGACGTTCCAGCCGATTATCACATCAGGATCGTGACGGGCAATCCAGTCATTGAGTTTTTCCAGCAACTGCGGGCGGCTTGCTACGTACTCAAGTTCAAAATCAAGCGTAGAGGCGTCGCCGTTTGCCGGGCCGAGCATATAGACAATACGCTGCCCGCAGCCTTCAAGACCGATGCAATAGAGTTCGCCGTGGCGCGTGGTTTCAATATCCAGCGATACCCATTTTAGCGGTGGTCGATAGTCAGGGTTCGGCTTCAGGCGGGCATTCACCAGCATGTCATTATGTCTGTCGCCTTCGACCCAAACAGGGGAGGTGATAAAGCGCTCCATCAGATACCGCTCAGGTGGGCGTACATCGCCCTCATAGACGGTGACTGCGTTTTCGCGCAGCAGTTTTTCCAACCGCATGAGCTGGCGATGTGAGCGGCAATACAGGCCGGAAACAGGATTGCGGTGGAAGTCTTGCAATTGCAGCGATTTCAGGCGATAGCCGTTTTCAGTGCGTAATAATGACATTACGCGAGGAACCTGACTGGTGGGAATAAACGCGACCGACTCCTGAGGCGCGAGCGTGACCTGCAGCGGCCCATCGTCTGTAGCCAGCCAGAATGAGACCTCAGTTCCCTGCGGGGTGTCCCGCCAGTGCCGGGTTAAAATAAAACCTGCTTGCGCCACGCTGCGTATCCGTCAAAAAACCAGGCATTATTATAGCCTGGTTCTGATAGATTGGCTGTGATTTTATACAGTTGTCATGCTCAGAAGAGGTTACTGCCCGAAATACGCTTTCCTGAGTAAAATAATTATTCCTACCTGACAATGTTATCTTCATATGCAATATATGAATCAAATAGCTTTGATAGGCTACAGATAGATATGTTATAGCTGGTATTTGTACATTAGTTTCCATTAATTACGTTGTTTATGTTTTAATTGTTAATTACAAGTTCGTTTTCATACTTTTTCTGTTTTTTAGGAATAGTGCTCATTTGATTTTGCTACATATTTCTCGGATTAGTAAAAAAATTATATTTTTATTTGTTTTTATTAGCTGTTAGTGTAAAACTTTCATTCGAAATGTTTGGGCCATCATCTTAAATATAATATATTTAAATAGGATTGTTATTGCTCTGAATAAGCAGTTTTAATTCAATTTCGTCGGGAAATTCTCTGTGAATATAATTTTATTTTTTCGATGGCTTGTGCATTTTTTTGTCCTTTTGATATTAATTTTGAAAAAATGGAGTTTTTATGAACGTTCTTTCCAAACATCAGCTTGGCATTAAATATCAGAACTATATGTTTGTTAACACAATGATTTCTAATCCAGCCATTAAAACTGTGAGCAAGTATATTTTATATAAAACATGGGACGGTAAGTTGTGGAATGCTGAAATTATTGAAAATGGTAGCGCTTTTTTTCACTGGCAGGGTAATGACAAAAGTAAGGGGCACAAAGATACAGTGATTAATTATCTGCTGAACGGGCAGAAGTGGCAGGCGACCATTACAGATTATGTCTTTTTCCATTGTCTGGAAGGAAATAAGGCTCATGGACACTATGATAATGTAATTGATTATATCTGTTCAAATGATTGTGTATACCAAGGTTCATTCGCCGAATATTATAGCGAATAACTATAAAGGAGCGCGTAGATTATCTGCGCGCTTATTTTTTTACTGCCCGTAATACGCTTTTGCACCGTGTTTGCGCAGGTAGTGTTTATCTAGCAGGGTTTGCTGCATATCCGGTAACTGCGGCGCGAGCTGGCGACAGAAGATCCCCATATAGGCGACTTCTTCCAGCACGATGGCGTTATGCACCGCATCTTCGGCATTTTTTCCCCAGGCAAATGGACCGTGAGAGTGCACCAGCACGCCAGGCATCTGTGCGGCGTCAATACCTTGTTTTTCAAAGGTTTCAACGATTACGTTACCGGTTTCCCATTCATATTCGCCGTTGATTTCTTCGTCGGTCATTTTGCGTGTGCAGGGAATCGAACCGTAGAAATAGTCCGCATGGGTGGTCCCCGTTGCCGGAATCGACTGACCCGCCTGTGCCCAGATGGTTGCATGGCGCGAATGGGTGTGAACAATGCCGCCAATGGTCGGGAACGCCTGATACAGCAAACGGTGTGTTGGGGTATCTGAGGAAGGTTTCTTCGTACCTTCTACAACTTCACCCGTGGCGATACTGACTACCACCATATCGTCGGCGGTCATTACGCTGTAATCGACTCCCGAAGGTTTAATCACAAACACGCCGCGCTCGCGATCGACGGCGCTGACGTTCCCCCAGGTCAGGGTGACCAGATTGTGCTTAGGCAACGCCAGATTGGCTTCCAGTACCTGACGTTTGAGATCTTCTAACATGATGCTCTCCGATGAATCTTGCCGGATGGCGCTACGCTTATCCGGCCTACAAATCGCACATTCTTGTAGGCCGGATAAGGTGTTTACGCCGTCATCCGGCAGTTGTTAACGTTTGAAGCCGTAATACACTTCGTTCCAGCGCAGCGCGTCCTTAAAGGCTGGCAGGCGGGTATCGTTATCGATCACCGCGATCTCGATATCGTGCATTTCAGCGAACTGACGCATGTCGTTCAGATCCAGCGCGTGGCTGAACACGGTGTGGTGCGCGCCACCGGCCAGGATCCAAGCTTCAGAAGCGGTTGGCAGATCCGGTTGAGCTTTCCATAGCGCGTTAGCGACAGGCAGTTTTGGCAGGGAATGCGGCGTTTGTACCGTGTCGATGCAGTTAACCAGCAGGCGATAGCGATCGCCGAGATCGATCAGGCTGGCAACCACTGCCGGGCCGGTTTTGGTGTTGAAGATCAGACGGGCAGGATCGTCTTTACCACCAATGCCGAGGTGCTGTACGTCGAGGATCGGTTTCTCTTCCACCGCGATGGACGGGCACACTTCCAGCATGTGCGAGCCGAGCACCAGATCGTTGCCTTTCTCGAAGTGGTAGGTGTAATCCTCCATAAATGAGGTGCCGCCCTGCAGACCGGTTGACATCACCTTCATGATGCGAAGCAGAGCGGCGGTTTTCCAGTCGCCTTCGCCCGCAAAACCGTAGCCTTGCTGCATCAGACGCTGTACGGCCAGACCAGGGAGCTGTTTCAGGCCGTGTAAATCTTCAAATGTGGTGGTGAAGGCGTGGAATCCGCCCTGTTCCAGGAAGCGCTTCATCCCCAGTTCAATACGGGCCGCTTCCAGGACATTCTGACGTTTTTCACCGTGGACTTGCGTCGCCGCCGTCATGGTATAGGTGCTTTCGTACTCATCGATTAGCGCGTTGATTTCACCGTCGCTAATTGCGTTCACTACCTGCACCAGATCGCCCACGGCCCAGGTGTTTACCGAGAAGCCGAACTTGATCTGCGCAGCGACTTTATCGCCATCGGTGACCGCAACTTCACGCATGTTGTCGCCAAAACGGCAGACCTTCAGATGGCGGGTATCCTGTTTGGACACGGCCTGGCGCATCCAGGAGCCAATGCGTTCGTGCGCTTGTTTATCCTGCCAGTGACCGGTGACCACGGCATGCTGCTGACGCATACGCGCGCCGATGAAGCCGAACTCACGACCGCCGTGCGCAGTCTGGTTCAGGTTCATAAAGTCCATATCAATGCTGTCCCACGGCAGGGCGGCATTGAACTGGGTGTGGAACTGCATCAGCGGCTTGTTGAGGATAGTCAGACCGTTAATCCACATTTTGGCCGGGGAGAAGGTATGCAGCCAGACCACCATCCCTGCACAGCGATCGTCGTAGTTCGCGTCACGACAGATAGCGGTAATCTCATCAGGGGAAGTGCCCAGCGGTTTTAATACCAGCTTGCAGGGCAGTTTGGCTTCAGTATTCAGTGCGTTAACGACGTGCTCGGCATGTTGGGTTACCTGACGCAGGGTTTCAGGGCCATACAGATGCTGGCTACCAATCACAAACCACACTTCATAGTTATCAAAAATCGTCATTGTCGTGTCCTTAATGTGTCAGGGGTGCCAGGTCTACCGGGGCTTGTTGCGCCGGAGCGGCAGTCGGAAGGTATTGCTGTTCAGCGCTTACTGCCCACTGCTGATAGCGGCGGTAAAGCTGTTCAAAACGTTGAGCCTGCTCTGGGCGAGGTTGCAGCGTGTTTTCCACGGCGCTTGCCATCTGCTGCTGAGCGGCAGGGATATCGGCGTGTACTTTCGCGGCAACGGCGGCGAAGATAGCCGCACCGAGTGCGCAGCACTGGTCTGAAGCGACAATCTGTAGCGGACGGTTCAGCACGTCACAGCAGGCCTGCATGATGACCGGGTTCTTGCGCGCGATACCGCCAAGCGCCATCACGTTGTTAACCGCAATGCCTTGTTCGGTGAAGGATTCCATAATGGCGCGCGCGCCAAAGGCGGTGGCGGCAATCAGGCCACCGAACAGCGCTGGCGCGTCGGTTGCCAGGTTCAGATCGGTAATCACCCCTTTCAAACGCTGGTTGGCATTGGGCGTACGGCGACCGTTGAACCAGTCGAGCACGACCGGCAGATGCTCCAGTGATGGATTTTTCGCCCAGGCTTCGGTGAGTGCAGGCAGCAGCTGTTTTTGACTGGCTTTAATCTGGGTCTGCAGTTCCGGATGCTGTGCGGCAAGCTGTTCCAGCGGCCAGCTCAGCACGCGGCTAAACCAGGCATAGATATCGCCGAATGCAGACTGACCAGCTTCGAGGCCAATAAAATTAGGCACCACGCTGCCATCAACCTGGCCGCAAATGCCTTTCACCGCACGCTCGCCAACGCTTTGCTTGTCGGCAATCAGAATGTCGCAGGTTGACGTGCCGATGACTTTTACCAGCGTGTTAGGCTGTGCACCTGCGCCGACCGCGCCCATATGGCAGTCAAAAGCGCCGCCTGCAATCACCACACTCTCCGTTAGCCCCAGACGCTGTGCCCACTCGGCGCACAGGGTGCCAACCGGCAGATCCGCGGTGAAGGTATCGGTAAACATTGGGTATTGCAGATGGCGGTTGAGGATGGGGTCGAGTTCGTCAAAGAAACTGGCTGGCGGCAGACCACCCCAGCTTTCATGCCACAGAGATTTATGCCCGGCGCTGCAGCGACCGCGACGAATATCCTGTGGGCGTACGGTGTTGGAGAGCAGGGCCGGAACCCAGTCGCATAGCTCAATCCACGAAACCGCAGCTTCGGCAACTGCGTGGTCCTGACGAGTTACATGCAGGATTTTGGCCCAGAACCATTCGCTGGAATAAATGCCGCCAATATAGCGGGAGTAATCGATCTTGCCCGGTGTATGGCACAGGCGGGTGATTTCTTCGGCTTCTTCTACTGAGGTGTGATCTTTCCACAGGACGAACATCGCATTCGGGTTTTCCGCGAACTCCGGACGCAGCGCCAGTACATTACCGTCTGCATCGATGGGTGCCGGGGTTGAGCCGGTACTGTCAACGCCAATCCCGACTACTTCCGCGCGTTGTTCTGCGCTCAGCTCGGCCAGGACGGTTTTCAGCGCCGCTTCCATGGACTCAATGTAGTCGCGCGGATGATGGCGAAACTGGTTGTTTGGGCCATCGCAATACTGCCCTTCCTGCCAACGTGGGTACCACTCAACGCTGGTGGCGATCTCTTCGCCGGTGGCACATTCCACCGCCAAAGCGCGTACTGAATCACTACCAAAATCGAGGCCAATTGCAATCGCCATCGTCTTACTCCATCCAAAAATACGGGTATGGATAAACAGTAGTGAGTAGCGATAAAAAACGTCAGGCAGGATCCGCTAATCTTATGGACTAAAATGCTGTGACATCACAAAGTGTGACGCTGTGCAAATAATCAATGTGGACATTTCTGCCGTAGTTATAGACACTTTTGTTAGCCGATTTTGACGTTGGCGTAGTACATGTTTTTTACAAAGAGCTTTTCACAAGCGGGGTTGGTGGTCCATTGCCGCAAATACAGCGGCCCGCAGGGGCGACAGCGATGATGTCTGGCGTAATATGGACAAATTGTTTCTTGGCAGGACGTAGGGAGTATTGAAATTATGGCTGAAACGCAAAACGATCCCCTGTTGCCAGGTTATTCGTTTAACGCGCATTTGGTGGCCGGATTAACCCCCATTGAGGCGAACGGATACCTGGATTTTTTTATCGACAGGCCGCTGGGTATGAAGGGTTATATCCTCAATCTCACCATCCGTGGCGAAGGGGTTATCAATAATCAGGGCAAGCAGTTTGTCTGCCGGCCTGGCGATATTCTGTTGTTTCCACCTGGAGAAATTCACCACTACGGGCGCCATCCTGATGCCAGCGAGTGGTATCACCAGTGGGTTTACTTTCGTCCGCGCGCCTACTGGCAGGAGTGGCTGACCTGGCCGGCCATTTTTGGCCAGACCGGTTTTTTCCGCCCGGATGAAGCACATCAGCCGCATTTTAACGAACTGTTTGGGCAGATAATTAACGCCGGGCAGGGAGAAGGTCGTTATTCCGAACTGCTGGCGATTAATTTACTGGAGCAGTTGTTGCTCCGACGTATGGAAGCCATCAATGAATCGCTACACCCGCCCATGGACAACCGCGTCCGCGATGCCTGCCAGTACATCAGCGATCACCTGGCGGACAGCAATTTTGATATCGCCAGCGTCGCGCAACACGTCTGCCTGTCGCCTTCCCGTTTGTCGCATCTGTTCCGTCAGCAGTTGGGGATCAGCGTATTAAGCTGGCGCGAGGACCAGCGCATCAGCCAGGCGAAGCTACTGCTGAGTACCACACGTATGCCTATCGCCACCGTGGGTCGCAATGTTGGTTTTGACGACCAGCTCTATTTCTCTCGTGTTTTCAAAAAATGTACCGGTGCCAGTCCGAGTGAGTTTCGCGCTGGATGTGAATAAAAAGTGAATGATGTATCCTGAAAGTTGTCATAACTCGCAATCTATTCAGACAATTGATGGCTTGACGAAGTTGAGAGGGGTTATCAAAATCCCTGCTTCGTAAATTTGACGGACACATTATGCAAGCATTGCTGGAACACTTTATTCTCCAGTCCGCCCTGTACTCTCTGATCGCCGTACTTCTGGTGGCTTTTTTGGAGTCGCTGGCGCTGGTTGGTCTGATTCTGCCCGGGACCGTGATGATGGCGGGGTTGGGCGCGCTGATTGGCAGCGGCGAACTGAACTTCTGGCATGCCTGGCTTGCGGGCATCGTCGGCTGCCTGTTGGGGGACTGGATCTCCTTCTGGTTGGGCTGGCGCTTTAAAAAGCCATTGCACCGTTGGTCGTTCATGAAAAAGAACAAAGCGTTGCTGGATAAAACCGAGCACGCCCTGCATCAGCACAGCATGTTTACTATTCTGGTGGGGCGTTTTGTCGGACCGACGCGCCCGCTGGTGCCGATGGTAGCAGGCATGCTGGATCTGCCTGTCGCTAAATTTATCGTCCCGAATATTATTGGCTGCGTGCTGTGGCCACCGTTCTACTTCCTGCCGGGGATCCTGGCGGGAGCGGCAATTGATATCCCTTCTGATATGCAGAGCGGGGATTTTAAATGGTTGCTGCTGGCGACGGCGGTGTTGCTCTGGGTGGGCGGCTGGTTTTGCTGGCGGCTATGGCGCAGTGGCAAAGCGGCTGTTGATCGCTTAACGGCGTATTTCCCCCGCAGCCGTTTGCTGTATCTGGCGCCGTTAACGCTCGGGATCGGCGTGGTCGCGCTGGTGGCGTTACTGCGCCATCCGCTGATGCCGGTGTATATCGACATTCTGCGTAAGGTTGTAGGTTACTGACGATACCTTTGCCGGATGGCGGCTTCGCCTTATCCGGCCTACAAAATGTGCGACCTACAGGCCGGATAAGGCGTTCACGCCGTCATCCGGCAACGCATTATGCTTTAATGCCCAATAGCGCCGAGGCGCTGGCGTTGCCGCTTAACAGATCGTCCGTTTTGCCCTGCCACGCGATGCGCCCGTCGGCGACCACAATCGAGCGGGACGCAATTCGCGCGGCATCTTCTACGCTGTGAGAAACCATCAGCAACGTCAGCTGCTTCTCGCGACAGACTTCGGCGACCAGCGTTAGCATCTCCTGGCGCAGCGCGGGATCGAGCGCTGAGAACGGTTCATCAAGCAGTAAAATAGGTTGTTCTCGCACCAGACAACGCGCCAGCGCCACGCGCTGCCGCTGCCCGCCGGAAAGCTCACCGGGGAGGCGTTCCAGCAGAGAGTCGAGTCCCATTTGTTGAGCGATGTGGTGCATTTTCTCCCGCTGCGATGTGTTCAGCTTCAATCCCGGATTCAGGCCCAGGCCGATGTTTTGCTGTACGCTCAGATGGCTGAACAGGTTATTTTCCTGAAACAACATGGAAACGGGACGGCGTGAGGGCGGCGTGGTGGTGTGATCTTCACCGTCAATCATCATGGTACCGCTGGCAGGCGTGAGAAAGCCGGCAATCAGATTCAGCAGCGTACTTTTCCCGGCGCCGCTGGGCCCGAGTACAGCTATTTGCTCACCGCGCGTGACCGACAGCGTAAAGCGCATAGGCAAATGGTGATAAAGCCATGTGATATCAATCAGTTTTAACATTTTGGCCCGGCAATTTCTCAATAACGGTAAACAGCGTAAAGCACAGGATCAGCAGTAATAACGCCGTAACCGCGCCATCCTGACTGCGATAAGAGCCAATCTGCTGATATAAATAAAACGGCAGGGTACGGAAATCCTCATTACCAAATAACGCCACTACGCCAAAATCGCCAATCGACAGGACGCAGGCAAACGCCATCGCCTGCGCCAGCGGGCGCTTCAGGGCGCGCAGTTCAACCACTTTCAGGCGCGACCATCCCTCAATGCCCAACGACTGGCACAACATACTGTAGCGCGCAGTGACGTCACGCATTGGGTTTTCCATTACCTTCAGTGCATAAGGGATCGCCATCAGCGCATTGGTAAAAATGACAATGCCGTCGGCAGATTCAGGAAGACCAATGGTGTTATTGAGCAGCAGAAAGAAGCCGGTTGCCAGCACGATGCCCGGCATGGCGAGGATCATCATGCCGCTCAACTCCAGCATCTGACCTGCCAGCAGTTGCTGTCGGGCACGAAGTTCACGACTGCTCCATAACAGCATCATAGTGAGCACGACGCATAACGCTCCTGCTGCTAATGCGATGCGCAGCGAGGTTCCCAGCGCCTGCCACAGCACTGGCTGCATCAGTACATCCAGAACATGGCGGTTTAAGCCATCGACAATCACCGCCAGCAACGGCGGCAGTAACAGCAACAGGGCAAGAATAATCAGGATTGCGTCAGCCAGTCGGCTGTGCAGGCGATCGTCGGGATCGCGCCAGCCTTGTACCAGGGTAGCACCGGGAGCAATCGCCCGGCTCAGACGTTGACTGAGGAGCACCAGCGCCAAACAACAAACCATCTGGATCAACGCCAGCATGGCTGCGCGGGCAGGATCGTAATCAAAATTCAGCGCCTGGTAGATAGCCAGCTCGATGGTGGTGGCCTGTGGCCCGCCGCCCAGCGACAGAACTGTGGCGAAGCTGGCGAAGCACAGCATAAAGATGAGTGCCGCGACGGGCAGGATCTGACGACGCAGCCACGGCCATTCAACAAAACGGAAGAAATGCCAGCCACGCATACCCAACTGAGCGGCTAACTGCCGCTGTTCGCCGGGAATATTCTCCAGCGACTGTAACAGCAGGCGGCTGGCCATCGGCAGATTGAAAAAGACATGCGCCAGCAGAATGCCCTGCAAACCGTATGGCGAAAACGTCCACTCCAGCCCGAATGTATGCCAGAGCGAGGCCAGCCAACCCTGGCGGCCGTAGACGCTAAGAATACCGAATACCGCGACCAGCACTGGCAGGATTAACGTCATCGCGCACAGGCGCAGCAGCGCCAGACGTCCTGGAAAACGGCGACGATAGAGCGCTCTGGCAAGGAAAATCGCCGGGACAACCGACAGCACAGCGGATAAAAAAGCCTGCCAGAAAGAAAAGCGCACCACGTGCCACAGGTAGTCATCTTGCCACAGCGAGAGCCATTCTCCCTGCGGGGCGTTAAACCACAGTGCCAAAAATGCGGCCAGGGCAACGGCCACCATCAGCGTGGCGGCGGTAAGCCCAGGAAACAGCCAGCCGGGAATTAACGGCTGACGGCGCGTTGCCATTCGCTAATCCATGCCTGACGTTGAGCCGCAACCTGCTGCGGCGTAAATTCCAGCGCGGTGGTCGGTTTATTCAGTTGCTCGAATCCTGGCGGTAGGGCGACTTGCGTCACGGGATACATCCAGTTGCCGGTCGGAATCGCATTCTGGAATGCCGGGGATACCATAAACTTCAGGAATTTCTCGGCCAGTTCCGGCTGCTTGCTGGCCGCGGTACGGGCGGCGACTTCCACCTGCAAATAATGGCCTTCGCTAAAGTCGGCTGCGGCGTAGTTGTCTTTTTTATCGGCGATGATGTGATAGGCCGGAGAGGTGGTGTAGCTGAGCACCAGATCGCTTTCACCTTTCAGGAACAGGCCGTAGGCTTCGCTCCAGCCCTTGGTGACGGTGACGGTTTTGGCTGCCAGTTTCTGCCACGCCTCTGGCGCTTTATCGCCATAGACTTTCTGCATCCATAGCAGCAGACCCAATCCCGGCGTGCTGGTGCGCGGATCCTGATAAATGACGCGCCATTTTTGGTCGCTCTCTACCAGTTCTTTCAGGCTTTTGGGCGGATTCTTCAGCTTGTTTTTATCATAAACGAAGGCGAAATAGCCGTAATCAAACGGAACGAAGGTATCGTTTTTCCAGCCGCCGGGTACGTTAACGGCGTCGTTTGCAACACCACTTTTGGCAAACAGTTTGGTTTGTGTGGCGGCTTCCAGAAGGTTGTTATCCAGACCCAGTACGACGTCGGCTTTGCTGTTTTTTCCTTCCATGCGCAAGCGGTTAAGCAGCGAAACGCCATCTTCCAGCGCGACCAGTTTTAGCTCGCAGTTGCAGTCAGCTTCAAAGGCTTTTTTGATTGTCGGGCCCGGGCCCCAGTCAGCTGCGAACGAGTCGTAGGTATAGACGGTCAGTACAGGTTTAGCGAAAGCAGGCGCTGCGCACAGCAGTAAAAGCGGAAGACATTTTTTAAACACTTTGCACCTCAAGAGTTGGGTGGCAAAGGACTTGAGATAAGCCTCAAATCCCTTCGCCGGCATTATCCGGATCAGGTTCGACGGGTATCTCTCAGCCCATACACTTCATCATTCACGCTGCCTCTGTGTTGGCAGCGCTCGCTCACCCCAGTCACATAGTTATCTATGCTCCTGGGGACTCACTCGCTTGCCGCCTTGATGCATCATGAATGATCTTGTGTATGTTTTTTATTTAGCACCCCGTTGAGAACGGCGTTAGTGTAATGATTTTGTTGCTCAGCAGCAATTAAGGATCCGGCGGCGCAAACCACGCCGATTTAAAATCAAACCAGCCGAGGGTATTCATGCGCAGCCCGCGCATACTGCGCTGTCCCTGAATGATCAGCCAGTGGTGGATTAATGGCACAATGGCCTTTGTGGCGAGCAACTGTTGGCACCATGCTGCCAGGCTCATTTCGCCCGTTCGCCAGCGAGCCGCATCGTTTTCCCAGTCCCGCGAGATACAGTTTTGCAGCAAAGGGACTTCGCACAAATGTGCGAACAGTGAGAAGTCCAGCGGGAGGGTAAAGTTGGCGCTGTTGAGCCAGATATCGCTGACGATTTCACCTGCATGCCATTGATCGTAGTCGATCTCCTGAATATTCAACTGTACCTGATGCTGCGCCAGCAACGTTTTCATGATCTGCGCGATAATCCGGTGTTCGATATGATCGCGATAGTAGGTGATCGTCAGCGTTTCCAGCCCGGCGGGTTTTTCACCATGGCCAGGTTTGGCGTGATGCCAGCGGGGAAGCAAACCGTAGGCGGGAAACCACAACCGCTGGTACTGTTCATCGGCGTGGCAGATTAAATTCGTTGGCGAGAGAACGCGGCTTGCCCACTCGCGAACCTCCTGGTTCGCGCCACGGTGGCTACGCGCATCAAACAACAGGTAGTAGCAGCCTTCTTCGAGGCGGCTTTCGATCGCCTTTTCATCCTCTGTTGGACCTTTTAGCGTCAACCCGCCGCCAGGCTCTTCTCCGATGTCGGGTAATACCCAAACGTTAACTTCGTCAATCAGCGCCCGGTAGCCAAAGTAATCATCAAATGCATGAATTTTCAGTTGGTTATTGGTATTGCGCATTACCGCATACGGACCGGTACCAATCGGGTGGCTGGAAAAGTTGTTTAGCGTTTCCCATTCTCGCGGCAGGATCATGGCGGGGACCTGCCCCAATAGCCAGGGAAGCCAGCGATCTGGCTGGGCCAGATGGATATCCAGCGTCCAGGCCGTGGGAGAGACGATCTGCGTGATGTGTGAGTACAGCGGCAGGGCGTTAATGCGCCTCAGCGAGGCGATAACATCTTCCATTTCCAGCTCGCGGCCATGATGAAAATGGATCCCCGGGCGCAGGAAGAATCGCCAATGCAAAGGTGAAATTTGCTGCCAGTGATGGGCAATGTCCGCTTCCAGTTCCCCATTTTCCTCATTTACCCGAATTAAGGCACTGAAAATTTGCCGGGCGATATGGGTTTCGGAGCGGCGTAATGCCGTGCCGGGGAGCAGGTTGTGCATCGGGCGATAATAGAGAACGCGCATGATATGCCGACCCTGGCGAAAGCTGCGGCCCAAGTGGGAGACCAGCATTTGCCGTACGGCCGTTTTGTCACCGACAAGCTGCACTAGTTGATCGATGCGATCCTGTTCCAGTAGGTCTTCCGCGCGCTGCTGCTGGAGCGCCAGCCCGGTATAGAGGAATGTCAGTCGCGAGCGTTTACCTCGTCCTACTTCAGCTTCCCACGTTAACCAGCCACGATCCTGCATGGTATTAAGCAGCGTACGCATATGGCGGCGCGAGCAGCTCAGCAGATCCGCCAGCTCGTTGAGCGTCGTGTCTTGCGTCTTGCCGTCACAGCATTGCCACAGACGGATGAACTGTTGTTGCAAACGACCAGAAGACATAAAAGGGGAACTCCTGCGGAAAACTCAGCAATTTTATAATCCCTATATTAAGCCAATAATAGATTCCGATGAAGCGATGAGACAACGAAGGGGTCATCTATGCGTCAGTTCTGGTTGAAGTACTTTACCGCGACAGAAAAATCGTCCTGGTTGGCTTGCCTGAGTGCCCCGCAGCGCTTAAAGATGCTCGAAGAGCTGATGCAGTGGGAGATGACATCTGACTCCTGAATTGGAAATTGCAGACATCATGTGTGACTGAGTATTGGTGTTAATCGCCGCGCCAGCAGGTATCATCTGCTGGCTTTTTTCGTTTCAGCTGCGCTTAAAAGGAAAGATATGCTCTGGATTATGACCATGGGACGGCGCCTCAACGGCGTTTACGCAGCATTTATGCTGGTCGCTTTTATGATGGGCGTGGCGGGGGCATTGCAGGCACCCACGCTGAGTCTGTTCCTGAGCCGTGAAGTCGGGGCGCAGCCATTTTGGGTCGGGCTGTTTTACACCGTCAATGCGATTGTCGGGATCGTCGTCAGCCTTGGCCTCGCGAAACGATCCGACAGCCAGGGCGATCGACGTAAGTTGATCATGTTCTGCTGCCTGATGGCAATTGGCAATGCGTTGCTGTTTGCCTTTAATCGTCACTATCTTACGCTGATCACCTGCGGTGTGCTGCTGGCCTCGCTGGCGAACACCGCCATGCCGCAGCTGTTTGCGCTGGCGCGGGAATATGCTGATAACTCCGCGCGTGAAGTGGTGATGTTTAGCTCGGTGATGCGTGCGCAGCTTTCACTGGCCTGGGTAATTGGCCCACCGCTGGCTTTTATGCTGGCGCTGAATTACGGCTTTACGGCGATGTTTTCCATTGCCGCAGGGATTTTTGCCATTAGCCTGGTGCTGATTGCGCTGATACTGCCGTCAGTTGCTCGGGTGGAGCAGCCTGTAGACGTGCCGCTGGAACAGACCGGCGGTTGGCAGGACAAAAATGTACGCATGTTGTTTATTGCCTCCACGCTGATGTGGACCTGCAACACCATGTACATCATCGATATGCCGCTGTGGATAAGCCTCGAACTGGGCTTGCCGGACAAGCTGGCCGGGATTTTAATGGGGACGGCGGCTGGACTGGAAATTCCGGCGATGATTCTTGCGGGCTATTACGTGAAGCGCTTTGGCAAACGGCGAATGATGATCGCGGCCGTCGCGGCAGGTGTGCTGTTTTATCTTGGTTTGATCTTCTTTCACAGCCGTACGGCGCTGCTGGTGCTGCAACTGTTTAACGCGGTATTTATCGGTATTATCGCCGGGATAGGCATGCTGTGGTTTCAGGATCTGATGCCCGGACGTGCGGGATCAGCGACCACATTATTTACCAACAGTATTTCAACGGGAGTCATTCTGGCAGGGGTGATTCAGGGGGCTGTTGCGCAAAGCTACGGTCACTATGCCGTCTATTGGGTGATTGCGGTGATTTCGGTGGTGACGCTGTGGATGACCGGGCGGGTGAAGGATGTTTAGTCCGGTGCAGTCCCGGCGTTGCAGTGCTCGACCGGACGACATTTCGTATTCGCTTTTGTCGTTTTTGTAGGCCGGATAAGGCGTTTACGCCGCCATCCGGCAACCTGTCCTTACGGCCTGATCGCGTTACGCTTATCAGGCCAATCCCTCTTTTTTTCATCTTGCACGTAAATGTAATGTTGATCACATAACGATCATTTTCCTCTTCCTGGATCTTCTTTTTTCTACTGTTACGCGTATACAGTTACGCGTAACAGTTATTAAAAAAGGAGTTTTTTATGAAGAACCTATTCGACCTGACCGGTAAACGCGCGCTGATTACCGGTTCCGCTCAGGGCATTGGTAACCTGCTGGCCAACGGTCTGGCGGCGCACGGTGCTGAGATTGTGATTAACGATATTACCCAGCAGCGCGCTCAGGCGGCGGCGGACAAACTGGTTGCCGAAGGCTATCGCGCCGTTGGCTATGGATTTGATGTCACCAACGGGGAAGAGGTGGCGCGCGCCATCGCGCAAATCGAAAAGGAAGTTGGGGCCATTGATATTTTAATTAACAACGCCGGAATTCAGCGTCGTTTTCCCTTCACAGAATTCCCGGAGGCTGAATGGGACAAAGTGATTGATGTAAACCAGAAATCGGTCTTTCTGGTGTCGCAGCAGGTTTCCCGCTACATGGTGCAACGCCGCCGCGGGAAGATTATTAATATCTGCTCAATGCAAAGCGAATTAGGTCGTAAAACCATTACTCCATACGCGGCGTCAAAAGGCGCGGTCAAAATGTTAACCCGTGGCATGTGCGTGGAACTGGCGGAATACAATATTCAGGTCAATGGCATTGCTCCCGGCTATTTCGCCACCGACATGACCACCGCGCTGGTCAACGATGAAGCATTCTCCGCCTGGCTGTTCCAGCGCACGCCCGCCGCTCGCTGGGGTAACCCGGAGGAGCTGATCGGCGCGGCGGTTTATCTTGCCGCGCCCGCTTCTGACTTTGTGAATGGGCATCTTCTGTTTGTGGACGGCGGCATGCTGGCCGCGGTCTGATCAATAATGGGCCGCAACGCGCGGCCTGAGCGATAAAACAATAATCCAAGGAGTGAGTATGAATATGCTCGCAAAACTGCCAGCGCGTCGCTGGTGGTATTTAATGCCGATTATTTTTATTACCTACAGCTTAGCTTATCTCGACCGCGCCAATTACGGCTTTGCCGCTGCCGCCGGTATTGAACATGACTTAGGGATTACTCAGGGAACAGCATCGTTAATTGGCGCGTTATTCTTCCTGGGCTATTTCTTTTTCCAGGTGCCGGGCGCGATGTACGCCGTTAAACATAGCGTGCGCAAAATGATTTTTTACAGCCTGATCCTTTGGGGGCTTTGTGCCGCGGCGACCGGCTTTGTCAGCAATATCCCAACGCTGATGGCGATCCGCTTTATTCTCGGCATCGTCGAAGCGGCGGTGATGCCCGCGATGCTGATTTATATCAGCAACTGGTTTACCAAAACTGAACGCTCGCGCGCCAACACCTTTTTAATTCTTGGCAACCCGGTCACAGTGCTGTGGATGTCGATAGTCTCCGGCTACCTGATTGAAGCCTGGGGCTGGCGCGAAATGTTTATTATCGAAGGTATCCCGGCGGTGATCTGGGCGTTCTGCTGGGTGATTCTGGTACGGGACAAACCGGCGGATGCGGGCTGGTTGAGCGAGCAGGAGAAACAGGCATTACAGCAGGCGATGGATCGCGAGCAGCGCGACATCAAACCAATGCGTAACTACGGTGAAGCGATGCGTTCACGCAGCGTCATTATGCTTTGCGCGGTGCATGCGCTGTGGAGCATCGGGGTGTATGGCTTCATGATGTGGATGCCGTCAATCCTCAAAAATGCAGCTCAGATGGACATTGTGGCGGTGGGCTGGCTGGCAGCGGTGCCGTATCTGGCGGCGATCTGCCTGATGCTGACCGTCTCCTGGCTGTCCGATAAGTTCCAGAACCGTAAGCTGTTTATCTGGCCGCTGCTGTTGATTGCCGCCATCGCGTTCTTTGCCTCGTGGCTGTTGGGCAACCAGTCCTTCTGGCTCTCCTACGCGCTGCTGGTTGTGGCCGCTGCCTGTATGTATGCGCCTTACGGGCCGTTCTTTGCGCTGATCCCCGAACTGCTACCGCGCAACGTCTCCGGCGTGTCGATGGGGATGATCAACAGTTTTGGCGCGTTAGGGGCATTCCTCGGCGCGTGGCTGGTGGGGTACCTCAACGGCGTGACCGGCGGGCCGGGCGTCTCCTACACCTTCATGGCGATTGCTCTGCTGGCGTCGGTGGTGCTGATGTACTGCGTTCGTGCGCAAAATGAAACCACGTCGCCGTCGGCTGAGATGGCTACGCGTTAAGGTTGAGCGAGGAGTGCAGTCGCTAACCGGCTGTGATAAGGTTCTCTGCGAGCATAATGGGCTGTTGGTCGTAGAGAACCTCATGAAAAACAATCGGATGACATTACAGGATATCGCTAATCTGGCCGGGCTGAATAAGATGACGGTCAGCCGTTATCTGCGTGACCCGAATCAGGTGTCGCAACGCAGCCGCGAATTGATTTCGAAAGTGATGGAAGAGAACAACTACATCCCCAATCGCGCCCCGGAAATTCTGCTCAACGCACGCAGCAAAACCATTGGTGTGCTGATCCCCTCGTTTCGTAATCAGATCTTTGCCGACGTGCTGGCAGGGATTGAATCCGTCACCTCGGCCTGCCAGTACCAGACGCTGATCGCCAACTACGAATATGATGCCGAGCGTGAAGAACGCGAGGTGCTGAACCTGCTCTCTTACAATATCGACGGCCTGATCCTCACGGGAAAGCTGCATACCGAGCGGATGATCCAGTACGTGCGCGCCAGCGGCGTACCGGTGGCGGAACTGATGGATATTAGCGGCCAGTATCTTGATATACAGGTTGGGTTTGATAACGAAAAAGCCGCGTTTGAAATGACGCAGGCTTTTATCGACAGCGGTAAACGCAGCATTGCTTTCTTTGGCTCGATGGATGACCCCCGAGACCTTAGCCGTTTTCGCGGCACCGAGAAAGCGCTGGCGGCGCAGGGACTGGAAGCGTACCACCTGGCGCCAAAAACTATTTCGTCGGTGGCGCTGGGCCGCAAGATGTTCCAGCAGGCGATGGCGGAAAAGCCGGATATTGACGCTATTTTCTGTACCAACGATGACCTGGCGGTTGGCGCGCTGCTGGAGTGTCAGGCACAGCAGTACGATGTGCCGGGAAAAATGGCGATTGCCGGTTTCCACGGGCTGGAAATTGGCCGTGCGCGGCTGCAAAAAATCGCCAGCGTGATTACGCCACGCTTTGAGATTGGCAAAACGGCGGCGGATATTCTGATTAAGCGTTTGAACGGGAAAGATGCGCCGGGCAGCGTCAATCTTGGCTACCAAATCTATTACGGCGATACGCTTTAGGCGAAGAGAAAGGGCTGGCCACCGTGCGGTGACCAGCGGAAGAGATTACTGCATAAACGCTGGCTGTTTGTCTTCGTACTCGGTGATGGCCGCTTCATGCTGCAGCGTCAGCCCGATGCTGTCCAGACCGTTGAGCATGCAGTGGCGGCGGAAGTCGTCGATTTTAAAGCTGTAGGACTTATCGCCTGCTTTCACCACCTGCGCTTCCAGATCCACTTCAAATTTAATGCCCGGATTGGCTTTCACCAGCGCGAACATTTCATCAACCTGCGCGTCGCTCAGGGTCACCGGCAACAGTTGGTTATTGAAACTGTTGCCGTAGAAGATGTCGGCGAAGCTTGGTGCGATCACCACTTTAAAGCCGTAATCGGTCAGTGCCCACGGCGCATGTTCGCGTGAAGAGCCGCAGCCAAAGTTTTCCCGTGCGAGCAGAATTGATGCCCCTTTATATTCCGGGAAGTTTAAAACGAACTCAGGATTCGGCTGTTGGCCCTTTTCGTCCAGGAAACGCCAGTCGTTAAACAGATGGGCGCCAAAACCGGTGCGCGTAACCTTCTGCAAAAACTGTTTAGGGATAATTGCGTCGGTATCAACGTTGGCGGCATCCAGTGGGACAACCAGGCCGGTATGCTGGGTAAATTTCTCTGCCATGGTAGTTTCCTTATTTGATGCTGCGAATGTCGGCAAAATGACCGGTAACGGCGGCAGCGGCGGCCATGGCCGGGCTGACTAAATGCGTGCGACCACCGCGGCCCTGACGACCTTCAAAATTACGGTTGCTGGTGGATGCGCAGCGTTCGCCTGGGTTCAGGCGGTCATTGTTCATCGCCAGGCACATGGAACAGCCCGGTAAACGCCATTCAAAACCGGCTTCGATAAAGATCTTATCCAGACCTTCTGCTTCCGCCTGCGCTTTCACCGGACCAGAGCCCGGCACCACCAGTGCCTGCACGCCCGGCGCAACTTTGCGCCCTTTGGCGATTTCTGCCGCGGCGCGTAAATCTTCAATACGCGAGTTGGTGCAGGAACCGATGAACACTTTATCGATAGCCACTTCCGTTAACGGAATACCCGGTTTCAGCCCCATATACGCCAGCGCTTTTTCAGCTGATGCACGCTCAACGGGATCGGTAAATGACGCCGGGTCGGGAATATTATCGTTCACCGAGATGACCTGACCTGGGTTTGTTCCCCAGGTGACCTGCGGAGCGATCTCTTCTGCCTGCAGGGTAACGACGGTATCAAACGTCGCGTTGTCGTCGGTTTTCAGGGTTTTCCAGTATGTAACCGCGTGGTCAAAATCCTCGCCCTTCGGTGCGTGTAAACGACCCTGAACATAGTTAAAGGTCGTTTCATCCGGTGCGACCAGACCCGCTTTGGCGCCCATTTCAATGGCCATGTTGCACAGGGTCATCCGGCCTTCCATGCTCAATGCACGGATGGCTTCGCCACAAAACTCAACGACATGTCCGGTACCGCCTGCGCTACCGGTTTTACCGATAATCGCCAGCACGATATCTTTTGCGGTAATGCCAGCGGCTGCTTTACCGTTGACTTCAATCTTCATGGTTTTGGCGCGCCCCTGTTTCAGGGTCTGCGTCGCCAGAACGTGTTCAACTTCAGAGGTGCCAATGCCAAATGCCAGTGCGCCGAACGCGCCGTGTGTAGCGGTGTGGGAATCGCCGCAGACGATGGTCATACCCGGCAACGTCACGCCTTGTTCTGGCCCCATCACGTGAACGATACCCTGATACGGATGGTTCAGGTCGTACAGCTCGACGCCAAATTCGTTACAGTTCTTAATCAGCTCCTGCATCTGGATGCGCGCCATCTCACCCGACGCGTTGATGTCTTTGGTTTGGGTCGAGACGTTGTGATCCATGGTGGCAAAGGTTTTAGCTGGCTGGCGCACCTGACGGCCATGCGCGCGCAGACCATCAAACGCCTGCGGAGAGGTCACTTCATGCACCAGATGCCTGTCGATGTACAACAGTGGGGTTTCGTTTTGCGCCTCAAAGACGACGTGCGCATCAAACAATTTTTCGTACAACGTTTTGGCCATGATTACACCCCTTCTGCGACGTAACGGGCAATGATGTCGCCCATTTCATCGGTACTGACTGCGGCAGCGCCACGGGCTAAGTCACCGGTGCGAATGCCTTCTTCTAATGCGCGGTTGATGGCGCTCTCAATTGCGGTTGCCGCATCATTGGCATCCAGGCTGTAGCGCAGCAGCAGCGCCAGCGACAGGATCTGGGCGATAGGGTTGGCAATATTTTTCCCGGCGATGTCCGGAGCGGAGCCGCCAGCAGGCTCGTACAAACCGAAGCCCTGCTCATTCAGGCTGGCGGACGGTAACATGCCCATTGAACCGGTGATCATGGCGCACTCATCAGACAGAATGTCACCGAACAGGTTAGAGCACAGCAACACGTCGAACTGGGATGGATCTTTAATTAATTGCATTGTCGCGTTGTCGATGTACATATGCGCCAGTTCAACGTCTGGATATTCATTAGCAATTTCATTGACAATTTCGCGCCACAGAATAGACGTTTGCAGTACGTTAGCTTTATCAATCGACGTAACTTTACGGCGACGTTTGCGAGCGGATTCAAACGCGATACGCGCAATACGTTCGATCTCGAAACGGTGATAAACCTCGGTATCAAAGGCTTTTTCATGTTGTCCGCTGCCTTCGCGGCCTTTTGGTTGACCGAAGTAAATCCCGCCAGTCAGTTCGCGTACGCACAGGATGTCGAAACCGTTCGCGGCAATATCTGCGCGCAGAGGGCAAAACGCTTCCAGCCCCTGGTAGAGCTTAGCCGGGCGCAGGTTGCTGAATAATTTGAAGTGCTTACGCAATGGCAGCAGTGCGCCACGCTCTGGCTGCTGGTTTGGCGGTAAGTTTTCCCATTTCGGGCCGCCAACGGAGCCAAACAGAATGGCGTCAGCTTGTTCACAGCCTTCAACCGTTGCAGGTGGCAGCGGCTGACCGTGGTTATCGATCGCGGCACCACCCACGTCGTAGTGGCTGGTGGTAATGCGCATGTTAAAACGGTTGCGGATTGCGTCCAGTACCTTCAGGGCTTGCGCCATCACTTCCGGGCCAATACCGTCACCCGGCAAAACAGCAATATGATAATTCTTCGACATCACACGGTTTCCTTGTTGTTCTCGTTGTTCTGAGCTTTGCGTTGCAATTCTTTTTCGACTTCTTCGGCGCGCCAGATGTTGTTCAGCACATGCACCATCGCTTTAGCAGAAGATTCGACGATATCTGTCGCCAGACCGACGCCGTGGAAACGACGACCGTTATAGTTGGCAACGATATCCACCTGACCCAGCGCATCTTTACCGTGCCCTTTGGCGGTCAGGCTGTATTTCACCAGTTCGATGTTGTACTCAGTTACACGGTTGATGGCCTGATAAATAGCATCGACCGGACCGTTACCGTTCGCCGCTTCGGCTTTGACTTCGTCACCGCAGGCCAGCTTGACGGAGGCGGTGGCGATGTCGTTTGAGCCGGACTGCACGCTGAAGTAATCCAGACGGAAATGCTCTGGTTCTTCCTGCTGTTTATTAATGAAGGCCAGCGCTTCCAGGTCGTAATCAAATACCTGACCTTTTTTATCCGCCAGTTTCAGGAATGCGTCATACAGGTTGTCCAGGCTGTATTCATTTTCTTTATATCCCATCTCATCCATACGGTGTTTCACCGCGGCGCGTCCGGAACGGGAGGTCAGGTTCAGCTGTACCTGGTTCAGACCAATGGATTCAGGCGTCATGATTTCGTAGTTTTCACGGTTTTTCAGTACGCCGTCCTGATGGATGCCGGAGGAGTGGGCAAAGGCGCCGCTACCGACAATGGCTTTGTTTGCCGGAATTGGCATGTTGCAGATTTGGCTGACTAACTGACTGGTACGCCAGATCTCCTGGTGATTGATGCGGGTCTGTACATTCAGGATATCTTTACGCACCTTGATCGCCATGATCACTTCTTCCAGTGAGCAGTTACCGGCGCGTTCGCCGATACCGTTCATCGCGCCTTCCACCTGACGCGCTCCGGCGTGAACGGCTGCCAGCGCGTTGCCGACGCCCAAACCTAAATCATCATGGGTGTGTACGGAGATGATGGCTTTATCGATATTTGGTACGCGTTCATACAGGCCAGAAATGATTGCCCCAAATTCGAAAGGCATGGTGTAACCGACGGTATCAGGGATGTTAATGGTTTTGGCACCCGCGTTAATAGCAGCTTCAACAACGCGAGCCAGATCGGCGATAGGGGTACGGCCTGCATCTTCGCAGGAGAACTCCACGTCATCGGTATAATTACGCGCACGCTTAACCATGTAGACCGCGCGCTCAATGACCTCATCCAGCGTACTGCGTAATTTCGTCGCGATGTGCATCGGCGAGGTGGCGATAAACGTATGAATACGGAAAGCTTCAGCGACTTTCAGCGATTCTGCAGCGACGTCGATATCTTTTTCTACGCAGCGGGCTAAGGCGCAAACGCGGCTGTTTTTAACCTGACGAGCAATGGTCTGAACTGACTCAAAGTCGCCCGGTGAAGAAACGGGGAAACCTACTTCCATCACGTCAACGCCCATACGCTCAAGGGCCAGCGCAATCTGCAGTTTTTCTTTCACACTCAGGCTTGCCTGTAACGCCTGTTCACCATCGCGTAAGGTGGTATCGAAAATAATGACTTGCTGGCTCATGGTTTAGGTCCTTGGTTACTTAGGGCGCCTTGCTTCGAGCATAAAAAAACCCGCGCAACGGCGCGGGTTTTTGTCTTAACTGGAGCTGACTTAATGCTGAATGTCGTCCACCAGTCTACCGCGCAATGAAGATGCGTTTAGTAGTAGTAGACCGTTAAAACGAGCAATGTAAGTCATCAATTAAGCTCCAGGCGAATGCGATATGCTTTTAGTGGTACTGGATATGAAGACTGATGTCAACCCTCACCTCTGCAAATGCCTTACTTGAGGGGAGAAGTTTCTGCAAAACTTAAGCGAATTGTGCTGAATTTTTCGGAGTACATAAAATTAATCAGTTGATGGTTGTACATACTTTTCATGGTTTGACATATTTGAGCATAATTATTTGCATTTATTGTAACGGCGAACTGAAGAAAAGGTCGCCCTTGGGATTTCATATCTTTATGATTTATCTGTTTTTATAGTAATCATGAATGGCTATGGGCAGTGTAACACCACATAATTGATAAATTAATGTTAACTTTTAATGTATTAATAATATAAACATTTAATTAAAACTTAAATACGTATTCACGATACGTATGATTGTATATTCGCCATGCTTATGGTTATATTGTTTTTGAAATTTAAACATATGAATCACCGTGCAGTGACACCTGCCACACTGCGCTCGCATTGGTCTTTTGTTCATTTAGGTTTGTACCTTTATGTTTTCCTAATTTTAATGTTTTTTCTTTTTCTCATCTTATATGTATGGTAAATCATATTAACGGAGATTATTTCTTCACTCCGTCTGGGAAAAGGGAGTTTAGAGTGACAGTGGAGTTAAATATGCCAGAAGTAAAAATAATAGATAAAACAAATATTATAGATATGGGGAAGCCACAGCTTCGCATGGTTGATCTTAATTTATTAACCGTCTTTGATGCGGTGATGCAAGAACAAAACATTACCCGTGCCGCACATACTTTGGGGATGTCCCAACCCGCTGTCAGTAATGCGGTCGCGCGCCTGAAAGTGATGTTTAATGATGAGCTTTTTGTTCGTTATGGACGCGGTATCCAGCCGACAGCAAGAGCTTTCCAGCTATTTGGTTCTGTTCGCCAGGCATTGCAATTAGTGCAAAATGAACTGCCTGGATCGGGTTTTGAGCCAGCCAGCAGCGAGCGCGTATTCAATCTTTGCGTATGCAGCCCATTGGATAATATTCTGACGTCGTTGATTTATAATCGGGTTGAGCAAGTTGCACCAAACATTCATGTCGTATTTAAATCTTCACTCAATCAAAATACAGAGCATCAATTACGTTACCAGGAAACAGAATTCGTTATTAGCTATGAAGAATTCCGTCGTCCTGAATTTACCAGTATTCCGTTATTCAATGACGAAATGGTGTTAGTCGCAAGTAAAAAGCATCCGCGCATTAGTGGTCCGTTACTGGAAAGCGATGTCTATAATGAACAGCATGCGGTGGTGTCACTTGATCGCTTCGCATCATTCAGCCAACCGTGGTATGACACACCGGATAAACAATCCTGCGTAGCTTATCAGGGCATGGCATTAATTAGCGTTCTTAATATTGTGTCGCAAACGCATTTGGTCTCTATTGCGCCGCGTTGGTTAGCAGAAGAATTTGCCGATTCTTTAGAACTACAGATCTTACCTTTACCGTTAAAATTGAACAGCCGCACATGCTATCTTTCCTGGCATGAAGCCGCGGGCCGGGATAAAGGACATCAATGGATGGAAGAGCTGTTAGTCTCCGTTTGTAAGCAGTAGCACTTGGCAGAGTAAACCGGACAATACATCCTGTTTATTCTGCTTTTGTCTTTATAACTGAAATTTTATGCTGAACTCTATTTTTTACGTCTGTCCAAAAGTGTCAAAAAATAGAGTAATTGCTGTAAGTTCCCATTTTTAAGCGATTATTTATCATACTGATTGCTTATGCTGGTTTAATTCTCCGTTTATTCGCGTCTTTCCTCCTTTTTATTCTTATTTACTCCAGTGACACCCCTTCGGAGTCAATTGCCATGCGTCATCGTCAGCGGTTAATGTGTTGTTAAACCGTAATTCATTATAAGAGTGAGGCAAGCCATGGAGATGTTGTCTGGAGCCGAGATGGTCGTCCGATCGCTCATCGATCAGGGTGTGAAGCAGGTATTCGGTTATCCCGGGGGGGCCGTTCTCGATATTTATGATGCGCTGCATACGGTCGGCGGTATTGATCATGTGCTGGTTCGCCATGAACAAGCGGCGGTACATATGGCTGATGGCCTGGCGCGTGCCACGGGAGAAGTGGGGGTCGTATTAGTTACCTCCGGACCGGGGGCGACCAACGCGATTACCGGAATCGCAACGGCTTACATGGATTCCATTCCGCTGGTGATCCTCTCCGGACAGGTCGCAACGTCGCTGATTGGCTACGATGCCTTCCAGGAGTGCGACATGGTAGGTATATCCCGCCCGGTGGTAAAACACAGCTTCCTGGTCAAACAAACGCAAGATATCCCACAGGTGCTGAAAAAAGCCTTCTGGCTGGCAGCAAGCGGTCGTCCTGGGCCGGTGGTGGTGGATTTGCCGAAGGATATTCTGAATCCGGCGAAGAAACTGCCTTATAGCTGGCCGGACTCGGTAAGTATGCGCTCGTATAATCCGACGACGACGGGGCATAAAGGACAGATCAAACGGGCGCTACAGACGCTGGTTGCGGCGAAGAAACCGGTTGTCTATGTGGGCGGTGGCGCGGTCAATGCTGCTTGCCATGAGCAGTTAGCTCAGATTGCTGAAGCGCTGAATCTGCCGGTTGTCTCCTCGCTAATGGGGTTGGGCGCGTTTCCGGCCACACATCGTCAGGCGCTGGGCATGTTAGGGATGCACGGTACCTACGAAGCGAATATGACCATGCATCATTCCGATGTGATCTTTGCTGTCGGCGTTCGCTTTGACGATCGAACGACGAATAACCTGGCAAAATACTGTCCGAATGCGACCGTGCTGCATATCGACATCGATCCGACCTCTATTTCTAAAACCGTTACTGCGGATATTCCGATTGTGGGTGATGCCCGTCTGGTGCTGGATCAAATGCTCGAACTGCTGGAGCAGGAGAAATCACAGCAGCCACTGGATGATAACCGTGACTGGTGGCAACAGATTGAGCACTGGCGCGCCCGTCAGTGTCTGAAATACGACACGCAAAGCGAAAGCATTAAGCCGCAGGCGGTGATTGAAACCATCTGGCGTCTGACGAAAGGGGAGGCGTATGTGACCTCTGACGTTGGCCAGCATCAGATGTTTGCCGCACTTTATTATCCGTTCGATAAACCGCGTCGCTGGATTAACTCAGGCGGCCTCGGCACGATGGGATTCGGTTTACCCGCGGCGTTAGGGGTGAAAATGGCGTTGCCGGATGAAACGGTAGTGTGCGTGACCGGGGATGGCAGCATTCAGATGAACATCCAGGAGCTGTCGACGGCGCTGCAGTATGAACTGCCGGTGCTGGTGCTCAACCTTAACAACCGTTATCTCGGCATGGTCAAACAATGGCAGGACATGATCTACTCCGGGCGTCACTCCCAGTCTTACATGCAGTCGCTGCCCGATTTTGTGCGCCTTGCTGAGGCTTATGGGCATATCGGTATCCAGATTAATCATCCAGATGAACTGGAGAGCAAGCTGGGTGAAGCGCTGGAGCATGTGCGTAACCATCGCCTGGTGTTTGTCGACGTCACCGTCGACGGCAGTGAGCATGTCTACCCGATGCAGATTCGTGGGGGCGGGATGGATGAAATGTGGCTAAGCAAAACGGAGAGGACCTGATTATGCGCCGGATATTATCAGTATTGCTGGAAAATGAGTCGGGTGCATTGTCGCGGGTGATTGGCCTCTTCGCCCAGCGTGGATACAACATTGAAAGCCTGACCGTCGCGCCGACCGACGACCCCACCTTATCGCGGATGACGATTCAGACGGTAGGGGATGAGAAAGTCCTTGAGCAGATCGAAAAGCAGCTCCACAAACTGGTGGATGTTCTGCGCGTTAGCGAGCTGGGGCAGGGGGCCCACGTTGAACGAGAAATCATGCTGGTGAAAATCCAGGCCAGCGGTTATGGCCGGGAGGAGGTGAAACGCAACACGGAGATTTTCCGCGGGCAAATCATCGACGTGACGCCGTCTATCTACACCGTACAACTGGCGGGCACCAGCGACAAGCTGGATGCGTTTCTGGCAACCTTGCGTGAAGTCGCCAAAATTGTGGAAGTTGCTCGTTCCGGTGTGGTGGGACTCTCCCGTGGCGATAAAATTATGCGCTAATCGTCAACCGTAGGCCTGGTAAGCAAAGCGCTATCAGGCCTCATCGTGGAGGTCATGCCGGATAGCGGCATAAACGCCTTATCCTGCCTGCAGGTAACGAACCCGCTTTCGCTGATGCTACCTGCTGCGCTTTTTTTTTTGCGAAATCAGCAGTAACCAGAGACAAAAGCGGTTGCCGCAGTCATTATTCTGCGCTTAGATGTTAAGAAGTTTAACCCATGCCATCTAAAAGGTTATGGTTTGTACATTTTACGCAAGGGGCAATTGTGAAACTGGATGAAATCGCTCGGTTGGCCGGCGTTTCGCGAACGACTGCAAGCTACGTTATTAATGGCAAAGCAAAGCAATATCGCGTAAGCGACAAAACGGTTGAAAAAGTCATGGCGGTGGTGCGTGAGCATAATTACCACCCGAATGCCGTGGCGGCCGGGCTGCGTGCTGGACGCACACGTTCTATCGGGCTGGTGATCCCGGATCTTGAGAACACAAGCTATACCCGGATCGCAAACTATCTGGAACGCCAGGCGCGTCAGCGTGGGTATCAGCTGTTGATTGCCTGCTCTGAAGATCAGCCGGATAACGAAATGCGCTGTATTGAGCATCTTTTACAGCGCCAGGTCGATGCCATTATTGTGTCGACTTCATTGCCGCCTGAGCATCCGTTCTACCAACGCTGGGCAAACAGTTCATTCCCGATTGTGGCGCTGGACCGTGCACTGGATCGCGAACATTTTACCAGCGTTGTGGGTGCGGATCAGGATGATGCGGAAATGCTGGCAGAGGAGTTACGCAAATTCCCTGCTGAAACCGTCCTCTATCTGGGCGCGCTTCCTGAATTATCCGTCAGTTTCCTGCGCGAGCAGGGTTTTCGTACCGCGTGGAAGGACGATCCGCGTGAAGTCCATTTCCTGTACGCCAACAGTTATGAGCGGGAAGCGGCTGCGCAGCTGTTTGATAAATGGCTGGAAACGCACCCAATGCCTCAGGCGTTGTTTACCACGTCGTTTGCCCTGTTGCAGGGCGTGATGGATGTGACCCTGCGTCGTGACGGGCAGCTACCGTCTGATTTAGCGATTGCGACTTTTGGCGATCACGAACTGCTCGACTTCCTGCAGTGCCCGGTACTGGCAGTGGCACAGCGCCATCGTGATGTCGCAGAACGCGTGCTGGAGATTGTACTGGCAAGTCTGGACGAACCGCGTAAACCAAAACCAGGTTTAACGCGTATACGGCGTAATCTGTACCGTCGCGGTATTCTCAGCCGTAACTAAGTTTCCTCAATTGATGACGTCGGCGGGATAAGCCCCTGACGTCTTCAATTTTTCTATTCTCAGAAATAACCGCATTATATTTAAGAATATTCTTTAGAATTATCTGAAATTCATTCTTGAAATACCCCGAATTAAAAATGCAACTATCCATTTTTGGGTTATTGATACGTAACGACGCGTTACGCTTGTATTATTTTGTTACATGCATGTATGGATTTGCCGAATTAACAAACACTTTGCTCTCGTATTGCGGCCATCTGGTGCTTTCCTCGGCTCTGCGCGGCGTACAGACCGATTAACTGGTACTGTTAACTCGCTGCATATTGTCCTAAAATGCCGCTCGCGTCGCAAACTGACACTTTATATTTTCTTTGGATGATATTCAGTTGTTTTAAACAATGATGAGTTGTTGGATTTTTTTCTTACAAATATTCATGACGTTAATTTGCTTCGTTTGCTGTACGGAATTTGTTCAACGCTGATATTAGCCGTAAACAATGGGTTTTTTGCTCCGCTAAGCGCCGCGACTTGCTTGACAAGGTTTTCCTCCGCTCCGTAAACTCCTTTAAGTGGGAATTTGTGGGATAAAGTGGTAATTGGGGGTGAGACTGGCATGTTCCGGGGAGCAACGTTAGTTAATCTCGACAGTAAAGGGCGCTTATCCGTGCCTACCCGTTATCGGGATCAACTGCTTGAGAGCGCTACCGGTCAAATGGTTTGCACCATTGACATCCATCACCCGTGCCTGCTGCTGTACCCCCTGCCTGAATGGGAAATAATCGAGCAGAAGCTATCGCGTCTGTCGAGCATGAATCCAGTTGAGCGTCGCGTACAGCGCTTATTGTTGGGTCATGCCAGCGAATGTCAGATGGATAACGCTGGTCGATTACTGATAGCACCCATTCTGCGGCAACACGCAGGGCTAACGAAAGAAGTGATGCTGGTTGGGCAGTTCAATAAGTTTGAGCTGTGGGATGAAACGACCTGGTATCAACAGGTCAAGGAAGATATCGACGCTGAGCAGTCTGTTACTGGCGCGTTGTCGGAACGATTGCAGGATTTGTCTCTATAAAATGACGGAAAATTATAAACATACAACGGTGTTGCTGGATGAAGCCGTAAACGGCCTGAATATTCGTCCAGACGGCATCTACATTGACGGGACATTTGGTCGCGGCGGTCACTCACGTCTGATCCTCTCCCAGCTTGGCGAAGAGGGACGTTTACTGGCAATCGATCGCGATCCGCAGGCTATTGCCGTTGCAAAAACGATTACCGATCCCCGTTTCTCCATCGTACATGGACCTTTCTCTGCGCTGGCTGACTATGTCGCCGAGCGTGGACTGACCGGTAAGATCGACGGGATTCTTCTCGATCTCGGCGTTTCTTCACCGCAGCTCGATGACGCAGAGCGCGGTTTCTCGTTTATGCGTGACGGTCCGTTAGATATGCGTATGGACCCAACACGCGGTCAGTCAGCGGCCGAATGGCTGCAAACCGCCGATGAAGCAGACATTGCCTGGGTGATTAAAACCTTTGGCGAAGAGCGCTTCGGCAAACGCATTGCGCGCGCCATCGTGGAGCGCAACCGCATCGAACCGATGACCCGCACCAAAGAGCTGGCGGAAGTTATTGCAGCGGCAATGCCGGTGAAAGACAAATTCAAACATCCCGCGACCCGTACCTTCCAGGCGGTGCGCATTTGGGTGAACAGTGAACTGGAGGAGATAGAGCAGGCGCTAAAAAGCTCGCTCAGCGTGCTGGCTCCAGGTGGTCGCCTTTCGATCATCAGTTTCCATTCGCTTGAAGACCGCATTGTGAAACGCTTTATGCGTGAACAAAGCCGTGGTCCTCAGGTACCGGCTGGAATACCGATGACCGAAGCGCAGATCAAAAAGCTGGGCGGCCGTGAGTTAAGAGCACTAGGCAAGATGATGCCGGGTGAAGAAGAGGTAGCTGAGAATCCTCGTGCCCGTAGTTCAGTTCTGCGTATTGCAGAGAGGACGAACGCATGATCAGCAGAGTGACAGAAGCCCTCAGCAAAGTTAAAGGATCGATAGGAAGCAACGAGCGCCATGCCTTGCCTGGCGTGATCGGTGACGATCTTTTGCGGTTTGGGAAGCTGCCACTCTGCCTGTTCATTTGCATTATTTTGACGGCGGTTACCGTCGTGACAACAGCACACCATACGCGGTTACTGACTGCGCAGCGTGAGCAGCTGGTTCTGGAGCGAGATGCGCTGGATATCGAATGGCGCAACTTGATCCTTGAGGAGAACGCGCTCGGCGACCATAGCCGTGTTGAACGGATCGCAACGGAAAAGCTGCAAATGCAGCATGTCGATCCCTCACAAGAAAATATCGTAGTACAAAAATAAGGAAAAACGCGACGCATGAAAGCAGCGGCAAAAACGCACAAACCAAAACGCCAGGAAGAACAAGCCAACTTTATCAGTTGGCGTTTTGCGTTACTGTGCGGCTGTATTTTGCTGGCACTGGGTTTTCTGCTGGGGCGCGTTGCCTGGCTGCAAATCATCGCGCCGGACATGCTGGTGCGTCAGGGGGATATGCGCTCTCTACGCGTCCAGGAAGTGTCTACATCACGCGGAATGATTACCGACCGCTCTGGTCGCCCGCTGGCGGTGAGCGTTCCGGTTAAAGCGATATGGGCCGACCCGAAAGAGGTGCATGACGCAGGCGGCGTGAGCGTTGGTGAACGCTGGAGAGCGCTGTCGACTGCGCTGAATCTCCCGCTCGACCAGCTGGCTTCCCGCATTAACGCCAACCCGAAAGGGCGCTTCATCTATCTGGCGCGTCAGGTTAACCCTGACATGGCCGACTACATCAAAAAACTGAAGCTGCCAGGTATCCACCTGCGCGAAGAATCCCGCCGTTACTATCCTTCCGGAGAAGTGACTGCTCACCTCATCGGCTTTACTAACGTCGACAGCCAGGGGATTGAAGGCGTTGAGAAGAGCTTCGACAAGTGGCTCACCGGACAACCGGGCGAACGTATTGTACGTAAAGACCGTTATGGCCGCGTCATTGAAGATATCTCCTCTACCGACAGCCAGGCGGCGCATAACCTCGCGTTGAGCATTGATGAGCGTTTACAGGCACTGGTCTACCGTGAACTGAATAACGCCGTGGCGTTCAACAAGGCGGAGTCAGGCAGTGCGGTACTGGTGGATGTAAACACCGGTGAAGTGCTGGCCATGGCCAACAGTCCGTCCTACAACCCGAACAATCTCACCGGTACGCCAAAAGACGCGATGCGTAACCGTACCATCACCGACGTTTTTGAACCGGGTTCTACCGTTAAACCGATGGTGGTGATGACCGCGCTGCAGCGTGGCGTGGTTCGCGAAAATACCGTCCTCAATACTATCCCTTACCGAATTAATGGTCACGAAATCAAAGACGTGGCGCGTTATAGCGAATTAACCCTCACCGGGGTTTTGCAGAAGTCGAGTAACGTCGGTGTTTCCAAGCTGGCGTTAGCGATGCCGTCCTCAGCGTTAGTAGATACTTACTCACGTTTTGGGCTGGGAAAAGCGACCAATTTGGGGTTGGTCGGAGAACGCAGTGGCTTATATCCTCAAAAACAACGGTGGTCTGACATAGAGAGGGCCACCTTCTCTTTCGGCTACGGGCTAATGGTAACGCCGTTACAGTTAGCGCGAGTCTATGCAACGATCGGCAGCTACGGCGTTTATCGTCCACTGTCGATTACCAAAGTAGACCCTCCTGTTCCGGGTGAGCGTATCTTCCCGGAAGATACCGTGCGTACCGTCGTGCATATGATGGAAAGCGTGGCGCTGCCGGGCGGCGGCGGCGTGAAGGCGGCGATTAAAGGCTATCGCATCGCTATTAAAACCGGTACAGCGAAAAAAGTAGGGCCGGATGGTCGCTACATCAACAAATACATTGCTTATACCGCAGGCGTTGCGCCTGCGAGTCAGCCGCGCTTCGCGCTGGTTGTTGTTATCAACGATCCGCAGGCGGGTAAATACTACGGTGGCGCCGTTTCCGCGCCGGTCTTTGGTGCCATCATGGGCGGCGTACTGCGCACCATGAACATCGAGCCGGATGCGCTGACAACGGGCGATAAAAATGAATTTGTGAATAATCAAGGCGAGGCAACAGGTGGCAGATCGTAATTTGCGCGACCTTCTTGCTCCATGGGTGCCGGGTGCACCGGAGCGAGCACTGCGGGAGATGACGCTTGACAGCCGTGTGGCTGCATCAGGCGATCTCTTTGTCGCAGTATTGGGTCATCAGGCGGACGGGCGTCGGTATATCCCGCAGGCG
Source organism: Citrobacter sp. MGH110 (assembly GCF_001037515.1). NCBI lineage: Bacteria > Pseudomonadati > Pseudomonadota > Gammaproteobacteria > Enterobacterales > Enterobacteriaceae > Citrobacter > Citrobacter sp. MGH110. The sequence continues at coordinate 2,902,396 of NZ_KQ089830.1, read as the reverse complement.
ATAGCGCAAGGTGTGGCTGCCATTATTGCAGAAGCAAAAGATGAAGCTACTGATGGTGAAATCCGTGAAATGCATGGCGTTCCGGTCATCTATCTCAGTCAGCTTAACGAACGTTTATCTGCACTGGCGGGCCGTTTTTACCACGAGCCTTCTGAGAAAATGCGTCTGGTCGGCGTAACCGGGACTAACGGTAAAACCACCACCACCCAATTGCTGGCCCAGTGGAGCCAACTGCTTGGCGAAACCAGCGCGGTAATGGGAACAGTAGGCAATGGCCTGCTGGGCAAAGTGATCCCGACGGAAAATACTACCGGTTCAGCCGTTGATGTCCAGCATGTGCTGGCGGGGCTGGCTGCGCAGGGCGCAACGGTTGGCGCGATGGAAGTCTCTTCACACGGCCTGGTTCAGCATCGCGTGGCGGCGCTGAAGTTTGCCGCATCAGTATTTACTAACTTAAGCCGCGACCATCTCGACTACCACGGCGACATGGAACATTACGAAGCCGCGAAATGGCTGCTGTATTCCACGCACCATTGCGGTCAGGCCATCGTCAATGCGGATGATGAAGTCGGTCGTCGCTGGCTGGCGAAACTCCCTGATGCGGTTGCCGTTTCGATGGAAGACCACATCAACCCGAACTGTCATGGTCGTTGGTTAAAAGCGGTTGACGTGAAGTATCACGACAGTGGGGCAACGATTCGTTTTACCTCCTCATGGGGCGACGGCGAAATTGAAAGCCGCCTGATGGGGGCGTTTAACGTCAGCAATCTTTTGCTGGCGCTGGCAACGCTGTTGGCATTGGGCTATCCGTTAGCTGATTTACTGAAAACGGCGACACAATTGCAGCCGGTTTGCGGACGTATGGAAGTGTTCAGCGCGCCGGGTAAAACCACCGTGGTGGTTGATTACGCTCATACGCCAGATGCGCTGGAAAAAGCGCTGCAGGCGGCACGTCTGCACTGTACTGGCAAACTGTGGTGCGTCTTTGGCTGCGGCGGCGATCGCGATAAAGGCAAACGTCCGTTGATGGGCGCAATCGCCGAGCAGTTTGCAGATGTTGTCGTGGTGACTGATGACAACCCGCGTACCGAAGAGCCGCGCGCCATTATTAACGACATTCTGGCGGGTATGCTGGATGCCGGACAGGCGAAGGTGATGGAAGGGCGCGCAGAAGCCGTGACAAACGCCATTATGCAGGCGAAAGAAAACGACGTGGTGCTGGTGGCCGGGAAAGGTCACGAAGATTACCAGATCGTCGGCTCGCAGCGTCTCGACTATTCTGACCGCGTGACCGCAGCGCGTCTGCTGGGGGTTATCGCATGATTAGCGTAACGCTCAGCCAACTGGCGGAGATCCTCCGTGGCGAACTGAAAGGGGCCGATCTGACCCTTGATGCCGTAACAACCGATACGCGTAAAGTGACGCCGGGCTGCCTGTTTGTGGCGCTGAAAGGCGAACGCTTTGATGCCCATGATTTTGCAGACAAAGCGCAAGAGAGCGGGGCGGGTGCGCTGCTGGTCAGCCGCCCGTTGGACACCAACCTGCCGCAGCTGATTGTTAAAGATACGCGTTTGGCGTTTGGTGAACTGGCGGCGTGGGTTCGCGCTCAGGTTCCGGCGCGCGTTGTCGCGCTGACCGGCTCATCCGGTAAAACGTCCGTCAAAGAGATGACGGCTGCCATTCTGAGCCAGTGTGGTAACACCCTATATACCGCGGGCAATCTGAATAACGACATCGGCGTACCGATGACGCTGCTGCGCTTAACTAACGATTTCGACTATGCCGTGATTGAGCTCGGCGCCAACCATCAGGGCGAAATCGCCTGGACCGTCGGCCTGACGCGTCCGGAAGCGGCGCTGGTGAACAATCTGGCCGCCGCGCACCTGGAAGGTTTCGGCTCTCTGGCGGGCGTTGCGAAGGCAAAAGGTGAGATTTTTACCGGCCTGTCTGCGAATGGTATCGCCATTATGAATGCCGACAACAACGACTGGTTGAACTGGCAAAGCATCATCGGCGATCGCAAAGTCTGGCGCTTCTCCCCGAATGCGGCCAACAGCGACTTTTCTGCGACCAACGTTCATGTGACCTCGCATGGCACAGAATTTTCTCTGCAAACGCCGACCGGAAGCATTGATGTCCTGCTGCCGTTGCCGGGTCGCCACAATATCGCTAACGCCCTTGCGGCGGCGGCGCTTTCTATGGCGGTAGGCGCGACGCACGAGGCGATCAAAGCGGGTTTGAAGGATCTGCAAGCGGTACCGGGACGTCTGTTCCCGATTCAACTCGCAGAAAATCAGTTGCTGCTGGACGACTCCTATAACGCGAACGTCGGTTCGATGACCGCAGCGGTGCAGGTGCTGTCTGAAATGCCGGGCTATCGCGTACTGGTCGTTGGCGATATGGCAGAGCTTGGCGCAGAAAGTGAAGCATGCCATGTACAGGTAGGTGTTGCTGCGAAAGCAGCAGGTATCGACCGTGTACTGAGTACAGGAAAACTGAGTAAGGCAATTAGCGACGCCAGCGGCGTTGGCGAACATTTTGCGGATAAAAGCGCGCTGGCCGCGCATCTTAAAGCATTGATTGCAGAACATCAGGTCATGACGATTTTAGTGAAGGGTTCACGTAGTGCCGCCATGGAAGAGGTAGTACGCGCATTACAGGAGAATGGGACATGTTAGTTTGGCTGGCCGAACATTTGGTCAAATATTATTCCGGCTTTAACGTCTTTTCCTATCTGACGTTTCGCGCCATCGTCAGCCTGCTGACCGCGCTGTTCATCTCTTTGTGGATGGGCCCGCGCATGATTGCCCGCTTGCAAAAAATGTCCTTTGGACAGGTTGTACGTAACGACGGTCCTGAATCGCACTTTAGTAAACGTGGTACGCCAACCATGGGCGGGATCATGATCCTCACCGCGATTGTTATCTCCGTTCTGTTGTGGGCATATCCGTCGAACCCGTACGTATGGTGCGTGCTGGTGGTATTGATTGGCTATGGCATTATCGGTTTTGTCGATGACTATCGCAAAGTGGTGCGCAAAGATACCAAGGGGCTGATTGCCCGCTGGAAGTACTTCTGGATGTCGGTGATTGCGCTGGGTGTAGCCTTTGCGCTGTACCTCGCCGGTAAAGATACCCCGGCTACCGAGCTGGTGGTGCCGTTCTTTAAAGATGTCATGCCGCAATTGGGGCTGTTCTACGTGCTGCTGGCGTACTTCGTTATTGTGGGTACTGGCAATGCGGTAAACCTCACCGATGGCCTGGACGGTCTGGCGATTATGCCGACCGTGTTCGTGGCCGCAGGTTTTGCGCTGGTGGCATGGGCTACAGGTAACATGAACTTTGCCAACTACCTGCACATTCCCTATTTACGCCATGCCGGCGAACTGGTGATCGTCTGTACGGCGATTGTCGGTGCGGGGTTAGGCTTCCTGTGGTTTAACACCTATCCGGCGCAGGTCTTTATGGGCGACGTCGGTTCTCTGGCGCTGGGCGGCGCGCTGGGCATTATTGCCGTGCTGCTGCGTCAGGAATTCCTGCTGGTAATTATGGGCGGCGTATTTGTTGTGGAAACGCTGTCGGTCATTCTGCAGGTTGGCTCCTTTAAGCTGCGCGGACAGCGCATCTTCCGTATGGCGCCGATTCACCATCACTATGAACTGAAAGGCTGGCCGGAACCGCGCGTAATTGTGCGCTTCTGGATTATTTCGCTGATGCTGGTGCTGATTGGCCTGGCAACGCTGAAGGTACGTTAATCATGGCTGATTACCAGGGTAAAAAAGTCGTCATTATCGGTCTGGGATTGACCGGGCTGTCCTGCGTGGATTTCTTTCTGGCGCGTGGCGTGACGCCGCGTGTGATGGATACCCGCGCAACGCCACCTGGCCTGGATAAATTGCCGGAAGCGGTTGAGCGTCATGTTGGCAGCCTGAATGATGATTGGCTGCTGGCCGCCGATCTCATCGTCGCCAGCCCTGGTATTGCCCTGGCGCATCCTTCTCTGAGCGCCGCTGCTGATGTAGGGATCGAAATTGTCGGTGACATCGAGCTGTTCTGTCGTGAAGCGCAGGCGCCGATCGTCGCGATCACCGGTTCCAACGGGAAAAGCACCGTCACCACGTTGGTGGGAGAAATGGCGAAAGCGGCTGGTGTGAACGTGGGTGTTGGCGGAAATATCGGCCTGCCCGCGCTGATGTTGCTGGATGACGAACGTGAGCTGTATGTACTGGAGTTGTCGAGCTTCCAGCTGGAGACAACCTCCAGCTTACAGGCCGTAGCCGCCACCATTTTGAACGTCACTGAAGATCATATGGACAGGTATCCGTTTGGCTTGCAGCAGTACCGTGCAGCCAAACTGCGCGTCTATGAGAATGCGAAAGTGTGTGTGGTTAATGCCGATGATGCGTTGACCATGCCGATTCGCGGGGCGGATGAGCGCTGCGTGAGCTTTGGCATCAACATGGGTGACTATCATCTCAATCGTCAGCAGGGTGAAACCTGGCTGCGGGTGAAGGGCGAAAAAGTCCTGAACGTGAAAGAGATGACGCTTACCGGCCAGCATAACTATACCAACGCCCTGGCGGCGCTGGCGCTGGCGGATGCTGCGGGTCTGCCGCGGGCATCCAGCCTGAAAGCGCTGACTACCTTTACCGGTCTGGCGCATCGTTTCCAGTTGGTACTGAATCATAACGGTGTGCGTTGGATCAACGATTCAAAAGCCACCAACGTTGGCAGCACCGAAGCGGCGCTGAATGGTCTGCACGTTGACGGTACGTTGCACCTGCTGCTGGGCGGCGATGGGAAATCCGCCGACTTTACGCCGCTGCAACGCTACCTGACTGGCGACAACATTCGTCTTTACTGCTTTGGTCGCGATGGCGCACAGCTTGCTGCTCTGCGTCCTGAGGTTGCGGAACACACTGAAACCATGGAGCAGGCAATGCGTCTGCTCGCACCGCGTGTGAAGCCGGGTGATATGGTGCTGCTGTCGCCAGCCTGCGCCAGCCTTGACCAGTTCAAGAACTTTGAGCAACGCGGTGACGTCTTTACCCGTTTAGCGAAGGAGTTGGGTTGATGCGCTTCTCTCTCCCTCGTCTGAAAATGCCGCGCGTACCGGGACTGGGTGTCCTGGCGTGGATCTTCGCGGCACTTAAAGGCTGGGTGATGGCTTCGCGTGATAAAGACGCGGACAGCTTGATCATGTATGACCGCATGCTGCTGTGGCTGACTTTTGGTCTGGCAGCGATCGGTTTTGTGATGGTGACATCGGCATCGATGCCCGTAGGGCAACGCCTGGCAGGCGATCCTTTCCTGTTTGCTAAGCGTGACGCGCTGTATATCTTCCTCGCGTTCTGTCTGGCGATGGTGACGCTGCGTCTGCCGATGGAGTTCTGGCAAAAGTACAGCACGACGATGCTGATCGCCTCGATCATCATGTTGTTGATCGTGCTGGTGGTGGGGAGCTCCGTTAACGGGGCATCGCGCTGGATCGCGCTGGGTCCACTGCGTATTCAGCCTGCGGAATTCACCAAGCTGTCGCTGTTCTGTTATCTCGCTAACTACCTGGTGCGTAAAGTCGATGAAGTGCGTAACAACCTGCGCGGCTTCTTAAAACCGATGGGCGTGATTCTGGTGCTGGCAGTCTTACTGCTGGCGCAGCCTGACCTTGGTACGGTGGTGGTGCTGTTTGTCACGACGCTGGCGATGCTGTTTCTCGCTGGTGCGAAACTGTGGCAGTTCATTGCCATTATCGGCATGGGGATTTCGGCGGTGGTGCTGCTGATCCTTGCCGAACCGTATCGTATTCGCCGCGTAACCTCTTTCTGGAACCCATGGGAAGATCCGTTTGGCAGCGGCTATCAGTTAACGCAATCACTGATGGCTTTTGGTCGCGGTGAGGTTTGGGGTCAGGGGTTAGGTAATTCAGTGCAAAAACTGGAGTATTTACCGGAAGCGCACACCGACTTCATCTTTGCCATCATTGGGGAAGAGCTGGGTTATATCGGTGTGGTATTGGCGCTTTTAATGGTATTCTTCGTCGCTTTTCGCGCGATGTCGATCGGTCGCAAAGCACTGGAAATTGACCACCGTTTTTCAGGCTTTCTAGCCTGCTCCATCGGGATTTGGTTTAGCTTCCAGGCCCTGGTAAACGTCGGCGCGGCAGCAGGTATGCTGCCAACAAAAGGTCTGACGTTACCGCTGATCAGTTATGGTGGTTCCAGTTTGTTGATTATGTCGACTGCCATCATGTTTTTGTTACGTATTGATTATGAAACGCGTCTGGAAAAAGCCCAGGCGTTTACACGAGGTGCACGATGAGTGGTCAACCGAAGCGGTTAATGGTGATGGCAGGCGGTACCGGCGGGCATGTGTTCCCGGGGCTGGCGGTCGCGCATCATTTAATGGCCCAGGGCTGGCAGGTTCGTTGGCTGGGCACCGCCGATCGTATGGAAGCGGACTTAGTGCCGAAGCATGGCATTGAAATTGACTTTATTCGCATCTCCGGTTTGCGTGGCAAAGGTGTCAACGCGCTGCTTGCCGCCCCCGTGCGTATTTTTAATGCCTGGCGTCAGGCGCGCGCCATCATGAAGCAGTTTAAGCCTGATGTGGTGCTGGGGATGGGCGGCTACGTGTCCGGCCCTGGCGGTCTGGCTGCCTGGTCATTAGGCGTTCCGGTTGTACTGCATGAGCAGAACGGCATTGCGGGATTAACTAACAAGTGGCTGGCGAAGATTGCAACGAAGGTGATGCAGGCTTTTCCTGGCGCTTTCCCGAATGCGGAAGTGGTGGGTAACCCAGTACGCACCGACGTTCTGGCGCTGCCGTTGCCCGAAGCGCGTCTGGCGGGGCGTGAAGGCCCGGTTCGCGTGCTGGTCGTCGGGGGATCTCAGGGCGCACGCGTATTGAACCAGACGATGCCGCAGGTTGCCGCAAAGCTTGGTGACGCGGTGACTATCTGGCATCAGAGTGGCAAAGGCGCGCAGCAAACCGTTGAACAGGCGTATGCCGACGCGGGACAACCGCAGCACAAGGTCACTGAGTTTATTGATGATATGGCAGCTGCCTACGCGTGGGCGGATGTTGTAGTTTGTCGCTCCGGCGCGCTGACGGTAAGCGAAATTGCCGCCGCAGGTTTGCCTGCGCTGTTTGTGCCTTTCCAGCACAAAGACCGACAGCAGTACTGGAATGCGCTGCCGCTGGAGAAAGCGGGCGCCGCCAAAATTCTTGAGCAGCCGCAGTTTACTGTGGATGCCGTCGCTAACACCCTTTCCGGGTGGTCGCGAGAAACCTTATTAACCATGGCAGAACGTGCGCGCGCCGCTTCCATTCCGGATGCTACAGAGCGCGTTGCTAATGAAGTGAGCCGGGCTGCCCGGGCGTAATTGTGGTGATGCCTTTTGCATCGCATGAACTAAGAAGTTAATGGCTAAAGAATGAATACACAACAACTGGCAAAACTGCGTTCCATCGTGCCCGAAATGCGTCGCGTTCGGCACATTCACTTTGTCGGCATCGGTGGTGCTGGTATGGGCGGTATTGCCGAAGTTTTGGCCAACGAAGGTTATCAGATCAGCGGTTCTGACTTAGCGCCGAACCCGGTGACGCAGCAGTTGACGAATCTGGGCGCCACGATTTTCTTCAACCATCGCCCGGAAAACGTGCGCGATGCGAGCGTGGTGGTGGTATCCAGCGCCATTTCTGCGGATAACCCGGAAATTGTTGCGGCGCATGAAGCGCGCATTCCGGTGATCCGTCGTGCTGAAATGCTGGCGGAGTTAATGCGATTTCGTCACGGTATCGCCATTGCCGGGACGCACGGTAAAACCACGACCACAGCGATGGTCTCTAGTATCTACGCGGAAGCGGGGCTGGATCCGACGTTTGTCAACGGCGGTCTGGTGAAGGCCGCAGGCGTCCATGCGCGTCTGGGTCATAGCCGTTATTTAATTGCGGAGGCGGATGAGAGCGATGCGTCATTCCTGCATTTGCAGCCGATGGTGGCGATTGTTACCAATATCGAAGCCGATCATATGGATACCTACCATGGCGACTTCGAAAATTTAAAGCAGACGTTTATTAATTTCCTGCATAACTTGCCGTTTTATGGTCGTGCGGTGATGTGCGTTGACGACCCAGTGATCCGCGAGTTGTTGCCGCGAGTTGGTCGTCAAACCACAACCTATGGTTTCAGCGATGATGCTGATGTGCGCGTCGAAGATTACCAGCAGATTGGTCCACAAGGACACTTCACGCTGCTGCGTCAGGGGATGGCCGATTTACGCGTGACGTTGAACGCACCGGGCCGTCACAATGCGCTGAACGCGGCGGCGGCGGTAGCAGTTGCAACAGAAGAAGGCATTGAAGACGACGCAATTCTGCGCGCGCTGGAAAGTTTCCAGGGCACCGGACGACGTTTTGACTTCCTCGGCGAATTCCCACTTGAGCCGGTAAACGGTAAAACCGGGACGGCGATGCTGGTGGATGATTATGGTCATCACCCTACGGAAGTGGATGCCACGATTAAAGCTGCACGCGCGGGCTGGCCGGACAAAAATTTGGTGATGCTGTTCCAGCCGCACCGCTTTACGCGTACTCGCGATCTGTATGACGACTTTGCCAACGTGCTGACTCAGGTCGATGCGCTGTTGATGCTGGATGTGTACGCCGCGGGTGAAGCCGCGATTCCAGGAGCCGACAGTCGCTCGCTGTGCCGTACGATCCGTGGTCGCGGTAAGATCGACCCGATTCTGGTATCCGATCCGGCTCAGGTGGCAGACATGCTGGCGCCGGTATTAACCGGCAACGATCTGATTTTGGTGCAGGGCGCTGGAAATATCGGCAAAATCGCGCGTTCCTTAGCTGAAATCAAACTGAAGCCGCAAAACCCGGAGGAAGAACAACATGGCTGATAAAATCGCGGTCCTGTTAGGGGGAACCTCCGCAGAGCGTGACGTTTCGCTGAATTCCGGCGCGGCCGTACTGGCAGGGTTACGCGAAGGTGGTGTGGATGCTCATCCAATTGACCCAAAAGAGGTCGATGTCACGCTTTTGAAATCGATGGGTTTTCAAAAGGTGTTTATTGCGCTGCACGGTCGTGGTGGTGAAGATGGCACGTTGCAGGGCATGCTGGAGCTGGTTGGTCTGCCGTACACCGGTAGTGGCGTCATGGCTTCTGCGATTTCGATGGACAAACTGCGCAGCAAACTGTTGTGGCAGGGGGCTGGTTTACCGGTCGCGCCTTGGGTCGCATTGACCCGCGCTGAGTTCGAAAAAGGTCTTAGTGATGAGGTTGTTACGGAGATTTCTGCGCTAGGTTTGCCGCTGATTGTGAAGCCAAGCCGTGAAGGCTCAAGCGTAGGGATGTCAAAAGTTGAAGAAGAAAATGCTTTGCATGGTGCATTAGCATTGGCTTTTCAGCATGATGAAGAAGTACTGATCGAAAAATGGCTCAGTGGCCCGGAATTTACAGTTGCGATACTTGGTGAAGAAATTTTACCGTCAATACGTATCCAACCCGCGGGAACCTTCTATGATTATGAGGCGAAGTATCTCTCTGATGAGACACAATATTTCTGCCCTGCCGGTCTGGAAGTCGAACAAGAGGCCCGTTTACAGGAATTAGTCCTGAAAGCGTGGACCACATTGGGCTGTAAAGGTTGGGGTCGCATTGACGTCATGCTGGACAGCGATGGCCAGTTTTATCTGCTGGAAGCGAATACCTCTCCGGGTATGACCAGCCACAGTCTGGTGCCGATGGCGGCGCGTCAGGCGGGCCTGAGCTTCTCGCAGTTAGTGGTAAGAATTCTGGAGTTGGCGGACTGATATGTCGCAGGCTGCGCTGAACACGCGAAACGGTGATGAAGAAGAAGTAAACTCCTCACGCCGCAATAATGGAACGCGTCTTGCAGGAATATTGTTCCTGCTGACAGTGCTGTGCACCGTGTTTGTCAGCGGCTGGGTAGTGTTGGGATGGATGGAAGATGCGCAACGTTTGCCTTTATCGAAACTGGTGTTAACCGGCGAACGGCATTACACGCGCAATGACGATATTCGTCAGTCCATTTTGGCGCTGGGCGCTCCGGGAACCTTTATGACTCAGGATGTGAACATCATTCAGAGTCAAATTGAACGCCTCCCCTGGATTAAACAGGCGAGCGTCAGAAAGCAATGGCCCGATGAATTGAAGATTCATCTGGTTGAATATGTGCCCATTGCGCGTTGGAATGACCAACATATGGTGGATGCTGAAGGAAATACGTTCAGTGTTCCAACCGGTCGGGCCAATAAGCAGGTATTACCCATGTTGTATGGACCGGAAGGCAGCGCAAGTGAAGTGTTGCAAGGGTTCCACGATATGGGGCAGGTGCTGGCTAAGGATAGATTCACCCTGAAGGAAGCGGCGATGACCGCTCGTCGTTCCTGGCAGTTGACGCTGAATAACGATATTAAGCTGAATCTGGGCAGGGGCGATACGATAAAACGTTTGGCTCGCTTTGTGGAACTCTACCCGGTTTTACAGCAGCAGGCGCAAACCGATGGCAAACGGATTAGCTACGTTGATTTGCGTTATGACTCAGGAGCGGCAGTAGGCTGGGTTCCCTTGCCTCCTGAGGAATCTAATCAGCAACAGAATCAGGCACAGGCAGAACAACAATGATCAAGGCGACGGACAGAAAACTGGTAGTTGGACTGGAGATTGGCACCGCGAAGGTAGCCGCTTTAGTAGGGGAAGTTCTGCCCGACGGTATGGTCAATATCATTGGCGTGGGCAGTTGCCCATCGCGAGGTATGGATAAAGGCGGGGTGAATGACCTTGAGTCAGTGGTGAAGTGCGTACAGCGCGCCATTGACCAGGCTGAACTGATGGCAGATTGCCAGATTTCCTCGGTGTATCTGGCACTTTCCGGTAAACATATTAGCTGTCAAAATGAAATTGGTATGGTGCCCATTTCCGAAGAGGAAGTGACGCAGGAAGATGTGGAAAACGTGGTACATACGGCAAAATCCGTACGCGTTCGCGATGAACATCGTGTTCTGCACGTTATTCCGCAGGAATACGCCATCGACTACCAGGAAGGCATTAAAAATCCGGTCGGTCTTTCCGGCGTGCGTATGCAGGCAAAAGTCCATCTTATTACCTGCCACAACGACATGGCAAAGAACATTGTCAAAGCCGTTGAACGTTGTGGGCTGAAAGTTGACCAACTGATTTTTGCCGGGTTGGCAGCCAGTTATTCCGTGTTGACGGAAGATGAACGTGAGCTAGGTGTCTGCGTGGTGGATATTGGTGGTGGTACAATGGATATCGCCGTTTATACTGGCGGGGCGTTGCGCCACACTAAAGTTATCCCTTATGCAGGGAATGTAGTGACCAGCGATATCGCGTATGCCTTTGGTACGCCGCCAAGCGATGCTGAAGCCATCAAAGTGCGCCATGGTTGCGCGCTGGGCTCCATCGTGGGTAAAGACGAAAGCGTTGAAGTGCCAAGCGTAGGTGGTCGTCCACCGCGTAGCCTGCAACGTCAGACCCTGGCAGAGGTCATTGAGCCGCGTTATACCGAGCTGCTCAACCTGGTCAACGAAGAAATTTTGCAATTACAAGAACAGCTTCGCCAGCAGGGTGTGAAACATCATCTGGCGGCGGGGATTGTGTTAACCGGTGGCGCTGCGCAAATTGAAGGTCTTGCGGCCTGCGCACAGCGCGTGTTCCATACGCAAGTACGTATTGGCGCACCGCTGAATATCACTGGTCTGACGGATTATGCCCAGGAGCCTTATTATTCAACGGCAGTGGGGCTGCTTCACTACGGGAAAGAATCCCATTTGAGTGGTGAGGCTGAAGTAGAAAAACGCGTTACGGCATCAGTTGGCTCGTGGATCAAACGACTCAATAGCTGGCTGCGAAAAGAGTTTTAATTTTTAAAGAGACCAACGCACATTAACGGTCTCAGGCGACAGGCACAACGGAGAGAGAAACTATGTTTGAACCTATGGAACTTACCAATGACGCGGTGATTAAAGTCATCGGCGTCGGCGGCGGCGGCGGTAATGCCGTTGAACACATGGTGCGCGAGCGCATCGAAGGTGTTGAATTCTTCGCGGTGAATACCGACGCTCAGGCGTTGCGTAAAACGGCGGTTGGACAGACCATTCAGATTGGTAGTGGCATCACCAAAGGTCTGGGCGCGGGAGCAAACCCGGAAGTAGGCCGTAATGCGGCAGACGAAGATCGTGAAGCTCTGCGTGCAGCGCTTGACGGCGCAGACATGGTGTTTATCGCAGCTGGCATGGGCGGCGGTACCGGTACCGGTGCAGCGCCAGTGGTTGCTGAAGTAGCAAAAGATTTAGGTATTCTGACCGTTGCTGTCGTGACTAAGCCTTTCAACTTTGAAGGTAAGAAGCGTATGGCATTCGCGGAGCAGGGTATCACCGAGCTGTCCAAACATGTGGACTCTCTGATCACTATTCCGAATGACAAGCTGCTGAAAGTGCTGGGTCGCGGTATCTCCCTGCTGGATGCGTTTGGCGCAGCGAACGACGTGCTGAAAGGCGCAGTCCAGGGTATCGCTGAACTGATTACTCGTCCGGGCCTGATGAACGTCGACTTTGCAGACGTGCGCACCGTGATGTCCGAAATGGGCTACGCGATGATGGGTTCAGGCGTGGCAAGCGGTGAAGACCGTGCAGAAGAAGCTGCTGAAATGGCTATCTCTTCTCCGCTGCTGGAAGACATCGATCTGTCTGGTGCGCGCGGCGTGCTGGTCAACATTACTGCGGGCTTCGACCTGCGTCTGGATGAGTTCGAAACCGTCGGTAACACGATTCGTGCCTTTGCATCGGATAATGCGACCGTGGTTATCGGTACCTCTCTGGACCCGGATATGAACGACGAACTGCGCGTCACCGTTGTTGCAACTGGAATTGGTATGGACAAACGTCCTGAAATCACTCTGGTGACCAACAAGCAGGTACAGCAGCCGGTAATGGATCGTTACCAGCAGCACGGCATGGCGCCGTTGACGCAAGAGCAGAAACCGGTAGCGAAAGTGGTTAACGACAATACGCCGCAAACCACCAAAGAGCCGGATTATCTGGATATCCCAGCATTCCTGCGTAAGCAAGCTGATTAAGAATTAGCTGGAATTTGGGAATTGTGGCTCTTTGTGCTAAACTGGCCCACCGAATGTATAGTACACTTCGGTTGGATAGGTAATTTGGCGAGATTATACGATGATCAAACAAAGGACTCTTAAACGTATCGTTCAGGCGACTGGCGTCGGTTTGCATACCGGCAAAAAAGTCACCCTGACATTACGCCCTGCGCCGGCCAACACCGGGGTCATCTATCGTCGCACCGACTTGAATCCTCCGGTAGATTTCCCGGCCGATGCCAAATCTGTGCGTGATACCATGCTCTGTACGTGTCTGGTCAATGAGCATGATGTACGGATTTCAACCGTAGAGCACCTTAATGCTGCTCTGGCGGGTTTAGGTATCGATAACATCGTTATTGAAGTTAACGCACCGGAAATCCCGATCATGGATGGCAGTGCCGCTCCGTTCGTTTATCTGCTGCTTGATGCAGGTATTGAAGAACTGAGCAGCGCCAAAAAATTTGTTCGCATCAAAGAGACCGTTCGTGTCGAAGATGGCGATAAGTGGGCTGAGTTTAAGCCGTATAATGGTTTTACGTTGGATTTCACCATCGACTTTAACCATCCGGCGATCGACTCCAGCACGCAGCGCTACGCGATGAACTTCTCTGCGGATGCGTTCATGCGTCAGATCAGCCGTGCGCGTACTTTCGGCTTCATGCGTGATATCGAATATCTGCAGTCCCGCGGCCTGTGCCTGGGCGGCAGCTTCGATTGTGCCATCGTTGTTGACGATTATCGCGTATTGAACGAAGACGGCCTGCGTTTTGAAGATGAATTCGTTCGTCACAAAATGCTCGACGCGATCGGTGACTTGTTCATGTGTGGTCACAACATTATTGGTGCATTTACCGCGTATAAATCCGGTCATGCATTGAATAACAAACTGTTGCAGGCGGTCCTGGCAAAACAGGAAGCCTGGGAATATGTGACCTTCCAGGACGATGCAGAACTGCCGTTGGCGTTCAAAGCACCATCGACCGTACTGGCATAACGACATACGCTGTCGCATAAATTCGACTGGTAAATCTGGCACTCTCTCCGGCCAGGTGAACCAGTCGTTTTTTTATCTTCCGAGTGCAAACCACCTTATCTGAAGCGACTTTTTCCCCGCAGGTAGATTAAAATACCGTTCGATCGCTGCTTTCTTAAGCATATTTACCCGCGACTTGCTGTCATTACTGCTGTGGTGCGAACGCATTAATGGTAAGATTTGTGCGCAAAAAATGGTTTTGCATTTGTAACCCCAAACGCAGGGTATATCAGGTGGCAATAACGTGAGTGGAATACTGACGCGCTGGCGACAGTTAGGCAGACGGTACTTCTGGCCGCATCTCCTGTTGGGGATGGTCGCGGCTAGTTTTGGCCTGCCCGCGCTCGGTAATGCTGCTGAACCTAATACCCCCGCGAAGGCGACCGCCAGCAATCACGATCAAGGTGCTAAAGTTAACTTTAGCCAGCTTGCTTTGCTGGAAGCGACTAATCGCCGCCCAAATTTTACCGTCGATTACTGGCATCAACATGCCATTCGTACGGTTATCCGCCATCTTTCTTTTGCCATGGCGCCTCAGGCGTTGCCCGTTGCCGAAGAGCCATTGCCAATCCAGGCGCACCATCTTGCGTTACTGAATACGCTCAGCGCGATGCTGACGCAGGAAGGCACTCCGCCCGCGACAGTAAGTCGCGTGACATACGCACACTTTACCTCTCAGGCCGCGTTTAGCGTTCCGGTCTGGATCAGCCAGCTGCAGGGTATCCGCGCTGGTCCTCAACGCCTCAGCTAAAAAAGAACCTTCCAACTTATAATTTTTGACTCCGCACCGCGGGGCGTTTGAGATTTTATTATGCTAATCAAATTATTAACGAAAGTATTCGGTAGCCGTAACGAGCGTACGCTGCGTCGTATGCGTAAAGTGGTCAATGTCATCAACGCGATGGAACCGGAGATGGAAAAACTCTCCGATGATGAACTGAAAGCGAAGACCGCTGAATTCCGCGCCCGTCTGGAAAAAGGTGCCAGCGTTGAGAGCCTGATCCCGGAAGCGTTCGCCGTAGTGCGTGAAGCGAGTAAACGCGTGTTCGGTATGCGTCACTTCGACGTTCAGCTGCTGGGCGGTATGGTGCTTAACGATCGCTGCATCGCGGAAATGCGTACTGGTGAAGGTAAAACCCTTACCGCGACGCTGCCAGCCTACCTGAACGCATTAAGCGGGAAGGGCGTACACGTGGTTACCGTGAACGACTATCTGGCTCAGCGTGATGCCGAAAATAACCGCCCGCTGTTTGAATTCCTCGGCATGACCGTTGGTATCAACATGTCTGGCCTGCCTGCGCCAGCCAAGCGTGAAGCCTACAACGCCGATATTACTTACGGTACCAACAACGAATACGGCTTTGACTACCTGCGTGACAACATGGCGTTTAGTCCGGAAGAGCGTGTTCAACGTAAACTGCACTATGCGCTGGTCGATGAAGTCGACTCCATCCTGATCGATGAAGCGCGTACGCCACTGATCATTTCCGGCCCGGCTGAAGACAGCTCGGAAATGTACAAAAAAGTGAATAAAATCATCCCGCACCTGATCCGTCAGGAGAAGGAAGATTCCGACACGTTCCAGGGCGAAGGCCACTTCTCAGTTGATGAGAAAGCGCGCCAGGTTAACCTGACCGAACGTGGTCTGGTGCTGATTGAAGAGCTGCTGGTTAACGAAGGCATTATGGACGAGGGCGAGTCACTGTACTCTCCGGGCAACATTATGCTGATGCACCACGTGACTGCCGCACTGCGTGCGCACGTGCTGTTTACCCGCGACGTAGACTACATCGTGAAAGACGGCGAAGTTATCATCGTCGATGAACACACCGGTCGTACCATGCAGGGGCGCCGCTGGTCCGATGGTCTGCACCAGGCTGTTGAAGCTAAAGAAGGCGTAGAGATCCAGAACGAGAACCAGACGCTGGCATCTATTACCTTCCAGAACTACTTCCGTTTGTACGAAAAACTGGCCGGTATGACCGGTACAGCCGACACTGAAGCGTTTGAATTTAGCTCCATCTACAAACTGGATACCGTGGTTGTGCCGACCAACCGTCCGATGATCCGTAAGGATTTACCGGATCTGGTGTACATGACCGAAGCGGAAAAAATTCAGGCAATCATTGAAGATATTAAAGAGCGTACCGCAAATGGCCAGCCGGTACTGGTAGGTACTATCTCCATTGAAAAATCGGAAGTAGTGTCTAACGAGCTGAGCAAAGCGGGTATCAAACACAATGTTCTGAACGCCAAGTTCCACGCCAACGAAGCTGCAATCGTCGCCCAAGCGGGTTACCCGTCAGCCGTGACTATCGCGACGAACATGGCCGGTCGTGGTACCGATATCGTGCTGGGCGGTAGCTGGCAGGCGGAAGTTGCCGAGCTGGAAAACCCAACTCCGGAACAAATCGCGCAGATTAAAGCCGAGTGGCAGGTTCGCCATGACGCGGTATTAGCTGCCGGTGGCTTGCATATTATCGGTACCGAGCGTCACGAATCTCGCCGTATCGATAACCAGCTGCGTGGTCGTTCGGGTCGTCAGGGTGATGCGGGCTCTTCCCGTTTCTATCTGTCGATGGAAGATGCGCTGATGCGTATTTTTGCCTCTGACCGCGTGTCAGGCATGATGCGTAAACTGGGTATGAAGCCAGGTGAAGCCATTGAACACCCATGGGTGACCAAAGCAATTGCTAACGCGCAGCGTAAAGTGGAAAGCCGCAACTTCGATATTCGTAAGCAGCTGCTGGAATATGATGACGTTGCCAACGATCAGCGTCGTGCTATCTACACCCAGCGTAACGAACTGCTGGACGTAACTGACGTTAGCGAAACCATCAACAGCATCCGTGAAGATGTCTTCAAAGCAACTATTGATGCCTATATTCCGCCGCAGTCTCTGGAAGAAATGTGGGATATCCCGGGTCTGCAGGAACGTCTGAAAAACGACTTCGATCTTGAGATGCCGATTTCAGAGTGGCTGGATAAAGAGCCTGAGCTGCACGAAGAAACGCTGCGTGAACGTATCCTGGCAAACGCCATCGAAGTTTATCAGCGTAAAGAAGAAGTTGTGGGCGCGGAGATGATGCGTCACTTCGAAAAAGGCGTGATGCTGCAAACTCTCGACTCTCTGTGGAAAGAGCACCTTGCTGCGATGGACTATCTGCGTCAGGGTATCCACCTGCGTGGTTATGCGCAAAAAGATCCGAAGCAGGAATATAAGCGTGAATCCTTCTCTATGTTTGCCTCAATGCTGGAATCACTGAAATACGAAGTGATCAGCACCCTGAGCAAAGTTCAGGTGCGTATGCCTGAAGAAGTCGAAGCCATGGAGCAGCAGCGTCGTGAAGAAGCTGAGCGCTTAGCGCAGATGCAGCAGTTGAGCCATAAAGGCGACGATTCTGCCGCGGCAGAAGAGCTGGCAGCACAAACTGGCGATCGTAAAGTGGGTCGTAACGATCCGTGTCCTTGCGGCTCTGGCAAAAAATACAAACAGTGCCACGGCCGTCTGAGCTAAGAAAATAACTTACTGAAAAGGCGCAGAATTCTGCGCCTTTTTTATGGACGATAAAGATGAAAATACTGCAAATCGCCGTCGGGATTATTCGTAATCAGCAACATGAAATTTTTATCACCCAGCGTGCGGCTGATGCCCACATGGCAAATAAGCTGGAATTCCCCGGCGGGAAAATTGAAGCGGGCGAAACGCCGGAGCAGGCGCTGATTCGCGAGCTACAGGAAGAAGTGGGGATCACGCCGACTCAAAGCTCATTGTTCGAAAAGCTGGAGTATCAGTTTCCGGACAGGCATATCACTCTGTGGTTCTGGCTGGTTGAAAGCTGGGAAGGCGAGCCGTGGGGAAAAGAGGGGCAACCGGCGCAGTGGATTGCGCAAGATGCTCTGAATGCGCAGGATTTCCCGCCCGCGAATGCACCGGTCATTGAAAAGCTGATTGCTGGCTAATGGCGCTATAGGCCGGATAAGGCAACGCCACATCCGGCAAATTATGGCGGGGGCGCTACGCTTGCTCGCCCTACGTTTTAGTTCTTAGGCCTGATAAGCGCAGCGCCATCAGGCAAAACAACATAAAATGCCGGATGCGGCGTTACCTAATCCGACCCACCGTTTTAGCAGAATTACTTCTGCTCTTCACTCCAGTCGTCGCTTTCTGACAGATCACCAGAGCTTGGGATGCGTTTCTCTTCTGCGGCCCACTCTCCCAGATCGATTAACTGGCAGCGCTTGCTGCAGAATGGGCGAAACGGACTGACCTCAGCCCATACTACAGGCTTGCCGCAGGTTGGGCAGTTGACGATGGTTTGTTCAGACATGTTGACTCCTTAACAGCACGCCAGTTCAAAATCGAGGCGCTCAGGCACCTGACCATTCTCGCTATCCAGCGGCATAAAGCGGATGGCAAAACGGCTCTTATGACCAGAAATTTGCGGATAAAGCAGCGAATCAAGCGGCAGCTGCAAGCGTAGCAGATCTGCATCTTCGCCGTTGTCCTGATAAAAACCATTCAGGCTGGTTTGCTTACGAAACGGTGCTGAGTTGCGAATTAAATCCAGTACCAGCGACAGCGCCTGGTTGAGCGGATTCAGGCTGGCAAGCCAGGTTTCAACCTGCGCGTCACGATGCGACTGTGCCAGGTGTAACCAGATATGCAGAGTCGGCAGATCGAAACTGCAGCACCCGCCAGGAATACTTAAACGCTGACGTACGAGACCAATCAGACGATCTTCGCGCAGCGTCTGTCCAATACGCGGGGCAGAAATCAGAATGCTGCCTGCACTTTTTAGCTGCTGACGCAAAGAGTCGATTCTGCTTTGATCGACGCCGGGAACTTCGACCCAGGCCTGGAGTTTACGCTGCTGTCGCTCCAGTTCTTTGAGGAGTTCGGTACGGACTTCGCCGCGTTCAAATACATCCAGTAAATCTCCGATATTGCGGAAAAAATGCAGAGCGCCGGCATGGTCAGCAATAGGCAAATTAACGGAGAGCTGTTGGATTAAAAACTCAATGCGCAGCCATGTACGCATCTTCTCATTGAGAGGGTGTTCAAAAAGGACCTGGGTGTGCATTACGGTTTTTCCTGTGAGACAAACTGCGACGCGCATTGCAAATAGAGCGCGTGCAGGTGGGCGACATCCGAGGCGATGGCTTCCGGTGCGCCATTATTATCAATAACATCGTCTGCCACGGCCAGCCGCGCTTCACGCGTTGCCTGGGCAGCAAGAATTTGTTCAACATGCTCACGCGTGACGTCATCACGCTGCATGGTGCGTCTGAGCTGGGTTTCGGGGGTGACATCCACCACGAGTACGCGGTCGGCTTTTTTATACAGCGAATTTTCCACCAGCAAAGGGACAACCCATAGCAGATAAGGAGAGGTTGCTTGCTGAAACTGACGCTGGGTTTCCTGCTGAATAAGCGGATGAAGCAGAGCATTCAGCCAGCTTTTCTCCTCAGGATTGGAAAAAATGCGTTCGCGTAAAATGCGTCGCTGCAACGATCCGTCTGCGGCTATAACGTCGGAACCAAAATGTTCTTCGATCGCCTTAAGAGCAGGTGTGCCGGGTTCAACCACCTGGCGCGCAATAATATCTGCATCAATGACGTTTATTCCGAGGTCAGCGAACGCATTTGCAACGGTGCTTTTACCACTGCCAATGCCGCCGGTTAAGGCTACCGTATACCTCATAGATGCCGATCCTGGAGTTTAAGTTTGATTATCAAACAGTTAAAAGTTATGCGTGCGAAGGCGAGGCTGCTGCAGGATTAACCTACTATTCGCCAGGTAAATTTATGGGATTGTAGCGTAAAAAAAGAGAATTTCGCAGTCTTGCGCGGCATTGATTAGTGCGTATGATAGCGTCACTGGAGTTGTGAGTTTCGATTTTTCGCCATTAACCCCAGGAATCCGCACATGCGTATCGAAGAAGATCTGAAGTTAGGTTTCAAAGACGTTCTTATCCGCCCTAAGCGTTCTACTCTCAAAAGCCGTTCCGATGTTGAGCTGGAACGTCAATTTACCTTTAAGCATTCAGGTCAGACCTGGTCCGGCGTACCTATTATTGCCGCGAACATGGACACTGTCGGGACGTTTGCCATGGCAACGGCACTGGCATCCTTCGACATCCTGACCGCTGTGCACAAACACTATTCTGTTGAAGACTGGGCCGCCTTCATCGCAGAGAGCTCTGCCGATGTGCTCAAACACGTAATGGTTTCAACCGGTACGTCTGATGCAGATTTCGAAAAAACTAAACAGATTCTGGCGCTCAACCCCGCGTTGAACTTTATCTGTATTGATGTGGCCAATGGCTACTCAGAGCATTTTGTTCAGTTCGTGTCGAAAGCGCGTGAAGCATGGCCGACTAAAACGATCTGTGCGGGCAATGTGGTCACCGGTGAAATGTGTGAAGAGCTGGTGCTCTCCGGTGCTGATATTGTCAAAGTCGGCATTGGCCCAGGTTCTGTATGTACCACGCGTGTAAAAACCGGCGTTGGCTATCCACAGCTTTCTGCGGTTATTGAATGCGCCGATGCAGCCCACGGTCTGGGTGGCATGATTGTCAGCGACGGCGGCTGCACAATGCCGGGTGACGTGGCAAAAGCGTTCGGTGGCGGCGCAGACTTCGTGATGCTCGGCGGCATGCTGGCTGGTCATGAAGAAAGTGGCGGCAAAATTGTTGAAGAGAACGGTGATAAATTCATGCTGTTCTACGGTATGAGCTCTGAATCTGCCATGACGCGTCACGTAGGTGGTGTTGCACAGTATCGCGCTGCAGAAGGTAAAACTGTCAAGCTGCCACTGCGCGGCCCGGTTGATAATACCGCTCGCGATATCCTCGGCGGTTTGCGTTCTGCTTGTACCTATGTGGGCGCATCCCGTCTGAAAGAGCTGACCAAACGTACAACGTTTATTCGTGTACAGGAACAAGAAAACCGCGTTTTCAATAGCCTGTAAGAACAGCTAGTTCTGTGAAATGCCTGATGGCGTTACGCCGCCATCCGGCATTTGAATCTATCCCACCCCGCTCATCGCATCTCCCAAATGGAAAATCGGTAAATACATCGCGACGACCAGCGTACCGATGATAAGCCCCGTAATGACCAGCAACGCAGGCTCAAGTAATGCAGCCAAATTCTCAGCCTGAGCCAGGGTTTTCTCGCCATGGTGATGAGCAAGATTACGCAGCATTGCATCCAGCGAGCCGGAAGCTTCACCAGTTCTGACCAGCTGTATACACAATGGGCTGAATTCACAGCTATTTTTAAGCGCTAACCAGATCGGTTTTCCAGAGCTGATGTCCTGCTGAACCAGTGCTAAACGTTGCGACCAGAAAGGGTTAGCCAGCGTTTCGGTAACGCTCTCAAGACCCTGCAAAAAGGGAATGCCCGCATTTTGCGTTAACGCCAGAACAGTGAATATCTGCGTGAGTTTTTGCCCTCTCACCATCGGCCCTATGACCGGGAGGCTGAGCAGCAATTTCTGGCGCAGAATGAGCCAGTACGGTTTCTGCTTTATCAAATGATGTGTGGCAACTGCTACCAGGCCAAGTGCTACCGCCAGCCATCCCCATTGGCTGCTACAGTGTGCGATGGTAATAATCCACTGAGTGAGCGCCGGTAGCGGGGTGTTGAACGTCTGGTAGATAGCGGCAAACTCAGGGAGTACAAACTGCAGAATCGCAAATACGACCATCACCGCCATTGTTATGATGATGATCGGATAGCGCAGGGCTTTTTTAACTTTATCAGCAAGTTGCTGTTGTTTCTTTTGCTGGTAGGCGAGTTCAAAACAGCAGTCGTCCAGCTTACCCGTAAGTTCTCCGGTACGGATCATTGCCTGGTAAAGGGGCGGAAAAACGTGTTGCCATTGTGATAACGAGGCGGAGAGGGTTATGCCCTGTTCCATATCGTAAGCCAGCGTACGCAGTAGCGCCTGCCATTGAGTGCTGGGATGCTGTTCAGCAAGCAGAGCTAGCCCTGTTGAGAGCGTTAACCCTGCTTTTAGCAATGTCGCCAACTGGTGTATGGTTTCGGCACTTCTTGTACGGCTCCAGTGCGAGGTTTTGACACGCATACGTTTAATGCGCAGCGGCGTAATCTGTTGTTTCTCAAGAGCCAGCATCAATGACGGTCGGGTATCGGCCCATAGCGTTCCTTCCAGCGATCTACCTTCGTTGTTAATGCCTTGCCAGCGCCAAAGCTGTTTAGTGGACATGAGGCATGCCCAGTACACGAATCAGCTCTTCAAATGTCGTTAACCCTTGCTCGACGGCCTGACAGCCATTCTCGAAAAGCGTTCTCATTCCTGATTGCTGAGCATCAGATTCCACTTCGTCTACGGATGTGCCACTGGCAATACTCTGACGTAATGCCGGAGTAACAGGGAGCACTTCAAACAATGCCGTACGGCCATAAAATCCGTGATAACAATGTTTGCAGCCAGGGGCCTGCCAATTCGGTAGTGGTGTAGGCCAGACAGTTTTCGGGAGCGTGATAGGCGTACTCTGACGTTGTCGGCAATGGGGGCACAACTTTCTGACCAACCGCTGTGCAATAACGAGCGTCAGCGCGGAGGCGATCATCCAGCGTGCGACACCCATTTGTTGCAGGCGCACCAGCGTTTCACTGGTGGAATTGGTATGCAGCGTAGAAAGAACCAGATGGCCTGTTTGTGCGGCTTTAAGGGCTATTTCGGCCGTTTCGCCATCGCGGATTTCACCCACCATGATAATGTCGGGATCCTGGCGCAGCAGCGCGCGCAATACGCCCTGAAAAGTCAAACCGGCGCGTGGGTGAATTTGCGTCTGGTTGAGACCTGCGATCGGGATCTCTACCGGATCCTCCACGCTACAAAGATTCACATCCGGGGTGTTTCGGGTTTGCAGCGCACTGTACAGCGTGACCGTTTTACCGCTTCCGGTAGGCCCGGTAACCAGAATCAGCCCCTGAGGCTGCTGCAAGGCTTGCGAAAATGCGGCCAGCTGCGCGTCTTGCATTCCCAGCGCCGCGATCTCCAGTGACTGATCGACCTGATGAAGTAGCCGTAACACGACTTTTTCGCCGTAGCGACAGGGCAGGGTGGCGATGCGAAACGAGACCGGCTCTCCTGAAATCTCAACGGTAAATTGTCCGTCTTGTGGAAGCCGATGCTCGGCGATATCCAGGCTGCCTAATACTTTTAACCTTGCGGTGATGGCTATGCCCATCTCGGTCATGACTTCCGGTAACGCGTGAAGCACGCCATCTACGCGTAATCTGATTCGATAGTGATTTTCCTCGGGTTCAAAATGAATATCAGAAGCCCGTTGCGTCAGAGCGGAATGAAACGTCTGATTCAGCAAGTCTGCTGCGCTTGCGCTGCTTTTCGTGACTACTGCCGGGAGCATTTTCTGCGGTGTATGCGTGTGGCCTTCCATTTGCTGACGTGTCCAGCAGACAATGTGGATGTGTCGGGTGGTGGCAAAATGCAGCGCATCCAGCAGCTCGTGTGATGGGGCGTCTACGACGGCGATATGCACCACTTCATTGTCTGCATCCAGTAATATTGCCTGATAACGTTGGCATAGTGCCGTAAGTTGGGTGGTGTTCATCTCTGTTCCTTAGTGGGTATCGAAGCGGAAAACGTCTTCACAGGCCTGCTGCAATGCGCTGTCGTTCTGGATGACGCAGTTTCGGTTCCAGCCGGTAATGCCGTTGGCATTGTCCCAACCTGGCGTCATGGTGATGCTTAGCCCGTTCAGGCTTTCCTGCCCACTAAGGCTGACAACTCCCTTTTCAACGCTCATGGCTGAGACGTAACGGGTAGTTGTTGGAGAGGGAATACCATTCGTTCCGGCATCGCAGGTATTTGTTCCGCCATGCTCCAGTGCACAGAGCTCAACCGCCGTGCGATAGGGGACAAATGTTTGCAGCATGTCCGTCAGCGCGGCTTTGCGCAGATAGTTTTGATATGCCGGAATGCCGATGGCGCTAAGGATGGCAATAATGCCAATCACCACCATGAGTTCGATAAGCGTAAAGCCTCGTTGCTTGTTCATCGTTCGCTCCTTGAGTTTGCTGGCGCTACTTTGGCAAACCGACGGGAGGACGGCGAGAGACAAAAAACAAAACGGGAAAGCGGGTTCAGAGGATTTTTACGAAATTACAGAGTCAGACAATGTACTTGCGAAGAGACTCGAAGAAACTGCCGGGTGGTGGTGTAAATGCCGTATTCGGCTTACGGAATAAACCTGTGTAGTAGGCCCGATAAGCGAAGCGTCATCGGGCAATACAATCAGCAATTAGCGAAATCGCATGGAGAGATCGAGTGCGCGAACATGTTTGGTCAGCGCGCCAACGGAGATAAAGTCCACACCGGTTTCGGCAAATTCGCGCAGCGTTTCATGGGTGACGTTGCCCGACACTTCCAGACGCGCCTGGCCGTTGGTGCGTTTTACCGCTTCGCGCATTTGGTCAGTTTCGAAGTTATCGAGCATGATGATATCGGCCCCGGCTTTCAGCGCGTCGTCCAGTTCATCCAGGCTTTCTACTTCGACTTCAACCGGCACATCCGGGTGCAACCAGAAGGCTTTTTCGACGGCCTGACGTACCGAGCCGGAAGCAATAATGTGGTTTTCTTTAATCAGGAAGGCGTCGGACAGCCCCAAACGATGATTCGCGCCGCCGCCGCACAATACGGCGTATTTTAGCGCGGTACGCAGTCCCGGCAGGGTTTTGCGCGTATCCAGCAGTTGGGTCTTGGTTCCCGCTAACAGGTCGACGTATTTACGCACTTCACTCGCTACACCTGAAAGCGTCTGCACAAAATTCAGCGCAGTACGTTCACCGGTCAGTAAAACGCGGGAAGGGCCGTCCAGTTCAAACAGCGGCTGATTGGCCTTTATGCTGTCGCCATCTTCGACATGCCAGGTGATGTTGACATCATCGCCAGCCAGCTGAATAAAGACCTCTTCCACCCAACGTTTTCCACAAAAAACGCCATCTTCGCGGGTGATTACGGTGGCATGGGAGCGCATGTCTTCGGGTAAAAGCTGTGCGGTGATATCGTTATTGGCATCAACTTCTCCGCCTAAATCTTCACGCAGCGCCTGAGCTACAGCGGCAGGGATATCCAGATTTATGCGTTCCAACAGCGCGTCACGTCGGTAGTCAGGGTTATAGCGGCGAGGCGGCATGATAAAACTCCAAATTGCTAACGAATCATAAGGTGGAAACATGCTACCCTGAACCTGATATGAGCACCACCAATAAGGAGATTCTGCATGTTGTTAGACGAGGGCTGGCAGAGGCGCGACGCGTTCCCTCTCCGCATTACGATTGCCGCCCGGATGACGAAAACCCTTCTCTGCTGGTGGTGCATAATATCAGCCTGCCGCCCGGCGAGTTTGGCGGCCCGTGGATAGACGCGCTGTTTACGGGCACGATTGATCCCAACGCCCATCCTTATTTTGCCGGGATCGCCCATCTGCGTGTTTCGGCCCATTGTTTGATTCGCCGTGACGGTGAAATCGTGCAATATGTGCCTTTTGATAAACGCGCCTGGCATGCGGGTGTGTCGAGCTATCAAGGGCGAGAACGCTGTAATGATTTTTCAATTGGTATTGAGTTGGAAGGGACGGATACGCTGGCCTATACCGATGCGCAGTATCAGCAACTGGCTGCCGTGACGAATACTCTGATTACGCGTTATCCGGCCATTGCTAACAACATGACAGGACATTGCAATATTGCGCCCGAGCGTAAGACCGATCCCGGGCCGTCCTTTGACTGGGCAAGGTTCCGCGCCCTGGTCACCCCCTCGTCGCACAAGGAGATGACATGACGCTGTTTACAACATTATTGGTGTTGATTGTTGAACGCCTGTTTAAGCTGGGTGAGCACTGGCAGCTTGATCACCGGATTGAAGCTTTTTTCCGCCGGATTAAGCATTTTTCGATGATGCGTACGGTAGGCATGACTCTGATTGCGATGGGAGTGACGTTTCTGCTACTGCGCGCACTTCATGGGCTGTTGTTTAATGTTCCGTTGCTGGTGGCGTGGATCTTAATTGGCTTGCTGTGCATCGGTGCTGGCAAGGCGCGCCTTCACTATCACGCTTACCTGAACGCGGCTGCTCGCGATGATGCTCACGCCCGTGATGCGATGGCCAGCGAGCTGACGCTTATCCATGGGGTTCCGCCGGACTGCGATGAGCGTGAATTCTTGCGCGAACTGCAGAACGCGCTGTTATGGAACAACTTCCGTTTTTATCTGGCGCCGTTATTTTGGCTGATTGTCGGTGGTCCGTGGGGACCTGTGACGCTGGTCGGTTATGCTTTTTTACGCGCCTGGCAGTCCTGGCTGGCGCGCTATCAGACACCGCACCAGCGTCTGCAATCAGGCATTGATGCGATCCTGCATGTGCTGGATTGGATCCCGGTGCGTCTGGCGGGCGTGGTCTATGCGCTGTTGGGACATGGTGAGAAAGCGCTGCCGGCCTGGTTTGCCTCGCTTGCGGATCTGCACACGTCGCAATATCAGGTGCTTACGCGTCTGGCGCAGTTCTCGCTGGCGCGTGAACCGCACACCGATAAAGTCGAAACGCCAAAAGCCGCCGTTTCGCTGGCGAAGAAAACCTCGTTTGTGGTGGTGGTGGCTATTGCGGTGCTCACCATTTATGGGGCATTAGTATAGCGTTGTGCCGGATGGCGCTAATGCTTATCCGGCCTACAATGAAAAAACGTGTAGGCCCGGTAAGCGCTAGCGCCACCGGGCAGTGCAACGGTTTAGTTCGTATCAGCAGGCGGCACGCCAAAATCTGGCATGCCGTTTTCGTCCCAACGCACGGGCTTCAGACGAGTGTGGCGGTTTGGGTCGTACAGCGGATCGCCCTCGATTTCGGTGTAGTTTCTCGCGTGATACACCAGTACATCTTCACCTTCCGGCGTTTGTGTAAAGCTGTTGTGTCCTGGCCCAAACTGGCGGTTTTCATAACTGGTGGTAAAGACCGGACGCGGTGATTTGTGCCAGTTCTGCGGTTTGAGCGGATCGGCGTTGAGGTCAATCCACAATAATCCCATACAGTAGTTCTCATCGGTGGCGCTGGCGGAATAGCTGATAAACAGCTTATCGCCATGAACCATGACGGCAGGACCTTCATTGACCCAAAAACCCCGGCATTCCCAGTCATACTCAGGATGACTTAGCATGACCGGCTCGCCTTTAATCGTCCATGGATTTTCCAGCTCAGCGAGATAGATATTGGAGTTTCCGGCGATATCGGGCGACTTCTGCGCCCAGAGGTACCACTGTTTTCCCTGATGGTTAAAGGTGGTGGCATCAAGCGCAAAGGTATCAAACTGCGTTTTAATCTGACCTTTCTCCGTCCACTGCCCGGTCAACGGATCGGCGTCGGCACATTCGAGCGCAAACATGCGATGCTGGAACATCCCCAGCTTGTCGAGCGACTGTGTGTGGGTGGCAGCAAAATAGATGTACCACTTGCCTGCCAGATGATGGATTTCGGGTGCCCAGATGAGTTGGCTCATGGGGCCGCTTTCTGGTTTGCGCCAGACGACAACCGGGGCGGCGGTGCGCAACCCCTCCAGCGAGTCGGCCCGGCGTATCTCCAGTCGGTCATATTCGGGTACTGAAGCAATGAAATAATAGTGGCTACCGTCACGTAAGATAAACGGATCGGCACGCTGTTCAATAAAGGGATTTGGCCACTGATTCATTGGGCTTTCCTTACGGTTTCAGTCGTTTTTATATCGTGGTATTCATTCAGTTCACGGTAGTTGGCGCGGCGCTTTTCTAAATCTGTCTGGATTTGCTGCATAAACTCGCGGTCAACTTTAAGCAGACGAACCACGCCTGCGGTAATCAGGTAGCCTACGCCCGGTATGATGGTAAACAGCAGCATAATACCGTTAATGGCAGAGTCGCTTTGCGCTTTCGCCCCAGCGTCGTAACCGTACCAGGAGAGCAGGAAGCCGACCATCGCTCCGGCAATCGCCAGGCCCAGTTTCAGGAAGAACAGGTTACCGGAGAAGCTGATTCCGGTGATGCGTTTACCGGTTTTCCACTCGCCATAGTCATCGACATCCGCCATCAGCGACCAGTGCAGCGGAGAAGGAATTTGGTGCAGGATGTTGAGCAGGAAGTAGAGCACCATAATCATCATGGTGGCTTTCGGATCGAAGAAGTAAAACGCGGCAGAGAAAATCGCCAGGATAATATTGGTCCAGAAGAAGACTTTCAGTTTGCACCAGCGATCGGTTAATACCTTCGCCAACATACTGCCGATCATCATGCCGACCACACCAAGACTGATAAACAGCGTTGCGAACTGCGTGCTTTGCTGCATAACCCATGTCACGTAGTACATGGTGGCAGCCATGCGAATAAAGCCCGGACAGACGTTGCACAGTGTTAACAGCAGAATTTTTACCCACTGATCGTTCTTCCACACGTCTTTCAGATCGGCTTTTAAATCGTCATTGGTCTGGACAGCAGGGCGCACGCGTTCACGGACCGTAGCGAAGCAAAACAGGAACATACACATGCCGATGAAAGCCAGAACCGCCATCGCCATCTGATACCCTTTGGCTTTGTCTTCCCCGCCGAACCAGTCGGCCATTGGCAGCAAGGTGAGGGACAGCAGCAGGGTTGCAATGCCTACCAACACAAAGCGATATGACTGGCAGGCGACGCGTTCCTTCGGATCGTTGGTGATGACGCTGCCGAGCGAGCAGTAGGGAATGTTGATCGCTGTATAAGTAATAGATAGCAGGAAGTAGGTAACGAACGCATAGATAACTTTGCTGTTATAGGTCCACTCTGGAGTGGTAAACATCAGTACGCTGAATAACGCGTACGGGAAAGCCATCCATAAAAGCCATGGACGAAATCGACCATATTTACTACGGGTGCGGTCGGCCATCGCGCCCATTATAGGGTCGGTAACGGCGTCGATAACGCGTACTGAGAGCAGTAATACGCCGACCAGTGCAGGTGCCAGACCAAAAATGTCTGTGTAAAAATAGTTAACAAACAACATGATGGCGCCAAAGATGATGTTGCATCCGGCGTCGCCCATTCCATAGCCGATCTTTTCTTTCACCGTGAGCTTACTGGTTTCCATCAACTGCACTCCATTAATGAGATATGGAGAGAATTATTGTCCGGTACCGGTATATTTGCGTTGCAGGATAACGCCGCTGATATGGACTAAACAGTCGTGAGTGGGAAAGTGTGAGACAGGTAACAACCCCCACCTGACGCAGGTGGGGGGAGGGGGGATTAATGCGCTTTAACCGCGCCGGCTGTTTTCTGTTTGCACAAGTAGCCGATGCCAAGAATAGCAATCCATACAGGGATTAAGTACACCGAGATCGCCATGCCCGGCGTCATCAGCATAATCACCAGTACTGCAGCCATGAAAATCAGGCACACCCAGTTACCCAGCGGATAGAGCAGCGCCGGGAAGCGGGTGGTAACACCCTGCTGCTGTTTGGCTTTGCGGAACTTCATGTGCGCCAGGCTAATCATTGCCCAGTTGATCACCAGTGCGGAAACCACCAGCGCCATCAGCAGGCCAAAGGCGGATTCCGGTGCCAGGTAGTTGATCAGCACACACAGAGCCGTCACCAGTGCGGAAACCAGAATGGTGTTCACCGGTACACCGCGTTTGTCGACGTTCATCAGCGCTTTCGGCGCATTGCCCTGCTGTGCCAGACCGAACAGCATACGGCTGTTGCAGTATACGCAGCTGTTATAGACAGAAAGGGCGGCAGTCAGCACTACGATGTTCAGGGCATTAGCAACAAAGGTGTCGCCCAGTTCGTGGAAAATAAGGACAAACGGGCTGGTATCCGCCGTGACACGTGTCCACGGCATCAGGGAAAGCAGAACCGCCAGCGAACCCACATAGAAAATCAGGATACGGTAGATAACCTGGTTGGTCGCTTTGGGAATGCTTTGCTCCGGGTTATCCGCTTCTGCTGCGGTGATCCCGACCAGCTCCAGCCCACCGAAAGAGAACATAATAATAGCCATCATCATCACCAGACCGGTGAAGCCATGCGGCAGGAAGCCTCCCTGGTCCCACAGGTTGCTGACGCTGGCCTGCGGGCCGCCGTTACCGCTAAACAGTAACCAGCCGCCGAACAGGATCATCGCTACGACGGCAATGACTTTAATAATGGCGAACCAGAACTCCATCTCACCAAACACTTTCACGTTGGTCAGGTTGATGGCGTTGATCAGCACAAAGAAGGCAGCCGCAGACACCCATGTTGGGATCTCCGGGTACCAGAACTGGATGTATTTACCCACGGCAGTTAGCTCTGCCATGGCAACCAGCACGTACAGCACCCAATAGTTCCAGCCGGAAGAGAACCCCGCGAAACCGCCCCAGTATTTATAAGCAAAGTGACTAAATGAGCCTGCAACGGGCTCTTCAACCACCATTTCACCTAACTGACGCATAATCAAAAAGGCGATAAAGCCGGCAATAGCGTAACCCAGAATAATACCCGGCCCTGCAGACTGGATAACGGATGCGCTACCGAGGAATAACCCGGTACCAATCGCGCCACCCAGCGCGATTAGCTGTATATGGCGGTTCTTAAGGCCGCGCTTGAGCTGATCGCCATGCTGTTGACTTTCCATCATGAAACCTCGTGTGTGGTTTTACTCTTCATATTTCGAGTGCTTATTTTTTGAACTACGCAGCAATGCGTGTGTAAGTTTGCAATTCCGTTTGTTGTATTAATTTGTTTACAGATGCTTTTGATAAAATGTTGCCTTAATACTTTTGTCTTGATCAGAATAATGATACGCGAGCGCGAATGCACCTGCTTTATGCGGGGAAGATGACGAGTTGAATAAAAAGAAACCATTTGTAAATGCAAGTTTATCTACCACAAAATTTCCATTTTGAATTTCTATTCATTAATAGTGGTTGATATATCGATAAATAAGCAGGTGAATCGGTTCAGATGAGATAATTTTTCGTTTCAATTCCGTTAAAACTACCCCGAGGTGGGTAAATTTAACATTTGTGCATAGTTACATGTTTGAAACGTTATTTCTGTAATGTTGTTAAAATATGCCTCCTTTACTGATTTCAATCAAAACCTGTATGGACAGATGGTGAATACTTTGTTACTTTAGCGTCAAGAACATGAAATTGGTAAGACCAATTGACTCCGGGCAAATGGCTTAAGACAGGAAATCATGGCCTACAGCAAAATCCGCCAACCAAAACTCTCCGATGTGATTGAGCAGCAGCTGGAGTTTTTAATTCTTGAGGGGACACTTCGCCCCGGAGAAAAACTCCCACCGGAACGCGAGCTGGCAAAACAGTTCGACGTCTCCCGCCCCTCCTTACGCGAGGCGATCCAACGCCTTGAAGCGAAGGGCTTACTGCTTCGTCGTCAGGGCGGTGGCACTTTTGTTCAGAGCAGCCTGTGGCAGAGCTTTAGCGACCCACTGGTAGAGCTGCTCTCCGACCATCCTGAATCCCAGTTTGACCTGCTTGAGACGCGCCATGCGCTGGAAGGTATTGCGGCTTATTACGCTGCACTGCGCAGCACGGATGAAGACAAAACGCGTATCCGTGAACTCCACCATGCGATCGAGCTTGCTCAACAGTCCGGCGATCTTGACGGCGAATCTGATGCGGTACTCCAGTATCAAATTGCTGTCACCGAAGCGGCACACAATGTGGTGCTGCTCCATTTGCTAAGGTGTATGGAGCCGATGCTGGCCCAGAACGTTCGGCAAAACTTCGAATTGCTGTATGCGCGTCGTGAAATGCTGCCACTGGTTAGCAGTCACCGTACCCGTATTTTTGAAGCAATTATTGCCGGGAAGCCGGAAGAGGCGCGTGAAGCGTCCCACCGTCACCTGGCGTTTATCGAAGAGATCCTGCTGGACAGAAGCCGTGAGGAAAGCCGTCGTGAACGCGCCTTACGCCGTCTGGAGCAACGAAAGAATTAGTGATTTTTCTGGTAGAACGTTAACCAGAAGATGTTGTAAATCAAGCGCCATATAAAGTGCGCGGCAACTAAACGCAGAACCTGTCTTATTACGCTCTCTGGCGAGAACGTAATGGGACAGGTTCCAGATAACTCAACGTATTAGATAGATAAGGAATACCCCCATGTCAGAACGTTTCCCAAATGACGTGGATCCGATCGAAACTCGCGACTGGCTACAGGCGATCGAATCGGTCATCCGTGAAGAAGGTGTTGAGCGTGCTCAGTATCTGATCGACCAACTGCTTTCAGAAGCTCGCAAAGGCGGCGTGAAAGTAGCGGCAGGTGCAGGGGCCAGCAATTATGTAAACACTATTGCCGTTGAAGATGAACCGGAATACCCGGGCAATCTGGAGCTGGAACGTCGTATTCGTTCTGCTATCCGCTGGAACGCCATCATGACCGTACTGCGCGCGTCTAAAAAGGACCTCGAGCTGGGTGGCCACATGGCATCCTTCCAGTCCTCCGCAACGGTATATGATGTTTGCTTCAACCACTTCTTCCGTGCACGCAACGAGCAAGATGGCGGCGATCTGGTGTACTTCCAGGGTCACATCTCTCCGGGCATCTACGCACGCGCATTCCTGGAAGGTCGTCTGACTGAAGAGCAGATGAACAACTTCCGTCAGGAAGTACATGGCAAAGGCCTGTCTTCCTACCCGCACCCGAAACTGATGCCAGAATTCTGGCAGTTCCCGACCGTATCTATGGGTCTGGGCCCAATCGGTGCTATCTACCAGGCTAAATTCCTGAAATATCTGGAACACCGTGGCCTGAAAGATACCTCTAAACAGACCGTTTACGCCTTCCTGGGCGACGGCGAGATGGATGAGCCAGAATCTAAAGGTGCGATCACCATCGCGACCCGTGAAAAACTGGACAACCTGGTCTTTGTTATCAACTGTAACCTGCAGCGTCTTGACGGCCCGGTAACCGGTAACGGCAAGATTGTTAACGAACTGGAAGGCATCTTCGCGGGCGCTGGCTGGAACGTTATCAAAGTCATGTGGGGCGGTCGTTGGGATGAGCTGCTGCGTAAAGACACCAGCGGTAAACTGATCCAGCTGATGAACGAAACCGTTGACGGTGACTACCAGACCTTCAAATCCAAAGATGGCGCATACGTACGTGAGCACTTCTTCGGTAAATACCCGGAAACCGCAGCACTGGTTGCTGACTGGACTGACGAGCAGATTTGGGCTCTGAACCGTGGTGGTCACGATCCGAAGAAAGTCTACGCTGCACTGAAAAAAGCGCAGGAAACCAAAGGCAGAGCAACTGTAATCCTGGCCCATACCATCAAAGGTTACGGCATGGGTGACACTGCTGAAGGTAAAAACATCGCTCACCAGGTTAAGAAAATGAACATGGACGGCGTGCGTTATATCCGCGACCGTTTCAACGTTCCTGTGACCGATGAGCAGGTTGAAAACCTGTCTTACATCACCTTCCCGGAAGGTTCTGAAGAGCACACTTATCTGCACGCTCAGCGTCAGAAACTGCATGGCTACCTGCCAGCTCGTCAGCCGAACTTCACCGAGAAGCTGGAACTGCCGGCTCTGGAAGACTTCGGTGCGCTGCTGGAAGAGCAGAACAAAGAAATCTCCACCACTATCGCTTTCGTTCGTGCCCTGAACGTGATGCTGAAGAACAAGTCGATCAAAGATCGTCTGGTTCCGATCATCGCTGACGAAGCGCGTACTTTCGGTATGGAAGGTCTGTTCCGTCAGATTGGTATCTACAGCCCGAACGGTCAGCAGTACACCCCGCAGGACCGTGAGCAGGTTGCTTACTACAAAGAAGACGAGAAAGGTCAGATCCTGCAGGAAGGTATCAACGAACTGGGTGCAGGCGCATCCTGGCTGGCTGCTGCGACTTCTTACAGCACCAACGATCTGCCGATGATCCCGTTCTACATCTACTACTCCATGTTCGGGTTCCAGCGTATTGGTGACCTGTGCTGGCAGGCAGGCGACCAACAGGCTCGTGGCTTCCTGATTGGTGGTACTTCCGGTCGTACGACGCTGAACGGTGAAGGTCTGCAGCACGAAGATGGTCACAGCCATATTCAGTCTCTGACTATCCCGAACTGTATCTCTTACGATCCGTCTTACGCGTACGAAGTTGCGGTCATCATGCACGATGGTCTGGAGCGTATGTACGGTGAGAAACAAGAGAACGTTTACTACTACATCACCACGCTGAACGAAAACTACCACATGCCGGCAATGCCAGCAGGTGCCGAGGAAGGTATCCGTAAAGGTATCTACAAACTCGAAACCCTCGAAGGTAAGAAAGGTAAAGTTCAGCTGCTGGGCTCCGGTTCTATCCTGCGTCACGTGCGTGAAGCAGCACAGATCCTGGCGAACGACTACGGTGTAGGATCTGACGTTTACAGCGTAACCTCCTTCACTGAACTGGCGCGTGATGGCCAGGATTGTGAGCGCTGGAACATGCTGCACCCGCTGGAAACTCCGCGCGTTCCGTACATCGCTCAGGTGATGAACGACGCTCCGGCAGTAGCATCTACTGACTATATGAAACTGTTTGCCGAACAGGTTCGTACTTATGTACCGGCTGATGATTATCGCGTACTGGGTACTGACGGTTTCGGTCGCTCTGACAGCCGTGAAAACCTGCGTCACCACTTCGAAGTTGATGCTTCCTACGTGGTTGTAGCGGCCCTGGGCGAACTGGCTAAACGTGGCGAAATCGATAAGAAAGTGGTTGCTGACGCAATCATCAAATTCAACATCGATGCAGATAAAGTTAACCCGCGTCTGGCGTAAGAGGTAAAAGAATAATGGCTATCGAAATCAATGTACCGGACATCGGGGCTGATGAAGTTGAAATCACCGAGATCCTGGTCAAAGTAGGCGACAAAGTTGAAGCTGAACAGTCGCTGATCACCGTAGAAGGCGACAAAGCCTCTATGGAAGTTCCGTCCCCTCAGGCGGGTATCGTTAAAGAGATCAAAGTCTCTGTTGGCGACAAAACTGAGACCGGCAAACTGATCATGATTTTCGATTCCGCCGACGGTGCAGCAGCTGCTGCACCTGTTCAGGCAGAAGAGAAGAAAGAAGCAGCTCCGGCAGCAGCACCTGCTGCCTCTGCGGCGAAAGACGTACACGTACCTGACATCGGCGGCGACGAAGTAGAAGTTACCGAGATCATGGTTAAAGTGGGCGACACCGTTGCGGCTGAACAGTCTCTGATCACCGTTGAAGGTGACAAAGCCTCTATGGAAGTTCCGGCGCCGTTCGCAGGTACCGTCAAAGAGATCAAAATCAACACGGGTGACAAAGTGTCTACCGGTTCCCTGATTATGGTCTTCGAAGTGGCGGGCGCAGCGCCTGCTGCAGCACCGGCTCAGGCGGCTGCTCCAGCAGCAGCGGCGGCTCCGGCTGCTTCCGGCTCGAAAGAAGTTAACGTACCGGATATCGGTGGTGACGAAGTTGAAGTCACTGAAGTGATGGTTAAAGTGGGCGATAAAATTGCCGCTGAGCAGTCACTGATCACCGTTGAAGGCGATAAAGCGTCGATGGAAGTTCCGGCACCGTTCGCGGGTACCGTGAAAGAAATCAAAATCAGCACCGGCGACAAAGTTAAAACCGGTTCTCTGATTATGGTCTTCGAAGTCGAAGGCGCAGCACCTGCAGCCGCTCCTGCACAAGCAGCTGCTCCGGCTCCGGCCGCTGCACCAGCGCCTGCGCAAGCCGCAGCTCCGGCCGCGAAAGCGGAAGGCAAATCTGAGTTTGCTGAAAACGACGCTTACGTTCATGCAACGCCGCTGATTCGTCGCCTGGCGCGCGAATTCGGTGTGAACCTGGCGAAAGTGAAAGGTTCTGGCCGTAAAGGTCGTATCCTGCGTGAAGACGTTCAGGCTTACGTGAAAGACGCTATCAAGCGTGCTGAAGCGGCTCCGGCTGCAGCAGCAGGTGGCGGTATCCCGGGCATGCTGCCTTGGCCGAAAGTGGACTTCAGCAAGTTTGGTGAAATCGAAGAAGTGGAACTGGGCCGTATCCAGAAAATCTCTGGTGCTAACCTGAGCCGTAACTGGGTGATGATCCCGCACGTTACTCACTTCGATAAGACCGATATCACCGATCTGGAAGCGTTCCGTAAACAGCAGAACGCCGAAGCTGAAAAACGTAAACTGGACGTGAAATTCACCCCAGTAGTCTTCATCATGAAAGCCGTTGCCGCAGCTTTGGAACAGATGCCGCGCTTCAACAGCTCCCTGTCTGAAGACGGTCAGCGCCTGACCCTGAAGAAATACATCAACATCGGTGTAGCGGTTGATACTCCGAATGGTCTGGTTGTTCCGGTCTTCAAAGACGTGAACAAGAAGAGCATTACCGAGCTGTCTCGTGAACTGACCGTGATCTCCAAGAAAGCGCGTGATGGCAAGCTGACCGCTGGCGAAATGCAGGGCGGTTGCTTCACCATCTCCAGCATCGGTGGCCTGGGTACTACCCACTTCGCGCCGATTGTGAACGCGCCGGAAGTGGCTATCCTCGGTGTCTCCAAGTCCTCTATGGAGCCAGTGTGGAACGGTAAAGAGTTTATGCCGCGTCTGATGATGCCGATTTCGCTCTCCTTCGACCACCGTGTAATTGACGGTGCGGATGGTGCGCGCTTTATCACCATCATCAACAACATGCTGTCTGACATTCGCCGCCTGGTGATGTAAGCGAAAAAGCCGGCCCGACGGCCGGCTTTTTTCTGGTAATCTCATGAAGTCAGTGAGGTTATTGTGCGAAAGACAAATCGGTTGCCGTTTGTTGTTTCAAAATTGTTAACAATTTTGTAAAATACGGGCGGATAGAACGACCCGCTGGACGACGGGTATAAATTAAGAGGTCATGATGAGCACTGAAATCAAAACTCAGGTCGTGGTACTTGGGGCAGGCCCTGCAGGTTACTCTGCTGCCTTCCGTTGCGCAGATTTAGGTCTGGAGACCGTCATCGTAGAACGTTACAGCACCCTTGGTGGTGTTTGTCTGAACGTCGGCTGTATCCCTTCTAAAGCGCTGCTGCACGTAGCAAAAGTTATCGAAGAAGCCAAAGCGCTGGCTGAACACGGTATCGTTTTTGGCGAGCCGAAAACCGATATCGACAAGATTCGTACCTGGAAAGAAAAAGTTATCACTCAGCTGACCGGCGGTCTGGCGGGTATGGCCAAAGGCCGTAAAGTGAAAGTGGTTAACGGTCTGGGTAAATTTACCGGGGCAAACACCCTGGAAGTTGAAGGCGAAAACGGCAAAACCGTGATCAACTTCGACAACGCAATCATCGCGGCGGGTTCCCGTCCGATCGAACTGCCGTTTATTCCGCATGAAGATCCGCGCGTGTGGGATTCCACCGATGCACTGGAACTGAAAACTGTTCCTAAGCGCCTGCTGGTAATGGGCGGCGGTATCATCGGTCTGGAAATGGGTACCGTGTACCATGCGCTGGGTTCAGAGATCGACGTGGTTGAAATGTTCGACCAGGTTATCCCGGCTGCCGACAAAGACGTGGTTAAAGTCTTCACCAAGCGTATCAGCAAGAAATTCAACCTGATGCTGGAAACCAAAGTGACCGCCGTTGAAGCGAAAGAAGACGGTATCTACGTTTCCATGGAAGGCAAAAAAGCCCCTGCCGAAGCTCAGCGTTACGATGCTGTGCTGGTCGCTATCGGTCGTGTACCGAACGGTAAAAACCTCGACGCGGGCAAAGCTGGCGTGGAAGTTGACGACCGTGGCTTCATCCGCGTTGACAAACAGCTGCGCACCAACGTGCCGCACATCTTTGCTATCGGCGATATCGTCGGTCAGCCGATGCTGGCACACAAAGGTGTTCATGAAGGTCACGTTGCCGCTGAAGTTATCGCCGGTAAGAAACACTACTTCGATCCGAAAGTTATCCCATCCATTGCATACACTGAACCAGAAGTTGCATGGGTTGGTCTGACCGAGAAAGAAGCGAAAGAAAAAGGCATTAGCTACGAAACCGCCACCTTCCCGTGGGCTGCTTCTGGCCGTGCTATCGCTTCCGATTGCGCAGACGGTATGACCAAACTGATTTTCGACAAAGAATCTCACCGTGTTATCGGTGGTGCGATTGTCGGTACCAACGGCGGCGAGCTGCTGGGTGAAATCGGTCTGGCGATCGAAATGGGTTGTGACGCAGAAGATATCGCGCTGACCATCCACGCGCACCCGACTCTGCACGAGTCCGTGGGCCTGGCGGCAGAAATCTTTGAAGGTAGCATTACCGACCTGCCAAACCCGAAAGCGAAGAAAAAGTAATCTTCCCGCTTTTGTGAAAACGCCTCTTCGGAGGCGTTTTTTTTGCCTGAAAACTACCAGTTTTAGTAGTCATCTCATTGATATTTCCACTAAAAAAAATTGCGCAACTGCCGATACTTTTTTCGCCATTGTGTGGCTACTGGCCGCACGGAGAAGAGGCTCTGGACTCTCTATTACACGAAAAAGGAAAATACATGTCTTTAAAAAAAATCGCGGTTGTTGGCATGGTTGTCGCGACAATGACGCTGACCGGTTGTGGTGCGATGACCACCGCCGTTAAAAAACGTAACCTTGAAGTGAAAACGCAGATGAGTGAAACCATCTGGCTGGAGCCTTCCAGCGAGAAGACCGTCTACATTCAGGTAAAAAACACCTCTGACAAAGACATGAGTAACCTGCAAACCCTGCTGGCAAATGACCTGTCAGCGAAGGGGTATAAAGTGACCAGTTCGCCAGACAGCGCTTATTACTGGGTGCAGGCGAACGTGTTGAAAGCGGACAAAATGGATCTGCGTGAAGCTCAAGGCTTCCTGAAAACAGGTTACGAAGGTGCCGCGATGGGCGCAGCGCTGGGCGCGGGGATTACCGCTTATAACAGCAACTCCTCTGGTGCGGCGCTGGGTGTTGGTATCGCGGCGGGGCTGATCGGCATGGCCGCGGATGCGATGGTGGAAGACGTTAACTACACCATGGTTACTGACCTGCAAATCTCTGAACGCAGCAAAGCGAAAGTGACAACGGATAATGTTGCTGCATTGCGTCAAGGGACATCTGGCATCAAGCTGCAAACCAGCAGCGCACAAGGCGATCGCGCAAAATACCAGACCCGCGTTGTGTCTAATGCTAACAAAGTGAATCTGAAGTTCGAAGAAGCGAAGCCGGTGTTGGAAGCTCAACTGGCGAAATCTGTCGCTAACATCCTGTAATTTGTTGCGGGTTGCCGGGGGGCGGCTATGCCTTACCCGGCCTACTAACCTTCCGACTCGGTATCAGGGCGCTACAGGTTGCCAGTTTTTATCCGGATGGAATGTGGTTAACGCTTGTGCTTTCTGCTGTGATTCAACACCGAGATCGGCCTGGTAGACTTTGTCTTCACCGTTAATGATAAAACTCATCACGCCGGTGTGATCGTAGCTAACGGGCCAGGCTACCATGGCAAAACCGCTGGTTTTATCGGCAAGGATCCGGAAGCGATAGCCGTGATAGCCCATGCCCGGCTCCTGTGGACTGAAGGCTGGGCCAAGCGGGCTTGGCGCTTCGCCCGGCGAAACAGGCCAGTACAGACCATCCTTTTTCCCTTCAGAACTGACAATCTTTTGCGCGTATTTCTGGTTCAACGCAAAATAGCTCTGCTGAGCATCCACATAGGCGTGCAACGCCTCGATGGCAGCAAGTTCGTTGCGTCCAATCTCACGGGTCAGGATCTCTTCGGCCGCTTCCTTGATATCAAATTGCCAGCCTGAAGCGTTTTTGACGACCGGGATTGGCAGTTGCCAGTCGCTGTCCCCAACCACAAGATGCGCCGTATTGCCGTCGATGACAGTGCTATGGCGTACCTTCCAGTCACGCAGGAAGCGATCAACCGCATCAGGATCGACGCCTTCTGGCGGCAGAAAATCACGCCAGTTTTCCCCGAGCAGGTTGCTCATTGCACTTTCATTTTGCTCACTGATAGCGTTTGCCAGCGCATCTGTTGCCTGGTCTGGTGTGCTGAAGGATTGTTGTGCCATCGCGGTGGCCGAAACCATGAACAACACCATTCCACTGAGTAGTTTATTTTTCATGTCGGTTCCCTTAACGATGACGGAATTCACGGTGTTCAGCACGCCCGCCAGAAGGCTGGCGCGATGGCTGATTACGGGCGACCTGCCGGCTCTGGGCACCTCGCTGTTGCTGTGCCTGCCAGTTGGCGGAGCGACTGTCGTTACCGCTCAGCGCATTGGCGCGTGGCTGGCTGGTTCGCTGTTGAAGATTGCGCTGTTGTACATTGCGTTGCTGCGCCGGTTGCGTGACCCGTTTCTCCTGTCGCTGGGCGACTGCCTGGCGATTCTCCCGCTGCTGAGTGCTCGTCCGCTTCGCGGTTTGCGGTTTGGTATCGTAACCGCGGTAGTTATTACGTTGGGAAATTTGCTTCAGTTGTTGATTCGATGCCTGACGCTGGGCGTCTCTCGTGCCCGTACGCGCCGTTTGCGGGAATGT
This sequence comes from Citrobacter sp. MGH110, assembly GCF_001037515.1. Taxonomy (NCBI): domain Bacteria; kingdom Pseudomonadati; phylum Pseudomonadota; class Gammaproteobacteria; order Enterobacterales; family Enterobacteriaceae; genus Citrobacter; species Citrobacter sp. MGH110. The sequence goes on along the minus strand of NZ_KQ089830.1, from coordinate 2,861,680 downwards.
TTTCCCCGTCGATTTTTCCATCTGGCTCAGGGCTGCCTGACGCTGGCTATCACGGTTGACCGGTCTTTGCTGGGTCGAACTTAACCCGGTTGCCGTGTTAGTGGAGTGGAAGCGGTTATTGAGCTGGCTATTTGGGTAAGGCACACCCTCACGGTAGGCCGGGTTATGCTGCCAGGTACGGTTGGCATCTGTCAGGCGCTGACCACTGATTTTATTGAAGTTATCAACGTTAATGTTGATGTTGTTATCACCGTTGCGGTTATAGCCGCCATGGTTATCCCAGTCATCATTATGATGGTGGTCGTCGTCGTCATCCCAGTCGATGTTGCTGAAGATGGCATAGGTTGTGGCGACACCAAGGCTGAAGCCTAAACCATTGACGAAGCTGTTACCAAATTGCTCACCGGGCGTTGGTGGCAGATAGGTTGGCGGATAGGCGGTATTCGGCCAGGTACCGTAAACCGTGTTCGGGTTATAGGTTGGAACGTACACCACCTGCGGATCGGCGGATTCAATCTTGATGACAGTAGGGCTTGTCGTGGTGGTAGTGCTGGTCGTCGACGTGCTGGTGGCGGTTTTCGCCGGTGCCGCTTTGGTCACGGTGGTGACGGTCTGTTGCGGTGTTGATTGCAGCGCGCCGGTTTGTTGCGCCAGCGCGCGCAGACGTTGAACGGAATCCATGACGTCCTTCGGCTGTGCGAGGAAAGCATCGCCCAGACTTTGTACCCACGGCGGATTTTCACCCATCAGCGACATCAACTGAGGAAAGGCAACCAGCGATTTCACGCTGGGATCCCAGGGCTGGCTGGCAACTGCCTGAATGGCGGCATCGCCCTGCATTTTGGGATTGTCTTTTGACCACTGTGCGGCCTGGATGACGTTAGCCGGATAGGTTGAGGCCATCAAAATTTGCGACAACAGCGAGTCTGGATAGAGCGCGATGGGCGCAACCCACTGATCGATCTGTGCTGCCGAGTAGGTTGGTGCCACGGCGGGTGCAGTTTGCTCTACCGGGGCGGGGGCCGCTACGGGAGCTGGGGCCGGTGTTGACGGTTGCTGCGCAACGGGGGCCGGAGCAGCAGGCTCCGTTGTGCGACTTTTAACAAACATCACGCCAGAGGCGGCAAACAGCCCGGCACTGCACAAAAGGACAAGCAGATGTGGCTTAAGGGGCAACTTCATAAAATGACTCCAACGAGACGAGCGCTGTGCCGTGAGGCGTTCCTGTTGCCGCGAGTATTATTCACCCGTGTTAGACAGTTTTGACTTTTATGGTTGATTCACCAGGTAGGTCCGAAAAAAGAGTGTGAGTATTTATTACACAATTATATGTGATGGCGGAAAAATCGCTGGAATATTCAGCCGATCGCGCTTGAAAATTAACCGTTTATGGGCGGTTTTAAGCTGACTTAATTTCACCTCGCCTTGTCGCTATACCATTCTTAACGATTCAGCCAATTTTTTATGTTGCTTTTTTGTAAACGGATTAACACTTAATGAAAATCCTGTTATTGTGCCTTATGCGGTACCGGGCATTTACCCTACTAACTACTGTCTCACAGGAGCGTGAAGAGAATCGCCCATCTACAAAAGCGCCGCATTATGACAATGAGAGCGAGGAGATATCGTCGTGCTAGAAGAATACCGTAAGCACGTAGCTGAGCGTGCTGCCCAGGGGATTGTGCCAAAACCTTTAGACGCAACCCAAATGGCTGCACTTGTCGAGCTGCTGAAGACCCCGCCTGTGGGCGAAGAAGAATTCCTGTTAGACCTGTTGATCAACCGCGTTCCTCCTGGCGTAGATGAAGCCGCTTATGTTAAAGCTGGTTTTCTCGCCGCTGTCGCAAAAGGCGACACCACCTCCCCGCTGGTTACCCCAGAAAAAGCCATTGAACTGCTGGGTACCATGCAGGGTGGCTACAACATTCATCCGCTGATCGACGCGCTGGACGATGCAAAACTGGCGCCGATTGCCGCCAAAGCGCTCTCTTCAACGCTGCTGATGTTCGATAACTTCTACGATGTAGAAGAAAAAGCCAAAGCGGGCAACGAATATGCGAAGCAGGTAATGCAATCCTGGGCTGATGCCGAATGGTTCCTGAACCGTCCAGCTCTGGCTGAAAAAATCACCGTTACCGTCTTTAAAGTGACGGGTGAAACCAACACCGATGACCTTTCTCCGGCACCGGATGCATGGTCTCGCCCGGATATCCCTCTGCACGCGCTGGCGATGCTGAAAAACGCCCGTGAAGGTATCGAACCGGATCAGCCGGGCGTGGTTGGCCCGATCAAACAGATCGAAGAATTGCAGAAAAAAGGTTACCCGCTGGCTTATGTGGGTGATGTTGTCGGTACCGGTTCTTCGCGTAAATCCGCAACCAACTCCGTGCTGTGGTTCATGGGTGACGACATTCCTCATGTGCCGAACAAGCGTGGCGGCGGCCTGTGCCTCGGCGGCAAAATTGCACCTATCTTCTTCAACACCATGGAAGATGCGGGCGCACTGCCGATTGAAGTGGACGTGTCGAACATGAACATGGGCGACGTGATTGACGTTTACCCGTTCAAAGGCGAAGTACGCAACCACGAAACCGGCGAACTGCTGGCAAGCTTTGAGCTGAAAACCGAAGTCCTGATCGACGAAGTACGCGCCGGTGGCCGTATCCCGCTGATCATCGGTCGTGGCCTGACCACCAAGGCGCGCGAAGCGCTGGGTCTGCCGCACAGCGACGTATTCCGTCAGGCGAAAGACGTGGCGGAAAGCAGTCGTGGCTTCTCCCTGGCACAGAAAATGGTTGGCCGCGCTTGCGGCGTGAAAGGCATCCGTCCGGGCGCGTACTGCGAACCGAAGATGACCTCCGTCGGTTCTCAGGATACTACTGGCCCTATGACCCGTGACGAACTGAAAGACCTGGCGTGCCTGGGCTTCTCGTCTGACCTGGTGATGCAGTCCTTCTGCCACACTGCGGCGTATCCGAAGCCGGTTGACGTGAACACGCATCACACGCTGCCAGACTTCATCATGAACCGCGGCGGTGTGTCGCTGCGTCCGGGCGACGGCGTTATTCACTCCTGGCTGAACCGCATGCTGCTGCCGGATACCGTAGGTACCGGTGGTGACTCCCATACCCGTTTCCCTATCGGGATTTCCTTCCCGGCAGGTTCTGGTCTGGTGGCGTTTGCTGCTGCGACCGGCGTGATGCCGCTGGATATGCCGGAATCCGTTCTGGTGCGTTTCAAAGGCAAAATGCAGCCGGGTATCACCCTGCGCGATCTGGTACACGCCATCCCGCTGTACGCGATCAAACAGGGTCTGCTGACCGTTGAGAAGAAAGGTAAGAAGAACATCTTCTCTGGTCGCATTCTTGAAATCGAAGGTCTGCCGGATCTCAAAGTGGAGCAGGCGTTCGAATTAACCGACGCCTCCGCTGAACGTTCTGCTGCCGGTTGTACCATTAAGCTGAACAAAGAGCCGATCGTTGAGTATCTGAGCTCTAACATCGTTCTGCTGAAGTGGATGATCGCAGAAGGTTACGGCGATCGCCGTACGCTGGAACGTCGTGTGCAGGGCATGGAAAAATGGCTGGCGGATCCGCAGTTGCTGGAAGCCGACGCTGACGCAGAATACGCGGCAGTGATCGACATCGATCTGGCGGATATCAAAGAGCCAATCCTGTGTGCACCGAACGATCCGGACGACGCGCGTCTGCTGTCTGACGTACAGGGCGAGAAGATCGACGAAGTGTTCATCGGCTCCTGCATGACTAACATCGGCCACTTCCGTGCCGCTGGTAAGCTGCTGGATGCGCACAAAGGCCAACTGCCAACGCGTCTGTGGGTGGCTCCGCCAACCCGTATGGATGCGGCACAGCTGACCGAAGAAGGTTATTACAGCGTGTTCGGTAAGAGCGGTGCGCGTATCGAAATTCCAGGCTGCTCTCTGTGCATGGGTAACCAGGCGCGTGTAGCCGACGGCGCAACGGTGGTGTCGACCTCTACCCGTAACTTCCCGAACCGTTTAGGTACTGGGGCGAACGTCTACCTGGCTTCTGCGGAGCTGGCGGCGGTTGCGGCGCTGATCGGCAAACTGCCGACGGCGGAAGAGTACCAGACCTATGTGGCGCAGGTAGATAAAACGGCCGTAGATACTTACCGTTATCTGAACTTCGACCAGCTGTCTCAGTACACCGAGAAAGCCGATGGTGTGATTTTCCAGACCGCGGTGTAATGCCCTAAAGCATTTTGTGTAAAAACGCATCAATGCCCGGAGAAGTCTGCTTCTCCGGGCATTTTTATTTCTATTCCTTATACCCACTACGCTTTTTTTCTGCCGCGCTGCTGCGATAATTACAGCAAGGCGCAATGCGGTATTGGCGCATTGCCGGGAGTAGAGGAAGACATTATGGATTACGAATTTCTGCGCGATATTACCGGGGTGGTAAAAGTGCGTATGTCCATGGGCCACGAGGTGGTGGGGCACTGGTTTAATGAGGAAGTGAAAGAAAACCTGGCCTTACTTGATGAAGTGGAACAGGCAGCGCGTGCGGTTAAGGGCAGTGAGCGCTCCTGGCAGCGAGCAGGGCATGAATACACGCTCTGGCTGGATGGCGAAGAAGTGATGGTTCGCGCTAATCAGCTGGAGTTCTCTGGCGATGAGATGGAAGAGGGGATGAGCTACTACGACGAAGAAAGTTTTTCGCTCTGTGGTGTAGAGGACTTTCTTCAGGTTGTGGCGGCATACCGCGAATTTGTGCATCAATCCTGAGATATTTCAGATATCAATGAAGCCGGGTGAGACAAACCCGGCTTTTTTTTCGTCCGAATGATTATTTGATTTTTATTAATCATTCAAAAACTGTGATCTGCCGCGTTTGTGATCTGATTTTGATTGAATATAATCGTTGTGATTTTGTTTAATCACAACATAACAACAGGCGGGAAGACCATGAACATCAAGAAGGCAATAGAACGCGTACCCGGCGGCATGATGGTTGTGCCGTTGGTTATCGGTGCCATTATCAACACTTTTGCCCCGCAGGCGTTGCAGATCGGTGGATTCACCACGGCTTTATTTAAAAATGGCGCGGCTCCCTTGATTGGCGCGTTCCTGCTCTGTATGGGGGCGGGAATTAGCGTAAAGGCGGCGCCGCAAGCTTTGCTACAAGGCGGCACGATTACGCTGACCAAGTTACTGGTCGCGATTGCAATTGGTCTCGGGGTTGAACACCTGTTTGGCGCGGAGGGCATCTTTGGCTTAAGCGGTGTTGCCATTATTGCGGCAATGAGTAACTCCAATGGCGGGCTTTACGCGGCGCTGGTTGGCGAGTTTGGCAATGAACGTGATGTCGGCGCGATCTCCATTTTGTCTCTGAATGACGGGCCTTTCTTTACCATGATCGCGCTGGGCGCGGCGGGTATGGCAAATATTCCTATCATGGCGCTGGTGGCGGTTCTTGTTCCGTTGGTGGTTGGCATGATCCTCGGTAACCTCGACGCTAATATGCGTGACTTCCTGACCAAAGGTGGTCCACTGCTTATTCCTTTCTTTGCGTTTGCACTTGGAGCCGGTATTAACCTGGAAATGCTGCTGCAAGGCGGTCTGGCGGGCATTCTGCTGGGCGTGCTGACCACCTTTGTGGGCGGTTTCTTTAACATTCGTGCCGATCGTCTGGTTGGCGGGAGTGGTATTGCTGGTGCTGCGGCATCCAGTACGGCGGGGAACGCCGTCGCGACGCCACTGGCCATAGCACAGGCCGATCCCTCGCTGGCAGAGGTTGCCGCTGCGGCAGCGCCGCTGATCGCTGCGTCAGTCATTACAACCGCCATTCTGACGCCAATTCTTACGTCGTGGGTCGCGAAAAGGCAGTCTCGTCAGGCCGTGCAGGAGAAGAAAGCATGAAAATGATCGTTATCGCCGATGACTTTACGGGCTCTAACGATACCGGCGTACAGCTGGCGAAAAAAGGGGCGCGTACCGAAGTAATGCTGACCCCAGCGCAGAAACCGTCGCGCCGCGCCGATGTTCTGGTCATCAATACGGAAAGCCGGGCGATGCCGGCAACGCAGGCCGCCGCGGCTGTACAACAAGCGTTAGCGCCATGGTGTGAGGGCGAAGCAATACCGCTGGTATACAAAAAAATAGACTCGACATTTCGTGGCAATGTGGGGGCTGAAGTCACTGCAGCCATGCGTACAGCCGATCGGACGCTGGCCGTGATTGCGGCGGCAATTCCTGCTGCCGGGCGCACCACGCAGGATGGCTTGTGCCTGGTCCATGGTGTGCCGCTGCTGGAAACGGAATTCGCCAGCGATCCAAAAACGCCTATTCACTCTTCGCGTATTGCTGAACTGGTCGCGCTGCAAAGCGATGTCCCTGTACATGAGGTGTCGCTGGTGGATGTGCGTCGGGGAAGTTTGAGTGCGCTGCTGAGCGCTTTTGCAAAAGCCGGCGAATGTATGGTGGTGGTGGATGCCGTGGAAGAGCGAGATCTCGCGCTCATTGCGCAGGCGGTTTGTGAGCAAAAACAGATGCCGCTGCTCGTAGGGGCGGCAGGGCTGGCCAATGCGCTACCAGCCGCAACGTTTATGCAAGAAAAGCAGGAATTACCGGTGTTGGTTGTGGCTGGCTCAATGAGTGAGGCAACGCGACGTCAGGTGGAAAAAGCAGTGTGTCAGGGTCGGGCAAAAGTCGTTGATATCGATGCCGCGCGGTTGGTTGCATCGTCATTTGCACCGGAAATGGACTCTGTTATTGAACAGGCTTGCGCGCAACTGAGCCAGCAGCAGCACACGATCTTACGCACCAGTCGATGTGCAGAAGACCGGGACATGATCGACACGCTGTGTTTCAACGTGGGGATGAGTCGCCAGCAGTTGGGAGAACTGCTGAGTCAGCGTCTAGGGGAGATAACGCTGCGCATTATTGAACAAGCACGTATCGGCGGATTGTTCCTGACCGGAGGCGATATTGCCACGGCGGTCGCCAGTGCGTTGGGTGCTGAAGGGTATCGCATCCACAGTGAGGTCGCCCCCTGTATTCCGTGCGGAACGTTTGTGAATAGCGAGATTGACGACTTGCCGGTTATTACCAAAGCGGGTGGATTCGGTTCTGATACGACCCTTTGCGATGCGCTGTATTTTATTGAGGAGATGTACCGTGGTAACTAAAACAATTGCGATTACGATGGGAGATCCGGCGGGGATTGGTCCGGAAATTATTGTTAAAGCGCTACGCGAAGATGAACTTAATGGTGCACCGCTGGTGGTGGTTGGGTGCCTAAAAACGCTGCAGCGGTTACAGGCTCAGGGGCTGGCTGACGGAGTAACATTTCGCGCTATTGAACAGGTCGCCGATGCCAGATTCACGCCAGATACGATTCATGTGATTGATGAACCGCTGGCGAAACCTGACGAACTGCTCCCAGGTACAGTGCAGGCGCAGGCGGGCGATCTGGCCTATCGCTGTGTGAAGCGGGCGACTGAACTGGCGATGAAGGGGGATGTACATGCCATCGCGACCGCGCCGTTGAACAAAGAAGCGCTGCATCTCGGCGGACACAATTATCCTGGGCATACCGAACTGCTGGCAACGCTGACCGAAAGCCGCGACTATGCGATGGTGCTGTACACCGATAAGCTGAAAGTTATCCATGTTTCGACGCATATCGCTCTGCGCAAATTCCTTGATACGCTCAATGGGCAACGTGTCGAAACGGTGATTGGTATCGCGGATACCTTCCTGAAGCGCGTAGGCTTTGCACACCCGCGTATTGCCGTTGCGGGGGTGAATCCACATGCCGGAGAGAATGGCCTGTTTGGCGATGAGGAAATTCGTATTGTCGGACCCGCGATTGAGAATATGAAAGCGAAGGGGATGGATGTTTACGGTCCGTGCCCTCCGGATACCGTGTTTTTACAGGCTTATGAAGGTCAGTATGACATGGTGGTGGCGATGTACCACGATCAGGGGCATATCCCGCTGAAATTGCTGGGTTTCTATGATGGTGTAAATATCACAGCAGGTTTACCGTTTATTCGTACCTCTGCCGATCACGGTACGGCATTTGATATCGCCTGGACGGGAAAAGCAAAATCTGAGAGCATGGCCGTATCGATCAAACTGGCAATGCAACTGGCGTAATTTACTGTTATGAAAGGGCAACACCGTCTGGATAAGATTGTGGCGTATTTGAAAAATCATACGCTGGTTACCGTGGAACAGTTGGTTGACGCGGTTGACGCCTCTCCAGCAACGATCAGGCGCGATCTCATCAAGCTGGATGAACAGGGTGTGATCAGCCGCAGTCACGGCGGTGTTGCGTTACGACGCTTTGAAGCGGCGCAGCCAACCACAAACGAAAAGCAACTGCGATCGCCTGCTGAGAAACGGGCGATTGCGCGTTTTGCCGCCTCAATGGTGCGTGCGGGCGATGCCGTGGTGCTTGATGCCGGTACCACAATGCTGGAGCTGGCAAAATGTCTGACGCATTTGCCGCTGCGAGTGATTACCGTTGATCTGCATATTGCCCTGTTTTTGTCAGAATTCCGTCAGATAGAGGTGACGATCGTCGGTGGACGCATCGATGACAGCAGCCAGTCCTGTATTGGTGAGTTTGGCCGGAAAATGTTGCGCAGCGTCTATCCTGATATTGCTTTTATGAGCTGTAACACCTGGAGTATGGAAAAGGGTGTAACCACGCCAACGGAAGACAAAGCGGGATTAAAGCAGGAAATTATTGCGAATGCCCAACGGAAGGTATTGCTGGCGGATAGCAGTAAGTACGGCGCACATTCGTTATTTAACGTCGCGCCGCTTAGTTGCTTTACCGATGTTGTTACCGATGTGAATCTACCGCCAAACGCGCAGGCTGAATTAAAAGCGCAATCCGTTGCCCTGACGCTGGTACAGCCAGAGTAACTGCACTCTCAACCCTGATTGCGCCGGAGATTATTTAACGTAGGCCAGCAGGCTCAGAGAGTCACGCGCCAGCGCTTTGCATTTCTTTGCTGTTGGGATGCCGATACCGCTGAGATCGCGGTAGCTGTCTTCACCCAGCGCTTTCATATTGAAGGTGTCGTAATTACTCAGGTCCCACTGGTTTTGCTGGGCAAAAAAGACCAGTGCGCGACGAATCTGCCCATTAGGCAAATTCTGGTATCCACAGTCATTTTTCAGAAAAACAAAAACTGCCGTTAAATCGGCCATATCTTCGGCTTCGGACTCGCTGAGCGCGTAGCTATTTGCGCATACGGCCATCAGGGTGCCGAACAAAACTGTTCTGAAAAACGTCTTCATTGCTTCTACCACTGCATCACGGAATTTAAACGTTAGCATACTGCGAGCGAAGCGACGACCTTTATTATTAGCCGTTCACTTGACCTTCCCGTAAGGGGAAGGCTTATGCTTAAAAGATAGCCTGCTTAAGCTGCTGAATATAAGGAAGTGATTATGCAACGTCGTGACTTTTTAAAGTACTCCGTGGCGCTGGGCGTCGCGTCAGCGTTACCTCTGTGGAGCCGGAGCGTATTTGCCGCAGACCGCCCTGCATTGCCCATTCCTGACCTGCTAACCGCGGATGCCTCAAACCGTATGCAATTGGTGGTGCAAACCGGAAAATCGAGCTTTGCTGGTAAAACAGCGACGACCTGGGGATATAACGGCAATTTACTCGGACCTGCGGTCAAGCTGAACAAAGGGCAGTCGGTGACCGTGGATATCCATAACCAGCTTGCCGAAGAGACGACGTTGCACTGGCACGGTCTGGAAATCCCCGGTGAAGTAGACGGTGGGCCGCAAGGCATTATCCCGGCGGGCGGGAAACGTTCCGTGACCTTCACGCCGGATCAACGGGCGGCAACCTGCTGGTTCCACCCGCATCAGCATGGAAAGACCGGTCGTCAGGTAGCGATGGGACTGGCCGGACTGGTGCTGATTGAAGATGAAGAGATTCGCAAGCTGATGCTGCCTAAGCAGTGGGGCATTGATGATGTGCCGGTGATTATTCAGGACAAACAGTTCTCTGCTGATGGGCAGGTTGATTATCAACTGGACATCATGACCGCCGCCGTCGGCTGGTTTGGCGATACGCTGCTGACCAACGGGGCGATTTATCCTCAGCATGCCGCACCGCGTGGCTGGTTGCGTCTACGCCTGTTGAATGGTTGTAACGCACGCTCACTGAACATTGCGGCCAGCGACAATCGTCCTTTGTACGTCATTGCCAGCGACGGCGGACTGTTGGCGGAACCGGTAAAAGTGACCGAGCTGCCTATGCTGATGGGCGAGCGCTTTGAAGTGCTGGTGGATGTCAGTGACGGCAAAGCTTTTGATCTGGTCACTCTACCAGTCAGCCAGATGGGGATGGCGATTGCGCCATTCGATAAGCCGCACCCGGTGATGCGCGTTCAACCGTTGCTGATTACCGCTTCCGGCACGCTGCCAGATTCGCTGACATCCATGCCATCGCTGCCATCACTGGAAGGTCTGACGGTGCGCAAGCTGCAGCTGTCGATGGATCCGATGCTCGATATGATGGGCATGCAAATGCTGATGAAGAAATACGGCGGTCAGGCCATGGCGGGTATGGATCATGGGAAGATGATGGGCCATATGAATAATGACAATATGGGCCACGGCAATATGAATCATGGCAATATGAACCACGGTGAGATGGGGAATATGCAGCATGGCGACATGGGCAACATGAAGCATGGAACATTCGACTTCCATAATGCCAACCGGATTAATGGCCAGGCATTTGATATGAATAAACCGATGTTTGCCGCGGCGAAAGGTCAGCACGAACGCTGGGTGATTTCCGGCCAGGGCGACATGATGCTGCATCCGTTCCACATTCACGGCACGCAGTTCCGCATTCTGTCTGAGAATGGCAAAGCGCCTGCCGCACACCGCGCGGGATGGAAGGACACTGTGCGGGTAGAAGGCGGCGTGAGCGAGGTGTTAGTGAAGTTTGACCACGACGCGCCAAAAGAGCATGCCTATATGGCGCACTGCCATCTGTTAGAGCATGAAGATACCGGGATGATGCTCGGCTTCACCGTCTAAAAAATTACGCTGTGCTTATCCGGCCTGCAGAAATTTCTCGTAGGCCGGATAAGACACAGTCTCTTTACAGCGTTTCACCGCACGACTCCCTCCTCCTGCAAATTCTGCTATTGCACATAAAGTAATCGCCTTTGAAGCCGATAATCATTGGGTACCCAATGTGAGTTCAATGGATGAAATACTATGATTAAAAATGTGCGTGTTATTACCGGCATTCTTCTGGTTCTCGCCATTTTCTGTTTGCTACAGGTCGTGACAGGAAGCTTTTTTTATTCTGCGGTAAACAATGATCGCCATAATTTCCAGAACTCAGGCACCCTGAATGCCCAACAGGAAAATCTGAGTGATAGCGTCAATACGCTGATTAAAACCCGAGTAACGGTAACCCGCGTAGCAATTCGTTTCTTAAAGAATCAACGCGATCCGGCCTCACTGGCGGCCATTGATACTTTGCTAAAAACGGCGAGTGAGTCGATGAAGAAGGCTGAGGGATACTTCGCGCATTATCAGTCATTGCCGCAGGTGTCGGGGCAGAATCCGCAAATTGCATCTGAAATGGAAAAACAGTATCGGCAGATGCACGACGTGATGGCGTTATCGATAGAGTATCTGCGCGCGAATAACTATCAGGCCTATGGCGATCTTGATGCTCAGAAGGCGCAGGATGAAATGGAAGCCAGCTATGACCAGTGGCGTAACGAAAACAACGCGTTGCTGCAACACGCGGCGGCGGAGAATCAGCACAGCTTTACCCGCATGCAATGGACGTTAGGGGCAATTGTCGTCGCTGTGCTCATCGTTCTGGGCATGATCTGGAGTGGGTTGCAGCATATGCTGCTTAAACCCCTGGCGCAGATCATGGAGCATATCCGCATTATTACCCGTGGTGATCTGACCCATCAACTCGACGTCCAGGGACGTAATGAAATGGGACGTTTGGCCACGGGCTTAGATGAAATGCGACAGTCGCTGATTTCGACAGTCACGTCGGTGCGTAACAGCTCAGAAACGATTCATAGCGGCGCAACGGAAATCTCATCAGGTAACAACGATCTGTCTTCGCGTACTGAGCAGCAGGCTGCTTCACTTGAAGAGACAGCCGCCAGCATGGAACAGCTTACCGCGACCGTGAAGCAAAATACGGACAATGCGAAACAGGCGACTCAACTGGCTAAGAATGCGTCTGATACTGCCGCACGTGGTGGACGGGTTGTTGATACTGTCGTGCACACGATGAGTGAAATTGCCGGTAGTTCACAGCAAATTGCGCAGATCACCAGCGTCATCGACAGTATTGCTTTCCAGACCAATATCCTGGCGCTCAACGCGGCGGTTGAGGCTGCCAGAGCAGGAGAGCAGGGACGCGGATTTGCTGTTGTGGCGGGTGAAGTCCGTACCCTGGCAAGCCGTAGCGCTCAGGCAGCCAAAGAGATCAAAGCGTTGATTGATAACTCAACCCACAGCGTGGGGATGGGATCTCAGCAGGTGTCGGACGCGGGTAAAACGATGAAAGAGATTGTCGCAGCGGTCACCCGCGTGACGGACATCATGGGGGAAATCGCCTCAGCCTCGGAGGAACAGAGTCGGGGGATTGAGCAGGTGAGTCTCGCGGTCTCGCAGATGGACAGTGTCACACAACAAAACGCCGCGCTGGTAGAGGAGTCTGCCGCCGCAGCCGCTTCGTTGGAACAACAAGCTGAACAGTTACGCCTGGCCGTGGCGGCATTTCGCATCACTCGCGATGCCTCCAACAGTGAGCATCGAAAACCACCTAAGGATACTCCACGAGCGACCTCTGCGGGGAGTTCGCCACAAGACCCGCACTGGGAAACGTTTTAGCCACAGGCTGCCGTGCGCTCCTGGTTTTGATTAATAAGCGTACAAAAAACGACGCAAACGGGTTCTCCTGTGAACTATCAGAGGAACCCGCTCTCTTTACTGGTATACTTCATCAACTGAATTGTTTGTATGCTGTCGCAAGTTTTGTGGTTAGAGCGGGTCGCCGTCTGTCAGTCGGTGTATCAACGTAAGCGCTTTCTTTCGATCTGCATGATGTGTCAACTGATAAAAATCAGTGAGTTATAGGGTTTATGAAACATACTGTTGAAGTGATGATCCCGGAAGCGGAGATCAAAGCGCGTATTGCTGAACTGGGGCGCCAGATTAACGAACGTTACAAGGACAGCGGCAGCGATATGGTGCTGGTTGGTCTGTTACGTGGCTCATTTATGTTTATGGCGGATCTGTGCCGTGAAGTGCATGTCTCTCACGAAGTCGATTTCATGACGGCATCCAGCTACGGTAGCGGAATGTCTACCACGCGTGATGTTAAAATCCTGAAAGACCTGGATGAAGACATTCGTGGCAAGGACGTGCTGATTGTCGAAGACATCATCGATTCCGGCAATACGCTGTCCAAAGTGCGTGAAATTCTGAGCCTGCGCGAGCCGAAATCCCTGGCTATTTGTACGCTGCTGGACAAACCTTCTCGTCGTGAAGTGAATGTTCCGGTCGAGTTTATCGGCTTCTCAATTCCTGATGAGTTTGTGGTCGGTTACGGCATTGACTATGCCCAGCGTTATCGCCATCTGCCGTATGTTGGCAAAGTAGTGCTGCTGGACGAGTAATTGGCTGGAGCGCCTGATGGCGCAGGTTTGTAGGCCGGGTAAGGCGTCGCCGCCTCCCGGCAATGTCACATTATTTATGGTTGCAGTGTTTCTGACTCAGGTTAGACAATCCCTGGCGATAGCGCTGTTCCAGCGTTTCGCGGCTGGTGGCGGTGACGTCGAGATCGCGCAGCAGGCCATCATGAATACCGTAAGCCCAGCCGTGAATGGTCACTTTCTGACCGCGCTTCCAGGCTGAACGCATAATGGTTGAGTGGCCCAGGTTATAGACCTGTTCCATGACATTCAGTTCGCACAGGGTGTCCATACGACGTTCCTGCGGCATTTCGCCCAGCAGTGAGCTGTGTTTGAACCAGATATCGCGGATGTGCAGTAACCAGTTATCAATCAGCCCCTGTTCTTTATTTTCAATCGCCGCCTGGACGCCGCCGCATCCATAGTGGCCGCATATAATAATATGTTCCACTTCCAGCACATCCACCGCATACTGAACCACTGAGAGACAGTTCAGGTCGGTGTGAATAACCAGATTGGCAACATTGCGGTGAACAAATAATTCACCCGGTTCAAGACCGGTCAATCGTTCAGCGGGAACGCGGCTATCGGAACATCCAATCCATAGAAAACGCGGATTCTGGGCATGCGTCAGCGTTTCAAAAAATCCGGGATCTTCTTCTATCAGCATCTTTGACCATAGTGCATTGTTGCTGATGAGTGTATCTATGTCTTTCATGGAGTAGCACGACCCGAAGCCAGATAAATTCGATGGGCTAATATAGGGTAACTCCATCATTATTTAAACTATATATAAAATGTCAGAACGTAAGGTAAGTATAAAAACATGACCATTGCTCTGGAACTTCAACAACTTAAAAAAACTTACCCCGGTGGCGTTCAGGCGTTACGCGGGATAGATTTGCAAGTCGAAGCGGGTGATTTTTATGCGCTTTTGGGACCGAATGGCGCAGGAAAATCCACCACCATTGGAATAATCAGCTCGCTGGTGAATAAAACCTCCGGGCGGGTGAGTGTCTTCGGATACGATCTTGAAAAAGATACGGTTAATGCTAAACGCCAGCTTGGCCTGGTACCGCAGGAATTTAACTTTAACCCGTTTGAAACCGTGCAGCAGATCGTGGTCAACCAGGCGGGTTACTACGGTGTTGAGCATAAAGAAGCGGTCAAACGCAGCGAACTATATTTGAAGCAGCTCGATTTATGGGAAAAACGTAACGAGCGCGCGCGCATGCTGTCTGGTGGGATGAAACGTCGTCTGATGATTGCCCGTGCGCTGATGCACGAGCCGAAATTACTCATTCTGGATGAACCAACGGCGGGCGTCGACATTGAGCTGCGTCGTTCAATGTGGGGCTTTTTAAAGGATTTAAACGACAAAGGCACCACCATTATTCTGACCACTCACTATCTCGAAGAAGCGGAAATGCTGTGTCGTAATATCGGCATTATTCAGCACGGCGAGCTGGTGGAAAACACCTCGATGAAGAGTCTGCTCTCCAAGCTGAAATCCGAGACCTTTATCCTCGATCTGGCACCAAAAAGTCCGCTGCCGAAACTGGAAGGTTATCAGTACCGACTGGTCGACACTTCCACGCTGGAAGTGGAGGTTCTGCGTGAACAAGGGGTCAACAGCGTCTTCTCTCAGCTGAGCGCACAGGGCATTCAGGTATTGAGTATGCGTAACAAAGCGAACCGACTGGAAGAACTGTTTGTTTCTCTGGTGCATGAAAAACAAGGAGATCGCGCATGATGCAGCTTTACTGGGTTGCGCTGAAAAGCATCTGGGCGAAAGAGATCCACCGCTTTATGCGTATCTGGATCCAGACTTTGGTGCCACCCGTCATCACCATGACGCTCTATTTTATTATCTTTGGTAACCTGATCGGCTCGCGTATCGGCGAAATGCATGGCTTTAGCTACATGCAGTTTATTGTGCCGGGGCTGATTATGATGGCAGTGATCACCAACTCGTACGCCAACGTGGCCTCGTCATTCTTTAGCGCCAAGTTTCAGCGCAATATCGAAGAGCTGCTGGTCGCCCCGGTGCCGACGCACGTGATTATCGCCGGTTTCGTCGGCGGCGGCGTGGCGCGTGGCCTGTGCGTAGGCATTCTGGTCACGGCTATTTCACTGTTCTTCGTACCGTTCCAGGTGCATTCCTGGGTCTTTGTGGCGCTCACGCTGGTGTTAACGGCGGTACTGTTCTCGCTAGCCGGTTTGCTGAACGCAGTCTTTGCTAAAACCTTTGACGATATCAGCCTGATCCCCACCTTTGTGCTGACGCCGCTGACCTATCTGGGTGGCGTGTTCTATTCGTTAACGCTGCTGCCGCCGTTCTGGCAGGGACTGTCGCATCTGAACCCAATTGTCTACATGATTAGTGGCTTCCGCTACGGCTTCCTGGGTATTCATGATGTTCCGCTGGTCACCACGTTTGGCGTGCTGGTGGTGTTCATTGCGGCGTTTTACTTGCTGTGCTGGTACCTGATTCAGCGCGGACGCGGCCTGCGTAGCTAATTCTTTCTTCCTCTCCTGACTCGGGAGAGGAAGACTTTTGATGCTTATCACCATTACCGATTTATCACCCTGATAAACTACTTGCCTGCTAAGGAGGTAGGCAATGTTAGGTTGGGTAATTACCTGTCATGACGATAAGGCACAGGATATGCTGCATCGTCTGGAGAAAAAGTACGGTCCGTTGGAGCAATGTCAGGCGGTAAGTTTCTGGCGTGGGCTCAGCTCGAATATGTTAAGCCGCATGATGTGCCATGCCCTGCATGCCACAGACTCTGGTGAAGGGGTAGTATTCCTGACGGATATGGCCGGGGCTGCGCCTTACCGTGTGGCTTCGTTAATGAGTCATAAACATCCCCAGTGCGAAGTGATTTCAGGTATCAGCTATCCATTGCTTGAGCGAATGATTTCGTCACGGGAATCGCTGAGCAGTTCTGCGTTTCGTGATTGCATCGTCGCGCTTGGCGGCCCCGAAGTCTCCAGCCTCTGGCATCAACAACAAAAAAATCCCCCCTTCGTGTTGAAGCATGATTTGTATGAGTATTAATCATTGGTATTGATGATGCTTTTGCTACAATAACCGAGGTTTCTCGCCTCGGTTAAATCATATGGTTATGCGCGTTTTGTTTGTTCTGTTGCTCCTGTTCTCTGGTGGCGTAGGTGCGGCCTTGCCCGCTCGCTATATGCAAACCACGGAAGATGCGGTGATCTGGGCGCATATTGGCAATAAGACGGAGACTGTCGGTAATTTACGCGCGGGACAGATTATTGCCGTTGAACCGGATGCAAAGGATTACTACACCTTCAACTTCGGCTTTGGCAAAGGCTACATCGACAAAGGGCACCTGGAGTCTGTGCAGGGGCGTCAGCGTGTGGAAGACGGCCTGGGTGACTTAAATAAACCGTTGAGTAACCAGAATCTGATTACCTGGAAAGATACTCCGGTCTATAACGCGCCGGACGTAGGCAGTGCGCCGTTTGGTACGCTGGCTGAGAATCTACGCTACCCGGTGCTCAGTCGGCTGAAAGACAGACTGAATCAGACCTGGTATCAGATTCGCATCGGCGAGCGGCTGGCCTATATCAGCGCGCTGGATGCTCAGCAGGATAACGGTATCCCGATTCTGACTTACCATCATATTCTGCGCGATGAAGAGAACACGCGTTTTCGTCATACCTCCACCACCACATCAGTGCGCGCGTTCAGTAACCAGATGACCTGGCTGCGAGATATGGGCTATACCACGCTGACGATGTATCAGTTAGAAGACTACCTCAATAATCGCGCAAACCTTCCGGCGCGTTCGGTCGTTATTACGTTCGATGATGGCCTGAAGTCCGTTAGCCGCTATGCGCATCCCGTCCTCAAGCAGTATGGCTTTAAGGCGACGGCGTTTATCATTAGCTCACGTATCAAGCGCCACCCACAGAAGTGGGATCCGAAATCGCTGCAGTTTATGAGTATTTCCGAGCTGGAAGGGATTAAAGATGTTTTCGACTTCCAGTCGCACACCCATTTCTTGCATCGGGTGGATGGCCAGCGACGACCTATTTTACTCAGCCGTAACTATCACAATATTCTGTTTGATTTTGAACACTCCCGTCGGGCGCTCGGGCAGTTTAATCCGCATGTGCTCTATCTTTCCTACCCGTTTGGCGGCTATAACGCGACGGCGGTGAAAGCGGCGCATGATGCCGGTTTTCATTTGGCGGTGACGACGGTGAAAGGGAAGGTGAAGCCTGGCGATAACCCGATGTTGCTAAAGCGGCTGTATATCCTGCGGACGGATTCGCTGGAAACAATGTCGCGGCTGATAGTCAATCAGCCGCAGGGGTAAGGGCTGTCAGGCGACCTGTACCGGAATGGCTTTTGCAGTGCGTTTCATTTCGTTGTCGCCTTCAAAATAGGCCACTTTCGGACGCCATGTACGGGCTTCTTCGTCAGACATGGTGACGAAGCTGGCGATAATCACAATGTCGCCAACTTCAGCACAGTGCGCCGCTGCACCGTTCACCGAGATGATTCTGGAGCCGCGTTCAGCCGCAATGGCATAGGTTGAGAAACGTTTACCATTGGTCACGTTCCAGATATCAATAGCTTCGTTTTCCAGAATACCTGAGGCATCGAGGAAATCCTGGTCGATGGCGCAGGAGCCTTCGTAATGCAGGTCCGCCTGCGTGACTTTTACGCGGTGGAGCTTGCCTTGCAGCATGGTGCGAATCATAACTTCTATACCCTGTCGTTTACCTTGGCTAAGCAGGCGCGACTGGCCTGCTTTGAGAAATCTTCAGGCAGTATTGCCCGATTTTTAACCCCTGTCTACTGGGCTAATGTAACGCTTTGATTATCGATCAGACGAGCCTGACCCAGCCATGCTGCGGCCAGAATCACCGCGCGTTTACTGGTTTCAGTCAACTCCAGCAGCGTGTCGGCATCACGAATCTGAATATCGTCGGCGCGGAAGCCTTTTTCATTCAGTTCTTGTTCGGCAATGGTAATAATTTCTTGCAGTTCACGATTACCCGCAATCAGCTTTTCAGCGATACCGTTCATCACGTTGTACAGGCCTGGCGCAATTTTACGCTGTTCTGCCGTTAGATAACCGTTACGTGAGCTGAGGGCCAGACCGTCTTTGGCGCGAATAATCGGTACGCCAACGATCTCAATGTCATAACCCATGTCCGCTACCATTTTGCGGATCAGCGCCAGCTGTTGGAAATCTTTTTCACCAAAGCAGGCGATATCGGGTTGGATCAGGTTAAACAACTTGCTGACGATAGTGGAAACACCACGGAAGTGGCCCGGGCGGCTGGCGCCTTCCAGCATGGTAGAGAGGCCGGGAACATCAACGAAAGTCTGGCCTTCCAGACCCTGCGGGTAGATCTCTTCAACGGCCGGAGCAAAGACATAATCGACTTTACGCTTGTTCAGCTTTTCGCAATCTTCCTGCAGGGTGCGCGGATAGCGCACCAGATCGTCTGGTCGGTCAAACTGCATCGGGTTAACGAAAATGCTGACGAACACCACATCATCCCGCGCTTTTGCTTCATCGACCAGTTTCATATGGCCGTCGTGCAGGTTACCCATGGTGGGAACCAGTGCGACGCGTTTGCCTTCCTGACGCAGACGACGAATATGCTGGCGCAGCAGCGGCAGGGTTTCAATGATTAACACGACAAGACTCCTTGAGTTGCCTGAGGTACCGTAGGCCGGATAAGACGCGTAGCGTCGTCATCCGGCACGGTCAGAAAATTAGTGGAAGCTGTGCTCTTCACCCGGATAAACGCCGGACTCCACTTCAGCCATATACTGCCGCACTGCGGCGCGCATGTCGCCTGCTTCATTGAGGAAATTCTTCGCAAATTTCGGAATGTGGCCGCCGGTAATGCCAAAGGCATCATGCATGACGAGGATTTGCCCGTCGGTGACGTTGCCGGCACCGATACCAATCACCGGGATCGACAGCGCTTCAGTGACGCGCTTCGCCAGCTCAACCGGCACGCACTCCAGCACCAGCAACTGAGCGCCAGCGGCTTCTAAGGCCAGCGCATCATCCAGCAGTACCTGCCCGGCGTCGCCGCGGCCCTGAATTTTATAGCCGCCGAAGATATTCACCGACTGGGGTGTTAATCCCAGATGGCCGCAAACCGGCACCGCGCGTTCGGTGAGCATTTTCACCGTATCTACCAGCCAGGCGCCGCCTTCGATTTTGACCATATTAGCGCCCGCGCGCATGACCACCGCAGCGTTTTCAAACGCCTGCTTCGGAGTGGCATAAGCCATAAACGGTAGGTCGGAGAGCAGCAGACAATTCGGTGCGCCGCGACGCACGGCTCGGGTGTGGTAAGCAATGTCTTCAACGGTGACGGGCAGGGTGGAGTCGTGCCCCTGTACCGTCATGCCCAGCGAATCACCGACCAGCATCACGTTGATGCCTTCATCGGCAAACAGCTTAGCGAAGCTGTAGTCGTAGGCGGTGATAGTCGCGAAGCGCTTTTTCTCTTGTTTGCATTTCTGCAACACAGCGATAGTGGTGGGTTTGCTCATAACCTCTCCGGCCATAATATTGATGAATATAATGGCCGCATTGTAGGGGAATGAAGCAGAAAAGCGTTAGCCCTTTGTGTGTATTCCCGGCAGCGAGAGCCGCCGGATTAACGCGCTTAGGGATAGTCAATAGTGAAGCTGCCTGTCGCTTTGAACTCGCCGGGTTTGATGGTGTTGCTACCGTCTTGTTTCAGCGTTGCTCTGAAATTCAGAATCTGATCGGGGTTACCGATATTGCTATAGGTATAGTCTTCCATATTCGTAAACTTATAAACGGAGCTGGAGTTGTTTGGCATGATCGTCATCCAGTCGCTGATGCTTGCTGGATTCTTCTCGCCGGCAACCGTCACGCCAATACCGCTGGCGGCACCAGATGTTAAAGTATTACCCAATAATGCGTTGTCACTGCTGCCTGTTATTGTTGATCCTAACTTCACTTCGACATTTTTAATGTAGGTACAGTTACTTAATTTTATTGAAAAGTCTTTTGTCACACCGTCGCCTTTCAGTTCTTCTGCGTTGCGACTGCCAAAAGGCACGGTAGATCCTGAAACACCTTCACCTGTAACGGCAGTGGCAGTACATGTTGGGTAGTGAATCGTTATTGAACCTGGACTGATGACGTAATCAAGGTAGTGGTTGCCACCACCGATACTGGTGTCTGAAAGCTTAAATCGGAAGTTGTAACCGGTACTTGTTGGAAAGGTAACGTTAACTGCTGATGTGGTTGGCTTAAATGTATCATCAGCATAAAGATGGAATTTAATCCACAGAACAATTCCCCCCATTTCAAAATAACCTTTCTTCCATGCGATTGAATCACAGAAAGTGGAGAAATCTGCATAAGAGGTACTAATGAAATTCAGATCAAAGGACTTATAATCCGTACCACCGCCGTTCCAGTCAACCCAAAATGAACTCCCTGGATAATAGGCGGTGCCAAAGTTAATCTTGGTAATTTCCATACCAAGATACAAACCCGTAGTATTTGTTTTCCATAATGGATTGCCGCTATTATTTTTAATACCCGCACTCTGAAAACCATGATAAAGATTTACACTATGAACATCGTGGTTATAGTTACAATTAAGTCCATGCTTGGGATCAAATTCTGTCGCACCAGAAACGGCAAGTTCGCGTAAGCCTGATTCTGTATGGGCGGCAACTGAAGGGAGCAGGTTCCATGAGAATGGAGCTGAGTAGTCTTGTACATCTGCATATTCTGCACCTCCTTGATACGAGGTCGCTTGCCCAATATAGACAGACCAGGCATAAGCGTTGCTGGCTCCTAACCATAAAAATAGAGATGATATTAAAAGGAGTATGTTTTTCTTCATGGCTAATTTCCCTATTAATGGTCGTTCCGAATTTTATTGGTAGGTGACATTGACAAGTACATGGCTACTTAATTGACCTGGCGTCACCGTGCCGCTATCAAGGATTTTTTGCATTCTGGAATAAAAGGTCCAGGTTGTATCGCTATAATCTGTAGCGGAAAATATCGCCCTTGACGAGCCGTCAGTATTCAACACATTTTGACGTGGTGAATCTGTGGTGAAAATCACTACTCCTACATTTGCCACACCGCCCGAGGTCTGAGTTAGATCATTCGCAAATACCTGCTGATTGCCCTTCGCAAACTGGCCGCTTTGGGGGGTAAAGTTAAAAGTAACATTAGTGATGGCTCCGTCACTGATTGGACAATTCAGAAGTTTAATTGAAAACTCTTGACCGCCTTCATAATCAGTTTCCGCAGTAATGCCGTCGGCAAAATAGGCGGGACCTACGGTTGCGAAATTTACCGTTCCACTGCCGTTAATCTCTAACTGGCAGGTATCCTTCTGCACGGTGGCGGTGAAATCCACGTTGGTGTCGGCATACAGCGGCGCGACAACCAGAGCTGTTGCCAGCCCTGGAATTAACGCGGAGAGTGTTAATCTACGCAAACGCATCATGGTGATTACCGTTACTGGTAAGTAATGGTGAACGTGGTTGGTGAATAGAAATCACCGGCAGTAATACCAGAAAGGGCAGCACCTTGAACGGCTACCATACGTGCGCTGAGTGGGTAATCTACAGGCGTTGTTGTGGTGGCGCTGCTCAGATCAACGGTCTCTGGGTTTTTATTATAACAGTGGAATTGCACGCTATCTGTACCTCCAGGTGTACTGGTTGTCCAGACCTCAACACCGGTTTTGCTCGCTTTTGTGCTCGATGTTGAAGAGTTTGCAAATGCTGCCTGATTTGAGTCACCGCCAGAACAACCGACGTTATTTGGTGATAAAGTAACGGTCGCAGTTTTGTCCTTTAATCCCGCGCATTCACTAAAGCGCAGCTTAAACGGTTTCACTTTTGTTTTTGCAAAAACTTCAGAGATATAGACATTACCAAAGGCAATGGTGTTGGTAGCGGTCTCGCCGTCAACCACCGATGCCGCACAGGTACCGGCGGTGATATTTGCCTCTACGGTTAAGTCCAACTGTGCAGTACCATCAGCCTGCGCCATGGTGGAAACGCCCGCCCCCATCGTTGCCAGTGCGCCAATCATTAACCCGCGCAAAAGTTGTTTTTTCATTATCATCGTCCCTGTTATTGATAAGTGAAGGTGAAGGTCGCTTTAGAGCTGAATGCACCGGTGGTACCTGCGCCATCCGTCAGTTCGCGCAGCGCCACTGTCATTTCGACGGCGTTGTTAGTACGTTCTTCAGGGGTCCAGGTGAAGGAACCAGAACCTGGCTTCATATAGGTTTCATCACTGACGCTTTTACGTTTAAAGCCCATACCGATATTGGTGGCGGCACCTGAATCAGCGGATTCATTTTTAATGAAGTTACCGCTGGCAGAGGTCGAGGTTGCCAGTGCTGTGGTGATACTGGTCAATGAACCGGCACAATCGCTGGCGACGAACTTAAAGTTCTTCTGCGATTCAGCTGATTTCTTAATGATCTTATCCAGACCAACATCGCCCACCGTTAACTTATAGCCGTTGGTGGCATCGCCAGAAACCGATGAGCCATCCAGGGCCGCAATGGTCATGCTGCAGGTGGTGGCCAACACGGTGGCGGTGAAGTCGACGTTAAGTGTTTCCGCCTGACTGGTCAGCGGAAAGAGTACCGCGAGTACGGAGGCAGCTAAAAAGCGCTTATTCCTTTTCATTGGGGATTCCATTTGTATTGTGGTTAGTGACACGACACGTAATGTTGTCTAACAGTAGGGTCTGGCTGGAGCCGACCGTTTGTTGCGTTGCTGGCAACAGGAAGGTTGCCGTACAGGTTGCGGGTTGGTTATTTTCAAACCAGCGCACCGTAAGTTCGCCGTTATCGCTAATACCGCGGACAAAAGCCTGGCCGCCCTGGCCCATATTGCCGATCTGTACATTGTTCTCATAAACTTCGGCGCCGAATGGGATCGTCTGGTGATCGCTGCGCGTCATGTTGAGAATGGCTGAACGTCCTTCATCGGTTTCGAAACTGGCGAAAACGACCGCACCATCGCGTGGTACCAGTGTGGTACTGGTGCTCTTCAGCTCGACGTCGTTATCCATCGTGTCGATGTCGAGATTGACCTGGTTTTCCCGGTAGGCCGTCAATGAGTTCGTTGCGCCATAACCCCAGCGATCAATTGTGCTGCTTCCACCGTTAATCCGAGCGCCTTTAGCGCCAGGCGCTTTCACCAGCACAATGGCATCGCTGTTGCCAAAGTTGTCGTTGGTAAACGTTAAACCACCGCTGTGCAACACAAAACCGCCGTCAGTGGAGAGCGAATACTGACGATTACTGTCGTTATTCGCCGAGGCGGATGCTGAAAGATCTCCCCATGGGGACTGATAGCTGGTATATCCACCAATATCGGAGATGTTTTTCCCCTCTTTTTGCATGGTGTAGCCTGTATTCACGCTGTAGTTCAGCTTATTGTCTTCGCTGCTGCCGCTACTGTTCATGCTGAGCTGGTGCCCACCGTTAAAATCGGTACGCATCTGGGTGCTCAAGTTGCTGAATCCTGAGCGGCGACGTTCACCACCCAGCAGGTTCTCCAGCGGAATATTGAAGTTGATATAAAGCGAATCATCCTTATCGCCTTCTTCATCCCAGGTGCGCTGCAGGTTGATACTCATGCTGCCCCAGGAAAATCCTTTGCCATAACCCAGGCTGTAATCGCTGCGGCTCTCGTTGCTTGCCCAGTAGTCGGTCCAGGTGGCTGACAGATAAAATGAACCGTAATCAACCTCAGCGGACTGCAAAGGTTGGTTCATGCTGACGGTGACCTGATTCTTCATACGCGAGAAGTTATTCATGGTATTGCGTTCTGCGTCAGTACCTTTGAATTTGGCATCGTCGATTAGCTCTAGCGCGTCATTCAGGCCCAGGTAGTCTCGCGTCGAGTAGCGATAGGCCGCGACGTTGAACGACGTATCGGTCGCCTCAATCAGTTTGTTCCAGGTCAAGCGATAGCTTTGGCCTTGATAGGTATTGTCGTCAGGGATATCTGCGCGTGAATGGGTAACGTCAACCGCCAGTGCGCCAAAGGGTGTATTCAGACCCAGACCGAGGAGTCCAGCGAAATAGTCGTTGTCCGTTGCCTGAATACCGGTGTAGGCCGTCAGAAAGTTGTTCAGACCGTAGTAGTATGAGCCCTGAGCCAGGTTTGGTTTGTCATGAAGTTCGTCGTTATTGACTTCCCCGACGCTCACGTCCCAGCGTCCGACGCCCGGGCGCTGCATCTGCATGACCGAAGAAAACGGCTGGGAGAAAGTACGTTTACTGCCATCAGCTTCTTCGATGGTGACGATCAGGTCGCTACCGTAGCCGGAAGGGCTGATATCGTTGATCTCGAAAGGTCCCGGCGGAACGGTCGCTTCATAAATCTTATAACTGCCCTGAGTCACGGTCACTTTGGCGTTAGTGTTGGCGACGCCGCGGATAATAGGCGCATAGTTAGCCAACTGTGAAGGCAGCATACGCGTGTCGCTATACAGACGTGCCCCGCGGATGTTCACCGAGTCAAAGGTTTCGCCAGTGGTATAGGCTTCGCCGACAATCAGCTGTGAGCGTAGTGCCGGGAGGTCGCGCTGCAGATAACGGTTCTGGTATTCGAAATTGCTGCCGCCGTCCTTCGCCCAGTTGTAGTTACCACTGGCACGAAGACGCCATGCACCGAGATTGATGCCCGTATTAAATGCAGCATACAAGCTATCGCTGTCAGTATCGTGGTTGGTGCTGTGGTAGCCGTTAAGGGTATAGGAAAACAGGGCTGCCGGGATGCCGCTTTCCCACAAGGAGGGTTCGACATAGCCAGAATAACCTTTAATGAGCCACGCCTGAGGAACGGAAATATCCAGGCGCTGCTCACCCATATCAAAGCTTACGTTTGACTGCTCGATAAGTGCAGGTAGGTTTAAGCAGTCATCCCCATCTTCATCGCCTTTTTTCAGAATAGCGTGTTCGTTGCCGATCTCAGGCTGCTTAATGTGCAGCTGTGCCAGATTCTTCGATGTCAGGCAGGCTTGTGCGCTATTTTTACCGACATCAACAAAGGGTAGGGTCAGGCTTGCTACTGATTTCTCGTTGACGAAAACTTTCACACTGTAGGTTCCCGCTGGCGTAGGGTTGCCGTCGGAATATTTACTGATATCGATACTAGCCGCGCTACTTCCCATTAAAAATGAGCTGTCGTACTCGACGCTTTCTGCGGCAAAACCGGGCTGGCTGTAAAGCAGTGCACAGCACATCGCCAGTAGCGTTTTTTTCGGCATCGATTCGGTATAAGGAAAGTTTTGCACCGTCTTTTGCATCCTGCGTTTTGATTAATCGATTACAGTGAAACAGAGCCTTCGATCATGCCGCCATAATCGTTAATGGCGTGGTAGTCCAGTTTGCCTGATACGGTATTTTGTAGACCTTTGACGTTAAAAGAGGCATTGCTCAAAGGCGCAACCATGGTGGCATCAACGGTATAGCGCTTCCCGCCAACCGTAACGACAGCATCATTAAATGAAACGTAGTAAGGTGTTGGGTTATTAACCTTTAGCGTCGTATGACCTTGTTCATTCCCCATCTGCCACTTCAACTGTTTGGTGGCTTCTGCAGGTGAACCCTGTAAACCGGCAGGGCGGTAAAACAGTTTGATACGAGTGCGGAAAGCTAACTGCAGCAAACTTTTGTTTTCTTCTTTGTTGGCGTCTGCTTTTGGCGGTACTTCCAGCACGTTAAACCAGAACACGCTTTCACGGTCTTTTGGTAATGCTGTGGTTTGGGTAAACATTACTTTCACGGATTGACCGTGCTTTGGTTCTATACGTGAAACGGGAGGAGTGGAGACGAATGGGGCCTTAATACTGCCTGGATCGGCATTATCATTCCCGAGATCAATCCAGTTTTGCACCAGCAGCGGTCGGGTACCTTTATTTTCCAGGCGGATACTGACATCTTTTTTATTTTCATCATAAATGATGCGCGTGCCGGAAATGATAATATCGGCATGACTGGTATTACTCAATAAGCTTCCTGCTAGTACCAATGTGGTAAGCGTTTTCTTAAAATTCAACATGAGCATTCCTTGCCAGTGGATGATTTGGTGTTCTTAATTTAAGAAACGAGGTGCGATAGTAATCGTAATTCTCACCTCGTTATTACAAGCTGTGTTAATGACAAACGGTGTAATAATTCCGGTTAATGCTATTAACGCGCTTTTTTGTATACTTATTTCATCAGTAAAGCGTTAATGCTTACTGATAAGTAAAGGTATACATTGCGTTAGTGGTAACGTGACCTGGGGTTACGTCATCACTCAGTACTGCTTTCACATAGGAAGCTACAAAGTGGTAGGTAGCGATTTTGCTGGCATCGAAGGTGGCTTCGTGAACGTCTGCACCGTCAACTTTCATCAGCGTTTTGGTGTCTGCATCGTGAATCGCGATGTTTACGTTCTTCGCAGCAGCCATGCCGGCGGCAGTCAGGTTGGTGTCGTTATCCAGCGTGCCTTTGGTGTTACCAAAAGAAGAGACCATTGACAGACTGGCCTTAGTTCCGGTGGTCACTTCGGATGCATCTTTACAGTTCAGAACGATGGAGAAAGGTTCTGCTTTTGCGCCGTAAGTAGCATCAGCGACTTCAGTGGTGATATCCGCCGGGGTTGCGGTTTCCAGATAGATATTGCCATCAGTGGATTCATCACCACGGCTGGTGGAAACGACTTTAGAACAGGTTGTAGCACTGACTAAACCGTGAAAATTAAGCTGACCGCCTTCTGCATCCGCTGCCATTGCTGAAGTTGAGCCCATTGCCATAACCATAGCTACTGCCAAAATTGCTTTTTTCATTACTGTATCCTTACAGGATTTGAAATATTAGATAATTACTACTTTGCTATATTAAATAGCAGGGGCATATTCTAGCGGTTAGTAATGTTTTGTAAAATAACTTGGGTCTATGATTTTTATAAAATCATTTTATTTTAAAATTATTGTAGGAGGGCTTTCTTTGTTTTTTGAAATATATTTTTATGGGATATAGGTTTGTGTGATAAAGCGCAAGGAACAAACAACTACTGGTCTTTAATAATAATTGTTTTGCATGGATGATGTCTGAGTAGTATGTGTTAATTAGATTTACTGAAAGGAAAATGTAGTTTAATTAATTTGAGTGAGGCTTTTCATAATTAATTTATTATATAACGCGGTTACCATTGCGCCGGACGAGGAGTGGTTTGCTGGATGAAAAACGCAAGTGGTTGTTTATCGTCTGGAAAGATAAGATCCGGCGCGATTTCAGCGAGCGGCCACAGCATAAAACCACGGTTTTTCATGTCGTAGTGCGGTACGGTCAGACGTTCGGTGTTAATCACTTCATCGCCAAACAGCATAATGTCGAGGTCCAGCGTTCGTGGTCCCCAGCGTTCGGCTTTGCGCACCCGGCCCTGCTGTAACTCAATGCGTTGGGTGTGATTGAGTAATTCTTCCGGCGCAAGGGTGGTTTCCAGTGCGACGGCGGCGTTCAGGTAATCGGGTTGATCCTGTGGGCCTAATGGTGGCGTACGGTAAAATGAGGAGACAGCCACGATTCGGCTGTCAGGGATTTCCCCGATCGCTTTCACGGCAGCATTAACCTGCTCCAGAGGGGAGGCTAAATTACTGCCGAGGGCGATATATACCCGTCGTTTTTCAAGCTGCATCTGTGTCACCGCCTTGATACGACTCGAAATTTGTTGGGTATACGTGATAGGTCATGCGGAGCCTTCACGGCGTGGCGCGCGTTTACGCGGGCGACGATGGCGACGACGTGTGTCTGGCTCTTCATCCAGCTCGTTCAGCATGCCTTTTTGTTCTGGCGGCGCAGAAACCTGGAATTCACCCCACCATTTCGCCAGTCGCTGCAATTCCGCGTTGTGTTCGACTTCAGCACGCAGCGCTAACAGGTCGTAAGCTGCGCGGAACTTTGGATGCTCCATCAGCTTCCAGGCGCGTTTGCCCTGGCGACGGGACATACGTAACTGCAACTGCCAGATATCGCGGGTCAGTGAGGTCAAACGTTTCGGGATCGCCAGCGAGCGGCAGGCTTCGTCCAGCACGTCGTTCATTGCCAGCGCGAAAGCGTCGTAATAGGCCAGACCGCTTTCTTGCGCAATTTTCTGTGCGGCTTCCAGTAAAGGATACCAGAACATGGCAGCAAACAAGAACGCCGGGTTAACGCGCATATCATTGTGAATGCGGTTATCGGTATTCTTCAGTACCTGGGCAATGATGCGTTCCATCGGGCTGTCAC
Source organism: Citrobacter sp. MGH110 (assembly GCF_001037515.1). NCBI lineage: Bacteria > Pseudomonadati > Pseudomonadota > Gammaproteobacteria > Enterobacterales > Enterobacteriaceae > Citrobacter > Citrobacter sp. MGH110. The sequence goes on along the minus strand of NZ_KQ089830.1, from coordinate 2,832,649 downwards.
CGTCTTCGGTGAAGTAGCGCGTAATGGTTGGGAACAGCGGTTGGAACAGGCTGTACTCACGCAGTTTTTTATAGGTTTCGTACCCATAGCCCGCCTGTAACAGCTTGAGCGCTTCTTCAAACAGGCGTGCAGGAGGAATATCGTTAAGCAAGGTAGCCAGACGTGGGATCGGCTCTGCGGTTTCCGGGCTGATACGCATGTCGAGCTTGGCGGCAAAGCGTACGGCGCGCAGCATACGCACGGGATCTTCGCGATAGCGCGTTTCCGGATTACCGATCAGGCGAATGATGCCCTCTTCGAGATCCTGCATTCCCCCAACGTAATCACGTACGGTGAAATCGGCCACGCTGTAATACAGGCTGTTAATCGTGAAATCACGACGCTGTGCATCTTCTTCGATGGAGCCGAAGATGTTGTCACGCAGCAGCATACCGTTTTGCCCGCGCTGCGATGTTGTGCGATCGGATTCGCTGCCTTCATGATGGCCGCGGAACGTCGCCACTTCGATAATTTCAGGGCCGAACATGACATGGGCCAGACGGAAACGGCGACCGACCAGGCGACAGTTACGAAACAGTTTACGCACCTGATCCGGCGTTGCGTTAGTGGTGACATCAAAATCTTTCGGTTTTTTGCCCAGCAAAAGATCGCGTACACCACCGCCAACCAGCCATGCCTCGTATCCGGCCTTATTGAGCCTGTACATTACCTTCAGGGCATTTTCACTGATATCTTTGCGGGAGATAGAGTGCTGCTCACGCGGAATTACCGTCATATGTGGACGGGCGACGGCGAGCTCAGCCTCGCGCTCCTCGCGGCTTAGCACCTTGCGGCAAAAATTAGCGACTCGGGTAAAAATAGTGCACCTCGGTAGTGTCAAACTTCAATCAGAACAAGTGTTGCTGTGTAAAAATAGCGGCTAATCATAGCTCAGCATGATGCATTTGAGAATGCCGGATTTAAGATCGCCGATTCAGGCACTGCTGTCAGACGCCAATTCTCAACGGCAAACTCCAGGATCTGATCAACCTGCATATCCTGCCACGGGATATCGGCACGCTGGCCGAGAAAGCGCAGCGCGGCAATAATCACCGGACGCGGATCGCCTTGCGGCAGCGCAGGTGCATGATTTTGTTTTGAAAGTTTAGCGCCTTGTTCGTTGAGCGCCAGCGGAAGATGAATATAGTCAGGCGCTTGCCAGCCAAACTGCTGATACAAAGAGATTTGCCGCACCGTGGGTTCGATAAGATCGGCGCCGCGTACAATCTCCGTTACGCCCTGAAAGTGGTCATCTACCACTACCGCGAGGTTATAGGCAAACAGCCCGTCGCGGCGGTGAATAATAAAATCTTCACCAGCAAGCTGCGGGTCAGCCTGAATCACACCGCGTAGCAGGTCAGTAAACTGCATCACCGGGTGACGTTGCTTTATGCGGACTGCCGCCTGCTCTGGTCCGAGGCGTAACTCACGGCAGTGGCCGTCATAAATACCGCCGACGCTTTGAATACGCGCCCGCGTACAGGTGCAGTAATAGCTCAGATCCTGTTGATGTAACCAGGCGAGCGCCTCGCGGTAGGCATCATGACGTTGGGATTGCCATAAAATATCGCCATCCCAGTGCAGTCCGTAATGTTCCAGCTGACGCAGAATCGTATCTGCAGCACCGGGAACTTCACGAGGGGGGTCAATATCTTCAATGCGCACTCGCCAGATTCCGCGCTGTGCGCGGGCCTGCAGGTAACTCCCGAGGGCGGCAATTAGTGAACCGAAATGCAGTTCGCCAGAAGGGGAAGGGGCGAAGCGGCCTATATAGTGTGAATCACTCATTTTGCGGACTAACAAATAATAAGGCGGGAGAAGCTCCCGCCTGTAGTAAACGTGGTAAAAATGACCGGAATTAACCTGCCATTTGTTTTTCGCGGATTTCTGCCAGCGTTTTACAGTCGATGCACAGATCGGCTGTCGGACGCGCTTCCAGACGGCGAATACCAATTTCTACGCCGCATGATTCGCAGTAGCCGAAATCTTCGTCTTCTACTTTCTTCAGCGTCTTCTCGATCTTTTTGATCAGTTTGCGCTCACGGTCACGGTTACGCAGCTCAAGGCTGAATTCTTCTTCCTGTGCGGCGCGGTCCACCGGATCAGGGAAGTTAGCCGCTTCGTCTTGCATATGAGTTACGGTGCGATCGACTTCATCCCTAAGTTGATTGCGCCATGCCTCAAGAATACGCCTGAAGTGCGACAGCTGGGCTTCGTTCATATACTCTTCGCCCGGTTTCTCCTGGTACGGCTCCACCCCAGCGATGGCGAGAATACTCAGGGACGATGTTTTACGGTTTTGCCCTTCTTGCATGTTGCTTCTCCTTAACACGCACTATCGATCCCCATGTTCGGGGGAAAAATCAGGTCGCTATAAATAGCAGATGCTTTTCCGGATAGCAATTATCTAAACGTAACACTTGACAACCCTGTGAGGAAAAGCGTATTTGCCCACGCGCCCAGAATACTAATTGACCAGATATTTACACCATTACAAGGTAATGGGCAACGGCTCTTTAAGAGTCATACCGTGGGCAGAAAGTTCCGCTTTATAAACCAGAATTTCAACCCCCTTAAGCTGTGCTTCAACTAATAATTGCGCATATTTTGCATCGATATGGCGCGCGGGTGAAAACCGTGTAATGGCTGAATGTAGCACGGCGAAAAATATCACTGCCCGCTTGCCTTCAGCCGCTACGCTCATCAATTCCCGAAGATGCTTCTGACCTCGTTCAGTGATGGCATCGGGAAAATAACCCTGCTCTTTTTCCGCCAACGTGACTGATTTCACTTCAATATAGCAGTCAGGTCGGGAATCTGCCTGTAACAAAAAGTCGATGCGGCTCCCTTCGGCTCCGTATTTTACTTCACTTTTCAAAGTACTGTAGCCTGAAACTTCCGAAATTAACGCCTGCTGAATCGCCTCTTTCGTTAATCTGTTGGCCCACAGCGTGTTAACACAAATAAATTCACCGGATTGGGTTTGCGTTAATTCCCAGGTATGTGGATATTTGCGTTTAGTATTTTCTGATGTCGAATACCAAACGGTGTCACCTGGCATTGCGCATCCGGTCATTGCACCGGTATTTGGGCAGTGTAGCGTTAACGCTGTGCCATCGGGTGTGATCACATCCGCTAAAAAGCGCTTATAGCGCTGAATGAGCGTTGCAGGTTGTAAAGGTGGAGAAAATTGCATAAGCAGTCCCTTTAATTATTCAGTCAGCGTCCAGTGTTGCAGCGGCGTATAACGCGTGCGTCCTCGTGAGAATGAGGAGGAGTAAAGTGCGAACTCCGTTACCGGAAATGACCAGCCGAAGCCCGGTGGAGGGATTGGAACCGCGTGACCGGCATCGCGCAGCAGCGTGATATGCGGGTGAAACGGCTGCGGGCTTTGATAGCACCCGCTGCGCGCGGCCTGCGCCCGTAGCATATTCGCCAGTTGCAGCAACCCGCGCGGCGGCTGACGCATACCCAGCCACACGACCCTGGATCGCAGCCATTGCCCGGCATCATCGAATTTGAGCGTGAAACCTGGCTGGCGAATACGCCCCGCGAGCTGCGACAGCGCCTGTTGCTTCTCAGTGCTGACGTCGCCTAAAAAGGCCAGCGTCAGATGCAGATTATCAGCCGCGACGGGGCGACCCGCTTCAGGGGGGAACTGCGCGGCCCGCCAGTGGATTAGCTGCTCCCGAACCCCGGCTGGCAATTCAATCGCAAAGAACAGCCTTTTTGGCTCAGACATGATGGATACTCGGTTATGAATTAACGCGATGCTACAATGCAGCGCGAAGAATGTTAACCCTCTGGAGCCATTTGTGACGTCGTTGCCCGTTGCCGCTGTAGTGCCTGAACTGCTTACCGCCCTTGATGCCTCGCCGCAGGTTCTGCTGACGGCGCCGACCGGTGCCGGGAAATCGACCTGGCTGCCGTCGCGACTTCTTGAGCATCGCGGTATTACGGGGCGGATTATTTTGCTGGAGCCGCGCCGCCTGGCAGCGCGCAATGTGGCGCAACGATTAGCGGAATTGCTGAACGAAAAGCCTGGTGAAACCGTGGGCTATCGCATGCGCGCACAAAGTTGCGTAGGGCCGCAGACCCGGCTGGAAGTGGTAACAGAGGGCGTCCTGACGCGGATGATCCAACGCGATCCTGAACTGACAGGCGTCGGGCTGGTGATCCTCGACGAATTTCACGAACGGAGTTTACAGGCTGATCTGGCGCTGGCGCTATTGCTGGATGTGCAGCAAGGGCTGCGGGACGATCTGAAACTGTTGATTATGTCCGCCACTCTGGATAACGGGCGTTTGCAGCAGATGTTGCCCGATGCGCCGACGATCGTTTCTGAAGGCCGCGCATTTCCCGTTGAGCGGCGGTATCAGCCGTTGGCGGCGCATTTGCGTTTTGATGAAGCGGTGGCGATAGCGACGGCGGAGCTATTGCGCCATGAAGGTGGGTCACTGCTGCTGTTTTTACCGGGTGTGGGCGAAATCCTGCGTGTACAGGAGCAGCTGGCTACGCGTGTAGGCAGCGATGTTGTGCTGTGTCCACTGTACGGCGCGTTAACGCTTTCCGAGCAGCGTCAGGCGATTGTGCCCGCGCCGCAAGGCAAACGCAAAGTGGTGCTGGCCACCAATATTGCTGAAACCAGCTTAACGATCGAAGGCATCCGGCTGGTGGTGGACTGCGCCCAGGAACGCGTGGTGCGCTATGACGTGCGTACCGGTCTGACGCGACTGATTACCCAGCGCATCAGCCAGGCTTCGATGACTCAGCGCGCGGGACGTGCGGGTCGTCTGGAGCCCGGTATTTGCGTGCATCTGCTTGCCAAAGAGCAGGCAGAAAGAGCGGCAGCGCAGGGGGAAGCGGAGATATTGCAGAGCGATCTGTCCGGGCTACTGATGGAGTTGCTGCAATGGGGATGTACCGAACCTGAGCAACTGAACTGGCTGGATACGCCGCCCGCCATCAACCTGCAGGCGGCAAAACGGCTGTTGCAGATGCTGGGCGCGCTTGAGGGCGACAGGCTCAGTGCCCGCGGGCAGAAAATGGCGGCATTGGGTAACGATCCTCGTTTAGCGGCGATGCTGGTCGGTGCCCAAAATAATACCGAAGCGGCTACGGCGGCAAAACTGGCCGCGATTCTGGAAGAGCCGCCGCGCGGTGGAAGTACCGATCTGACCGTGGCGTTTTCACGAAATCAGCCCGCCTGGCAGCAGCGCAGTCAACAGTTGCTGAAACGGCTTAACGTTAGCAGCGGGCAGCCTGACAGCACGCTGCTCCCCTCATTGCTGGCGCGGGCGTTTGCCGATCGGATCGCGCGTCGACGCGGGCAGGAAGGGCGCTATCAGCTGGCGAATGGCATGGGCGCCATGCTGGATGCCGATGATGCCTCAGGACGCCATGAATGGTTGATAGCGCCACTTTTGTTGCAGGGCAGCGCTTCGCCAGACGCGCGTATCTTGCTGGCTCTGCCGCTGGATATCGAGTCGCTGATGCAGGCATGTCCTGAGCTGCTGCAACAGTCCGACACCATCGAATGGGATGAAACCCAGGGAACGTTAAAGGCATTGCGTCGGTCGCGCATTGGTCAGCTCACGGTAAAAGTACAGCCATTGGCCAAACCCTCGGAAGAGGAGTTGCATCAGGCGATGTTGAATGGCATTCGCGATAAAGGGCTAAGTGTGCTCAACTGGACGCCGGAAGCCGAGCAGTTTCGACTGCGTCTGCAATGTGCGGCAAACTGGTTGCCAGAGTATGACTGGCCCGCGGTAGATGAGGATTCTCTGCTGGCGTCGCTGGAGACCTGGCTGCTGCCGCACATGGGCGGTGTGCACTCGTTACGCGCATTAAAAGCACTCAATGTGGGACAGGCGTTGCGCGGTTTACTGGACTGGTCAATGTTGCAACGTCTGGATAGTGAGCTGCCTGCGCATTACACTGTGCCGACGGGAAGCCGGATTGCCATTCGCTATCATGAGGATAATCCTCCAGTATTGGCAGTTCGGATGCAGGAAATGTTTGGTGAAGCAAAGACTCCAACCATTGCCCAGGGGCGCGTGCCGCTGGTGCTGGAGCTGCTGTCTCCGGCCCAAAGACCGCTACAGGTGACGAGCGATCTGAGCGCGTTCTGGCAGGGATCGTACCGCGAGGTGCAAAAAGAGATGAAAGGGCGTTATCCCAAACATGTCTGGCCGGACGATCCGGCGAATACCGCGCCAACGCGGCGCACCAAAAAGTATTCGTAATGTAACTGTAGGCCGGATAAGGCGTTATGCCGCATCCGGCGAAAGAGCGGTAATAATTGAGAGATTTCTTCTTCTGTCGCAGGACGGAAGAACAGAGAATCGGGCCCTTGCGCCTGAATGTTGCGGAGAAAAAGCATGGCGGGGAATGACCGCGAGCCAATTGGACGTAAAGGGAAACCCTCGCGTCCGGTGAAACAAAAGGTGAGCCGTCGTCAACTCAGAGATGAAGAGTATGACGACGATTATGATGATGATGACTATGAGGATGAAGAACCGATGCCGCGTAAGGGTAAAGGCAAAGGGCGTAAGCCTCGTGGTAAGCGCGGCTGGTTCTGGCTGCTGGTAAAACTGTCGATTGTCTTTTTGGTGCTGATCGCCATTTACGGCGTTTATCTGGACCAAAAAATTCGTAGCCGTATTGATGGCAAAGTCTGGCAGCTTCCTGCGGCAGTTTATGGCCGTATGGTTAACCTTGAGCCAGAAATGCCTATCGGCAAAAACGAGATGGTGAAGCTGCTGGAGGCCACGCAGTATCGTCAGGTGACGAAGATGACGCGTCCGGGCGAATTTACCGTACAGGCGAAGAGCATCGAGATGATTCGTCGTCCGTTTGACTTCCCGGACAGTAAAGAAGGGCAGGTGCGTGCGCGTCTGACCTTTGACGGCGATCATCTGGACACCATCGAGAATATGGATAACAACCGCCAGTTCGGTTTCTTCCGTCTCGATCCGCGTCTGATCACCATGCTCTCTTCACCTAACGGTGAGCAGCGCCTGTTTGTTCCGCGTAGCGGCTTCCCGGATCTGCTGGTGGACACGCTGCTGGCGACCGAAGATCGTCACTTCTATGAGCATGACGGTATCAGTCTCTATTCCATTGGCCGTGCGGTGCTGGCGAACCTGACAGCTGGTCGTACGGTACAGGGGGCCAGTACGCTGACTCAGCAGCTGGTGAAAAACCTGTTCCTGTCCAGCGAACGTTCCTACTGGCGTAAGGCCAACGAAGCCTATATGGCGCTGATCATGGATGCGCGTTACAGCAAAGACCGCATTCTTGAGCTGTACATGAACGAAGTCTATCTCGGCCAAAGCGGTGATAACGAGATTCGCGGCTTCCCGCTGGCGAGCCTCTATTATTTCGGTCGTCCGGTAGAGGAGCTGAGCCTCGACCAGCAGGCGCTGCTGGTGGGGATGGTTAAAGGGGCGTCGATCTACAACCCGTGGCGTAACCCGAAACTGGCGCTGGAGCGTCGTAACCTGGTTCTGCGTTTGCTGCAACAGCAGCAGATTATCGACCAGGATCTGTATGACATGCTGAGTGCGCGTCCGTTAGGCGTACAGCCGCGTGGTGGGGTGATCTCCCCGCAGCCTGCCTTTATGCAGATGGTGCGTCAGGAGCTCCAGGCGAAGCTGGGCGATAAAGTTAAAGATCTCTCCGGCGTGAAGATTTTCACCACCTTTGATTCCGTGGCGCAGGATGCCGCAGAAAAAGCGGCGGTGGAAGGCATTCCGGTACTGAAGAAACAGCGTAAGCTGAGCGATCTGGAAACCGCGATTGTGGTCGTTGACCGCTTTAGTGGTGAAGTTCGCGCCATGGTCGGCGGAGCAGAACCGCAGTTTGCGGGCTATAACCGTGCGATGCAGGCGCGTCGTTCGATTGGTTCTCTGGCCAAGCCTGCAACCTATCTGACCGCGCTCAGCCAGCCGAAGTTGTACCGCCTGAATACCTGGATTGCCGATGCGCCGATTGCGCTGCGTCAGCCGAACGGCCAGGTGTGGTCACCGCAGAACGATGACCGTCGCTATAGCGAAAGCGGCAAAGTAATGCTGGTGGATGCGTTAACGCGTTCAATGAACGTGCCAACGGTAAATCTGGGGATGGCGCTGGGCCTGCCTGCTGTAACCGATACCTGGTTGAAGCTGGGTGCGCCGAAAGATCAGCTTAACCCGGTTCCGGCCATGCTGCTGGGTGCGTTAAACCTGACGCCAATCGAAGTGGCGCAGGCGTTCCAGACTATCGCCAGCGGTGGGAACCGCGCGCCGCTGTCGGCGCTGCGTTCGGTGATTGCCGAAGATGGTACCGTGCTGTACCAGAGCTTCCCACAGGCCGAGCGTGCTGTTCCGGCGCAGGCGGCGTATATGACGCTGTGGACTATGCAGCAGGTGGTTCAGCGTGGTACGGGTCGCCAGCTTGGCGCGAAGTATCCGGGTCTGCATCTGGCAGGGAAAACCGGGACCACCAACAACAACGTGGATACCTGGTTTGCTGGGATCGACGGCAGCCAGGTGACCATCACTTGGGTGGGCCGCGATAACAACCAGCCAACCAAGCTGTACGGTGCCAGCGGCGCGATGTCGATTTATCAGCGTTATCTGGCCAACCAGACGCCAACACCGCTGGTGTTGACGCCGCCGGAGGATGTGGTGGATATGGGCGTAGACTACGACGGTAACTTCGTTTGTAGCGGCGGGATGCGCACGCTTCCTGTATGGACCACCGATCCGGATTCACTGTGTCAGCAAAGTGAGATGCTGCAGCAGTCGGGTAATCCGTTCGATCAATCTTCTCAGCAGCCACAGCAACAGCAGCCTCAACAGCAGCAACCGCCGCAGCAAGAGAAGAAGGACGGCGATGGCGTAGCCGGTTGGATTAAAGAGATGTTTGGTAGTAATTAATTCAGTAGTAAATTAGACCTAAACACCCGCTATTAGCGGGTGTTTTTATTTCTGGGTAAAATGAGTTTTATTTTTTTCATGATGTAATTGTATTGATTTAATTTTAATTAAGAACAGATTAAGTAAAATAAATGTTTGCAAAAAACATTGGAAATTAAATGGTTAACTTCTTTTATGATGTGTGAAAAATTGCAGGCTATAGACAGTCTCTCCGGTGGTTTGATTTAATCCGCGAGTGAACACTATACACGATTCATTGTATTGATTTGATGAAGGGATTTCAGAAGATCATGTTTTTTGCATATCTTTATTCTTTTCTCTCCGTGCTCACCCTCAATATTTCTCGCCAGTAATTTATTATTGGCAATGGGACTTTGTCATTCAATCGTTCTGATTAAGGGATTCTAATGAATAAAAAGCTTCTTACTGTGCTGATGGCCGGAAGCCTGATTGCCGCTGTAAATACTTCTGCATTTGCAGAAGATACGGGTAAGGTAGAGTTTTCTGGCCGTATTGTTGCCGACACTTGCGTTATTGATGTCGATGGCGCAGGAGCAAATACCGTGGTGACTTTTGCTGATGCTTACCCGGAGAATTTTGGTTCAGATGGGGCAATTGGCCCGACAAAAGATTTCCAGATTTCTTTGGCTAAATGTGACCCTGCCATAGCAAGTTTAAACCTGAGGTTCAGTGGTGACACTACTGACGGCGAGAATTTACGCCTGAAGAACGACCTTAGTGATGCGAGTGCTGCAAAAAATGTGGGTATTACCGTGACCAATAATAATGGTGGTAACACTGACGTTGTGTTTGATGACTCCGTTCCGGCATCAACCACGGATGTGGCGAATACTGGCGATGAAGCGACGCCTTCTATTTTCAACTATACCGCGAAAGTGATTCAGATTGGTGATGAACAACCGACTGCAGGTAAATATCACGCCTCCGCGAATTTTACCGTGTTCTATCGTTAAGTATGACAGGCAGCCCTTCAGGGCTGCCTGACCAGGGAGTATTGCGGGTGAAATTATATGCGCGAATTTGTTTTGCCATCATTGGGCTTATTGCCATAAATGCACAGGCCAGCATTGTCCTGGGGGGAACTAGAATCATTTACCCGGAGAATAAAAAAGAAGTACAGATATCTATTAAGAATAAAGAAGATGCCAATAAATATCTGATACAAAGCTGGGTAACAAAGACAGATAACACAAAAGCGCCTTTTATTATCACTCCGCCGATTTATAAAATGGACGCTAATGGCCAGGCTCTGCTGCATATCGTCTTTATTGGCGATAAAGGATCGCTACCACAAGACCGTGAATCGATGTTTGTTGCCAACTTTAAATCTGTTTCGGCTATGCCTGATGAATTAAAAGATAAAAATACGTTGCAGTTTGCGATGAAAACACAGCTGAAACTTTTTTGGCGGCCAGTGGGTCTTAAAGAATCGGCCGCTGCCGGTGCGTGGGAAAAATTACGGTTTAGCCGTCAGGGTTCTCAATTAACCGCAAAAAATCCAACGCCATTTCATATTTCGTTATTAGAACTCTCTGTTGGCGGAAAGCAGGTAAAACCTCTCGCAGACAGTTCTGTACCTGAGTCATTGTCAATGACGGTTCCTCCCTTTGGGGAACAGATATTTTCAATACCTGCAACTGCAGTAGGTGATGTGTCATGGGCTGCAGTGAATGACTATGGTGCTGCAACGGTGAAAAAGCGCCAACAACTATAAACGCAATGACGCGTATGGGTAAAAATTAAAGGGACTTTATTATATGCAGCCTTATCCTTTGCGATCTTGCCGACTCTTTTTGCTCAACAGCATTACGCTGGCATTATGCTCATTTTTGCACCCAGCGAGTGCTGAAGATGAATTCAATTTGCATATTCTGGAACTCGGTACACCGTTAGAGAATACGTCAACACTGGAAACCTTTTTGCAAAATAATGGGTTACAGCCAGGAACTTATTTGACTGAAGTTGTGTGGGATTATGATCGCATTGATAAGCGAAATATTACATACGTACTATCGCAGGATAAGACGCAGTTACTCCCGCAGTTCAGCAAAGGGGATCTCAGAGAGCTGGGGGTGAAGGTTGATAGCCTTCCCGGCTTGAAATCATTGGCTGATACGGCTCCAGTTGGCGACATCGCCCAGTACATATCGGGAGCAAAGTTTGATTTTCAACTCGATAGCCAAACTCTTTTCGTGCGGATCCCGCAAATTTATCGCGACCAGCAAGTCGCTGGCGCTATCCCTATTAAAGACTGGGACGATGGCATTCCTGCGGCATGGAGCAGCTATTACATTAGCGGCAACCGCCAGCAAGTAAATGGCGAGAACGATAACTCGAACTGGGCAAGCCTTAATTCCGGTCTAAATCTTGGCGCCTGGCGGCTTCGTAATTCAAGTACCTACAGCAATTCGGATGGCTGGAATGCGATCAGCACCACGCTGGAGCGGGATATTAAATTTCTGCAAAGTCAGCTTGAAATTGGCCAGACATATACCAACGGCGAACTGTTTGACAGCGTACAGATGACAGGGGTGAAGCTGGAAACCGATACCAGCATGTTACCCAATAGCTTACAAGGGTTTGCGCCTGTTGTGCGCGGAATTGCCAATAGCGATGCAAAAGTAACGATTAAGCAAAATGGCTACACGATATACCAGACTTATGTCTCCAGCGGCCCCTTTGAAATCAGAGATCTCAGTCAGGTAACAGCAGGGTCAGATTTACAAGTTACCGTTAAAGAGGCTGATGGAAGCGAGCATTCGTTTATTCAGGCAAGCGCTTCGGTACCCATCTTACAGCGTGAAGGTGCGCTGAAATATAGCCTTGCTGGTGGAAAATACCGCGATAGCGATAACGGCGAGGAACCTGGGTTTGGTCAGGCGACGGTAATCTACGGCATGCCTCATGGCATTACGCTGTATGGCGGAGCGCTCGAAGCATCAATTTATCGTGCCGGTTTGGTCGGGGCAGGGGCCGATCTCGGTGAACTTGGTTCTGTGTCTGTAGATGTTACTGCGGCCAGAACTCAGTTTGACGACGGGCGTGGTAATGCCAATGGTTTATCCTGGCGCGCACAATATTCCAAAGACTTTTCTGCAACAGATACCACGGTGACGCTGGCCAGTTACCGTTATTCCACTTCTGGTTTTTATACCTTCCAGGAAGCACTCGATCAGCGCGATAGAGGTGAAGATGATGGAATCTACAATTACCGTAAAACAAACAATCGTCGTAGCCGTTTACAGTTGAGTATGTCGCAATCATTGGGCTCTGTCGGGTCTGTGTATATCAATGGTTATCAACAAGATTACTGGGATATGAGTGGGCATGAGCGCAGTGCCAGTATGGGATTCAGCTCCAGTTGGCAGGACATCACCTGGTCTGTGAACTATAGCCTGACAAAAACACCAAACAGCGATAATGACCAGCAGGTTGCATTTTCCGTCAATATTCCTTTGTCACGTTGGCTGTCAAACAGTTGGGCGACCTACAACCTAAACAGCGCTAAAAATGGCAATACCGTGCATCAGGTTGGGATTGGCGGGACTGCGCTGGAAGATAACAACTTAAGTTATAACCTGCAGCAAAGCTATACCGATCACGATACTGGATATGGTGCGAGCATGACGGGGCGTTATCGTGGCTCATACGGTGAAATTGGGGCGAACTATAGCTATGCCAAAGATAGCAAACAGTGGAACTACAGCGCGCAAGGATCCGTCGTCGCACATCCTTATGGTATTACGCTGGGGCAATCTGTCCAGGATGCTTTTGCTATTGTCCATATTGACGAGGGAGCAGATGTTAAAGTCCAGAATATGCAAGGTATTTATACTGACTACTGGGGAAATGCGGTCGTACCATATTTAACTAATTATCGTCGTAATACCGTCACGGTGAACAGCGGGGAACGCGACGATCTGGATATCGAAAAACCGGCCAAAGATGTCGTACCTACGAAAGGGGCAGTTGTCGCAGCTAATTTCTCTGCCCGCCAGGGTATTCGCGCCTTATTAACACTTCACCATGGATCGAGTTTTGTGCCTTTCGGCGCGGTACTGTCAATTGAGGGGGGCTCCTCAATAGTCGGAGATGGTGGCGAAGTTTATCTGACCGGTTTGAAAGGTAATGTACCGTTTAAAGTACAGTGGGGTAGTGCTCCAGAACAACGCTGCGAAGGAAATGCACAGATCCCGGAAGATATCGAGTCCTCTATTTACCAGGCTGCGGTTGAGTGTCGATAGTGTAAAGGGAAAACATAAAATGGACTGTGGGAATATGAATAATTATATGATTTTTAGATTGATCCTATGTTGCGGTCTATTGTTCGCACAGCAATCAGTTCAGGCATCCTGCAAAATAGATAATGATGCGTCGCCGTCAACCTCTACGTTCAATATGCCGTCGTTTACGGTAAATGCGGACGCCGCTCCAGGTACGATCATTGCAACCCAGGAAGTGACTGGCGACCTTATTAATGTCGTGGACTGTACAGATAATGGCGATATCTATACAGGTTATACCGTATTCACGAGTAGCGATGCCCGCACGGATAATCCCCTTAGCCGTGTTTATCAAACAAATGTTCCGGGAATAGGTTTTCGGGTTGCCTGGTCTAAAGATAGCTCTTCCGCCCTAACAGAAGGATCGCTGGTTACCCCTATGCATCTAGGGACGGCAAAAACAACCCACTTAAGTGACTATAGTATTCAATCACGTGCGAGAGCTGAATTTGTCGTCACTGGTGTTGTGCAGTCAGGGGTTATTGACGTCAACATGCTCAATGCGGACTGGATTTATGATTCGCAGGTTATTGCTCAAATTCGCTTTGCGCCAATAGCGATTAACGTTACTGCTAACACCTGCAATTTGGTTGAAAAAAATATCACAGTGCCGCTTAAGAGAATCATGACTAGCGATATTGTGGAGGGCTATTCCGATGTTGTGTCTGATGATAGTTTCAAGATTCAGCTGGAACAGTGTGTCGCGGGCATCAAACTTGATTATAAATTCACCACTGCCGGTTCAACTGGCGTGAGTGGCAATAGCGACATCCTGGAGATCGCCAGTGGTAATGACGCAGCCGAAGGGGTCGGATTACAAATTCTCGACAGCAACAATAATGTGCTGAAATTTGATCAAGATTACAACGCGGTAGCGCAAACAAGCGATAGGCAGTCTGTCACTATCCCTTTGAAAGCGAGATATGTACAAACAGGCACTGTAAAAGCGGGAAAGGTTGACTCTGTTGCGACATTTAACGTTTTTTACCGCTAGCCAAAAATAGCCTGTGTATTTGCAGGCTTTTCTTTTCAACATTCCAGCCTAATTTATTAACCCTTTCTTTTCATCTGGTTATTTCTTAACCCCTCAGTTTTAGTAGGGACGCGTATTGCTTGCGATCGCAACAGTGTTTCGAATATTATGCTCTCGTTATAATAATAATTCTCGTTTACGTTATCATTCACTTTCATCAGAGAAATACCAATGGCGCGTCTTAAAACTGCTCAGCCAAGTTCATCGCTGCGTAAAATCGCAGTAGTGGTAGCCACAGCGGTTAGCGGCATGTCTGTCTATGCACAGGCGGCGGTTGACCCGAAAGAAGAAACCATCACCGTAACTGCTGCACCTGCTCCGCAGGAAAGCGCATGGGGGCCTGCGGCAACCATCGCTGCACGACAGTCTGCTACGGCGACCAAAACCGACACTCCGATTCAAAAAGTTCCTCAGTCTATTTCAGTGGTCACCGCCGAAGAGATGGCGTTGCATCAGCCAAAATCGGTCAAAGAAGCGCTCAGCTACACCCCGGGCGTTGCCGTGGGTACGCGTGGCGCGTCCAATACCTATGACTACCTGATTATTCGCGGATTTGCCGCAGACGGCCAAAGTCAGAATAACTATCTGAATGGCCTGAAGATGCAGGGCAACTTCTACAATGATGCGGTCATCGACCCTTATATGCTGGAGCGCGCCGAAGTGATGCGCGGTCCGGTTTCCGTTCTGTACGGAAAGAGCAACCCGGGTGGGTTGTTGAACATGGTCAGCAAGCGCCCGACAACGGAGCCGCTGAAAGAAGTTCAGTTCAAAATGGGCACTGACAGCCTGTTCCAGACCGGTTTTGACTTCAGCGATGCGCTGGATGACGATGGTGTGTACTCATACCGCCTGACCGGCCTGGCGCGTTCCGCGAATGCGCAGCAGCAGGGCGCAGAAGAACAGCGTTATGCTATCGCGCCATCTTTCACATGGCGTCCGGATGATAAGACGAATTTCACCTTCCTCTCCTACTTCCAGAACGAGCCGGAAACCGGTTATTACGGCTGGTTGCCGAAAGAGGGGACCGTGTCTAAGCTGCCAAATGGTTCACGTCTGCCGACCGATTTCAACGAAGGTGCGGACAACAATACCTACTCTCGTAACGAGAAGATGGTGGGCTACAGCTTCGACCACGAATTTAACGACACCTTTACCGTACGTCAGAACCTGCGTTATGCGCAAAACAAAGTGTCGCAGAAAAGCGTTTACGGCTATGGCATGTGCTCCGATCCGCTGTATACCAAAGATCCGGCTAACAGCCCTTGCGCCAGCATCCCTCAGTCAGATTGGGATCACACGCTGACTCGTCAGTACGTTGACGATAATGAAAAATTGCAGAATTTCTCTGTTGATACCCAGTTGCAGAGCACATTCGCCACCGGTTCCCTGGATCACACATTGCTGACCGGCGTTGACTATATGCGTATGCGTAACGATATCAACTCCTGGTTCGGTTGGGCTGGTTCGGTAGCGCCGTCTGATATCTATAATCTTGATCGTAGCGATTTTGACTTTGGCTCGCACCCTGGACCTGGCGCAGCTTATCGCGTTCTGAATAAACAGGAACAAACGGGCCTGTACGCTCAGGATCAGATGCAGTGGGATAAGGTGCTGGTCACTCTGGGCGGTCGTTACGACTGGGCTAAGCAGGACTCTCTGAACCGCGTTTCTGGTGTGCTGGACTCCCGTGATGATCGACAGTTCACCTGGCGTGGCGGTGTTAACTACCTGTTCGATAACGGTGTAACCCCGTATTTCAGCTACAGCGAATCGTTTGAACCTAATTCTCAGGTTGGGGAAAGCGGCAATATCTTTGCGCCATCTAAAGGTAAGCAGTACGAAGCGGGCGTGAAGTACGTGCCGAGCGACCGTCCGATTGTATTAACCGGTGCCGTTTACCAGTTGACCAAAACCAACAACCTGATGGCCGATCCGAATGGATCGATCTGGTCAGTTGAAGGCGGTGAAATTCGTTCACGCGGTGTGGAAATCGAAGCGAAAGCGGCACTGTCTGCCAGCGTTAACGTGGTGGGTTCTTATACCTACACCGATGCGGAATACACCACCGACACCAACTACAAAGGCAATACGCCTGCTCAGGTGCCAAAACATATGGCATCACTGTGGGGGGATTACACCCTCTATGATGGCGCGCTTTCCGGGCTGACGTTGGGTACGGGTGTTCGTTATACTAGTTCCAGCTATGGCGATCCGGCAAACTCCTTCAAAGTGGGAAGCTACACGCTGGTAGATGCGTTAGTACGTTACGATCTGGCGCGTGTTGGTATGGCTGGCTCCAACGTGGCGCTGCATGTGAACAACCTGTTTGACCGTGAATACGTCGCCAGCTGCTTCAATACTTATGGCTGCTTCTGGGGCGCAGAACGTCAGGTCGTTGCAACTGCAACCTTCCGTTTCTAATTTCTCTTTGGGCACGCTTTGCGTGCCCGTTTTACAAGTTGGCTGCTATGCAGGAAAACAGATCCCATCCCGACACCACTTTTGCGTTGCGTAATGTCTCCTTTCGTGTGCCTGGCCGCACGCTTTTGCATCCTCTCTCATTAACTTTTCCTGTAGGGAAAGTGACTGGCCTTATCGGCCACAACGGTTCCGGTAAATCGACATTATTGAAAATGCTGGGACGTCATCAGCCGCCGTCAGAAGGTGAAATCCTGCTCGACGAACAGCCGCTGGAGAGCTGGAGTAGTAAAGCGTTTGCCCGCAAGGTCGCCTATCTGCCGCAACAGCTGCCGCAGGCAGAAGGGATGACGGTACGCGAACTGGTGGCGATTGGTCGTTATCCGTGGCACGGGGCGCTGGGGCGTTTTGGCGTTGCCGACAGAGAGAAAGTAGAAGAAGCAATTTCGCTGGTAGGTTTAAAGCCGCTGGCGCACCGTCTGGTCGATAGCCTGTCCGGTGGGGAACGCCAACGCGCGTGGATTGCCATGCTGGTGGCACAGGACAGCCGCTGTCTGCTGCTTGATGAACCGACTTCCGCGCTGGATATCGCCCATCAGGTTGACGTGCTGGCGCTGGTGCACCGCTTAAGCCAGCAGCGCGGGCTGACGGTGGTTGCGGTGCTGCATGATATCAATATGGCGGCCCGTTACTGCGATTACCTCGTTGCGCTGCGCGGCGGTGAGATGATTTCTCAAGGAACGCCTGCTGAACTTATGCGCAGTGAAACTCTGGAACAAATTTACGGTATCCCGATGGGCATTTTGCCGCATCCGGCCGGTGCCGCACCCGTGAGTTTTGTCTATTAATGATCGGATTACATCATATTACTCGTCGGCGGCTGCTTACGGCGATGGCGCTGTCGCCTCTGCTGTGGCGGATGAATGCGGCGCACGCCGCGGCGGTTGATCCCCAGCGCATTGTAGCGCTGGAATGGCTGCCGGTAGAGCTGCTGCTGGCGCTGGGTATTACGCCGTATGGCATCGCAGACATCCCTAACTACAAGCTGTGGGTCAGTGAGCCTCCTCTGCCGGACTCGGTAATTGACGTCGGGCTACGTACGGAACCCAATCTCGAACTGCTGACCGAAATGAAGCCCTCATTTCTGCTCTGGTCGGCAGGTTACGGTCCTTCCCCTGAAAAGCTGGCGCGGATTGCACCTGGCCGGGGATTTAACTTCAGCGATGGCAAAAAGCCGCTGGCCGTTGCGCGACAGTCGCTGCAGGAAATGGCGCAATTGTTCAATCTGCAAGCTTCTGCTGAACGCCATTTGACTGAGTACGATCATTTTATCGCCAGCCTGAAACCGCGCTTTATGCAACGCGGCGCGCGTCCCGTGCTCCTGACATCCCTGCTTGATTCGCGGCATATGCTGGTGTTTGGTTCAAACAGCCTGTTCCAGGACGTACTGGACGAATATGGGATCCCTAACGCCTGGCAGGGAGAAACAAACTTCTGGGGCAGCACTGCCGTGAGTATTGACCGTCTGGCTGCTTATAAGGATGTCGATGTGCTGTGCTTTGATCACGGCAACGATAAAGAGATGGCTGCGCTGATGTCTACGCCATTATGGCAGGCAATGCCGTTTGTCCGTGGCGGACGTTTTCAACGTGTGCCTGCCGTTTGGTTCTATGGCGCAACGCTATCGGCCATGCATTTTGCCCGTATTCTGGATAATGCGTTGGGAGGCAAAGCGTGAGCAGGAAACTTGAAATGCCGGATGGCGGCGCGAAAAGCGCTTTATCCGACCTACGGTTTGGGCGCTTTGTAGGCCGGATAAGGCGAAGCCGCCATCCGGCGTTGCTGTTGTTGGTGCTGTTTGTTGCTGCCTGCTGGCTGACATGGGTTAACTTCTCCGTTGCGCTACCGCGCAGTCAGTGGCAACAGGCTATCTGGTCACCGGATATCGACATCATTGAGCAGATGGTTTTTCACTATAGCCTGCTGCCGAGGCTGGCGATATCGCTATTGGTCGGCGCCGGGCTGGGTCTGGTCGGCGTGTTGTTTCAGCAGGTGTTGCGTAACCCGCTGGCGGAGCCAACCACGCTGGGCGTTGCGACTGGTGCGCAGTTGGGCATTACGGTTACCACGCTGTGGGCTATTCCTGGTGCGCTGACCACGCAATTTGCGGCGCTGGCGGGAGCATGTGTCGTTGGGGCGCTGGTGTTTGGCGTTGCCTGGGGCAAGCGTCTTTCTCCGGTGACGTTAATCCTTGCCGGGCTGGTGGTCAGCCTGTACTGCGGGGCGATTAACCAGTTGATGGTTATCTTCCATCACGATCAGCTGCAAAGCATGTTTTTATGGAGCAGCGGCACGTTAACGCAAACCGACTGGAGCGGCGTACAGCGTCTGTGGCCGCAGCTGTTGGGCGGTGTGATGCTGACTCTGTTGTTATTACGCCCAATGACGCTGATGGGACTGGATGACGGCGTGGCGCGCAACCTCGGTCTGGCGCTGTCGCTGGCACGTCTGGCGGCGTTATCGCTGGCCATTGTCATCAGCGCCTTACTGGTTAACGCGGTTGGGATTATCGGCTTTATTGGCCTGTTTGCACCGCTGCTGGCGAAAATGCTCGGTGCGCGTCGTTTGCTGGCACGTCTGGTACTGGCCCCGCTGATTGGTGCGTTGATCCTCTGGCTCTCCGACCAAATCATTCTGTGGCTGACCCGCGTATGGATGGAAGTCTCCACCGGTTCAGTGACGGCGTTGATTGGCGCACCGTTGCTACTGTGGTTGTTGCCGCGCTTGAGGAGTATGAGCGCCCCGGATATGAACGCCAGTAATCGCATCGCCGCTGAGCGTCAGAATGTGCTGATGTTTGCGCTGGCGGGTGGCGTAATCTTGCTGCTAACCCTCGTGGTGGCGCTGTCGTTTGGCCGCGACGCACATGGCTGGACATGGGCTAGCGGCGCGATGCTGGATGAGCTGATGCCCTGGCGCTGGCCTCGCATTCTGGCGGCCCTGATTGCCGGGGTGATGCTGGCGGTAGCGGGCTGTATTATTCAACGTCTGACGGGCAACCCGATGGCCAGCCCGGAAGTGCTGGGCATTAGCTCCGGTGCGGCATTTGGCGTGGTGCTCATGCTGTTTTTGGTCCCCGGAAATGCTTTTGGCTGGCTGCTGCCTGCCGGAAGCCTCGGGGCCGCGGCTACTCTGCTTATCATTATGATAGCTGCCGGGCGCGGTGGTTTTTCACCGCACCGTATGCTGTTGGCCGGTATGGCGCTCAGTACGGCCTTTACTATGCTGCTGATGATGCTGCAAGCCAGCGGCGATCCGCGCATGGCGGGCGTGTTGACCTGGATTTCTGGTTCAACCTATAACGCGAGCGGAGAGCAGGTACTGCGTACCGGGATTGTGATGGTGATTCTGCTGGCGATGACGCCACTGTGCCGCCGTTGGCTAACAATTTTACCGCTAGGCGGCGATACGGCGCGGGCTGTCGGTATGGCTATCACGCCATCACGCGTGGGGTTACTGCTGCTGGCGGCAGGGCTGACGGCGACAGCCACCATGACTATTGGACCGTTGAGCTTTGTCGGGCTGATGGCTCCGCATATTGCCCGTATGATGGGTTTTCGCCGGGCGATGCCGCATATGCTGATTTCGGCGCTGGCGGGTGGCGTGTTGCTGGTCTTTGCTGACTGGTGCGGCAGGATGGTGCTGTTTCCGTATCAGATCCCGGCGGGATTATTGTCGACGTTTATTGGTGCGCCGTACTTTATCTATCTGCTGAGAAAGCAGAGTCGCTGAGGCTGACCCCTTTCATGTAGGCCGGATAAGACGCTTTGCGTCGACATCCGGCAATAAAAAAGCCGGGTGGCGGCTTCGCCTTACCCGGCCTACATTTCTGCACGTTCTCTTTTTTACAACTTCGCAAACACCCGGCGCGCGGCGTCGATGGTGTTATTGATATCGTCTTCACTGTGCGCCACGGACATAAAGCCCGCTTCGAAAGCAGACGGCGCCAGATAAATTCCTTCATCCAGCATCATGTGGAAGAAGCGCTTGAAGCGTTCGACGTCGCATGCCATCACATCCTGATAGCAGGTTACGGTTTCTGCATCTGTGAAGAAAATCCCGAACATCCCGCCCACATGGTTAACCACCAGCGGAATATTCGCTTCTTCGGCAGCTTCCAACAGACCTTCCGCCAGACGCGTCGTCAGTTCGTTCAGCGTTTCATGAATACCCGGTTGGGCGACTTCAGTCAGACAGGCATAACCTGCCGCCATCGCGATCGGGTTACCGGAAAGCGTCCCCGCCTGGTAAACCGGACCGGTCGGCGCCAGTGCGTCCATCACATCGCGGCGACCGCCGAATGCGCCAACGGGCATTCCGCCACCGATGATTTTACCGAGGCAGGTCAGATCCGGCACGACGCCGTAATAATCCTGTGCTCCGGCCAGCGCTACGCGGAAACCGGTCATCACTTCATCGATGATCAACAGTGCGCCAAACTCATCGCACAGCGCACGCAGGCCCGGCAGGAATTCCGGCAGCGGCGGGATGCAGTTCATGTTGCCGGCAACCGGCTCAACGATGATGCACGCAATCTCCTGCGGATACTGTTCAAATGCCGCACGTACTGAAGCGAGATCGTTGTAGGTGCAGGTCAGGGTGTGTTTCGCGAAATCGGCCGGAACGCCTGGGGAGTTCGGCTGGCCCAGCGTTAATGCGCCTGAACCAGCCTTAACCAGCAGGCAGTCGGCATGGCCGTGGTAGCAGCCTTCAAATTTGATGATTTTATCGCGACCGGTGAAACCGCGCGCCAGACGGATTGCGCTCATTGTCGCTTCCGTACCGGAGTTCACCATGCGCACCATGTCCATGGTCGGCACTAATTCGGTGACCAGCGCCGCCATTTTCACTTCCATCTCGGTCGGTGCACCGAAGCTTAAACCGCGCTCCGCAGCTTCAATCACCGCATTACGGATTGCCGGGTGGTTGTGACCCAGTACCATCGGTCCCCAGGAACCGACGTAATCGACATAGGCTTTACCATCGACATCGTACAGATACGCGCCGTCCGCTTTTTCGATAAACAGCGGAGTACCACCCACGCCAGTAAAGGCGCGAACGGGGGAGTTAACGCCGCCTGGGATAAGTTCGCGTGCTGCGCTGTAGAGATTTTCAGACTTACTCATGGATGGGGTCCTGGTTCGTAGAAAAAGTAAATGCCCGCTATTCTAGTTATTCAGAGAAGGTTATGAAAGTTTTACGCATTTGAAACAATGCGATTTGCAGGGGATTTTCGCGAAATGTGCGAGTAGAATGCCGATTCCGTATTTGTATTACCAATTAATGATCATCTGATGAAGACAGACACTCCCTCTTTTGAAGCACAGCAAATTGTGCGTTTACGCCGCAGGGATCAAATTCGTCGTCTCCTGGAACGAGACAAAACGCCGTTGGCGATCCTGTTGATGGCTGCAGTAGTGGGTACTGTGACAGGGCTTGTTGGCGTGGCATTTGAGAAAGCGGTGACCTGGGTGCAGAATCAGCGCATTGGCACGCTGGCTCAGGTTGCGGACCATGACATTCTGCTGTGGCCGCTGGCGTTTATTCTCTCGGCGTTGCTGGCGATGGTCGGCTATTTCCTGGTGCGTAAATTTGCGCCGGAAGCCGGTGGTTCGGGGATCCCAGAGATTGAAGGTGCGCTGGAAGAGCTGCGACCTGTGCGTTGGTGGCGTGTCCTGCCGGTGAAATTTATCGGCGGCATGGGCACGCTGGGTGCTGGCATGGTGCTTGGGCGTGAAGGTCCGACCGTGCAGATTGGCGGTAACCTCGGGCGCATGGTGCTGGATATTTTCCGCATGCGTAGCGCCGAAGCGCGGCATACCTTATTGGCTACCGGTGCGGCTGCGGGCCTTTCGGCGGCGTTTAACGCTCCGCTGGCGGGGATCCTGTTCATCATTGAAGAGATGCGCCCGCAGTTTCGCTATAACCTTGTGTCGATCAAAGCCGTGTTTACCGGCGTTATTATGTCGAGCATTGTGTTTCGTGTTTTCAACGGTGAAGCCCCGATAATTGAAGTCGGGAAACTGTCTAATGCGCCGGTGAATACGCTGTGGCTGTATCTCGTGCTCGGGCTTATTTTTGGCTGTGTCGGGCCATTGTTCAACACCATGGTGTTGCGCACCCAGGATATGTTCCAGCGCTTTCACGGCGGTGAAATTAAAAAATGGGTGCTGATGGGCGGCGCGATCGGCGGTCTGTGCGGTATCCTGGGATTAATTCAACCTGAAGCGGCAGGCGGTGGCTTTAATCTGATCCCGATTGCCGCAGCAGGCAATTTTAGCGTCGGTCTACTGCTGTTTATATTTATCACCCGGGTCGTCACCACGCTGCTGTGCTTCTCATCCGGCGCGCCCGGTGGGATCTTTGCCCCGATGCTGGCGTTGGGGACGTTGCTTGGTACGGCGTTCGGTATGGCTGCGGCGGCCTCTTTTCCGCAGTATCACCTGGAGGCCGGAACCTTTGCCATTGCCGGAATGGGGGCTTTGTTGGCTGCTTCGGTGCGTGCGCCGCTAACAGGTATTGTACTGGTGCTGGAGATGACCGATAACTATCAGCTCATTTTGCCAATGATTATTACCTGTCTTGGCGCAACACTATTAGCCCAATTTATGGGCGGAAAGCCGCTATACTCGACTATCCTGGCTCGTACGCTGGCAAAACAGGAAGCGGAGCAGGCGGCAAAAAGCCAGGGTACTGCCGCTGGCGAGAATACTTGAACGAAATACCAGGGTATTAGATAATGGCCCAAAATATTGGGTTGAAATTTACCCAATTGCCGATGTCGTTTGGAGCAAAATATGAGTGATGACGTAGCGCTGCCACTGCAATTTACTGAAGCAGCAGCCAATAAAGTTAAAAGCCTGATCGCTGACGAAGATAACCCGAATCTGAAATTACGCGTGTATATCACTGGCGGTGGTTGCAGCGGTTTCCAGTACGGTTTCACCTTTGATGATCAGATCAATGAAGGTGATATGACCATTGAGAAACAAGGTGTTGGTCTGGTCGTTGATCCGATGAGTCTGCAATATCTGGTGGGCGGCGCGGTTGACTATACCGAAGGTCTGGAAGGTTCCCGCTTCGTTGTGACTAACCCGAATGCGAAAAGCACCTGCGGGTGTGGTTCTTCTTTCAGCATCTGATTGCTGTCTGTAATACTGATGGTCTGATGTTGTAGGCCCGGTAAGCGTAGCGCCACCGGGCAATGTGCCGGATAGCGGCGTAAACGCCTTATCCGGCCTACATGTTCTGTATCGTCCTATCAACGCCCGTTATCATCCAGCGCAAACGTCGGCAATTTCAGATGCCAGCGAATGGCGGCAAGCCGAATCAGCAGGGTGACAATCATCCCCATCATACTGGCGTTTTCCAGTGAAACATCAAAGGTATAAAACGCTGTCGCATGCACGATCCCGCCGATAATACAGGCTGTGGCGTAGATCTCGGTGCGCAAAATCATCGGGACTTCACGAGCTAACACATCGCGAATGATCCCACCACCAACGCCGGTAATCACCCCCATACAAATCGCCACCAGCGGCCCTGTTCCTGCGAGAAATGCCTTGTTGACCCCAATACCCACGAACACAGCCAGACCAACGGCATCCAGCACCGGAAGGATCCATTTCGGTATGCGTCTTGGTTGACGTACCAACAGGATCGTCAGCATGCTGGTGATCATCGCCACCACCAGATCGGTCGGATCCTTAACCCAAAAAACCGGTCCATTATCCAGCGCCATATCGCGGATCGTTCCACCACCAACGGCAGTAACCACGCCGAGTACCAGGACGCCAAACGGATCCATACGTAATTTTCCGGCCAGTAATACGCCAGAGATTGCAAATACCGCGGTGCCGACAATATCAAGCCAATAGACGAGCATTTTTAAATCCTCACAACAGACCTGGTGGGGGCAGGCGCTAATTTATCTGTGAAAGCGCATTACAGAGTTGTTTTGCGGCGAGGATAATACGCGGGCTCGCGCGTTCGAACCAGTCACTATTAAGTGTAATAATGGGTATTTTTAGCTGGTTTCCCCAGTATTGCTCAATTTTCAGAGTTTCACCCGGACCGCCTGTGGCAACAATAGCCTGGGGGGCTCGTGCCAGGACCTGCTCACGGCTAACCTGCGGCCAGGGAACCCGACTACCGGCAAAGATGTTTTCTCCGCCGCATACCTCAAGAACTTCGTGCTGAATAGAACCTTTTCCACTGGTAAACAGAGGATTGGCACCAAACTGGAGAAACACGCGTTTTTTCGGTTTGTTGGCATACTGAGATTTAAGTAAAGCATAGTCATCAAGCATGGTTTGCGCCGCCTGTTTAGCTTGTTCAGGCTTGGGGCTCCATGCTGCTAATTGGCGTAGCGCATCGGCAACCTGCTCAATGGTAACGGCATCCACCCAGATGACCTTAATTCCCAGAGAGGTCAGTTGATTCACCTGCCGCTCAGCATTTCCCCCGCGCCAGGCGACGACCAAATCAGGTTTCAGCGCCACAATACGTTCAAGATTCATCCCTTGCCAGGTTGAGACTTCCTCAATATTTTTGGCTTCTGGCGGGTAGTTTGAATAGCTGCTGACGCCAACGGGGGTAATGCCAGCGGCAAAAGCGAGTTCAGTATTGGCAGGAGAAAGCGTCACAACACGCGGCGCGGCGTAAAGGAACGCCGGGAGAGTGAAAAGCAGGGCGACCAGCGCCCTGGAGAGTAATTTAGCCATGCGCCAGTTTCTGTACCAGCGTTTCAACCATCAGGCTTGACTGCTTCGCGGCAACCACCAGGAATTCGTCAAAGCTGAGATGGGACTGCTGATCGGCAACGTCAGAGATAGCGCGAACCACGACAAATGGCACGTTAAAGTTGTGGCAAACGTGCGCAATTGCGGTCGCTTCCATCTCAACGGCAATCGCCTGTGGGAAGTTATGCTTAATTTTAGCCAGCCCCACGGAACCGTTAATGAATGCGTCGCCGCTGACGATAAGTCCGCGAACGGCGTTCAGATTGAGTTCGGCGATGCAAGACTCTGCGGCAGCAATCAACGCAGGATCGGCTTTAAAACCAGCCGGGCAGCCCGGTAGTTGACCAAATTCATAGCCAAAGGCAGTGACGTCGGCGTCGTGATAGCGCGCTTCGTCAGAAACTACGATATCCCCGACTTTCAGCGTAGAGGCCAGGCCACCCGCAGAACCGGTATTAATGATGGCGTCCGGCTTGCAGCGTTCAAGCAGCAGCGTAGCGCCCAGTGCCGCAGCCACTTTACCGATACCCGATTTCAGCAGCGCAACCTCTGTACCGTTCAGTTGGCCGGTGTAAATTTCACAACCGCCGAGCGCGATGGTCTGACGGTTTTCGATTTTGTCACGCAGCAGCGTAACTTCTTCTTCCATTGCACCAATGATGCCGATTTTCATAGATTTACTCGCGATAAGCCAGATTTGAGGGCATAGTCTATCATGCGCTTAAGGGGTAGCGCATTTCTCAGGCGGGAGAGGACATGGCACAGATCGATTTCCGAAAAAAAATAAACTGGCATCGTCGTTACCGTTCGCCGCAGGGCGTGAAGACTGAGCATGAGATCCTGCGTATTTTCGAAAGCGATCGCGGACGTATTATCAATTCTCCGGCAATTCGCCGACTGCAACAAAAAACGCAGGTCTTTCCGCTGGAGCGTAATGCGGCAGTACGCACGCGCTTGACGCACTCGATGGAAGTTCAGCAGGTTGGGCGCTATATCGCGAAAGAGATCCTCAGCCGACTGAAAGAACTAAAGCTGCTGGAGCAGTATGGCCTGGATGAACTGACAGGGCCATTTGAGAGTATTGTCGAAATGTCCTGCCTGATGCATGACATTGGTAATCCGCCGTTTGGCCATTTTGGGGAAGCGGCGATTAATGACTGGTTCCGCCAGCGACTGTATCCCGCAGACGCAGAAAGTCAGCCCCTAAGTGATGACCGCTGCCAGGTGGCGGCATTACGGTTGCGTGAAGGCGAGGAGTCGCTGAATGATATTCGCCGTAAGGTACGCCAGGACCTGTGCCATTTTGAAGGCAATGCGCAGGGTATTCGCCTTGTGCATACGTTGATGCGTATGAACCTTACCTGGGCGCAGGTTGGCGGTATTTTAAAATATACCCGTCCAGCGTGGTGGCGCGGCAGTGCACCCGAAACACACAATTATTTAATGAAGAAGCCGGGTTATTACCTTTCTGAAGAACCGTATATTGAGCGGTTGCGTAAAGAATTATCATTAGCGCCTTACAGTCGCTTTCCATTAACCTGGATTATGGAAGCTGCCGATGATATCTCTTATTGCGTAGCGGATCTGGAAGATGCCGTTGAGAAAAGAATCTTTAGCGTCGAGCAGCTTTATCACCATCTGCATGAGGCGTGGGGGCAACATGAAAAAGGTTCCCTGTTTATCCAGGTTGTTGAGAACGCCTGGGAAAAATCACGTTCAAATACATTAAGCCGGAGTACCGAAGATCAGTTCTTTATGTATTTACGCGTCAATACGCTGAATAAACTGGTGCCGTATGCGGCCCAGCGGTTTATTGATAATTTGCCGCAGATTTATGAAGGCAGCTTTAATCACGCGCTGCTAGAAGATGCCAGTAGCTTCAGCCAGCTACTGGGCGTTTATAAAAATGTGGCAGTAAAACATGTGTTTAGCCATCCGGATGTTGAACAACTGGAATTACAGGGCTATCGGGTGATCAGCGGGTTGCTGGAGATCTATCAGCCGTTATTAAAAATGTCTCAGTCAGATTTTTCTGAACTGGTCGACAATGAAAGAGTAAAACGTTTTCCTATCGAGTCCCGTTTATTTCAGAAGTTGTCTACCCGCCATCGTCTTGCGTATGTTGAGGCGGTTAGTAAAATATCGACGGGGTGCGCCGAGTATTCGGTTCTGGAATATTATTATCGCTGCCGGTTGATCCAGGATTATATCAGCGGAATGACAGATTTGTATGCCTGGGATGAATATCGTCGCTTGATGGCCGTAGAACAATAAATACTCATTTGTAAAGACGGCCAATAAAATTTTACTTTTTCCTTAAACTTAATTCTGGAACTTAGCGCTATAAAACGACTCTGACGTATACAGCAATTTTGCGTTACCTGTTAATCGAGAACGAAACACATGAAAAAAACCACATTAGCAATGAGTGCACTGGCTCTGAGTTTAGGTTTGGCGTTGTCCCCCCTGTCTGCTACAGCGGCTGAGACGTCGTCTTCAGCAATGACCGCCCAACAGATGCCAAGCCTGGCCCCGATGCTCGAAAAAGTGATGCCATCGGTGGTAAGTATTAACGTCGAGGGGAGCACGACGGTAAATACGCCGCGCATGCCGCGTAATTTCCAGCAGTTCTTCGGTGATAATTCACCGTTCTGCCAGGACGGTTCTCCGTTCCAGAGTTCACCGTTCTGCCAGGGCGGCGCACCGGGCGCTGACAATGGCGGCGGCCAGCAGCAGAAATTTATGGCACTCGGTTCCGGCGTAATTATTGATGCCGCGAAAGGGTATGTCGTGACCAATAACCACGTGGTAGATAACGCCACGGTGATTAAAGTTCAGTTGAGCGATGGTCGTAAATTTGACGCGAAGATCGTGGGTAAAGATCCGCGCTCCGATATCGCGCTGATCCAAATTCAGGATCCGAAAAACCTGACGGCGATTAAGCTGGCAGATTCCGATGCGCTGCGCGTGGGTGATTACACCGTGGCAATTGGTAACCCGTTTGGCCTCGGTGAAACGGTGACTTCCGGTATCGTTTCTGCACTGGGCCGTAGCGGCCTGAATGCGGAAAACTACGAGAACTTTATCCAGACGGATGCTGCGATCAACCGGGGTAACTCCGGTGGTGCGCTGGTCAACCTGAACGGTGAGCTGATCGGTATTAACACCGCGATCCTCGCGCCGGACGGCGGTAACATCGGTATCGGTTTTGCGATCCCAAGCAACATGGTGAAAAACCTGACCTCGCAGATGGTTGAGTTTGGCCAGGTTAAACGCGGTGAGCTGGGCATTATGGGTACCGAGCTGAGCTCTGAGCTGGCGAAAGCGATGAAAGTTGACGCTCAGCGTGGCGCATTCGTCAGCCAGGTGATGCCGAACTCTTCCGCAGCGAAAGCGGGGATTAAAGCCGGGGATGTGATTACCTCCCTGAACGGCAAACCTATCAGCAGCTTCGCCGCCCTGCGTGCGCAGGTCGGTACGATGCCGGTTGGCAGCAAAATCACCCTGGGTCTGCTGCGTGACGGTAAGCCGGTCACCGTGAACCTGGAATTGCAGCAGAGCAGCCAGACTCAGGTTGACTCCAGCTCTATCTTTAAAGGCATCGAAGGTGCCGATATGAGCAACAAAGGCCAGGACAAAGGTGTCGTGGTAAGCGACGTGAAACCGAATTCTCCGGCTGCACAGATTGGCCTGAAGAAAGGGGATGTGATTATCGGCGCGAACCAGCAGCCGGTGAAAAACATCGCTGAACTGCGCAAAATCCTCGACAGCAAACCGGCTGTACTGGCGCTGAATATTCAGCGCGGTGACAGCTCCATCTATCTGTTGATGCAGTAATCTCCCTCAACCCCTTCCTGCACAGGAAGGGGTTTCTTTTTGTGATACTTCCCACAACTCCATACTTCTCCCTTTCGCTTTGTGCATTTGCACAATGTCGCCGCTTATTATCTTCCCTATGCTTGAGCTCTGCTCACAGGAGGGGTTTATGGCTGGTTGGCATCTTGATACCAAAATGGCGCAGGATATCGTGGCGCGTACCATGCGCATCATTGATACCAATATCAACGTAATGGATGCCCGTGGGCGGATAATCGGCAGCGGCGATCGCGAACGTATTGGTGAATTGCACGAAGGCGCGCTGCTGGTGCTTTCGCAGGGTCGGGTGGTCGATATCGACGATGCGGTGGCACGTCACTTGCACGGTGTACGACAGGGGATAAACCTGCCTCTACGTCTGGAAGGCGAAATCGTTGGCGTTATCGGCCTTACCGGCGAGCCGGAGCATCTGCGCAAATACGGCGAGTTAGTATGTATGACCGCCGAAATGATGCTGGAACAGTCGCGCTTGATGCATCTGTTAGCGCAGGATAGCCGTCTGCGTGAAGAGCTGGTGATGAACCTGATTCAGGCGGAAGAGAATACGCCAGCGCTGATGGAATGGGCCCAGCGTTTAGGCATTGATTTGAACCAGCCGCGCGTGGTGGCGGTGTTGGAGGTCGATAGTGGCCAGCTTGGCGTTGACAGTGCGATGGCGGAGTTACAGCAATTGCAGAATGCGTTGACCACACCCGAACGTAATAATCTGATTGCGATTGTCTCTCTGACCGAGATGGTGGTGCTGAAACCGGCGCTCAATCAGTTTGGCCGCTGGGACGCTGAAGATCATCGTAAGCGGGTTGAGCAGCTTATTGCCCGCATGAAAGAGAACGGACAGCTGCGTTTTCGCGTGTCGCTGGGCAACTATTTTACCGGGCCTGGTAGCATTGCCCGTTCGTATCGTACGGCGCGCACCACCATGATGGTCGGTAAACAGCGGATGCCGGAAAGCCGTAGCTATTTCTATCAGGATTTGATGTTGCCAGTGCTGCTGGACAGCCTGCGCGGTGGCTGGCAGGCCAATGAGCTGGCGCGTCCGTTGGTGAGGCTGAAAGCGATGGATAACAATGGGTTGCTGCGTCGGACATTGGCGGCATGGTTTCGTCATAACGTCCAGCCGCTGGCGACCTCAAAGGCACTGTTTATTCACCGCAATACGCTGGAATATCGCCTGAATCGTATTTCAGAACTGACCGGGCTGGATCTGGGGAATTTTGACGACAGACTGCTGCTGTATGTGGCGTTACAACTGGATGAACAGCATTGATTAATTGCCTGATGGCGCTACGCTTATCAGGCAAAATGCCGGGTGGCGGCTTCGCCTTACCCGGCTTACGAATACATTCACGCGCGGTTATTTACGCGTCAGTTTTTCCAGATCGGCTTCAATTTCGCTGATCTTGTTGGTCACGACGCTTTCGAGATGACGTAAATCATCAAGGATCTTGCGTTTAAGATCGACTTCGCTGCGATCGCGCTGGCAGATCTGATCCAGTTCATCGATCACATAGCGCAGGTTGGGACTGATCTCCTGCACTTCTTTGTAACCCTGGCCGATGCCATCAGCTACCACCGTTTTGCGCTGACGGGGATATTTGAACTTCACGCTCTTGGCAAAAAACTCGCCTTTATCCTTTTGGAAATAGATTTTCAGGATATCGTTGTTGGCTTCTTGCCGCAGGCTGTAACGATCGATCTCTTCAGGATTAGTAATGCCCAGACTTTTCAGATTGTCATACATAGCGGTACCCTTAAGCTCACTATAACCATTGAATAATTAACGAAAAGCCTTGTTTATGCCACTCGCAGATGTAAAAAAAGCGGGCTAAGCCCGCTTTTTCAAATCGCTGTTAGTCGATAGTGCGCAACAGTTCGTTGATTCCCACTTTGCCACGCGTTTTGGCATCGACTTTCTTCACAATCACCGCGCAGTACAGGCTGTATTTACCATCTTTCGACGGCAGGTTGCCGGAGACGACCACGGAGCCTGCCGGAACGCGACCGTAATGCACTTCGCCAGTTTCGCGATCGTAAATACGGGTGCTCTGACCGATGTACACGCCCATGGAGATAACAGAACCTTCTTCGACGATCACGCCTTCAACCACTTCAGAGCGTGCGCCGATGAAGCAGTTGTCTTCGATGATGGTTGGGTTAGCCTGCAACGGCTCCAGTACGCCGCCGATGCCAACGCCACCGGACAGGTGTACGTTTTTACCGATTTGCGCACAGGAACCGACTGTCGCCCAGGTATCAACCATCGTACCTTCATCAACATAAGCGCCGATGTTTACGTAAGATGGCATCAGCACGGTGTTACGGGCGATAAACGCACCCTGACGCACGGCCGCAGGCGGAACCACGCGGAAACCTTCCTTCTGGAAGCGCGCTTCGTCGTAGTTGGCGAATTTCATCGGTACTTTATCGAAGTAACGGCTTTCCGCACCTTCGATGACCTGATTATCGTTAATACGGAAAGAGAGCAGGACCGCCTTTTTCAGCCACTGATGTGTGACCCACTGACCCTCAATCTTCTCTGCGACGCGCAGTGCACCGGAATCCAGTAAAGAAATAACCTGATTCACCGCTTCGCGGGTTACGGTATCTACATTTGCCGGAGTAATGTCGGCACGGCGCTCGAAAGCGGACTCAATAACGTTCTGTAACTGCTGCATTGTTAAACTCTTTCCATAATAAATAAAAACATCACCCTTTATCGTTTGGATTGAGGGCCTCTGTCAACCGTTGATGCACTTCCTGCTGCAGCTCATTATTAAGGGCGCGCCGGTCGGCGGTGGCTATTATGAATAAATCTTCTACTCGCTCGCCAATGGTTGTAATTCGGGCGCCATGCAGCGAAATTCCCAGATCGGCAAAAATCTGCCCGACCCGCGCCAGCAGGCCGGGCTGGTCGAGAGCGATAAGCTCCAGGAATGATTTTCGGTCGGTATGGGTCGGCAAAAAGGTAACTTCAGTATCGACGGTAAAGTGGCGTAATTTTGCCGGCTGGCGACGCGGTTGCGGTGGCTGCCAACTGCGCTGCGTGATGGCCTGTTCCAGTCCAAAACGGATCGCTTCATGTCGGTCTGAAGACAGCGGGCTGCCGTCCGGTTCCAGTACGATGAACGTATCCATCGCCATCCCATCGCGGGTAGTGAAAATCTGCGCATCGTGGACGCTAAGATTACGCCTGTCCAGTTCGGCGCAGACGGCGGCAAACAGGTAAGGGCGGTCAGGGCTCCAGATGAAAATTTCTGTCCCGCCGCGCGTGGCCTGTGGGCTGAGCAGGATCAGCGGCTTGCTGAGATCGTGTTGCAACAGATGGCGCGCATGCCAGGCCAGCTGATTTGGGCTGTGACGCACGAAGTAGTTGGCGCGACAGCGTGACCAGATGTGGTGCAACGCTTCTTCATCAATGTTGTCCATCCGCAGTAGCGCCAGCGCCTGAAGCTGATGATGGCGTACACGCTCACGCATATCCGGCGTATTTTGCATGCCACGACGGAGTTGTTTTTCCGTTGCAAAGTACAGCTCACGTAGCAGGCTTTGCTTCCAGCTATTCCACAGCGTTTCGTTGGTGGCGCAAATATCCGCGACGGTCAGACACACCAAAAAGCGCAGACGGTGTTCCGTTTGTACCTCTTCGGCGAATTGCTTAATTACTTCGGGATCCTGAATATCGCGGCGCTGAGCGGTCACCGACATCAGCAAATGCTGGCGCACCAGCCACACGATCAGCTGCGTTTCGCGGGAATTCAGGCCGTGCAGTTCGGCGAACTTGAGCACATCCTGAGCGCCGAGTACCGAGTGATCGCCGCCGCGACCTTTGGCGATATCGTGGAACAGCGCGGCAATCAGAATCAACTCCGGCTGTCGCAGACGCGGCCATAGATCCACACACAGCGGATGGCGCTGACGGGTCTCTTCGTTAGCAAAACTTTCCAGCTTGAGCATTACGCGGATGGTGTGTTCATCCACCGTATAGGCATGAAACAGGTCAAACTGCATTTGGCCGACAATATGCGACCATTGCGGCATATAGGCCCACAACACGCTGTGGCGATGCATCGGCAGCAGACCGCGGCTCACCGCGCCCGGATGGCGTAACATGCTGAGAAACAGCGATCGCGCTTCCGGGATGTAGCACAGCGGCTGCGTTAAATGACGGCGGGCATGACGCAAATGGCGCAGCGTGGTGGAGTAAATCCCGCTGATCGCGCTGTTACGCACCATGATGTAAAACATCCGCAGTATCGCTTCTGGTTTGCGGATAAACAGATCGTCGTTGCGCAGATCGATCAACGTGCCGCGTAGTTGGAAGTCGTCATCAATCGGGCGCGGTTTTTCATCGGCGGGCATGGCGAGGATCGCCTCGTCGAACAGTTGCAACAGCATGTGATTCAGTTCGCTGACCCGTCGGGTGACGCGGAAATAGTCTTTCATCATCCGCTCGATAGGCTCGTTGCCTTCGCCGCCGTAGTTTAGCCTTTGCGCCACGCTGAGCTGGCGGTCAAACAGCAGGCGGTTGTCGTATCGACTAACGACCAGATGCAGGGCGAAGCGAATCCGCCACAGGATATGCAAACATTCATTCAGCTCGGCGCGTTCAGCCAGTGTCAAAAAGCCGAAGCCGACCATTTCGTCCAGTGAGGTGGCGCCAAAATGGCGACGCGCCACCCATTGCAGGGTATGGATATCGCGCAGGCCGCCGGGACTGCTTTTGATGTCCGGCTCCAGGTTGTAGCTGGTGCCGTGATAGCGCTGGTGGCGCTGATTCTGCTCTTCCACTTTAGCGGCGTAAAACTTGTCGGAAGGCCAGAAACCTTCGCTAAAAATATGCTTTTGCAGCTCCAGAAACAGCGCCACATCGCCGATCAGCAAGCGTGTTTCAATCAGGTTGGTGGCGACGGTTAAATCTGACAATCCTTCCAGCAGACACTCTTCCAGCGTACGCACGCTATGCCCAACCTCCAGCCTCACGTCCCATAGCAGCGTTAACAGCTCACCGACTTTCTCGGCCTGCGCATCAGGCAGCTTTTTACGACTCAGGATCAGCAGGTCAATATCGGAAAGCGGGTGCAATTCGCCTCGTCCGTAGCCACCAACGGCAACCAGCGCCAGATCGGCTATTTGCCCGAACCCAGCTTCTATCCACAAACGCTGTAGCAGTTGGTCAATAAATTCGGTGCGGGCCTCAATGAGCTGTTCTGCGGAAATTCCACTGTCAAACGCTTCGCCTAACCAGTTCTGGAAGGTGTCGATATGCGCTTTAATACCGGAGCAGTTGAGATCTTGCTGTGGCCATGTCCCTGGGTTTTGCGGTTGGCCAGGCAGGGTGGGGAGGGCAGTATTTGCGTGCTGTTCAGGAAGTGTATTCATTATGCGCCACCCATTAAAAAGCCGGATGATGGCGTGAACGCCTTATCCGGCCTACTAAGTAGTACAATTTGTAGGCCTGATAAGATGCGAATGCATCGCCATCAGGCAAAACATTATTCGCCGTGTGTGATGATCGCCGGGATGGTGTCATCCTTGCGTAACGTCAGAATTTCACAGCCGTTTTCCGTCACTACAATAGTATGCTCGTACTGTGCAGACAAGCTCCGGTCTTTGGTTTTCACCGTCCAGCCGTCTTTCATGGTGCGGATGCGGTAATCACCGGCATTCAGCATCGGTTCTATGGTGAACGTCATGCCCGGCTGCAGTACCACACCACCGTCGTCTGCATCGTAGTGCAGAACCTGTGGCTCTTCATGGAAGCCGCGACCGATACCGTGACCGCAGTATTCACGAACAACAGAGAAACCTTCGCCTTCCGCGTATTTCTGAATTGCAGCGCCCAGCGTGCGCAGGCGAATGCCCGGTTTTACCATCCGCAGCGCCAGGTACAGGCTTTCCTGTGTGACGCGGCACAGACGCTCGCCCAGAATAGTAGGTTTGCCGACGATAAACATCTTGGAGGTATCGCCGTGGTACTCGTCTTTAATCACGGTTACGTCGATGTTGACGATGTCGCCGTCTTTCAGAAGTTTGGCGTCGTCTGGGATCCCGTGGCACACGACTTCATTAATAGAGATACATACGGATTTCGGATAGCCGTGATAGCCCAGGCAGGCGGAAATAGCCTGCTGCTCATTCACGATGTAGTCATTACAGAGGCGATCCAGCTCGCCGGTGCTGACGCCCGGTTTAACAAACGGCGCGATCATTTCCAGTACATCAGCGGCCAGGCGGCCAGCGACGCGCATTTTTTCGATTTCTTCAGGGGTCTTGATTGAGATAGCCATAAATTCTGTCCATCAGTGCCGATGATATCGGCAATAATTGTTTAAGTGCTGCCAATGGTATCAGTCTGGGGTGTACCCTGCCAAATTGAGAATCATTCTGAACTTCGCCTTTCGTGCCACAGATGCGTTGGCTACATTTTTTCACCCCAGTCACTTACTGGTTGTAAGCTCCCGGGGATTCAAAAATTTGCCGCCTTCCTGTAACACGAAATTCATCGTTCATTCAGCACAGACCGCCAACAATTATTGGTGTCGGTGGCGTATTTGTGGTATAAAGCGCGCCGGACTTCCGATCCATTCGAAGACTACACACGATGGACGGGAGCGACAAATCTCACTTTGTGTAACAACACACACGTATCGGCACATATTCCGGGGTGCCCTTTGGGGTCGGTAATATGGGATGCGTGGAGGCTTAACCCCAACTTTTATATATAGAGGTTTTAATCATGGCAACTGTTTCCATGCGCGACATGCTCAAGGCTGGTGTTCACTTCGGTCACCAGACCCGTTACTGGAACCCGAAAATGAAGCCGTTCATCTTCGGTGCGCGTAACAAAGTTCACATCATCAACCTTGAGAAAACTGTACCGATGTTCAACGAAGCTCTGGCTGAACTGAACAAGATCTCTGCTCGTAAAGGTAAAATCCTTTTCGTTGGTACTAAACGCGCTGCAAGCGAAGCGGTGAAAGAAGCTGCTAACAGCTGCGACCAGTTCTTCGTGAACCATCGCTGGCTGGGCGGTATGCTGACTAACTGGAAAACCGTTCGTCAGTCCATCAAACGTCTGAAAGATCTGGAAACTCAGTCTCAGGACGGTACTTTCGAAAAGCTGACCAAGAAAGAAGCGCTGATGCGTACTCGTGAGCTTGAGAAACTGGAAAACAGCCTGGGCGGTATCAAAGACATGGGCGGTCTGCCGGACGCTCTGTTCGTAATCGATGCTGACCACGAGCACATTGCTATCAAAGAAGCAAACAACCTGGGTATCCCAGTATTTGCTATCGTTGATACCAACTCTGATCCGGACGGTGTTGACTTCGTTATCCCGGGTAACGACGACGCAATCCGTGCTGTGACCCTGTACCTGGGCGCTGTAGCTACTACCGTTCGTGAAGGCCGTTCTCAGGATCTGGCTTCCCAGGCGGAAGAAAGCTTCGTAGAAGCTGAATAATAAGGCACGCTCGTTAGAGCCCTTATAGACCAGGTAGTATCACGTTTGGTTAGGGGGCCTGTATATGGCCCCCTTTTTCACTTTTAAATCTGTGCGGTTTCATGCCGGGCAGATCAAATCTTCCGAGGATTTTAGAATGGCTGAAATTACCGCATCCCTGGTAAAAGAGCTGCGTGAGCGTACTGGCGCAGGCATGATGGATTGCAAAAAAGCACTGACTGAAGCTAATGGCGACATCGAGCTGGCAATCGAAAACATGCGTAAGTCCGGTGCAATCAAAGCGGCGAAAAAAGCAGGCAACGTTGCTGCTGACGGCGTAATCAAAACCAAAATCGACGGCAACATCGCTTTCATTCTGGAAGTTAACTGCCAGACTGACTTCGTTGCTAAAGATGCTGGTTTCCAGGCATTTGCTGACAAAGTACTGGACGCTGCCGTTGCTGGCAAAATCACTGACGTTGAAGTTCTGAAAGCACAGTTCGAAGAAGAACGTGTTGCTCTGGTTGCTAAAATCGGTGAGAACATCAACATCCGTCGCGTTGCTTCCCTGGAAGGCGAAGTTCTGGGTAACTACCAGCACGGTGCTCGTATCGGTGTTCTGGTTGCTGCAACTGGCGCTGACGAAGAACTGGTTAAACAGCTGGCAATGCACGTTGCTGCAAGCAAACCAGAATTCGTTAAACCGGAAGACGTTTCCGCTGAAGTGGTAGAAAAAGAATACCAGGTTCAGCTGGACATCGCTATGCAGTCTGGCAAGCCGAAAGAAATCGCAGAGAAAATGGTTGAAGGCCGCATGAAGAAATTCACCGGCGAAGTTTCTCTGACCGGTCAGCCTTTCGTCATGGAACCGAGCAAATCTGTTGGTCAGCTGCTGAAAGAGCATAACGCTGACGTAACTGGTTTCATCCGCTTTGAAGTGGGTGAAGGCATCGAGAAAGTTGAGACTGACTTTGCAGCAGAAGTTGCTGCAATGTCCAAGCAGTCTTAATTTTTAAAGGAGCCGCCTGAGGGCGGCTTCTTTTTGTGTCTGGCTTGTAAATTCAGCGAACCGCTATAGTGGTCATGCTGAAAAGCGACATACAATGTCGCCGGAATTAACTCATCTCATTCGTTGACAGTCTCAGGAAAGAAACATGGCTACCAATGCAAAACCCGTCTACAAACGTATTCTGCTTAAGTTAAGTGGCGAAGCTCTGCAAGGTTCAGAAGGCTTCGGTATTGATGCAAGCATCCTCGACCGCATGGCTCAGGAAATCAAAGAGCTGGTTGAGCTGGGTATTCAGGTTGGCGTAGTGATTGGTGGTGGTAACCTGTTCCGTGGCGCTGGTCTGGCGAAAGCGGGGATGAACCGCGTTGTGGGCGACCACATGGGCATGTTAGCCACCGTAATGAACGGTCTGGCGATGCGCGATGCGCTTCACCGCGCCTATGTGAACGCTCGCTTGATGTCCGCAATTCCTCTGAACGGCGTGTGTGATAACTACAGCTGGGCCGAAGCTATCAGCCTGCTGCGTAACAACCGCGTTGTTATTTTGTCTGCGGGTACCGGCAATCCGTTCTTCACCACCGATTCTGCAGCCTGCCTGCGCGGTATTGAAATTGAAGCGGATGTGGTTCTGAAAGCCACCAAAGTCGATGGCGTATTTACTGCCGACCCGGCTAAAGATCCAACGGCGACTATGTACGAACAGTTGACCTACACTGAAGTGCTGGATAAAGAGCTGAAAGTAATGGATCTTGCCGCGTTCACGCTGGCTCGTGACCACAAATTACCGATTCGTGTCTTTAACATGAACAAACCAGGTGCACTGCGCCGTGTTGTTATGGGTGAAAAAGAAGGCACGTTAATCACGGAATAATTCCCGTTGCGGCTAAATGCAGGTAATATTCCGCTTTAATGTCGCGGGATACGTCCCTCAAAATTAATCAAGACTATACTTGTCACATCTTGCGTGGCGGGTATGGTCTGACTGAAACAAGCTTTCAAGGATTCGTAACGTGATCAACGATATCAGAAAAGATGCTGAAGTACGCATGGACAAATGCGTCGAAGCGTTCAAAAACCAAATCAGCAAAATTCGCACGGGTCGTGCTTCTCCTAGCCTGCTGGATGGTATTGTCGTGGAATATTACGGCACGCCGACTCCGCTGCGCCAGCTGGCAAGCGTAACGGTTGAAGATTCCCGTACCCTGAAAATCAACGTATTTGACCGTTCTATGGGTCCAGCCGTTGAGAAAGCAATCATGGCTTCCGACCTCGGTCTGAATCCAAGCTCTGCGGGCTCTGACATCCGCGTTCCGCTGCCGCCGCTGACCGAAGAACGTCGTAAAGATCTGACCAAGATCGTACGTGGTGAAGCTGAAGGCGCGCGTGTTGCGGTACGTAACGTACGCCGCGATGCAAACGACAAAGTGAAAGCGTTGTTGAAAGAAAAAGAGATCAGCGAAGATGACGATCGCCGTTCTCAGGACGACGTACAGAAACTGACTGACGCAGCAATCAAAAAAGTTGATGCGGCGCTGGCAGAGAAAGAAGCAGAACTGATGCAGTTCTGATTCGCCTGTACGCTAAAAACGCCGCTTAGAAGGCCTGAGAAGGCTGGATGGCGGCGTTTTGCTTTTTTCTGTCTACATACTCTAAATAATTCAAGTTGCAGGAAGGCGGTGACGCCAAAGGCCGATTAAAGCCAACGTACATGCAACTTGAAGTATGGCGAGTAAAATTCTTCTGGATGTCCGATGAAGCAATTAACCATCCTGGGATCAACCGGTTCCATTGGTTGCAGTACGCTGGATGTAGTACGCCATAACCCGGAAAAATTTCGTGTTGCTGCATTGGTGGCGGGTAAAAATGTTGCCCGTATGGTAGAGCAATGCCTGGAGTTTGCGCCTCGCTATGCGGTAATGGATGATGAAAAAAGCGCGGCACAGGTAAAAGCTGCTCTTTTGGCACAGGGTAGCCATACCGAGGTGATGAGCGGGCAGCAGGCTGCCTGTGATATGGCTGCGCTGGATGATGTTGATCAGGTCATGGCGGCGATTGTCGGCGCAGCGGGTTTGCTGCCGACGCTGGCGGCAATTCGTGCGAGCAAAAGCATTTTGCTGGCGAATAAAGAATCCCTGGTGACCTGCGGTCGTCTGTTTATGGACGATGTGAAACGCCACAAAGCGCAGCTTTTGCCGGTAGATAGCGAGCATAACGCGATTTTTCAGAGTTTACCGCAACCTATCCAACACAATCTGGGATACGCTGACCTTGAGCAAAACGGCGTCATGTCAGTTCTGCTTACCGGGTCTGGTGGCCCATTCCGTGAAACGCCATTGCGCGATCTGGTCTCTATGACCCCCGATCAGGCATGCCGTCATCCGAATTGGTCGATGGGACGAAAAATCTCTGTCGATTCCGCCACCATGATGAACAAAGGTCTGGAATACATTGAAGCGCGTTGGTTATTTAATGCCAGCGCAAGCCAGATGGAAGTGCTGATTCATCCGCAGTCGGTTATTCATTCGATGGTCCGTTATCAGGATGGTAGTGTTCTGGCGCAGTTGGGTGAACCTGATATGCGTACACCTATTGCCCATACGATGGCATGGCCAGAACGTGTGACGTCCGGTGTTAAGCCTGTCGACTTTTGCAAACTCAGTGCGTTGACGTTTTCCGCACCTGATTACCAGCGTTATCCGTGCCTGAAACTGGCGATGGACGCGTTTGAGCAAGGTCAGGCGGCGACGACCGCACTCAATGCCGCGAATGAAATTACCGTTGCCGCATTCCTGGCGCAGCAGATCCGATTTACCGATATTGCCGATCTCAATTTATCTGTACTGGATAAGATGGATTTGCAGGAACCACAGAGTGTTGACGACGTGTTGAAGGTCGATGCCATCGCGCGGGAAGTCGCCAGAAAAGAAGTGATGCGACTCTCAAGCTGATGATAATCCCTCTAC
This sequence comes from Citrobacter sp. MGH110, assembly GCF_001037515.1. Lineage (NCBI taxonomy): Bacteria > Pseudomonadati > Pseudomonadota > Gammaproteobacteria > Enterobacterales > Enterobacteriaceae > Citrobacter > Citrobacter sp. MGH110. Next base: position 2,791,844 of record NZ_KQ089830.1, on the reverse strand, counting down.
GGAGAATCGTGCTATTTGTTAGCGTTGGGCTTCAGTGATATAGTCTGCGCCACCCGATCGCGGGTATTTGCTTTTTTTCGGTCGGGTAAGCCGTGGTTTGACACGGCTTTTTTGTGGATAGGCTTCAGTATTCCTGAGTACCGTAAATCCTTTCAGGGACTAATAACGCGTTATGTTGTCTGCAACTAAACCATTAAGCGAAAATTTGCCAGCACATGGTTGTCGCCATGTCGCAATTATCATGGATGGCAATGGCCGCTGGGCGAAAAAGCAAGGGAAGATTCGCGCCTTTGGGCATAAGGCTGGAGCAAAATCCGTCCGCCGGGCTGTCTCTTTTGCTGCAAATAACGGTATTGATGCGTTAACGCTGTATGCCTTTAGCAGTGAGAACTGGAACCGACCTGCGCAGGAAGTGAGCGCGTTAATGGAACTGTTTGTGTGGGCACTTGATAGCGAAGTGAAAAACCTGCATCGCCATAACGTACGCCTGCGTATTATCGGGGATATCAGTCGATTTAACTCACGTTTGCAAGAACGGATTCGCAAATCAGAAGCGATTACCGCCCAGAATACCGGGTTGACGCTGAATATTGCAGCGAATTACGGTGGACGGTGGGATATTGTCCAGGGAGTCAGGCAACTGGCACAACAGGTGCAGGACGGTGTGCTGCATCCTGAGCAAATCGATGAAGAGATGCTTGGGCAGCAAATTTGTATGCATGAGCTGGCTCCTGTGGATTTAGTGATAAGGACTGGGGGAGAGCACCGAATTAGTAATTTTCTGTTGTGGCAAATTGCCTACGCCGAACTTTACTTTACCGATGTTCTCTGGCCCGATTTCGATGAACAAGACTTTGAAGGTGCGCTGCATGCCTTTGCTAATCGTGAGCGTCGTTTCGGCGGCACCGAACCCGGTGATGAAAAAGCCTGATGGGGGTCGCTTTTGCTGAAGTATCGCCTGATTTCTGCTTTTGTTTTAATACCCGTTGTCATCGCGGCGCTGTTTTTGCTGCCGCCGGTGGGGTTCGCCATTGTTACGTTGGTCGTCTGTATGTTGGCCGCCTGGGAATGGGGACAGTTAAGCGGTTTTACCACGCGTACGCAGCGAGTCTGGCTGGCGGTTTTGTGCGGGCTATTGCTGGCACTGATGCTATTTTTGCTGCCAGAGTACCATCGCGATATCCATCAACCGCTGGTTGAAGTATCGCTGTGGGCGTCGCTGGGCTGGTGGGTCGTAGCGCTGTTACTGGTATTGTTTTACCCAGGTTCTGCGTCGGTCTGGCGTAATTCCAAAACATTACGCATAATTTTCGGCGTGTTAACCATTGTCCCGTTCTTTTGGGGAATGCTGGCGCTACGTGCATGGCACTATGATGAGAATCATTATAGTGGCGCGCTATGGCTGCTGTATGTCATGATCCTCGTTTGGGGAGCGGACTCTGGTGCGTATATGTTTGGTAAGCTGTTTGGCAAACATAAGCTGGCACCGAAGGTTTCTCCTGGTAAAACCTGGCAGGGTTTTATTGGCGGACTCGCCACTGCGGCCGTGATCTCATGGGGTTATGGCATGTGGGCGAATCTTGAAGTTGCGCCTGTCACCTTGCTCATTTGCTCCATCGTTGCAGCCCTGGCCTCCGTGCTGGGTGACCTGACCGAGAGTATGTTTAAGCGTGAAGCAGGTATTAAGGACAGTGGTCACTTAATTCCAGGACACGGCGGTATTCTGGATCGTATTGATAGCCTGACGGCTGCGGTACCGGTCTTTGCCTGCCTGTTGTTACTGGTGTTCAGGACGCTCTAACGGATGGTCTTATGCTGAGTATTCTCTGGAATTTGGCTGCATTCATCATCGCACTTGGTGTGCTTATCACCGTGCATGAATTTGGTCATTTCTGGGTTGCGCGGCGCTGCGGAGTCCGCGTCGAACGCTTTTCCATTGGCTTTGGAAAAGCGCTTTGGCGGCGTACCGATAAATCAGGTACGGAATACGTCATCGCCATGATTCCCCTCGGCGGTTACGTCAAAATGCTGGATGAGCGCGCTGAACCGGTCGCACCGGAATTGCGCCATTACGCCTTCAACAATAAAACGGTTGGACAACGTGCTGCCATTATCGCCGCGGGTCCGATTGCAAACTTCCTTTTTGCTATTTTTGCTTATTGGCTGGTGTTTATCATTGGTGTCCCTGGCGTTCGTCCGGTTGTTGGTGAAATAACACCCAACTCGATTGCTGCACAGGCGCAAATTCAGCCGGGTACGGAACTAAAAGCGGTTGATGGCATCGAAACCCCTGATTGGGATGCCGTGCGATTGCAACTGGTATCCAAAATTGGCGATGAGCATACGACCCTCAGCGTGGCGCAATTTGGCAGTAACCAGCGACAGGACAAAACGCTGGATTTACGCCATTGGGCATTTGAGCCAGACAAAGAGGATCCTGTCTCTAGTTTGGGCATGCGTCCGCGTGGTCCGCAGATTGAACCGGTACTGTCAGAAGTGCAGGTTAACTCCGCTGCAAGTAAGGCAGGTTTGCAAGCTGGCGACAGGATCGTTAAAGTCAATGGTCAGTCGCTGACGCAATGGATGACGTTCGTGACGCTGGTGCGCGATAATCCGGATACGCCGTTAGCGCTAGATATTGAAAGACAAGGAAGTTCCTTGTCTTTAACGTTAACCCCAGATTCAAAACAGGTTAACGGTAAGGCAGAAGGGTTTGCGGGCGTGGTGCCTAAAGTTATTCCTCTGCCTGATGAGTATAAGACTGTACGCCAGTATGGGCCATTCAGCGCCATCCTCGAAGCCTCGGATAAAACGTGGCAGTTGATGAAGCTGACGGTCAGTATGCTGGGAAAATTGATTACCGGTGATGTAAAACTGAACAACCTCAGTGGGCCGATTTCTATCGCCCAGGGGGCTGGGATGTCAGCGGAGTTCGGGATTATTTATTACCTGATGTTCCTTGCGCTTATCAGCGTGAACTTAGGGATAATCAACCTGTTTCCGTTGCCCGTTCTTGACGGGGGGCATCTGCTGTTCCTGGCGATTGAAAAGCTGAAGGGCGGTCCGGTATCCGAGCGGGTTCAAGACTTTAGTTATCGCATTGGCTCTATCTTGCTGGTGTTGTTAATGGGGCTTGCACTTTTCAATGATTTCTCTCGGTTGTAAGAGAGTGTTAGGAAGAACGCATAATAACGATGGCGATGAAAAAGTTGCTCATAGCGTCGCTGCTGTTTAGCAGCGCCACCGTATACGGTGCTGAAGGGTTCGTAGTGAAGGACATTCATTTCGAAGGCCTACAGCGAGTCGCCGTTGGTGCGGCTCTCCTCAGTATGCCGGTGCGCACAGGCGACACGGTTAATGATGAAGACATCAGTAATACCATTCGTGCTCTGTTCGCCACCGGAAACTTTGAGGATGTCCGCGTCCTGCGCGATGGTGATACCCTTCTGGTTCAGGTAAAAGAACGTCCGACGATTGCCAGCATCACTTTCTCCGGTAACAAATCGGTGAAAGATGACATGCTGAAGCAAAACCTCGAGGCGTCTGGCGTGCGTGTTGGCGAGTCTCTGGATCGCACCACGCTTGCCGATATCGAAAAGGGCCTGGAAGATTTCTACTATAGCGTCGGTAAGTACAGCGCCAGTGTGAAAGCGGTGGTGACGCCGTTGCCGCGTAACCGCGTTGACCTCAAGCTGGTCTTCCAGGAAGGTGTTTCGGCGAAGATCCAACAGATCAATATCGTCGGCAACCATGCCTTCTCGACTGACGAACTTATCTCTCACTTCCAGTTGCGTGACGAAGTGCCGTGGTGGAACGTGGTGGGCGATCGTAAATACCAGAAACAGAAGCTGGCGGGCGACCTTGAAACCCTGCGTAGCTACTATCTGGATCGCGGTTATGCTCGCTTCAATATTGATTCCACTCAGGTCAGCCTGACGCCGGATAAAAAAGGCATCTACATCACCGTTAACATCACTGAAGGCGAGCAGTACAAGCTTTCTGGGGTTCAGGTGAGCGGTAACCTGGCCGGGCATTCCGCCGAAATTGAGACCCTGACGAAGATCGAGCCAGGTGAACTCTATAACGGCACCAAAGTGACCAAAATGGAAGATGACATCAAGAAGCTTCTGGGTCGCTATGGCTATGCCTATCCGCGCGTACAGTCGCAGCCTGAAATCAACGACGCTGACAAAACCGTTAAATTACGTGTAAACGTGGATGCGGGTAACCGTTTCTATGTGCGTAAGATCCGTTTTGAAGGTAACGACACTTCTAAAGACTCCGTTCTGCGTCGCGAAATGCGTCAGATGGAAGGCGCATGGTTGGGCAGCGATCTGGTCGACCAGGGTAAAGAGCGTCTGAACCGTCTGGGTTACTTTGAAACCGTTGATACCGATACTCAGCGTGTTCCGGGCAGCCCGGATCAGGTTGATGTGGTCTACAAGGTCAAAGAGCGTAACACCGGTAGCTTTAACTTCGGCGTCGGTTACGGTACCGAGAGCGGCGTGAGTTTCCAGGCTGGCGTTCAGCAAGATAACTGGTTAGGTACCGGTTATTCTGTCGGGATTAACGGTACCAAAAACGACTACCAGACCTATACTGAGTTGTCTGTCACTAACCCGTACTTCACCGTTGATGGTGTGAGCCTTGGTGGCCGCGTCTTCTATAACGACTTTGAAGCGGATGATGCAGACCTGTCCGACTATACCAACAAAAGTTATGGTACAGACGTGACGCTGGGCTTCCCGGTCAACGAATACAACACGTTGCGCGCGGGCCTGGGTTATGTACATAACAAACTGTCCAATATGCAGCCGCAGGTTGCGATGGATCGTTATCTTGAGTCAATGGGTGAGACCAATACCAACAGCTTTGCTGCTGATGACTTCACCTTTAACTATGGTTGGACATATAACAAGCTTGACCGCGGCTACTTCCCAACGGAAGGTACGCGCGTCAACCTGAACGGCAAAGTCACCATTCCGGGTTCTGACAACGAATACTATAAAGCGACGTTGGATACCGCGACCTATGTACCGATCGATGACGATCATAAGTGGGTAGTGTTAGGACGTACGAAGGTAGGCTATGGCGACGGTATTGGCAGTAAAGAAATGCCGTTCTACGAGAACTTCTATGCCGGTGGCTCCAGCACCGTGCGTGGCTTCCAGTCGAATACCATCGGTCCAAAAGCAGTCTATAAATCAGGGGCTTATGCAGGGGATCCTGACAGCTACGAAGAGTGTACCAATAAAGACGGTTCGTACTGTAAATCAGACGATGCGGTCGGTGGTAACGCCATGGCCGTAGCCAGCCTGGAATTTATTACCCCGACGCCGTTTATCAGCGATAAGTATGCTAACTCGGTCCGTACCTCCTTCTTCTGGGATATGGGTACCGTTTGGGATACTAACTGGCAGGATAGCGATCAAACTCGCGCTATTGGGGTTCCAGATTACGGTGATCCGAGCAATATCCGTATGTCTGCAGGTATCGCGTTACAATGGATGTCCCCATTGGGGCCGTTGGTTTTCTCCTACGCCCAGCCGTTCAAGAAGTACGATGGAGACAAAGCGGAACAGTTCCAGTTTAACATTGGTAAAACCTGGTAACTGTTCTTCGCAAAGGAATGTAGTGGTAGTGTAGCGATGACTTTAGGCGATCTTGCATGGGATCGCCTGGCCACGCAAAGAACTGCACCTTCGGGTGCAAATGGGATGGTAAGGAGTTAATTGTGAAAAAGTGGTTATTAGCTGCAGGTCTCGGTTTAGCGATGGCAACGTCCGCACAGGCTGCTGACAAAATTGCAATCGTCAATATGGGTAGCCTGTTCCAACAGGTTGCACAGAAGACGGGTGTTTCTGCTACGCTGGAAAACGAGTTCAAAGGCCGTGCCAGCGAACTGCAGCGTATGGAATCCGATCTGCAATCTAAAATGCAGCGTCTGCAATCAATGAAAGCAGGTAGCGATCGTACCAAGCTGGAAAAAGACGTCATGGCTCAGCGCCAGACTTTCTCTCAGAAAGCTCAGGCTTTCGAGCAGGATCGTGCACGTCGTTCCAACGAAGAACGTGGCAAACTGGTTACTCGTATCCAGACAGCTGTGAAATCTGTTGCCAGCAGCCAGAGCATTGATCTGGTCGTTGACGCAAACACCGTTGCATACAACAGCAGCGATGTAAAAGACATCACCGCTGACGTACTGAAACAGGTTAAATAAGTAATGCCTTCAATTCGACTGGCTGATTTAGCAGAGCAGTTGGATGCAGAATTACACGGTGATGGCGATATCGTCATCACCGGCGTAGCGTCCATGCAATCTGCGCAAACTGGCAATATCACGTTCATGGTGAATCCTAAATACCGTGAACACTTAGGCGTATGTCAGGCGTCTGCCGTTGTGATGACGCAGGACGATCTTCCTTTTGCTAAGAGTGCGGCGCTGGTAGTGAAGAATCCCTACCTGACCTATGCACGTATGGCGCAAATTTTAGATACCACGCCTCAGCCTGCACAGAACATTGCACCCAGTGCAGCGATCGATGCGACGGCGAAGCTGGGTAATAATGTCTCTGTGGGCGCAAATGCGGTCATTGAGTCTGGCGTAGAACTGGGCGATAACGTGGTTATCGGTGCAGGTTGCTTCGTCGGAAAAAATACCAAAATCGGTGCAGGTTCACGCTTGTGGGCGAATGTGACGATTTACCACGACATCCAGATCGGTGAAAATTGTCTGATCCAGTCCAGCACTGTCGTTGGATCTGATGGATTTGGTTACGCGAACGATCGTGGTAACTGGGTGAAGATCCCCCAGCTTGGTCGCGTGATTATCGGCGATCGCGTCGAGATCGGCGCTTGTACCACCATTGACCGTGGTGCTCTGGACGATACTGTGATCGGTAATGGTGTTATCATTGATAACCAGTGCCAGATTGCGCATAACGTTGTGATTGGCGACAATACGGCGGTAGCCGGTGGCGTCATTATGGCGGGTAGCCTGAAGATTGGCCGTTATTGCATGATTGGCGGTGCCAGCGTGATCAATGGGCATATGGAAATATGCGACAAAGTTACGGTAACTGGCATGGGTATGGTGATGCGTCCTATCACTGAACCTGGCGTCTACTCCTCAGGCATTCCGCTACAACCCAACAAGGTATGGCGTAAAACAGCTGCACTGGTGATGAATATTGATGATATGAGCAAGCGCCTCAAAGCGATTGAGCGCAAGGTTAATCAACAAGACTAAAGCACCGTTTTTGCATGTCTGACTTTTCGGCCTGTCCCATTCATACGATTGCGACAGGCCGTGTTATTATTGCCTTTTAGTATATTTTGACAGGAAGAGTATTTTGACTACTAACACTCATACTCTGCATATTGAAGAGATTTTAGAACTTCTGCCGCACCGTTTTCCGTTTCTGCTGGTTGACCGCGTGCTGGATTTTGAAGAAGGTCGTTTTCTGCGCGCAGTGAAAAATGTATCCGTTAACGAGCCTTTCTTTCAGGGCCACTTCCCGGGTAAACCTATTTTCCCTGGCGTATTGATTCTGGAAGCGATGGCACAGGCTACCGGTATCCTCGCGTTTAAAAGCGTAGGAAAACTGGAACCAGGCGAACTGTATTATTTCGCTGGTATTGATGAAGCACGCTTTAAGCGTCCTGTCGTGCCTGGCGATCAGATGATCATGGAAGTGACTTTCGAGAAAACGCGCCGTGGCCTGACCCGTTTTAAAGGGGTTGCGCTGGTCGACGGTAAAGTTGTGTGCGAAGCAACGATGATGTGTGCCCGTAGCCGGGAGGCCTGATACGTGATTGATAAATCCGCCTTTATTCACCCGACCGCCATTGTAGAAGAGGGCGCCAGCATTGGTGCCAATGCTCACATTGGCCCATTTTGTATTGTTGGACCCCATGTTGAAATTGGTGAGGGTACCGTACTGAAGTCTCACGTTGTCGTGAATGGCCATACAAAAATTGGTCGCGATAACGAGATCTATCAGTTTGCCTCCATCGGTGAAGTTAACCAGGATCTTAAATATGCTGGTGAACCGACCCGTGTGGAAATTGGCGATCGCAACCGCATCCGCGAAAGCGTCACCATTCATCGTGGCACAGTGCAGGGCGGTGGAGTGACGAAGGTGGGCAGCGATAACTTACTGATGATTAATGCGCACGTCGCGCATGATTGTACGGTAGGCAACCGCTGTATTCTGGCGAATAACGCCACGCTTGCCGGACATGTTTCGCTTGATGATTTTGTTATCATCGGCGGCATGACTGCGGTGCATCAGTTCTGCATCATCGGTGCACATGTGATGGTTGGCGGCTGTTCTGGTGTAGCCCAGGACGTGCCTCCGTACGTTATCGCCCAGGGCAACCACGCGACGCCGTTTGGCGTCAATATCGAAGGTCTGAAGCGTCGTGGATTCACCCGCGAAGCGATTACCGCGATTCGTAACGCCTACAAAGCGTTGTACCGTAGCGGTAAAACGCTGGAAGAAGTGAAACCAGAAATCGCGGAACTGGCGAAACAGTACCCCGAAGTTCAGGCTTTCAGCGACTTCTTTGAACGCTCAACGCGTGGCCTGATTCGTTAATGACTGAACAGCGTCCTTTAACGATTGCCCTCGTCGCCGGAGAAACCTCCGGCGATATTCTTGGTGCAGGGTTAATCCGTGCACTCAAGGCTCGCGTTCCCAATGCGCGTTTTGTTGGCGTGGCGGGTCCGCTGATGCAGGCCGAAGGTTGTGAAGCCTGGTACGAAATGGAAGAGCTGGCGGTCATGGGCATTGTTGAAGTGCTCGGACGCCTGCGCCGTTTACTGCATATTCGTGCCGACCTCACTCGCCGATTCACCGACTTAAAGCCGGATGTTTTCGTCGGCATTGATGCGCCTGATTTCAATATTACCCTCGAAGGGAACTTGAAAAAACAGGGCATTAAAACCATTCATTATGTCAGTCCGTCCGTCTGGGCGTGGCGACAGAAACGCGTTTTCAAAATAGGCAGATCCACCAACATGGTGCTGGCCTTTCTGCCTTTCGAAAAAGCGTTTTATGACAAATTTAACGTCCCGTGCCGCTTTATCGGTCATACCATGGCGGATGCCATGCCGTTGGACCCGGATAAAAATGCGGCACGTGATGTTCTGGGCATTCCTCATGACGCTCACTGCCTGGCGCTACTGCCAGGAAGCCGCGGTGCAGAAGTGGAGATGCTCAGCGCCGATTTTCTGAAAACGGCGCAGCTATTACGCCAGCATTATCCGGATCTCGAAGTGGTGGTGCCGTTGGTGAATGCCAAACGTCGCGAGCAGTTTGAACGCATTAAAGCGGAAGTTGCACCGGAGCTTTCTGTACATCTGCTCAATGGGATGGGACGTGAAGCAATGGTGGCCAGCGATGCCGCACTGCTGGCTTCAGGTACCGCCGCGCTGGAGTGTATGCTGGCAAAATGCCCGATGGTGGTTGGCTACCGTATGAAACCCTTCACCTTTTGGCTGGCGAAGCGCCTGGTGAAAACGGATTACGTTTCGCTACCTAACCTGCTGGCGGGAAGAGAACTGGTTAAAGAGCTGTTGCAGGAAGAGTGTGAACCGCAGGCGCTGTCGCAAGCGCTGTTGCCATTGCTGGCAAATGGTAAAACCAGCCATGCGATGCATGACACATTCCGTGAACTGCACCAGCAGATCCGTTGCAATGCTGATGAGCAGGCGGCGGATGCGGTCCTGGAGTTAGCGCAATGATTGAATTTGTGTATCCGCATACGCATTTAGTGGCGGGTGTGGATGAAGTCGGGCGCGGCCCTTTGGTTGGCGCAGTCGTCACTGCTGCCGTCATTCTGGATCCGGCTCGCCCTATTATCGGTCTTAACGACTCAAAAAAACTGTCAGAAAAACGTCGCCTGGCGCTGTTTGATGAAATTAAAGAAAAAGCGTTAAGCTGGAGCCTGGGTCGGGCGGAACCGCATGAAATCGACGAGCTGAACATTTTGCATGCCACCATGCTGGCCATGCAGCGTGCGGTTGCGGGTCTGCATATTGCGCCTGAATACGTGCTGATTGACGGCAATCGTTGCCCGGCATTACCGGTACCGTCGATGGCGGTGGTCAAAGGTGATAGCCGCGTGGCGGAGATTAGCGCCGCATCGATTCTGGCAAAAGTGACCCGTGACGCTGAAATGGCGGCGCTGGATACGGTTTTTCCACAGTATGGTTTTGCAAAGCACAAAGGCTATCCAACCGCATTTCATCTGGAAAAATTGGCACTGCATGGTGCAACTGAGCACCATCGCCGCAGCTTTGGCCCCGTCAAACGCGCACTGGGACTCTCGTCCTGATTCTTGTGTCGAAGGAATCTGAAGATGTCTGAACCACGTTTCGTCCACCTTCGGGTGCACAGCGACTACTCCATGATCGATGGGCTGGCGAAAACCGGGCCGCTGGTGAAAAAGGCGGCCGCGTTAGGCATGCCTGCGCTGGCGATCACCGATTTTACCAACCTGTGTGGTCTGGTGAAGTTTTACGGAGCGGGCCACGGCGCGGGTATCAAGCCGATAGTTGGCGCAGATTTTCATGTCCGCAGTGAGCTGTTGGGCGATGAACTCACGCAGCTCACCGTGCTGGCCGCAAATAATACCGGCTATCAGAACCTGACGTTGTTGATTTCGAAAGCCTATCAGCGAGGCTATGGCGCAGAAGGACCGGTTATCGACCGGGACTGGTTGGTCGAGCTAAAAGAAGGTTTGATTTTGCTCTCCGGCGGTCGCATGGGCGATGTCGGACGCAGCCTGCTGCGCGGCAATAGCGCACTGGTTGACGAGTGCGTGGCGTTTTACGAAGAACATTTTCCCAATTGCTATTTCCTCGAACTGATTCGCACCGGCAGGCAAGATGAAGAAAATTATCTGCATGCAGCCGTAGCACTGGCCGAAACGCGTGGTCTACCGGTGGTAGCGACTAACGATGTCCGCTTCCTTGAAACCGGAGATTTCGATGCGCATGAAATCCGCGTGGCAATCCACGACGGGTTTACCCTTGATGACCCGAAACGCCCGCGCAACTATTCGCCGCAGCAGTACATGCGCAGCGAAGATGAGATGTGCGAGCTGTTCTCGGATATTCCGGAAGCGCTGCAAAACACCGTCGAGATAGCCAAACGCTGCAACGTGACGGTGCGTCTGGGCGAATACTTCCTGCCGCAGTTCCCGACCGGCGATATGACCACAGAGGATTTCCTCGTGGCGAAATCACGCGAAGGGCTGGAAGAACGTCTCGAATTTTTGTTCCCTGACCCTGAAGTTCGTGCGCAGAAGCGCCCGCCTTACGATGAACGTCTGGAAGTTGAACTTAAAGTTATCAACCAGATGGGATTCCCAGGCTACTTCCTGATCGTTATGGAATTTATCCAGTGGTCGAAAGATAACGGCGTACCGGTAGGCCCGGGACGTGGTTCCGGCGCTGGCTCACTTGTCGCCTATGCGCTGAAAATTACCGATCTCGATCCGCTGGAATTTGACCTGCTGTTCGAACGTTTCCTTAACCCGGAACGTGTCTCAATGCCCGACTTCGACGTTGACTTCTGTATGGAGAAACGCGACCAGGTTATCGAGCACGTGGCGGAAATGTACGGTCGTGATGCGGTTTCGCAGATTATTACCTTTGGTACGATGGCTGCAAAAGCGGTTATCCGCGACGTGGGCCGCGTGCTGGGGCATCCGTACGGTTTCGTTGACCGTATTTCGAAACTGGTGCCGCCCGACCCGGGCATGACGCTGGCAAAAGCCTTTGAAGCCGAACCCCAACTGCCGGAAATCTATGAGGCAGATGAAGAGGTTAAAGCGCTGATCGATATGGCGCGTAAGCTGGAAGGCGTCACGCGTAACGCCGGTAAGCACGCCGGTGGTGTGGTTATCGCACCGACAAAAATTACTGATTTTGCGCCTTTGTACTGCGATGAGCAGGGGCTGCACCCGGTTACTCAGTTTGATAAGAACGACGTGGAATATGCCGGTCTTGTGAAGTTCGACTTCCTCGGCCTGCGTACGCTCACCATCATCAACTGGGCGCTGGAAATGATCAACGCGCGCCGTGAAAAGAACGGTGAGCCACCGCTGGATATTGCGGCTATCCCGCTGGATGACAAGAAAAGCTTCGATATGCTGCAACGCTCGGAGACCACGGCGGTCTTCCAGCTTGAATCCCGCGGTATGAAAGACCTGATCAAACGTCTGCAGCCTGACTGCTTCGAAGACATGATCGCACTGGTGGCTCTGTTCCGCCCAGGTCCGCTACAGTCGGGGATGGTAGATAACTTTATCGACCGTAAGCATGGTCGCGAAGAGATTTCCTACCCGGACGTACAATGGCAGCATGAGTGTCTGAAACCGGTACTGGAGCCGACCTACGGCATTATCCTGTATCAGGAACAGGTTATGCAGATTGCCCAGGAGTTGTCCGGGTACACCCTTGGCGGCGCGGATATGCTGCGTCGTGCGATGGGTAAGAAAAAGCCGGAAGAGATGGCTAAGCAGCGCGGCACCTTTGAAGAAGGGGCGAAAAAGCGCGGCGTAGACGGCGAACTGGCGATGAAAATCTTTGACCTGGTGGAGAAATTCGCCGGTTACGGATTTAACAAATCGCACTCCGCAGCCTATGCGCTCGTCTCTTACCAGACGCTGTGGCTGAAGGCGCATTATCCTGCTGAGTTTATGGCGGCGGTAATGACCGCCGATATGGATAACACTGAGAAAGTGGTCGGGCTGGTAGATGAATGCTGGCGTATGGGGCTCAAAATCCTACCGCCGGATATCAACTCCGGGCTTTACCATTTTCACGTGAATGATGATGGCGAGATTGTTTATGGCATCGGCGCGATAAAAGGCGTGGGTGAAGGACCAATTGAAGCTATTATTGAGGCGCGTAACGAAGGCGGTTACTTCCGTGAGCTGTTTGATCTCTGTGCGCGCACGGATATCAAAAAACTTAACCGCCGGGTGCTGGAAAAGCTAATTATGTCTGGGGCGTTTGATCGCCTTGGTCCGCATCGCGCGGCGTTGATGAATTCGCTCAACGATGCGCTAAAAGCCGCCGATCAGCATGCAAAAGCCGAAGCCATCGGTCAGGCCGATATGTTTGGCGTGCTGGCGGAAGAACCGGAGCAAATTGAACAATCCTATGCCAGTTGCCAACCGTGGCCGGAGCAGGTGGTATTAGATGGTGAGCGTGAAACGTTGGGGCTTTACCTGACGGGACACCCCATCAACCAGTATTTAAAAGAAATTGAGCGCTATGTCGGAGGCTACAGGCTGAAAGACATGCATCCGACAGAACGTGGTAAAGTCACCACGGCTGCGGGGCTCGTCATTGCTGCGCGGGTAATGGTCACCAAGCGCGGCAATCGTATCGGCATCTGTACACTGGATGACCGTTCCGGACGTCTGGAAGTTATGTTGTTTACCGATGCTCTGGATAAATACCAGCAATTGCTGGAAAAAGACCGCATACTTATCGTCAGCGGACAGGTCAGCTTTGATGACTTCAGCGGCGGGCTTAAAATGATGGCCCGTGAAGTCATGGATATTGACGAAGCCCGGGAAAAATATGCTCGCGGGCTTGCTATCTCGCTGACGGACAGGCAAATTGATGACCAGCTTTTAAACCGACTCCGTCAGTCTCTGGAACCCCACCGCTCGGGGACAATTCCAGTACATCTCTACTATCAGAGGGCGGATGCACGTGCGCGGTTGCGTTTTGGCGCGACGTGGCGTGTCTCTCCGAGCGATCGTTTGCTAAACGATCTCCGTGGCCTTATTGGTTCGGAGCAGGTGGAACTGGAGTTTGACTAATACAGGAATACTATGAGTCTGAATTTCCTTGATTTTGAACAGCCGATTGCAGAGCTGGAAGCAAAAATCGATTCTTTGACTGCGGTTAGCCGTCAGGATGAGAAACTGGATATTAACATCGATGAAGAAGTGCATCGCCTGCGTGAAAAAAGCGTAGAACTGACGCGTAAAATCTTCGCCGATCTTGGCGCATGGCAGGTAGCCCAACTGGCGCGCCATCCACAGCGTCCGTACACCCTGGATTATGTCCGCCTGGCGTTTGATGAATTTGATGAGCTGGCGGGCGATCGTGCCTATGCGGATGATAAAGCTATTGTCGGCGGTATCGCGCGTCTGGATGGCCGTCCGGTGATGATCATTGGTCATCAGAAAGGCCGTGAGACCAAAGAAAAGATTCGCCGTAATTTCGGCATGCCAGCGCCGGAAGGCTATCGCAAAGCGCTGCGTCTGATGGAAATGGCCGAGCGTTTCAACATGCCGATCATTACCTTCATCGACACCCCAGGGGCTTACCCGGGCGTGGGCGCGGAAGAGCGTGGTCAGTCAGAAGCGATCGCGCGCAACCTGCGTGAAATGTCGCGTCTGAGCGTACCGGTAATCTGCACCGTTATCGGTGAAGGTGGTTCCGGTGGCGCGCTGGCGATCGGTGTAGGCGATAAAGTGAATATGCTGCAATACAGCACCTATTCCGTTATCTCCCCGGAAGGTTGTGCTTCAATTCTGTGGAAAAGCGCCGACAAAGCACCGCTGGCCGCAGAAGCGATGGGAATTGTTGCCCCGCGTCTGAAAGAGCTGAAGCTTATCGACTCTATCATTCCGGAACCGTTAGGCGGCGCACACCGCAATCCGGAAGTGATGGCTGCGTCCCTGAAAGCACAGCTGCTGGCCGATCTCGCCGATCTCGACGTGTTAAGCAAAGACGATCTGAAAAACCGTCGTTACCAGCGTCTGATGAGCTACGGTTACGCGTAAACTGCATTAATTCCGAAAAGGGCCACAACGTTGTGGCCCTTTTTTTTACCTGTGGTTTGGCCAGGCTATGATTAACTAAGGTTTTTCCAGGAGGAACGCATGAATATCATTGCCATCATGGGACCGCATGGCGTCTTTTATAAAGATGAGCCCATCAAGGAACTTGAACGTGCGCTGCAACAGCAGGGATTTCAGATTATCTGGCCGCAGAATAGCGTTGACCTGCTGAAGTTTATCGAACACAACCCGCGAATTTGCGGCGTCATTTTTGACTGGGATGAATATAGCCTGGAGCTGTGTAGTGACATCAACCAGCTCAACGAGTATCTCCCGCTCTACGCCTTTATTAATACCCATTCGACGATGGATGTCAGTGCGCACGACCTGCGCATGGCGCTGTGGTTTTTTGAGTATGCGCTGGGTCAGTCTGAAGACATTGCCACCCGCATTCGCCAGTACACCAGCGAATACCTCGATAACATCACGCCTCCGTTCACCAAGGCGCTGTTTACCTATGTGAAGGAAGGAAAGTATACCTTCTGTACGCCCGGGCACATGGCGGGTACGGCGTACCAGAAAAGCCCGGTCGGCTGCCTGTTCTATGATTTCTTTGGCGGCAATACGCTGAAAGCCGACGTGTCCATTTCCGTAACCGAACTGGGTTCATTGCTTGATCATACCGGACCACACCTCGAAGCGGAGGAGTACATCGCGCGTACTTTTGGTGCCGAACAGAGCTATATGGTGACCAACGGCACCTCGACATCGAACAAGATTGTCGGCATGTATGCTGCGCCTGCAGGCAGTACGTTACTGATTGACCGCAACTGCCATAAGTCGCTGGCGCATTTGCTGATGATGAGCGATGTGGTGCCAATCTGGCTGAAGCCTACGCGTAACGCGTTGGGGATCCTCGGCGGTATACCCCGTCGGGAATTTACCCGTGCAAGTATTGAACGCAAGGTAGAAGAGACGACTCAGGCGCAATGGCCGGTACACGCGGTGATCACCAACTCCACCTATGACGGGCTGCTTTATAACACCAACTGGATCAAGCAAACCCTGGATGTGTCCTCCATCCATTTTGATTCAGCCTGGGTGCCGTATACCCATTTTCATCCGATCTATCAGGGGAAAAGCGGGATGAGCGGCGAACGGGTACCGGGAAAGGTGATATTTGAAACCCAGTCCACCCACAAGATGCTGGCGGCGTTGTCACAGGCTTCGCTGATCCACATTAAGGGTGACTATGATGAAGACACGTTCAACGAAGCCTTTATGATGCACACCTCCACGTCTCCGAGCTATCCGATTGTGGCGTCGATAGAAACGGCGGCGGCAATGCTGCGTGGTAATTCCGGCAAGCGGTTAATCAATCGTTCGGTGGAACGGGCGCTGCATTTCCGTAAAGAAGTGCAGCGTCTGCGCGAAGAGTCGGATGGCTGGTTCTTTGATATCTGGCAGCCGGAAAAGGTCGATGAAGCAGAATGTTGGCCGGTAGCGCCAGGTGAAGACTGGCACGGATTTGTTGATGCTGATGCCGACCACATGTTCCTCGACCCGGTGAAGGTCACGATTCTGACGCCGGGAATGGATGAACAGGGAAATATGAGCGAAGAGGGGATCCCCGCGGCGCTGGTGGCGAAATTCCTTGATGAACGCGGCGTCGTCGTCGAAAAAACGGGACCGTATAACCTGTTGTTCCTGTTCAGTATTGGCATAGATAAGACCCGGGCGATGGGGCTGCTACGTGGCCTGACGGAATTTAAGCGCTCGTACGATCTGAATTTACGCGTGAAAAATATGCTGCCGGATCTGTATGCTGAAGATCCCGATTTCTATCGCAATATGCGTATTCAGGATCTGGCACAGGGGATCCATAAGCTGATCCGCCAGCACGATCTCTCCGGACTGATGCTGCGGGCATTTGATACCTTGCCGGAAATGAAAATGACACCGCACCAGGCCTGGCAGCGGCAGATCAAAGGTGAGGTGGAAACCGTGGCGCTTGATCAACTGGTAGGACGCGTGTCCGCCAATATGATCCTGCCTTATCCTCCAGGCGTGCCGCTCTTGATGCCCGGGGAAATGATCACTGCCAAAAGCCGGGCTGTCCTCGATTTTCTTCTGATGCTGTGTTCAGTGGGGCAGCGCTACCCGGGATTTGAAACCGATATCCATGGCGCTAAACTGGGCGAGGATGGCGTGTATCGCGTGAGAGTCTTAAAAATGGCATAACGACTTGCCTGACCCTAAGACGTACGAGTAACGTTCTGACAGAAAAATGAAAGAGGCGATGACGCTATGCTGGGATTAAAACAGGTTCACCATATTGCCATTATTGCGACGGACTACGCGGCAAGTAAGGCATTTTACTGCGATGTGCTTGGCTTTACACTGATGAGCGAAGCCTATAGGGAAGAGAGAGACTCGTGGAAAGGCGATCTGGCATTGAACGGCCAGTATGTGATTGAGCTTTTTTCTTTCCCGTTTCCACCTTGCCGTCCGAGCCGACCGGAAGCCTGCGGTTTGCGTCATCTGGCGTTCAGCGTGGAGGATGTGGAAAAGTCGATCGCGCATCTGGAAGCACACCACGTGAAGTGTGAATCCATACGTATCGATCCATTTACCGGTAAACGCTTTACGTTTTTCAACGATCCGGACGGATTGCCCCTCGAACTGTACGAGCTGTAAGGCTTGTCATTGTGGCGTTAGCCCGGTAACGTGCCGGGCAATGCCATTGTAAGTAACCATCATGACGACACTCACGCTGAACACTTCACTGCTGAATTCTCAATCGATTTTGGTCGCCTTTAGCGGCGGGCTGGACTCAACCGTACTCCTGCATCAGCTGGTGCAGTGGCGAGCGCAGCATCCTGAGGTCGCTTTACGCGCAATCCATATTCATCACGGATTAAGCCCACATGCAGACAGTTGGGTGCAGCACTGTGAGTCAGTATGTATGCAGTGGCAGGTGCCGCTAGTGGTTGAGCGGGTACACCTTGAGGACGATGGCCTGGGCATCGAAGCTCAGGCACGACGCGCGCGCTATCAGGCATTTGCGCAGACCTTACTACCGGGCGAGGTGCTGATGACCGCCCAGCATCTCGATGACCAGTGTGAAACCTTTTTGCTGGCGCTTAAGCGCGGCAGCGGCCCTGCCGGACTTTCCGCCATGGGCGAAAACTCACCGTTCGCCGGAACCCAGCTGATTCGACCTCTGCTGGCGCAAACGCGAGAGGCGCTTGAAGCATGGGCGCGGCAGCATGAATTATGCTGGATTGAAGATGAAAGCAATCAGGATGATACCTACGATCGCAATTTCCTCAGATTGCGCGTTACCCCATTGCTCCAACAGCGCTGGCCGCACTTCGCGCAAGCCGTAGCCCGCAGCGCCGCGCTGTGTGCTGAGCAGGAGAGTTTACTGGATGAACTGCTGGCCAGCGATTTAGCCGATTGCATCACAGCCCACGGCACACTGCTACTGGTACCGTTAATGATGATGAGCGACGTGCGTCGTGCCGCGCTGCTTCGTCGCTGGCTGGCGGGGTTAAATGCGCCGATGCCTTCTCGTGATGGACTGGAACGTATCTGGCAGGAAGTGGCGCTGGCGCGGGAAGATGCCTCACCCTGTTTTCGCCTCGGGGAGTACGAGGTCCGCCGTTATCAGTCACAGCTGTGGTGGGTGAAGTCAGTCGATGGGCAAAGCGAAACCGTTATCCCATGGCTAGAGTGGAAAACACCGTTGGCGCTGCCTGCCGGATTGGGTTCGGTTCAGTTAATCTCTGCGGGTGAATTGCGCATGCCGCAAGCGGATGAAGCTGTCAGCATTCGTTTCAAAGCACCAGGGTTATTGCATATTGTCGGGCGTAAGGGTGGACGGAAATTAAAGAAAATCTGGCAGGAACAGGGGATCCCGCCCTGGCGACGAGATACCACACCGCTGCTGTTTTACGGCGAAACGTTGATTGCGGCTGCGGGTGTTTTCGTGACGCGTGAGGGAGCGGCGGAAGATGAAGAAGGCGTGAGTCTGGTTTGGCGTGGAAAGTAGGCCGGATAAGGTGCTTTGCACCGTCATCCGGCACCAAAATAATCAGGATTCGCTGACCACCACGGTACCGATTTGCGGGTGGCTGAAGCTGGCAATTTTGTCGAGACGAAGCTCCCGGGTTTCACCTGCGACATCTGCGACCAGATACTCCACGTTTTTGCGTGAAACCAGGTCGTTCGCTTTCGCCTGCAAAACTTCGCCATCTTTTAACGCCAGCGTCAGTAACAAATGGTGCTGGCAGGCGAGTTCAAGATTGTCGTAATCATCGCAGTTGATGGGTTGATACGTTTCATTCATTGACATAATCGCTCACCAGTAAGTTCGCGGCAGCATAGGCCGCTTTTTCCCTGACCGACTCAGGAAGGGCGCTGTCTGTCGCCACTTCATTAAGCACCTTCAATACGCAACCCAGCGCATCCGGGATATACCCTAAGTCTCCGCTGGCGATTTCCGCGTACCGCTTGCGTATTAACTCACAATATTTTTCCACATGCCCTCCTGTCAGCACTCTGACTTAACCGTGGATGCAAGTCTAAGCCTACGAAGATAAACTCTGTTTAGCAAGGTGACTATACCATACTCATTCAAGCAATATCAGCGCCTTGATAGATGAGCAGTTAGCAGCCTTTTGCCGCAGTTTTCGCTACAATGTGCGCCTGATTCGAAAGGAGTTCTCCCATGGCGCTTAAAGCGACAATTTATAAAGCCGTCGTCAACGTAGCGGATCTTGACCGCAACCAGTTTCTTGACGCGGCCTTGACGCTGGCGCGTCACCCCTCTGAAACCCAGGAGCGCATGATGCTGCGCCTGCTGGCCTGGATTAAATATGCCGATGAACGGCTGCAGTTCACGCGTGGCCTGAGCGCGGAAGACGAGCCTGAAGCATGGCTGCGTAACGACCATCTGGGCATCGATCTTTGGATTGAGCTGGGTCTGCCGGATGAGCGCCGTATCAAGAAAGCCTGTACCCAGTCTGGTGAGGTTGCTCTGTTTGCCTACAACAGCCGTGCGGCTCAGATCTGGTGGCAGCAAAACCAGAACAAATGTGCGCAGTTTAAAAATCTCACCGTGTGGTATCTGGATGATGAACAGCTGGCGCAACTGAGTGATTTTGCTGGTCGTACAATGGCGCTGCAGGCGACTATTCAGGACGGCGCTATTTGGCTGTCCGATTCTCAGAACAATCTGGAAATTCATCTGACCGCGTGGCAGCCGCGTTCATGATTGTTCTCTCCCGAAACGTCTCTATCCCTGATAATGAGCTGGAAATCACGGCGATTCGGGCACAAGGCGCGGGTGGTCAGCACGTTAACAAGACCTCGACGGCTATCCATTTGCGCTTTGACATTCGGGCCTCGAGCCTGCCAGAGTATTACAAGGAACGCCTGCTGGCCGCCAGCCATCATCTGATTAGCGGCGATGGCATTATTATCATTAAGGCGCAGGAATACCGTAGCCAGGAGCTCAATCGGGA
Source organism: Citrobacter sp. MGH110 (assembly GCF_001037515.1). Lineage (NCBI taxonomy): Bacteria > Pseudomonadati > Pseudomonadota > Gammaproteobacteria > Enterobacterales > Enterobacteriaceae > Citrobacter > Citrobacter sp. MGH110. The sequence goes on along the minus strand of NZ_KQ089830.1, from coordinate 2,771,499 downwards.
AGCGGCAATCTCCCGACTGGTGGCGGTGATAAAAGAATTAACCGCGGTGCAAAAAAGCCGACAGGCAACTCGCCCTACGCGCGCCTCGAAAGAGCGCAGGTTGTCATCGAAGGCGCAAAAATCCACAGTGAAAGCACTGCGCGGGAGAGTTCGTCGAACGCAAGACTGACGAGCGGGAATAAAAATTAATAAGGAATTGATAGTGAAAACAGCAATATTGTCCGTGGTCGCTGCATGCACGCTTTTTTCCTTGATTGGCTGTAATAATCGTACTGAAGTTGAAGTACTACAGCCGACGCGGGCGGCAGAATTAAAACCGATGCAGCAAAGCTGGCGTGGCATCTTACCTTGCGCGGACTGCGAAGGGATTGAAACCTCTCTGTTTCTGGAAAAAGACGGCACATGGGTGATGAACGAACGCTATCAGGGCGTGCGGGATGAACCGTCTTCGTTTGCCTCTTATGGCACATGGGCGCGTACAGCCGACAAACTGGTGCTGACCGACAGCAAAGGTGAAAAGTCGTACTACCGGGCTAAAGGCGAGGCGCTGGAAATGCTCGATCGTGAAGGTAACCCGATTGAGTCACAGTTTAACTACACGCTCCAGCCGGTTTCCGCCAGCTTACCGGTGACGCCAATGCCGATGCGAGGCATGTATTTCTATATGGCTGACGCGGCAATCTTTACCGACTGCGCAACGGGTAAACGGATGCCGGTGGCGAATAACGCTCAGCTTGAACGCGACTATTTAGCCGCTCGTGCGGAAAACGGACAGTCCGTACTGCTGACGCTTGAGGCGCATTTCACGCTGGAGTCAAACCCGGATACGGGTGAGAAAGTGAAAACGTTGATGGCGGATAAAGACGCGAAATTTATCCCTGGTAAAGCGTGTAATTAATCGATAGAAAAAAGGCCCTGATAATCAGGGCCTTTTTGTTGGTATTAGCCTTTAATGGCTTTGACCAGGAAGTCGACGATGTCGCCGGTTTTAATCAGCTCTTTCTCGCCGTTACGACGGTATTTGTATTCGATATCGTCGTTGTCGAGGTTACGGTCGCCCAGCACGATGGTGTGCGGAATACCGATCAGTTCCATATCGGCAAACATCACGCCCGGACGTTCTTTACGATCGTCCATCAGCACTTCAATACCCTGCGCGCGCAGCTCAGCGTACAGCTTCTCAGCCAGCTCCTGCACACGGTAGGATTTGTGCATGTTCATCGGCAGAATGGCGACCTGGAACGGGGCAATGGCATCTGGCCATACGATGCCACGATCGTCAAAGTTTTGTTCAATAGCAGCAGCGACTACGCGAGTGACCCCGATACCGTAGCAGCCCATAGTCAGCGTCTGGTTACGGCCATCTTCGCCCTGGACGGCGGCTTTCATCGCTTCAGAGTACTTGGTACCCAACTGGAAGATATGGCCGACTTCGATACCGCGTTTGATCATCAGTGTACCTTTGCCGTCCGGGCTAGGGTCGCCGGCGACCACGTTACGGATGTCAGCAACTTCCGGGGTGCCCACGTCGCGATCCCAGTTGATACCGAAATAGTGTTTACCGTCGATGTTGGCACCGGCAGCGAAATCGCTCATTACTGCAACGGTACGGTCGATAACCACCGGAATTGGCATATTCACCGGACCGAGCGAGCCAGGACCTGCTTTTACCAGCGCACGAATTTCTTCTTCGGTGGCAAAGGTCAGCGGGCTGGCAACCTGCGGCAGTTTTTCCGCTTTGACTTCGTTCAGCTCGTGATCGCCACGAACCAGCAGGGCGACCAGCGGGTAGCTGCTGCCTTCAACCGCTTTCACCAGCAGGGTTTTCACGGTTTTTTCGATAGGCAAGTTGAACTGCTCAACCAGTTCGGCGATGGTTTTAGCGTTCGGCGTATCTACCAGCGTCATTTCCTGGGTTGCTGCCGCGCGCGGCTCCTTCGGCGCAACGGCTTCGGCAAATTCGATGTTCGCCGCATAGTCGGAAGAGTCGGAGAAGATCACATCGTCTTCGCCGCTCTGCGCCAGCACCTGGAATTCGTGAGAGGCGCTGCCGCCGATAGAACCGGTATCCGCTTGTACTGCACGGAAATCCAGCCCCATACGGCTGAAGATTTTGCTATACGCAGCGTACATCGCGTCGTAGGTTTCCTGCAGGGATTCCTGAGAGGTGTGGAAAGAGTATGCATCTTTCATCAGGAATTCGCGGGAGCGCATCACGCCGAAGCGTGGACGGACTTCGTCACGGAATTTGGTCTGAATCTGATAGAAGTTCAGCGGCAGCTGTTTGTAAGAGCTCAGCTCGTTACGGATCAGGTCGGTGATCACTTCTTCATGCGTTGGGCCGAGGACGAACGAACGATCGCCACGGTCAGCAATACGCAGCAGTTCCGGGCCGTATTGTTCCCAACGGCCGCTCTCTTCCCACAGTTCAGAAGGCTGAACGACCGGCATCAACACCTCGATCGCACCGGCGTTGTTCATCTCTTCACGCACGATGTTTTCGACTTTTTTCAGGACGCGCACGCCGGTCGGCAGCCAGGTATATAACCCGGAGGCCAGCTTGCGGATCATCCCGGCGCGCAGCATCAGCTGGTGGCTGATGACTTCGGCGTCGGCAGGTGTCTCCTTCAGAGTGGAGAGCAGATATTGGCTAGTACGCATGTTGTTACGGTTCCAGTTGAACGATCGAACAGGCTCAAAACGAGCCTGGCACAAAACAAAAGTGGTTTAGTTTACCAGCGAGAAAGGGATGTCAAAAGAGTACGCGACGCAAATTAGCGGGCTTCCAGAGCAAAGACCTCAAATCCTGACGGCGTGACGCGCCAGCGGACGTTAAAGTCCAGTAGCCAGACGGCGTAGGTTTTGCCTTCTTCCTCATTTTTACGGTAGGCAGGACGCGGATCCTGCGCCAGCACTTCGGCAATAAACTGACGAAGATGCGGGTAACGTTGTTCGAGCTTCGGTAGCTGCTCCGCGAGATCTTCACTGAACGTCACGTCTACGCTGGCCTGGGGGGCATCCTGAGCATAGCTGGCGCGAGCATCGGGTAACGATTCGGCAAACGGCAGATACGGTTTTATATCTACAACTGGCGTGCCATCAACGAGATCCAGCCCACCTAGTTCGAGGATCACATGCTCTTTATGGCAGCGGATGCCCCGTAGCTCGACCAACGACATGCCAACAGGGTTAGGACGAAACGTTGAACGCGTGGCAAAGACACCCATTCTGGCGTTGCCGCCAAGGCGGGGAGGGCGCACGGTCGGACGCCATCCACCTTCCATTGTCTGGTGAAAAACAAAAATCACCCACAAATGACTGAAGGCTTCCAGGCCGCGAACGGCATCGGCCTGGTTATAAGGTGCGAGCAAATGCAGTTCACCGCTGGCGCTTTTCACCAGACCGGGCTGGCGTGGAACGGCGAACTTTTCTTTATAAGGTGAGCGGATAACGCCTATTTGCTCGAACTGAAAATGGCTCATTTCGCCGAAATGTTCAGTGCAGAACCGATGCAAACCGCCTGACGATAGCAACCCGGCGTTCCGCTGGTCACTTCGCAACTGTGCAGCAATACCGCATTAGCTTTCATTTTTGATGCGTTAATCTGCATGCGTTTGCGTGCGGTTGGAATGCTCGGAGGGGAATCCTGGTTTGAAGCCTGGCAGGATTCACCGCTAACTTCGCCAAGATCGCGGAACGGTTTGCCTACTAAATCTTCAGCGTTAGTAATGATTCTTACCGGCGTAGCGCGCGGTGCTTTCGGTTTTTCCGGCTCCGCTTTCGGCGGGGTTGCGGTGCTTTGAACGGGTTCAACAGGGGATCTGCTTAACATAGAACAGCCGCTCAGCAAGAGTGCTACTAAACAGATCGGTAAAGCACGCATAATATTTCCTCAATGAATGATCTAAACGTCAGATATTGAATCAGGTGCTTGCATAAATGACAAGACGGGCAAGCGCCCGTCCTGATGATATTACAGATTCTGTAAACAGCCTAAAATTACCAGCCCTTAACAGCACCGCCGTTGAAGACTTTGTTTGCTGCTTCGTACACTTCGTCAGACTGGTATGCTTCAACGAATTTCTTCACGTTCTCAGCATCTTTATTGTCTTCACGAGTTACAATCAGGTTTACGTACGGGGAATCTTTATCTTCAACAAAGATACCGTCTTTTGCCGGAGTCAGGCCGATCTGGCTGGCGTAGGTGGTGTTGATGACCGCCAGTGCGATTTGTGCATCGTCCAGGGAACGCGGCAGCTGCGGTGCTTCCAGTTCAACCAGCTTCAGGTTTTTCGGGTTTTCAATCACGTCCAGCGCGGTTGGCAGCAGGCCAACACCGTCTTTCAGTTTGATTAAGCCCACTTTTTGCAGCAGCAGCAAGGAACGGCCAAGGTTAGTCGGGTCGTTTGGAATCGCGACCTGGGAACCGTCCTGCAGCTCATCCAGTGATTTGATTTTTTTGGAGTAGCCCGCAATCGGGTAAACAAAAGTATTGCCTACAGCAACCAGCTTGTAACCACGATCTTTGATCTGCTGGTCCAGGTATGGTTTGTGCTGGAAGGCGTTAGCATCGATATCGCCTTTGCTCAGCGCTTCGTTAGGCAGAACGTAATCGTTAAACGTGACCAGCTCAACGTCCAGACCGTATTTTTCTTTTGCCACTTTCTGCGCGACTTCTGCAACCTGCTGCTCTGCGCCAACAATAACGCCCACTTTGATGTGATTAGGATCTTTTTCATCCTGACCGCAACCCACAAGTGCCAGAGAACCGATCAGGGCTCCAACTGCCGCAAAGGTTTTGAATTTGAACGCCATGCTTATTTCCTTTTCTTAATGAGTTTTTAGTGTTGTGTGCAACGTTATTTGTGCGTGACAGCCCGGACGATGCGATCGCCGGATAACTGAATTAAATAAACCAGAACGACGAGCAATACCAGTACTGTATTCATTACGGTAGCGTTGTAACCAATATAGCCGTACTGATAGCCAATCTGTCCAAGACCACCGGCACCGACGGCACCGCCCATCGCGGAGTAACCAACCAGCGTGATAAGGGTGATGGTGGCCGCATTGACCAGTCCTGGCAGCGCTTCTGGCAGTAATACCTTACGTACAATTTGCAGCGGTGTGGCGCCCATCGCACGAGAGGCTTCTATCAGCCCGGTCGGGATTTCGAGCAGCGCGTTTTCCACCATACGGGCGATAAACGGCGCGGCACCGACGGTCAGCGGAACGATAGCTGCCTGCAGTCCGATAGAGGTGCCTACGATCATGCGGGTGAATGGAATCATCCACACCAGTAAGATGATGAACGGGATGGAACGGAAAATGTTCACCAGCGCAGAGAGCGTACGGTAGAGCTTCGCGTTCTCAATAATTTGCCCCGGACGCGTTACGTACAGCAACACGCCGACCGGCAGACCAATCACAAAGCCAAAAAAACCGGACACAAAGGTCATTGCCAGCGTTTCCCATACGCCGCGAACCAGCAGCCACATCATCGGCTCAGACATAACCCAGTACCTCTACTTTTACATGGTGTTCCTGCAACCAGCTAATGGCTGCTTGTGTATCTTCCTGTGTGCCGTGCATTTCAGTCAGCATGATGCCGAACTTCACACCGCCGGCGTAATCCATCTGCGCGCTAATAATGTTGTTATTCACATTAAACCGACGGGCCGTCTCAGAAAGTAGCGGTGCATCGACCGAATGGCCGGTGAATTCCATACGCAGCATCGGCACGCTGTCGGCTTCCGGCTCCGCTTTCAAACGTTCCAGATAATCTTCCGGAATATCCAGGTGCAGCGTGGACTGGATAAATTTCTGTGCCAGCGGCGTTTTCGGGTGTGAGAACACTTCACTAACGGTGTCTTGCTCAATCAGTTCACCATTACTGATGACCGCCACGCAGTCACAAATACGTTTTACAACGTCCATCTCGTGAGTAATCAGCAGAATGGTGAGTCCCAGACGACGATTAATATCTTTCAATAATTCCAGAATCGAGCGTGTCGTTGCCGGATCGAGTGCGCTGGTGGCTTCATCGCACAGCAACACTTTGGGATTACTTGCCAGCGCACGGGCGATCGCCACACGCTGTTTTTGTCCACCGGAAAGGTTGGCCGGGTAGCTATCGTGCTTGTCTCCAAGACCAACCAAATCCAACAGTTCTGTTACGCGGCGTTTGATCTCTTCTTTTGGCGTGTTATCCAGTTCCAGCGGTAGTGCGACGTTACCGAACACCGTACGGGAAGAGAGCAGGTTAAAGTGCTGAAAAATCATGCCGATTTGACGGCGAGCTTTAGTCAACTCCGACTCAGAAAGCGTGGTCAGCTCCTGACCGCCAACCTGAACGCTGCCTTCGGTAGGGCGTTCGAGTAGGTTAACGCAGCGGATGAGCGTACTTTTACCGGCACCGGAGGCGCCAATAACGCCATAAATCTGCCCGGCAGGAACATGCAGGCTGACATTATTTAGCGCCTGAATGGTGCGAGTCCCCTGCTGGAACACTTTGGTGATATTCGAAAGTTTAATCATTGGTTATTTATTATCGTAATTAAGTTAGCCGTGGCATTTTCGTCTGTCAGGTACGGTCGAAGCCGTCAACAAGATGGATGTTAAGGCATCCAGACGTCTAAATCAATCGGGCTTTGCACGATGAGCACTTTCTTGCCCGCTGAAACATGCGATACTAGAGTCACATGCCTTATTCAGGAGCTATAAAAGGTGGCAAAGTCTGTACCCGCAATTTTTCTCGACCGTGACGGTACCATTAATGTGGACCACGGTTATGTACATGAGATCGACGAGTTTGAGTTTATCGACGGCGTTATTGATGCCATGCGTGAACTTAAAAAGATGGGTTACGCGCTTATTATCGTGACGAACCAGTCTGGTATCGCGCGTGGTAAATTTACTGAGGCGCAGTTTGAAACGTTGACCGAATGGATGGACTGGTCGCTGGCCGATCGCGACGTTGAGCTGGATGGTATCTACTACTGCCCGCATCACCCGCAGGGTACTGTAGAAGAGTATCGTCAGGTCTGCGACTGCCGTAAACCGCATCCTGGCATGTTTATCTCCGCCCGAGACTTCTTGCACATCGATATGGCCGCTTCTTATATGGTTGGCGACAAAATTGAAGATATGCAGGCGGCGGCAGCTGCGAATGTTGGCACGAAGGTATTGGTGCGCACAGGCAAACCCGTCACACCGGAAGCAGAAAATGCGGCAGATTTGGTCATAAATAGTTTGGCAGACCTGCCAATGGCGATCAAAAAGCAGCAAAAGTAAGCGTTGTGGATAAAAGGTGAGCGGTTGAAACAAAAATGCATTTTTCCGCTTGTCTTCCTGAGTCGACTCCCTATAATGCGCCTCCATCGACACGGCGGATGTGAATCACTTCACACAAACAGCCGGTTCGGTTGAAGAGAAAAACCTGAAAATGAGGGTTGACTCTGAAAGAGGAAAGCGTAATATACGCCACCTCGCGACAGAGCGCTAAAGCGCGTCGCAACTGCTCTTTAACAATTTATCAGACAATCTGTGTGGGCACTCGAAGATACGGATTCTTAACGTCGCAAGACGAAAAAATGAATACCAAGTCTCAACGAGTGAACACGTAATTCATTACGAAGTTTAATTCATTGAGCATCAAACTTTTAAATTGAAGAGTTTGATCATGGCTCAGATTGAACGCTGGCGGCAGGCCTAACACATGCAAGTCGAACGGTAGCACAGAGGAGCTTGCTCCTTGGGTGACGAGTGGCGGACGGGTGAGTAATGTCTGGGAAACTGCCCGATGGAGGGGGATAACTACTGGAAACGGTAGCTAATACCGCATAACGTCGCAAGACCAAAGAGGGGGACCTTCGGGCCTCTTGCCATCGGATGTGCCCAGATGGGATTAGCTAGTAGGTGGGGTAACGGCTCACCTAGGCGACGATCCCTAGCTGGTCTGAGAGGATGACCAGCCACACTGGAACTGAGACACGGTCCAGACTCCTACGGGAGGCAGCAGTGGGGAATATTGCACAATGGGCGCAAGCCTGATGCAGCCATGCCGCGTGTATGAAGAAGGCCTTCGGGTTGTAAAGTACTTTCAGCGAGGAGGAAGGTGTTGTGGTTAATAACCGCAGCAATTGACGTTACTCGCAGAAGAAGCACCGGCTAACTCCGTGCCAGCAGCCGCGGTAATACGGAGGGTGCAAGCGTTAATCGGAATTACTGGGCGTAAAGCGCACGCAGGCGGTCTGTCAAGTCGGATGTGAAATCCCCGGGCTCAACCTGGGAACTGCATCCGAAACTGGCAGGCTAGAGTCTTGTAGAGGGGGGTAGAATTCCAGGTGTAGCGGTGAAATGCGTAGAGATCTGGAGGAATACCGGTGGCGAAGGCGGCCCCCTGGACAAAGACTGACGCTCAGGTGCGAAAGCGTGGGGAGCAAACAGGATTAGATACCCTGGTAGTCCACGCCGTAAACGATGTCGACTTGGAGGTTGTGCCCTTGAGGCGTGGCTTCCGGAGCTAACGCGTTAAGTCGACCGCCTGGGGAGTACGGCCGCAAGGTTAAAACTCAAATGAATTGACGGGGGCCCGCACAAGCGGTGGAGCATGTGGTTTAATTCGATGCAACGCGAAGAACCTTACCTACTCTTGACATCCAGAGAACTTAGCAGAGATGCTTTGGTGCCTTCGGGAACTCTGAGACAGGTGCTGCATGGCTGTCGTCAGCTCGTGTTGTGAAATGTTGGGTTAAGTCCCGCAACGAGCGCAACCCTTATCCTTTGTTGCCAGCGGTTCGGCCGGGAACTCAAAGGAGACTGCCAGTGATAAACTGGAGGAAGGTGGGGATGACGTCAAGTCATCATGGCCCTTACGAGTAGGGCTACACACGTGCTACAATGGCATATACAAAGAGAAGCGACCTCGCGAGAGCAAGCGGACCTCATAAAGTATGTCGTAGTCCGGATTGGAGTCTGCAACTCGACTCCATGAAGTCGGAATCGCTAGTAATCGTGGATCAGAATGCCACGGTGAATACGTTCCCGGGCCTTGTACACACCGCCCGTCACACCATGGGAGTGGGTTGCAAAAGAAGTAGGTAGCTTAACCTTCGGGAGGGCGCTTACCACTTTGTGATTCATGACTGGGGTGAAGTCGTAACAAGGTAACCGTAGGGGAACCTGCGGTTGGATCACCTCCTTACCTTAAAGAACCTGCCTTTGTAGTGCTCACACAGATTGTCTGATGAAAAGTAAATAGCAAGGCGTCTTGCGATTGAGACTTCAGTGTCCCCTTCGTCTAGAGGCCCAGGACACCGCCCTTTCACGGCGGTAACAGGGGTTCGAATCCCCTAGGGGACGCCACTTGCTGGTATGTGTGAGTGAAAGTCGCCGACCGAAGTATCTCAAAACTGACTTACGAGTCACGTTTGAGATATTTGCTCTTTAAAAATCTGGATCAAGCTGAAAATTGAAACGACACACTGTTTCATTTCTCCGTAATAAGAAATGAAAAATGGTGTGTTCGAGTCTCTCAAATTTTTGCAAGTCGATGATGAATCGAAAGAAACATCTTCGGGTTGTGAGGTTAAGCGACTAAGCGTACACGGTGGATGCCCTGGCAGTCAGAGGCGATGAAGGACGTGCTAATCTGCGATAAGCGTCGGTAAGGTGATATGAACCGTTATAACCGGCGATTTCCGAATGGGGAAACCCAGTGTGTTTCGACACACTATCATTACGTGAATACATAGCGTAATGAAGCGAACCGGGGGAACTGAAACATCTAAGTACCCCGAGGAAAAGAAATCAACCGAGATTCCCCCAGTAGCGGCGAGCGAACGGGGAGCAGCCCAGAGTCTGAATCAGCATGTGTGTTAGTGGAAGCGTCTGGAAAGTCGCACGATACAGGGTGAAAGTCCCGTACACAAAAGTGCATGTGTTGTGAACTCGAAGAGTAGGGCGGGACACGTGGTATCCTGTCTGAATATGGGGGGACCATCCTCCAAGGCTAAATACTCCTGACTGACCGATAGTGAACCAGTACCGTGAGGGAAAGGCGAAAAGAACCCCGGCGAGGGGAGTGAAAAAGAACCTGAAACCGTGTACGTACAAGCAGTGGGAGCATCCTTCGGGGTGTGACTGCGTACCTTTTGTATAATGGGTCAGCGACTTATATTCTGTAGCAAGGTTAACCGAATAGGGGAGCCGAAGGGAAACCGAGTCTTAACTGGGCGTTAAGTTGCAGGGTATAGACCCGAAACCCGGTGATCTAGCCATGGGCAGGTTGAAGGTTGGGTAACACTAACTGGAGGACCGAACCGACTAATGTTGAAAAATTAGCGGATGACTTGTGGCTGGGGGTGAAAGGCCAATCAAACCGGGAGATAGCTGGTTCTCCCCGAAAGCTATTTAGGTAGCGCCTCGTGAATTCATCTTCGGGGGTAGAGCACTGTTTCGGCTAGGGGGTCATCCCGACTTACCAACCCGATGCAAACTGCGAATACCGAAGAATGTTATCACGGGAGACACACGGCGGGTGCTAACGTCCGTCGTGAAGAGGGAAACAACCCAGACCGCCAGCTAAGGTCCCAAAGTCATGGTTAAGTGGGAAACGATGTGGGAAGGCACAGACAGCCAGGATGTTGGCTTAGAAGCAGCCATCATTTAAAGAAAGCGTAATAGCTCACTGGTCGAGTCGGCCTGCGCGGAAGATGTAACGGGGCTAAACCATGCACCGAAGCTGCGGCAGCGACACTATGTGTTGTTGGGTAGGGGAGCGTTCTGTAAGCCGTTGAAGGTGT
>NZ_KQ089830.1:2623776-2760594 GCF_001037515.1 Citrobacter sp. MGH110 | reverse complement strand
TGCATATGTTGTGAACTCGAAGAGTAGGGCGGGACACGTGGTATCCTGTCTGAATATGGGGGGACCATCCTCCAAGGCTAAATACTCCTGACTGACCGATAGTGAACCAGTACCGTGAGGGAAAGGCGAAAAGAACCCCGGCGAGGGGAGTGAAAAAGAACCTGAAACCGTGTACGTACAAGCAGTGGGAGCACCCTTTGGGGTGTGACTGCGTACCTTTTGTATAATGGGTCAGCGACTTATATTCTGTAGCAAGGTTAACCGAATAGGGGAGCCGAAGGGAAACCGAGTCTTAACTGGGCGTTAAGTTGCAGGGTATAGACCCGAAACCCGGTGATCTAGCCATGGGCAGGTTGAAGGTTGGGTAACACTAACTGGAGGACCGAACCGACTAATGTTGAAAAATTAGCGGATGACTTGTGGCTGGGGGTGAAAGGCCAATCAAACCGGGAGATAGCTGGTTCTCCCCGAAAGCTATTTAGGTAGCGCCTCGTGAATTCATCTTCGGGGGTAGAGCACTGTTTCGGCTAGGGGGTCATCCCGACTTACCAACCCGATGCAAACTGCGAATACCGAAGAATGTTATCACGGGAGACACACGGCGGGTGCTAACGTCCGTCGTGAAGAGGGAAACAACCCAGACCGCCAGCTAAGGTCCCAAAGTCATGGTTAAGTGGGAAACGATGTGGGAAGGCACAGACAGCCAGGATGTTGGCTTAGAAGCAGCCATCATTTAAAGAAAGCGTAATAGCTCACTGGTCGAGTCGGCCTGCGCGGAAGATGTAACGGGGCTAAACCATGCACCGAAGCTGCGGCAGCGACACTATGTGTTGTTGGGTAGGGGAGCGTTCTGTAAGCCGTTGAAGGTGTGTCGTGAGGCATGCTGGAGGTATCAGAAGTGCGAATGCTGACATAAGTAACGATAATGCGGGTGAAAACCCCGCACGCCGGAAGACCAAGGGTTCCTGTCCAACGTTAATCGGGGCAGGGTGAGTCGACCCCTAAGGCGAGGCCGAAAGGCGTAGTCGATGGGAAACAGGTTAATATTCCTGTACTTGGTGTTACTGCGAAGGGGGGACGGAGAAGGCTATGTTAGCCGGGCGACGGTTGTCCCGGTTTAAGCATGTAGGCGGAGGTTCCAGGTAAATCCGGTACCTTTTAACGCTGAGGTGTGATGACGAGGCACTACGGTGCTGAAGTAACAAATGCCCTGCTTCCAGGAAAAGCCTCTAAGCATCAGGTAACACGAAATCGTACCCCAAACCGACACAGGTGGTCAGGTAGAGAATACCAAGGCGCTTGAGAGAACTCGGGTGAAGGAACTAGGCAAAATGGTGCCGTAACTTCGGGAGAAGGCACGCTGATATGTAGGTGAAGTGATTTACTCATGGAGCTGAAATCAGTCGAAGATACCAGCTGGCTGCAACTGTTTATTAAAAACACAGCACTGTGCAAACACGAAAGTGGACGTATACGGTGTGACGCCTGCCCGGTGCCGGAAGGTTAATTGATGGGGTTATCCGTAAGGAGAAGCTCTTGATCGAAGCCCCGGTAAACGGCGGCCGTAACTATAACGGTCCTAAGGTAGCGAAATTCCTTGTCGGGTAAGTTCCGACCTGCACGAATGGCGTAATGATGGCCAGGCTGTCTCCACCCGAGACTCAGTGAAATTGAACTCGCTGTGAAGATGCAGTGTACCCGCGGCAAGACGGAAAGACCCCGTGAACCTTTACTATAGCTTGACACTGAACACTGGTCCTTGATGTGTAGGATAGGTGGGAGGCTTTGAAGTGTGGACGCCAGTCTGCATGGAGCCATCCTTGAAATACCACCCTTTAATGGCTGGTGTTCTAACGTAGACCCGTTATCCGGGTTGCGGACAGTGTCTGGTGGGTAGTTTGACTGGGGCGGTCTCCTCCTAAAGAGTAACGGAGGAGCACGAAGGTTAGCTAATCCTGGTCGGACATCAGGAGGTTAGTGCAAAGGCATAAGCTAGCTTGACTGCGAGAGTGACGGCTCGAGCAGGTGCGAAAGCAGGTCTTAGTGATCCGGTGGTTCTGAATGGAAGGGCCATCGCTCAACGGATAAAAGGTACTCCGGGGATAACAGGCTGATACCGCCCAAGAGTTCATATCGACGGCGGTGTTTGGCACCTCGATGTCGGCTCATCACATCCTGGGGCTGAAGTAGGTCCCAAGGGTATGGCTGTTCGCCATTTAAAGTGGTACGCGAGCTGGGTTTAGAACGTCGTGAGACAGTTCGGTCCCTATCTGCCGTGGGCGCTGGAGAATTGAGGGGGGCTGCTCCTAGTACGAGAGGACCGGAGTGGACGCATCACTGGTGTTCGGGTTGTCATGCCAATGGCATTGCCCGGTAGCTAAATGCGGAAGAGATAAGTGCTGAAAGCATCTAAGCACGAAACTTGCCCCGAGATGAGTTCTCCCTGACCCTTTAAGGGTCCTGAAGGAACGTTGAAGACGACGACGTTGATAGGTCGGGTGTGTAAGTGTAGCGATACATTGAGCTAACCGATACTAATGAACCGTGAGGCTTAACCTTACAACGCCGAAGATGTTTTGGCGAAGAGACATCGAAATTCAGCTTGATTACAGATTATGTCGACATGCCCAGGAGGTGTGTTGATAAACAGAATTTGCCTGGCGGCTGTAGCGCGGTGGTCCCACCTGACCCCATGCCGAACTCAGAAGTGAAACGCCGTAGCGCCGATGGTAGTGTGGGGTCTCCCCATGCGAGAGTAGGGAACTGCCAGGCATCAAATTAGAAGTATGGCACTGACTTTCGAGGCAGTTCACTACTCGATAGAGAGTAGGACAAAAGCGAAAGCTTTTGAACGTTGCGCAGCAACGGCCCGAAGGGTGAATCACAAAGTGATTCATAAACTGCCAGGCATCAAATTGCAGTAAACCGGGATGAAAATCCGGGTAGTGACAAAGAAATTCGGTGGAGCGGTAGTTCAGTTGGTTAGAATACCTGCCTGTCACGCAGGGGGTCGCGGGTTCGAGTCCCGTCCGTTCCGCCACTTATTAAGAGCCCTGAGCTAACGCTCAGGGCTTTTTCTTTGTCTGCAATTTAATTATTGCTGAATCCGCAAATATCCTCTGCATTTTTCACTCTTTTTCTATAAAGAGCTAAAGCTCATAATCCTCTCAGTTAACGAACATAGTGATTATAAAGAGGAATTCTATGACTATCCCTGCATTCGGTTTAGGTACTTTCCGCCTGAAAGACGACGTGGTTATCGCTTCTGTTAAAACGGCGCTTGAGCTAGGCTACCGTGCTGTCGACACTGCGCAAATCTATGATAATGAAGCGGCTGTTGGTCAGGCGATTGCCGAAAGCGGCGTACCGCGTAACGAGCTGTATATCACCACCAAGATTTGGATTGAAAATCTCAGCAAAGAAAAACTGATCCCAAGTCTGAAAGAAAGCCTGAAGAAGCTGCGTACAGATTATGTCGATCTGACGCTGATCCACTGGCCATCTCCAGGTGATGCGGTATCTGTTGAGGAATTCATGCAGGCGCTGCTCGAAGCAAAACAGCAGGGGCTGACTCGCGAAATTGGTATCTCAAACTTCACCATTCCGCTGATGGAAAAAGCCATTACCGCAGTAGGTGCAGAGAACATTGCGACCAATCAGATTGAGCTGTCTCCGTATCTGCAGAGCCGTAAGGTGGTTGACTGGGCGAAAGCACACGGCATCCACATCACCTCTTACATGACGCTGGCTTATGGTAAAGCGCTGAAAGATGAAGTGATTGCGCACATTGCCGCTAAACATAACGCGACCCCGGCGCAGGTTATTCTGGCATGGGCAATGGGGGAAGGTTACTCCGTAATTCCTTCTTCTACCAAACGTGAAAACCTGGCAAGCAACCTGCTGGCGCTGGAACTGCATCTGGATGCCGAAGATAAAAAAGCGATCGCGGCACTGGACTGCAACGATCGTCTGGTCAGCCCGGAAGGCCTGGCCCCTGATTGGGATTAATTGCCTGACCCTCTGTACCCATTAACCCTCTTTCACAGCTCCTTCGAGAGCTGTTCTTATATATTCACTTAAAAAGTCGATAAATGCCCGGATGCGCGTACTGACGGCACGATCGCTGTAATAAACTGCGCTAAAAGGCATCTCTACCGGCAGACGTTTATCTGCCAATAACTCCACCAGTTCACCCCGCGCGATCTCTTTATCTATCATATAATCTGAAAGACATGCGATGCCGTTGCCATTCAGGCAAAGCTGTTTTAGCGTTTCTCCACTGTTGGAAGAAATTCCGCACTCGACCTCATGCAGCTGTCCGTCGCTACAGGCAATCGGCCACGTATTGAGTGAAACTGGTTCGGAAAACCCCAGACACAGATGCTGGTTTAACTCCTCGACGCTCTCTGGCTTGCCAAAACGGGCAATGTAGTCCGGTGAGGCAATAATCTTACGATAGCTGGTAAATAGCGGACGCGCACGTAGACTCGAGTCAGTCAGTGTACCCGCTCGTATAGCAACATCCACTTTTCGTTCAATAAGATTGATGAACGTTTCTGAGGAGACGAGAGACAACGTCATCTCGGGATACTGCTCCCGGAACGGCTTGATTAGCGGCATCAGGAAATGCAACATTACCGGTGTTGCTGCGTCGATGCGCAGCAGGCCGCGCGGAGTATTACGCGACTCCATGATTTCAGTTTCTGCTGCAGCCATCTCTTGCAGTATCTGCTGCACCCGCCTGAAGTAGCGCTCTCCTTCTTCGGTCAGGCTTAGCTGTCGGGTCGTGCGATTAAGCAAACTGACGCCCAGTTTCATCTCCAGCTTTTTTACTGCCCGGCTGACCGCAGAATTGGCTTGTCCAAGCTGTTCTGCCGCCCGGCTAAAGCTGCCGCTTTCCACTACCGCCACAAAAATTGCAAGTTCTTCGGAGGTTGCTTTCATTTTTGCACCTGACGCAAAATTATATTGAGATTTTGAATATTTTTGTCATTAAAACATCCAGGCATACTGCGTGTCATCTGATTACTGATGTTACGGAGTTATTTATGCCTCTTGCTTTATTTGCACTAACAATAAGTGCCTTCGCTATAGGCACTACCGAGTTTGTGATTGTTGGTCTGGTGCCGACCATCGCTCAACAGCTGGCGATCTCGTTACCTTCAGCCGGGATGCTGGTTTCAATCTATGCGCTGGGTGTGGCAATTGGCGCGCCGGTACTGACCGCTCTGACCGGACGCCTGCCACGTAAACAGTTACTGGTTGCGCTGATGGTTCTGTTTACGGCGGGGAATTTGCTGGCATGGCAGGCACCCGGGTATATGACACTCATTGTTGCTCGTCTGCTGACTGGACTGGCACACGGCGTATTCTTCTCGATTGGTTCTACCATCGCGACAAGTCTGGTGCCAAAAGAGAAAGCGGCTTCCGCCATCGCCATTATGTTTGGTGGCTTAACGGTGGCGCTGGTCACCGGCGTGCCGCTGGGAACATTTATCGGTCAGCACTTTGGCTGGCGTGAGACTTTCCTCGCGGTATCAATGTTAGGCGTGATTGCACTGATCAGTAGCCAGTTACTGATCCCTGCCAACATTCCCGGTCGTGCTGCCGCCAGCATTCGCGACCAGGTGAAGGTGCTGACTCATCCCCGTCTGTTGCTGATTTACGCCGTTACGGCACTGGGCTACGGCGGTGTATTCACGGCATTCACCTTCCTTGCACCGATGATGCAGGATCTGGCGGGGTTCTCCCCGGCAGCAGTAAGCTGGATCTTATTGGGTTACGGTGTTTCAGTGGCTATCGGTAATATCTGGGGCGGTAAGCTGGCGGATAAACATGGTGCGGTTCCTGCGCTGAAATTCATTTTCGCCGCGCTGTTTGTTCTGCTGATGGTCTTCCAACTGACGGCTTCTACGCAGTACGCCGCGCTGGCTACCATTCTGGTGATGGGGATCTTTGCCTTTGGTAACGTACCGGGATTGCAGGTCTATGTGGTACAGAAAGCGGAGCAATTTACGCCTAATGCTGTAGATGTGGCGTCAGGGCTAAACATTGCGGCGTTTAACATTGGGATTGCGCTGGGGTCAGTGATTGGCGGGCAAACGGTCGAGCATTATGGTTTAGCGCAGACGCCGTGGATTGGCGCCCTCATTGTTCTGGTAGCTTTCCTGCTTATGGGTGTCAGCGGTCGTCTTGATAAACCCGTGCGTGTTGCTCTGGGGTAAATCATTGATGTAAGCGCCCACTTACAAAACAAACTGCAATTGTTCGTTGAAAGTGAGTGCTAAAATCCCTATAACAGAAGAACCAGTCCGGCTGCGGACTGGTTGACGTTACAGAGGTTTGAAAGTCTAAAGTGCGAAAAAACACCTATGCCATGCGTTATGTTGCCGGACAACCCGCCGAGCGGATTTTACCGCCGGGGTCGTTTGCGCATATTGGCCAGGCATTACCCGCAGGCGTTCCGTTAAGCAGTGAAGACCGCATTCGCGTGCTGGTATGGAATATTTTTAAACAGCAGCGCGCAGAATGGCAGTCGGTGCTGAAGAATTTTGGCAAAGATGCGCATCTGGTATTATTACAGGAAGCGCAAACCACGCCTGAACTGGTGCAGTTTGCGACCGCTAACTACCTTGCGGCCGATCAGGTTCCTGCCTTTGTGCTGCCTCAGCATCCCTCTGGCGTCATGACGCTCTCTGCTGCTCATCCTGTTTACTGTTGTCCATTGCGCGAGCGTGAGCCTATTTTACGGCTGGCGAAATCGGCTCTGGTAACGGTGTATCCGCTGCCTGACTCTCGATTATTAATGGTGGTGAATATCCACGCGGTTAACTTTAGCCTCGGCGTCGATGTTTATAGTAAGCAGTTACTTCCCATTGGCGATCAGATTGCTCATCACAGCGGTCCGGTTATTATGGCCGGCGATTTCAATGCCTGGAGCCGTCGACGGATGAATGCGCTGTACCGCTTTGCGCGAGAAATGTCGCTGCGCCAGGTACGTTTTACTGACGATCAGCGCCGGCGCGCGTTTGGTCGCCCTCTCGATTTTGTGTTCTATCGTGGTCTGAACGTGAGTGAAGCCTCTGTGCTGGTCACCCGTGCATCCGATCACAACCCGCTACTCGTTGAATTCAGTCCCGGCAAACCTGAACAATAACGGTGTGTCAGGTCTGCCGTAGGGCAGGCCTGTGATGGTTGCCCTTCCTATTTCACAACAACCGAAGGACAACACAATGACAACACGCTCTCACCATGACAACGTCGAAAAACAGTTTGGCTCTCAGGCTAATGCCTATTTAACCAGTGCGGTGCACGCCTCTGGCCGTGACTTGCTGCGTCTGGGGGAAAGGTTGTCGGCATTTCCGCAGGCCCGTGTGTTGGATATGGGATGTGGAGCGGGGCATGCCAGCTTTGTAGCCGCGCAACACGTAAAGCAGGTTGTGGCTTATGATTTATCGTCGCAGATGCTTGAGGTGGTCGCTGAGGCGGCAAATGACAGGGGCCTGGAGAATGTCGCCACACGCCAGGGTTATGCCGAAAGTCTGCCATTTGAAGATAGCGAATTTGACGTGGTGATTAGCCGCTATTCTGCGCATCACTGGCATGATGTCGGACGCGCGCTGCGGGAAGTGAACCGCGTTCTGAAGCCCGGTGGTGTATTGATTGTGATGGATGTGATGTCGCCAGGCCACCCTGTACGTGATATCTGGTTGCAAACCGTGGAGGCGTTACGCGATACCTCGCACGTTCGTAACTATTCCAGTGGAGAGTGGCTGTCGTTAATCAACGATGCCAATTTGATTGCCGATACTTTGTTAACCGATCGCCTGCCACTGGAGTTCAGTTCGTGGGTCGCGAGGATGCGCACGCCCGCGGCGTTGAGCGACGCGATTCGTGCATACCAACAAAGTGCTTCTGCAGACGTGAAAGCCTACTTTGCGTTACAGGAAGATGGCTCGTTTACCAGCGACACGATAATGGTTGAGGCACATAAAGCGGGATAAATAAAAAAGGCACTGGGGGGAATCCAGTGCCTTCATTTCTACAATGCTATCAGGAGTCCGGCATACCGTTGTTTTTCACAAACAACGTGAGCTGATCGCCTGGCTGTAGATTGTCCGTATCGTTGTTCCAGCGCATGACATCTTTGATGTTAACCCCGTGACGTTTGGCAATGCTCGACAGCGAGTCGCCTTTACGCACACGATAGGTGATGCTATCGCTGTTGTTCGCCAGACGCTGTGCGCTGGTACCCGCACCCACCGTCAGGTTTTGACCCACTTTCAGGGATGACCCGCGCAGATTATTCCACTGCTTAAGGTCATTGGTGCTCACGCCAAGGCGTGACGCGACGCCAGAAAGCGTATCGCCAGAGCGAACTTTGTAGCTACGACTGTTCAGCGGCGTGTTATCCGCGACCAGCGTTGACTGCACGGCTGCAATTTCGCCTGAAGCCAGAGACTCACGCAGCTTCTCTGCGTGCTTCTTTGGCACCATCACATATTGCGGGCCGCTGGCACCCAACGTGGAGCCTTTCACGCCTGCATTGAAGGTCTTCAGCTTGCTGACGGAAATACCCGCCATATCAGCAACCTGAGCCATCTCAACCGGGCTACTCAGGCGAACACGTGCCAACGCGCGGCTTTCGTCTGTTGTTGGCAGACGTACGCCATAGCGTTTGCTGTTTTTGAGTATATCGCTCAATGCCAGCATTTTAGGCACGTATAGCTTCGTTTCCTGAGGCAATGGCAACGACCAGAAGTCAGTGGGTTTACCACGTGCTTTGTTCGTTTTGATTGCCTTCATGACACGACCTTCACCGCTATTATAAGCAGCAACGGTCAGCAGCCAGTCGCCATCAAACATCTTGTTCAGACGCTGCATCATGTCCAGCGCGGCGGTGGTGGAAGCCACAACGTCGCGACGTGCATCATAACTGCGGGTCTGTTTTAAACCATAATTGCGCCCCGTGCTCGGAATGATCTGCCAAATACCTGCGGCATTGGCGCCAGACGTTGCGTGAGGATCAAAAGCGCTCTCCACTATGGGTAGTAGTACCAGTTCCATAGGCATGTTACGTTTCTTAACCTGCCCGGCTATCCAGTACATATACGGCTCTGCCCGTAAAGTTACATCGTGGAGATAGCTCTTATTGCGTAAATACTTCTGTTTCTGTTCGCGAATCCGGCTGTTTTCCGGAATTCCCATCTTTAGCTCGTCACCAATGAAAGCCCACAAATCTTGATCAGCAGCGATAGATGTTCCGTCGTCCATCCATCGCGCCTGACTTGTAAACTTTCCTGCTTCCCCTTGACCAGCTGCAGAAAGGCTCTGTGCGTGTTGTTGGACGTTACCAGTATTCTGGCACCCAACAAGCAGGACAGAGGCGAGTAATATCGCTTTTGCCTTCATGTGTGTGTCAATAGTTGCTTAAAAGACGACCGATCATAACGGCGAAGTTTTCAAAAGGCAACCCGGAATTGTCAGAACGTATCTTTCTTTGACCTTAACCAGGCAAAACGCTCTTCAGGTTGTTGCAATATTGTTTCTTTGTTGATTTCATTAATTAAATCAATATCTTCCGTTCTCAAAAAAAGATTATTTCGCCGCTCATTTTTCAGAATTACGGGTAGTGTCATTTGTTTTTTTACGCGTAACTCATTAACTTTACGATAATATTCATTTATGAACGAATCGTGCGGGAGAATGCTTAAGGCAAACTTCATGTTTGCTAATGTGTACTCATGTGCGCAACAAATTAATGTATCGTCAGGAAGTTCGTTTATTTTTTTAAGTGATTGATACATTTGAGTTGCTGTACCTTCGAAAAGTCGACCGCAACCGCCAGAAAAGAGCGTGTCACCACAAAATAAGTAAGGATGGCTAAAGTAACAGATATGTCCTAAAGTGTGACCCGGAGTAGCAATTACCCTAAATTCATGCCCCAAAACGAGTGCAATATCGCCATCTTCGACTACGTGTGTCGTTCCCTTATCTTGCGTTTCAGCCGGTCCGTATACCACTATTTGTGGGAAATGTTGCAGGAGTTCTTTCACTCCACCCACGTGATCCTGATGATGGTGGGTTAGCAGAATGGCTTCCGGCACCCAGTTATGCTCTGCAATGGCTTTCAAAACAGGAGCCGCTTCACCCGGGTCCACAATCAGACAATGCTGGTCATTATTTGACAGGACCCAGATGTAATTGTCCTGAAATGCAGGAATACTGTTAAGATTCATATATTACCTCTCAATGCGTAACGGAAGGTTGTGATGAAACCGGCAAGGATCCCTCAAACTGTCGTAGCGCCCGTTAGCTGGGATGATTTGCCCTGGGGCGAACACTATCGTGAGGCGCTGGAGTATCAGCTTAACCCGTGGTTTGCAAAAATGTACGGTTTTCATCTGCTTAAGGTTGGTAATTTAAGCGCAGAAATCGATTCTGAAGCGTGCGCGGTTTCTCATCAGGTAAATGTTTCTTTGCAGGGATCTCCCATGCAGGTGGCGGCCGATCCTTTGCATCTTCCCTTTGCCGATAAGTCCGTGGATGTCTGTTTATTGGCCCATACGTTACCGTGGTGCTCTGATCCGCATCGCCTACTGCGTGAAGCCGATCGCGTGTTGATTGATGACGGCTGGTTGATTCTGAGCGGCTTTAACCCGGTAAGCTTGATGGGATTGCGTAAACTGGTGCCCGTATTGCGCAAGACATCGCCCTATAACAGTCGGATGTTTACCCTCATGCGTCAACTGGACTGGCTATCATTACTGAATTTTGAAGTGCTGCACTATAGTCGTTTTCATGTTCTGCCCTGGAACAAGAAGGGCGGGAAAATGTTAAGCGCCCATATCCCCGCGCTGGGCTGTTTACAGCTGGTGGTTGCGCGCAAGCGAACCATTCCGCTTACGCTCAACCCGATGAAACAAAATAAAAGCAAAACGCCTATCCGTCATGCCGTTGGCGCGACCCGGCAATACCGTAAACCGGACGCTTAAGCCTCAGTCTGATACCCAATATCATCCTGAGTCGGGCTCATGGCCGCGGTGCGTGCAAGCTCATCGCAGCGTTCGTTTTCCGGATGGCCCGCATGGCCTTTAACCCATTCCCATTTGATTTGATGCGGCCCCAGCGCGGCATCGAGACGTTTCCACAGATCGACGTTCTTCACCGGTTTTTTATCTGCTGTTTTCCAGCCGCGCTTCTTCCAGTTGTGGATCCACTGCGTAATGCCCTGGCGCACATACTGGCTGTCCGTGCTGAGTATCACTTCACACTGTTCTTTCAGGGCTTCCAGCGCAACGATTGCCGCCATCAGCTCCATGCGATTATTAGTGGTGAGGTTGTAGCCCTCGCTAAAGGTTTTTTCGCGCCCGCGATAGCGTAAAATCGCCCCATAACCACCAGGCCCTGGATTTCCCAGGCAAGAACCATCGGTGAAAATTTCTACCTGTTTAAGCATCTCTGGTAGACTTCCTGTTTTAGCAAATCGAAATCAAACGATAAGTCTGACATAAATGACCGTTATGAGCACTGGAATTACACGACAGATCGTCCTCGATACCGAAACCACCGGTATGAACCAGATTGGCGCCCACTATGAAGGCCACAAGATCATTGAGATCGGTGCGGTTGAAGTGGTGAACCGCCGCCTGACCGGCAATAACTTCCACGTTTACCTGAAGCCGGATCGGCTGGTGGACCCGGAAGCGTTCGGCGTACACGGAATCGCAGACGAATTCCTGCTCGATAAACCTACGTTTGCCGATGTAGCCGACGAGTTTCTCGACTACATTCGCGGCGCGGAGCTGGTCATTCATAACGCATCGTTCGATATCGGCTTTATGGATTACGAATTCGCGAAGCTCAAGCGTGATATTCCGAAGACGAATGAATTTTGCAAAATAACCGATAGCCTGGCGCTGGCGAGGAAAATGTTTCCTGGCAAGCGAAACAGCCTTGATGCGTTATGCTCGCGCTATGAGATAGACAACAGTAAACGAACCCTGCACGGCGCATTGCTCGATGCCCAGATTCTGGCCGACGTTTATCTGATGATGACCGGCGGGCAGACCACGATGGCGTTCTCAATGGAAGGCGATAGCCAGCAGCAGAATGACACGGGGATCCAGCGTATTGTGCGACAGTCCAGCAAACTACGCGTTGTTTTCGCCACTGATGAAGAGTTAGCGGCCCATGAGTCACGCCTTGACCTGGTGCAGAAGAAAGGCGGAAGTTGCCTCTGGCGGGCATAGTTTGTACGTTTACCGTATGAAAATGGCCATTCGGGTGATTTTTGCAGCAAACGATTAAAAACGTGAGAAAAAGCGTTGACGAGGCGCGAGGCAATCCGTAATATTCGCTTCGTTCCCAAGCGGAACACAACGCGGAGTGGTAGTTCAGTTGGTTAGAATACCTGCCTGTCACGCAGGGGGTCGCGGGTTCGAGTCCCGTCCATTCCGCCACTATTCAGAAAGCCTGAATCAGAAATGATTCAGGCTTTCGTCGTTTTAGCCCGCCAAAAATAATAATCTCATTACCATACTTTATCGACCGCGCCCGAGCTTTCGGGTGGGCAACACATCAGGTCATCCTTAACCCGACGCATATCCAGAAGGCGATTAACTCGCGAAGTGGTTCATCACGCAGGCGAAGCGGGGTGAGAAGTTATCGCCAATAAGAACCGTTTCCTCATTCAGGTGCTTTAGCATATACAGCTTGTCGGCACGTTCGTAAGCGTCGAAGAAGAGATAGTCGACAGCGTCCGTTGCGTCATCATCGGGGGATTTTTCCCGACCATCGGGAGTGAGCATAAAAACGCCTGCGGTATGGCCGAGTGGACGGGCATAGCGAAAGAACAGTTTTCGGTTAACAGCGAACTCGCCGTCGTCACTTTTGAGTTTCCCCTGGACTGACAATGAAAGGTGTCCGGAGTTGTAGCTGGTTATCAGCATTATTCCGTGGAGTTCCTTTTTTGTATTCTGGATGTCGAGTATCGACGTGAATTCCGAGGAGCAGGAAAAACTGATTTCTTGTTTTTTCGCATTCCCGGCGATAATAAAAAAAGCGATAGCCGCTAGCCCAAAAATGGCAATCACGACTGACCATAGTAAAGGAGAGTGATCGCTTTCCTGCTTCATATCATTCCTCATGATGGCGATACTGGCTGATGCAATGGTAATAGCCGAGGTTTAGCCCGCATTCAGCGGCAAACGACCACTCAACCAGATTATGGTTGCTCGCCCAGGTATTGAGATACAGATCTTTTGGGTACGAACAGTTGGGGTTAATACCCACGGACTTGAAAATATCCAGCGCTTTTTTTTCGGTTATGGTGTCGGTGAGGGCGTTTCCTAATATATGCACACGGCATTGCTCGTAGTCGATAGTCCGCAGGATCGCCGCGTCCGTCATCGCGATTTCATTGGGTATCCATGTTAACCACGCTGTCGCCAGCACGGCGATGCCGGTAATTAACGTTGTTATCGTGACAGGCCACAGGTTTCGTTTCTTTTTCCTGGGCGTCAATGCAACATTGACTATTCTGGTGGGCGCTTGCGATTCCTCCAGTTGCTGAATATTGATACTGGCGTCGCTCATCCGAAATCCTATTCGCGGAATGGTGACGATCAGTTCTGCAGGATGGCCCGTAGACGTTATTGCTTTGCGCAGAAATGAAATGTGCTGATTGAGATTAGCATCCGTCGCTCTGGCGCCATTATGCTGGAAAACATTCCGCAGAATTTCATCGCGCGAGGATATCTCTTTACCATTTTGCAACAGATAGAGCAGTAATTGTGTTGCCACATTATTCAATGTGGCCATTTCACCAGATGCCAGGTCTTTTAGGGTATTTTTATGTGGTCTGAAAACTAAGCCTTCACCAATAATTACGGATTTAATTTTGTTTATTGGTATATGAGAAATCACTGATGTCTCCTTTAAAGCAGGATATCTCGCATTCGAGTGGGGAAAGCAATAGCATAACATAATTCATTTATAAAAAATGATTGTGCCATAGATCGCTTTATTAATATTTATATAACAATCTCTTAATATATCTAATAGAATCCTCCAATCTCCTTCCTCTCTTTCACTATCTTATTGTCATTACTCGCTTTTGATGCCCAATTTCATTTTTACAAAAAATTCATAAATACATTTTGCCTGTTCTTCTGGCTAAATAAAAAAATAGTTGATAGATAAAAACTCTATAAAAATTATAAATAATAGACATTAACACTGGTGTTGGCGTGTTTTTTGGCTATTTTTTAGGTAAACGATCGCTCTACAGACAGTGTTACAACACGATTCCCTGAGTTTGATTAATACCGGATTTTTGCATTGTGTCATTTTTTCGTCGACTTAATATAAGCCCCGAAACAGCGTAAAC
Source organism: Citrobacter sp. MGH110 (assembly GCF_001037515.1). Taxonomy (NCBI): domain Bacteria; kingdom Pseudomonadati; phylum Pseudomonadota; class Gammaproteobacteria; order Enterobacterales; family Enterobacteriaceae; genus Citrobacter; species Citrobacter sp. MGH110. The sequence goes on along the minus strand of NZ_KQ089830.1, from coordinate 2,746,205 downwards.
AACTGTGGGCGGTATTTCGGATGGAATACCAATGAAGTTCAAAATACAGGGTGGCTTGAGATGGATTGTTTGCAAGGAAATGCGCTTCCGCCACCTGCAGATCAGGGTTTCCCTTGCATAAATTGTCTGTGGAAATAGATCGTCGGAATAACCAAAAAACAGATATAAGGTTAAGTAGTAATATGAAAATGAAAAACGTGGCTGTGGCTTGTGCGCTGATGGCGGGAATGTCTTTTACTGCATCTTCTGCTTTCGCTGCAAAAAATGTTGAACCGACTAACGGTAAAATTCACTTCACTGGTTCTCTGGTTAATTCCGCATGCGGTCTGGCCCCAGAATCCAGCCCGGTGCAGGTTAATTTTGGTGAGATCCCAACTTCTCAGTTAAAAGACAACCAACGTGCTGGTGTTAAGCATGCCAAAATCGTTCTGCAGGGCTGCGATACAACTGTTGCGAAAACCGCCACAGTAACCTACACCCCGGCAACGATTGATACCGACAACAATGCGCTGGCTGCATTTACCTCGGGTACAGCAAAGGGCGCGGGCATCGGTATGATTGACAGTGGTAACCAGGACGTGAAATGGGGCGAAGCCGCATCTCAGGTCAACATTACCGATGGCGAAACCGACATTGATTTCGTTGCTTACCTGCAGGCCAACAACGCATCCGCAGCCGTAACCCCGGGTGACTTCGAATCTACCGTTAATTTCCAGATCGATTATCAGTAACGATCTGCTGCGGGCGCAATTATGCGCCTGCTTAACCCTTCCTGCGAATAACTGAAAGGAAATGCGGTGATGCCTGGATGGCGTATTTTACTGCTTTTTATCTTCATATCGCCTGCATGGGTTTTGGCTGACACCCATCGTCTTGTCAGTACGCCCGGCAAAATGCGCATGCGGGGAAATATTATTGAGGCTGCCTGTTATGTCGATCCACGCGACCGGTCGCTGCTGGTTGAATTTGATGACCTCTCAGCCAGAGATATTTCCGGAAAACCTGAAAAAGTATCTGCGCATGATTTCAGCATTCATTTGCTGGGATGTTCATTAGGGGATTCTCAACACCCCGGGAATCTGTTCCAACGCGCCAATATTACCTTTTCCGGCGCACCGGATAGTGACAATCCTGATTATCTGAGCGTGCAATCGGAAACTGAAAATTTAGCGATAGAAATATATGACGGCAAAGGCAAGCAAATTCATTTGGGTGAGCCATCACCGGATTATGCGCTTAACCCAGGGAAAAACACGCTCAATTTTACGGCTTATTTGATCTCCCGCGACGGAAGAATGACGTCTGGTGAATTTACTGCAGTCACGCATTTTGTTGTGAATTATCTCTGAGCTGCACAGCAATTCGGGTATCTGAAGGTTTGCGAACGAAAATGATCACGCTGAAAACAGATAAAAAACGTCTGGCGCTTTTAATTGCTCTGGTCTGTGCCTCTTCATGGGCTGAAGCGGATGAGTCTATTGAATTTAATACTGACGTCCTGGATGCCAGTGACAGACAAAATGTCGATTTACAGCGTTTTTCCGAAGGCAACTTTGTGACTCCCGGAGAATATCTGCTGGATGTTCGTATTAACAGCCAGGAGATTCCTCAGCAGTCGATCCGTTATATCGTTGATCCTGCCAACTCGCATAAATCCATGGCGTGCCTGACGCCGCAACAGCTCGAATTACTGGCGCTCAAAGAAAAGGCGCTGACCTATATTCATCCGATTAGCGCGACCTGCTATGACATTTCCCGCCTGCCGGGTGTGGTGCTGAATAATAGCGCAGGCGTACTGGACATTACCGTGCCTCAGGCATGGATGAAATATACCGATCCAGACTGGACGCCGCCGGAGCGCTGGGATAACGGCGTCGCGGGACTGATTTTCGACTACAGCGTTTCGGGCCAGGCCACACATTACGAACAAGGTGGCGATCATTACCGCTCACTGTCTGGTTACGGACAGACGGGCTTTAACCTCGGCGCGTGGCGCTTTCGTGGCCAGTATCAGGCCAATTATGCTTCGGATGAAAATCGTGGGCGTATCGACTGGGATCAGATCTATGCCTATCGCCCGTTACCGATGCAGGCTGCAAAACTGACGGTCGGTGAAATATATCTGAATTCCCAGGTGTTTGATTCAGTCCGATTTACCGGGGCTAACCTCGCCAGCGACGAGCGCATGCTACCACCGAATTTGCAGGGCTACGCGCCCGAAGTGCACGGCATCGCCCGCAGTAATGCGAAGGTCACCGTCAGTCAGCAGGGGCGTGTTATCTATCAAACCACCGTTCCTGCGGGGCCATTTAATATTCAGGATCTACACGGCTCGGTACGCGGCACGCTGGATGTTCGCGTCGAAGAGCAGGATGGCAGCGTACAAACCTTTCAGGTCAATACGGCAGATATCCCTTACCTGACGCGCCCGGGCTATGTTCGTTACAACGCCGCTGTCGGTAAGCCATCGCGTTATAACCACGACGTCCAGGGACCTGCATTTTATAGCGGTGATTTTTCATGGGGGGTCAGCAATGCGTGGTCACTGTACGGTGGCGCGTTGCTCACTGGCGATCGCTATAACGCCTGGTCGATGGGGATTGGGCGGGATTTGAGCTGGCTGGGCGCGCTGTCGGCTGATGCGACGCAATCCGTGAGCCGGGTGAAGCATCAGGCTGAACAAAAAGGGATGTCCTTTAAGCTCAGTTATGCCAAAACCTTTGATGAATACAACAGCGCCATCACCTTTGCCGGTTACCGTTTTTCACAGCGTAACTTCCGCACCTTCTCGCAGTTCCTCGACGAGCAGTATGAAAATAACAACAGCGCCGGCAACGAAAAAGAGATGTACACCATCACCGGTAACAAGACCTTTTTTGCTGACGACCCGCAATTAGCGACCACGCTGTACCTGACCTATACCCACCAGAATTACTGGGATCGTGGCTCTCAGGATCGTTACGGGATGTCGATGGGGCACAGCTTTTCGTTCGCAGGCATTCAGGGGATCAGCGCCAACCTTGCCGCTTACCGCTCTGAGTATCAGGGCAAACGGGACGACAGCCTTTCGCTGTCCATTTCGGTGCCATGGAGCGATGGCCGCTCAATGGATTATGAAGTGCAAAACAGCGGCAGCCAGACCAGTCAGATGGTTTCGTATTCCGATAACCGCGACCGTAACAATCCATGGCGACTGCGCGCAGGGGTTTCCGGTGAAGGGCACACCGCGTTTGATGGCTACTACAAGCATCGCAGCATGATGGCGGAACTGGAATCTAACGTCAGCTGGCAGCAATCACGTTATTTCTCCGTTGGCGGCACGATGCGCGGCGGCTTTACCGCAACGCGTCATGGTGCGGCACTACACAACAGCCAGGCGTCGATGAATACCGCCAGGGTGATGGTTGATACCGACGGTGTGGCGAATGTACCGCTGAACGGCGAACAGGCGCACTCAAACCGCTTCGGTATTGCCGTCGTACCGGACGTCGTCAGCTATCACAGCTTTGATACCCGTATCGATGTGGACGCAATGGACGAGGACATTTCCGCGACCAAAGCCATCGTCACCAACACCCTGACGGAAGGCGCGATTGGTTATCAGCGCTTCGCCGTGGCGCAGGGGCAAAAAATGATGGCGCTGCTGCGCCTGAAAGATGGTTCGGTACCGCCGTTTGGTGCCGAAGTGTTTAACGCCAACGGTGTCAGCGTCGCCATGGTGATGGAAAACGGCATGGCCTGGATTGCGGGTGTGAATCCAGCCGAGCGTCTTTCTGTTGCCTGGGGCGGTCGCGCGCAGTGTCACTTACAGGTGCCGCAACAAATCAACCCGGAAGGTAACGTGCTGTTGCCTTGTGAATAATATCAATAACCTGAATGAATTTTGTCATGAAAAATCAAGCATTTTACTCCGTGCAGCGTTGGCTCAAACCCGTGGTCTGCGGTCTGCTTTTTATTGCAGAGATCAACGCCTCATGGGCGGGCATTGCACTTGACCGTACCCGTCTGATTATCACCGGTGATGCGCGATCTGTCAGTGCGAACTTAACCAACACCAGTCCGAGCATTCCGTTTCTGGCTCAGTCGTGGGTGGAAGACGCCAATGGAACAAAAATTACCTCGCCGTTGATGGTTTTACCGCCGCTACAACGGATTAACGGCGGGCAAAAGGGCATTGCGCGTGTGACAAAAACCAGCGGTATTAACGCTTTGCCGCAGGATCGCGAAAGTCTGTTCTACCTGAACGTGCGTGAAATTCCGCCCAAGCCGGATAAGCCGAACGTGCTGCAACTGGCGATGCAGTCGCGCATCAAACTGTTCTACCGTCCGACCGTCATCGTGCCGGAAACACCGGGCGCCGTGTGGCAAAACCAACTGGTCTTTCATAAGCAGGGGCAGCGCTGGAGTGTGGATAACCCAACGCCGTACTTCGTTACCTTAATCGGCTTAAGCCGCAAGCCTGAAGCGCAGGGCGGCGACAGGCTGACTGACTTCCCTGGGATTATGGTTTCACCAAAGTCCTCTCTCGATTTCAGCGTGACCGACGGCAGCGTTAGCCAGTTCAGCATGATGTACGTGAACGATTTTGGCGGTCATCCCGAATTGAAATTCAGCTGCACAGGCAATGTGTGTAAAGCATTGCCGATGGAGCAACAGCCCCGGTAACAGGATTCGTAAATGAAAAAGATGCTTTGCGCTCTGCTGATGGCGGGCATGGCCTGTTCGGTTCAGGCCACAAGCGGTCGCCAGGATATGAGCAATGTGTCCGGCGAGTATGGCAACGTCCGCTTTCATGGTCGGGTGTTCGTTTCGCCGTGCGTGCTGGATATGGCCTCCCGCGATCAGACTATCGATCTTGGTGATATTTCCGCCAACCGATTTCGCCAGGGCGGCGATCGCAGCGATCCGGTATTGGTCACGCTGTATCTGAATGGCTGTTTAAAGGGCTCCGGTCATACCTTAAGGGATTTCCCTGGGCAGACCAGTGAGATGCCTGAGCTTGCGCACAGCACGGTGGAGCGTGGTGTTTCGATGACGCTAATGGCTGAAGGCGCACCGGAAAACAGCGATTTGGGTCGCATTCGTGGCGATGTTCGCGGCGCGGGCATCCGGCTACTGACTGAACGTAATCAGTTAATCCACCTGAACCAACCGCAACGCATGTGGATCCTCAAACCGGGCGATAACGCCATTCATTTTCTTGCCGCGCTGGAATCTTTTGGGCGAGAGGTGACCGCCGGAGAATTTAACGGTCTGGTCAGACTCAAGCTGGAGTATCTATGAGCGTATTACGTAACATGCTGTTGTGGGTGGTGCTGGCAGGCTGTCCGATAGCCGGGCAGGCATTTACGCAGGGAGAAGGTGAGCCGGAAGGTGGGTCGCCGCATCAGTACGATATTGAACTGAGTTCGCTGGATGTCAGCAAAAACCACGTAGGTGGCAGAACGGAGCCGTTCCCATGGAATCTGGGTGGCTGGTATGTGGTGAATTTCTATTGCGAACAGGCTGACATCTCCCGAGCACCAATTTACTACACCACCACAACCACGATGCCGCCTTCAAATCAGGGGGCGAACCGTTTTCGGCTAAACGAGTATCTGGATGTGGAAGTTCAGGTGTGGGTTGCCGGGGGCTATAAAAAATATGTGCAGGCGCCTTTTACCAACGTTTCAAACCGCAACAGCAACAACAGCTGTAAAAAGCGTAAGGGCTACACGCGAGCGACTAACGTTGAAAGTGGTTCAAAAGGGAAAGTGACGTTTATTGTCACTAAACCCATTATCAATGGCATCAATATCACTTCCCAGTCGCTGGTGGAGGTGGCCGGGCGTATGGGAAGCGCGGGACCTACGCCAACCACGGCGATTTCTCGCGTGGTGATTAAATCCGGGCTGATTACCGTCCCGGACAAATGCACCTTCAACCGGGGAGACAAAATCAGCATTGAGTTTGGCGATCTGCCTGGATCCGCTGCCCGGCTCAACGGCACTAACTACAGCAAGTCAGTCCCTATACATGTTGTCTGTGAAGGCGGGAGCTTCGATCAGGGTGCGCTGAACATTAATCTTGGTATACAAACGACCACGGCGTCAGGCACGGCGGGGTTTAACGGTAATCTCCTTGGCACGCTGAGCGGCGGACAAAAGCGCGACGATCTCGGCATTATGCTTAAAGACGAGAGTGGTGGCACCGTCGTGCCCAATCAATTCTACAACGTGAAGGGGTTTTACCAGAATCAGGGCGACTGGAATCTCACCGCCGCACCGGTGGCAAAGCCGGGCGTGGGAAGTGTGAAAGAAGGTGAATTTGAAGCCTCTGCCACCGTTGTCGCGCAGTTTCAGTAGGGGGATGTCATGAGATTCTCGGCGTTATTCGCGACCAGTATGTTACTGCTAGGTGGCATGGCGCAGGCCGACACCAAACTGGTCGGCGGCGATATGTATTTTCACGGCACAATCAGAGCCCTGGCCTGCAGCCTTGCACCGGGAGGCGACAAAATCGAGGTCGATTTCAAGCAAATCGCGACACAGGATCTCTATCTCTCGGGGCGCAGTAAGCCGGAAAAATTCAGCATCCAGTTACGCGACTGCAACCCGGAGGTTTTCCGTGGGATCTCGGTTACCTTCAGCGGTCGTGAGGATGCGGAGCTGACCGATCATCTGGCGCTGGATAGCAGTGAACAAGGCGGTGCGTCAGGGATCGGGATTGGGATGAGCGAAGAGGACGGCACGGCAATCCGCCTTGATGAGAGCACGTCAGTCAAAGAGATAACAGAAGGTTCGATGACGCTGAATTTCTTGGCGTGGGTCGCAGCGGAGCCATCGGCGATAAAAAATCAGTCTCTCGAATACGGTCCGTTCAGCTCCAGCGGGACCTGGACGTTGAACTACCAGTAGCATGATGAACGTACTGAATCGCATTGCGCCGCTGCCTGCGCAGAAATTATTGCTCGGTATTAGTCTGTTTTTCTGGTGTGGGGCCATGCATCTCTACTGGCCGAACAACGGCGGCAGCGGCCTGTCGTTGCCGCTTAATATTACGAGCTGGATCTACGCTGTTGTACTGGCTGCAAGCGTATTGATGCTGGTGCCTCGTCAACGCTGGCGCATCACTGTGCCCGCTGCGTGTTTTACAGTCGGGGCGTTCATCCTGACGTTGCTTTGCCTGCTAACGCCTGATGTCTGGCAGGCCGAGGCACTGCTGGTGGCGGGGGCGTTACTGGGCGGTGTGAGCGTCTATCTGGTCACATTACAAATTCCGCTCACGGCAAACACCCTAACGGCACTGTTGGCTCTACTATGGGGAGCGTGCGTCATTGAATGTCTGGCGTTTGTCTATCAGTACTGGCATTTGCCGGGCGTTGAATACTGGGAGTTTGCCTGGCGGCGCGGTACGCGACCCTACGGGATATTTCAGCAGGTCAACCTGATAGCCAGCTTCACGGCATGCGGTGTGCTGCTGTCAGCGCCGCTCTTTTTACGTCTGCACCGCGGGTATCGAATTGCCATTGGGATAGGCCTGGTAATGATGGGATTTGTGCTGCATGAATCTCAGTCGCAAACCGGCTACCTGTCTCTGGTAATCGGTGAAGTGCTGCTGCTGGCGGTTTTCCCGGCGCAACGGCGCACGCTGCTGCTACTTCTCCTGCCGCTGGCGTTAGGCGTAGCGATAGGGGCCACGGCCCGCCATTTTTTGTCTGTGGTCACGGTCGATCATCTGACGACTTCTCAAGTGCGCTGGACGGTGTTGAAAACGTCGCTGGCATTATTTGCCGAACGTCCGTGGATGGGGTGGGGCGTGGGCAGTTTTGCTGCCGTGTTTCTCGAACGCGCGGGGCCATTGGGGCTGGGCAGCATTTCGCATCCGCACAACGAACTGGTGCTGTGGTTGGTGGAGGGCGGTCTGGTTGGGCTGGCAGGGGCGCTCTGTTTTATAGCGGATGGTTTATGGCTCTGGCTGCACGGTAATTGCTGGCGTCGCGCCTGCCTGGTGGCGGCACTGCCGGTGGTTATTCATATGTTGACGGAATACCCCGTTAGGCAGTCAACGCCACACTGGCTGCTGTTGATCCTGTTGCTTCGATGTGCAGACAGCGCGCGAACGGGAATACGCCTGGCGCTTACGTCGACGTCGCTGATTCGCGCGGCAGGGTTTATCTCGTTACTGACCGTCGCGCCATTGCTGCTTCTCACGCTGCACACGCAACAGCAATTGACGCTGGCGGAGAGGCAGTCAACGCAGTGGCATCTTGCCGAACCGCTCCCTGTAGGAGGCTGGCTTCTTACAAGTCGCTATCGGTTTGATGTCCAGATGGGATATCTACAACGGTATCAGCGTACCCGGGACGCACGTTGGCTGGAAGCGGTTCGCCGCTGGGCACCTGATTATGTGCGCGTTCACCCAGACCCTAATGTCTCCTTCACGCAAATCTTACTGGCGTTGCAACAGCGCGACCTGGTCGAGGCGCATCGTCTGGCGACGCGCTTTTGCCTGATATACCCAAACGATCGCCGTATCCCGTGGCTGCAGGATGCACGACGTCCTTTTAATAAAATAATGGAATGATATGAACAGTTTCAGCGAACAGGCCCGTTATGTGCCAGAACTTCCCCGCAACGCCGAGCTGCTGCGGATCACCGGGATCCGTTTGCAGCGCATTCATTTTTTTGATGACGCATCGCTGGATGTCTGTGAGGTGTTAAGTCAGGTACGCACACCGCTCCCACTGGATTTGTTTTTCAAGCACCTTTCCATCACGGCAAAACAGCAGCTTTTTCTATGGCAAATGCAGCGGGTGCTGGCCCTCTCTGGAAGCTATTCGCTGAATTTATCCGTCAGGATGCTGACCAGTCTGTCATGGATCACACGTCTCACAAAGCAGGTGCATCAGGGGAGGATTGTTATTGAAATTCAGGATCCGGGCTCCATGATGCGCCTGGATAAGGCAGAGCAGCAGGCCGTATGCATTGCCGTAAAAACGCTGGTGCGTCACGGGTTTCGCGTGTGGCTGGATGATGTTTCGCCTGAGCTATTTTTTGTCTGGCGGCTGTCGGGCATCCGTTTCGATGCCATCAAAATTGAAAGTGGAATGTTTCATCAGTTCAGAACATCGGAGTGGCAGTTGAGGGTTCTGGTCAATCAATTTCGTGGGCTGGGTGAGCGGGTTGTCATTGAGGGAGTAGAAACGCCACAGGATTATGCCATTTGCCGTATGAGCGGCGCAGATGCTGTACAGGGCTTTCTGTTTGAGCAGGAAATTTTACCGAAAAGCCTGAATCATTGCTGACTCAGGCTCTGACAATTACTCGCTCAGCGTCTGTGCGATATCTTTTTGCACCTGCTGGCGCTGTTCTGGGGTCAGCACTTTGTTCAGGTCAAAATAGTATTTTACGCGATAATAACGCGCCTGCTGTTCGATGTTGCTGAACGCAGAAAGCTGTTTCTGAACGGCAGCTTCATCCCATTTCCCGGACTTGATGACGTCAATCAACGCGCCGTCTTTAACATCTTTCACCGAAATCTGGCTTACGTTGGTTTCAAGCTGCTGGTGCAGTTTTTTAATCTGCGCCACCTGGTCGTTGGTCAGCTTAAGATGCTGAACGACCGGGTCCTGAGCTGGAGCAGGAACATTGGATACGTTTGCTGCAAGCGTACTAAAAGAAGCGCCCGCTAAGGTAGCCGCCAGCAAAGTCATGCGTAAGAAGTTCTTCATTATTGAAATCCTGATAAGGAAATTATCGACATTGTCTGCCACTCGCTGGTTACGAGTGATTATCCTTTGCAGAATACGATGCTCACCGCATGTCGCCACGCGAATTTGTTTTGCGGTTGGTTACGGAGTGAAACAATCCCGCCACAAGAAACGTAGTGCAGCGGGAGTGAAGGCGATAGTTATAGCGTGAACGGGTCGGCGTCCTGCCAGGCGGGAAACTTCTCGCGATACTCGCGCAGCGCTGAGAGTGACAGCTCGGCGTCAATGCGTGTGGCCTGATGCGGCTCGGCGGTGGCAATAATCTCACCCTGCGGATTAATCACCCGGCTGTCACCGCGATAATGATGCCCGTTACCGTCTGTGCCCACGCGGTTACATCCTGCTACATAAGCCTGGTTCTCAATCGCCCGTGCGGCAAGCAGAAGCTGCCAGTGCAGCGAACGCGGCGCAGGCCAATTGGCAACATACAACGCCAGGTCGTAATCGTTGCGATTACGCGACCATACCGGAAAACGCAGGTCATAACAGACCAACGGCAGAATGCGCCAGCCGCGCCATTCAACAATAACGCGCGCGTCACCTGCATGGTAATGCTGATGCTCGTCCGCCATGCGGAACAGATGGCGCTTGTCGTAGAAATGCACATTACCTTCGGGCTCAACCAGAAAAAAGCGGTTTACCGGGCCGCGTTCAGACTGGATAGCAGCGCTGCCCGCGATCAGGGCGTTGGTCTGTTGCGCCTTGGCGCGCATCCAGCTTACGACTTCTTCTTGCGGCAACGATTTATTTGCCGCTTCCATGGCAAATCCGCTGGTAAACATCTCGGGCAACACGATGACATCACGTCCGGCGACGGTTTCCAGTTGTCGGTCAAAATGGCGCAGGTTGGCCGGGCCATCCATCCAGATCAAGGGTTGTTGCAGCAGAGTAATTTTCAAACCAGGCACGATCGAGGCTCCTCGTTGAACAACATTTTGACACTGTAGCATGAGCATTAATGAAAATGTGGCAATAAAAAGCCCCGCATTAAGCGGGGCTAAACGTTGTGCGTATATCGTTATGCGGCTTCGACTTTACGCACTTTCTCTGGCAGCTTTACCGGCTGAGTCGCCAGCTCCTCGGGTTCAAAGTCATCCACGTTGATACTGCGCAGGCGGCTCGCTTCGGCTTTCACCAGAATCGCGGCTTCATCTTTATCAATCAGCCCTTTCGCCAGCGCATTGTGCGCCAGTTCGTCGAGGCGGGTAAATGGCAGGTTTTTACCCAACTCTTTACAGATCCGCTGGTGGATAGGGTCGGCTGCAATGACATCCAGCAGAGCCTCTTCCAGCAAACCAACCGGGTTATGCTCGCTTGGCGTCAGATATTGACCGCGACCAATACGAGAACGAGTAGCACTCGGAACCTGCAAAATCTTCGCGACTTTATGGTCCAGCTTGTCAGAAGGTGCGTCGTAGTGGCGACCGGTCGGGAAGATAACCACGTTCAGCAAGCCCGCGACCAGACGGTTCGGGAAGTTTTTCAGCAGATCGTCCATCGCCTGTTCCGCTTTGTACAGCGCATCCTGAACGCCCCAGTGAACCAACGGCAGGTCCGCTTCATTACGGCCTTCATCGTCATAACGTTTCAGTACCGCAGAGGCCAGATACAGCTGGCTTAACACATCGCCCAGACGCGCGGAGATACGTTCGCGGCGCTTCAGGCTACCGCCCAGTACGGCCATGGACACATCTGAAAGCAGGGCCAGGTTGGCGCTCAAGCGGTTCAGGTGCTGATAGTAACGTTTGGTCGCATCACCGGTTGGCGTGCTGCTGGTTAAGCCACGCGTCAGACCAAGCCAGAAGCTGCGCACTTTGTTACTGCCAACGTGACCGATGTGTTTGAACAGCAGCTTGTCGAACGCATTCACATCGTTACTCTGTGCCGCAGCCATCTCTTCCAGAACATACGGATGGCAGCGAATAGCACCCTGACCGAAGATCATCATGCTACGGGTCAGAATGTTGGCACCTTCAACGGTAATGGCGATTGGCGCACCTTGATAAGCGCGGGCGAGGAAGTTGCTTTCGCCAAGCATAATGCCTTTACCGCCAGTGATATCCATCGCATCGATGATTGACTGCTGCCCGCGGTGGGTACAGTGATATTTCACGATAGCCGACAGCACCGCCGGTTTTTCACCCAGCATAATGCCGTAGGTAATCAGTGATGCCGCAGCGTCCATCACGTAGGCGTTACCGGCAATACGTGCCAACGGCTCTTCAATACCTTCCATCTTGCCGATGGAGATTTTGAACTGGCGACGAATGTGCGCATACGCGCCGGTGGCCATTGCGACCGATTTCACGCCGCCCGTCGAGTTAGACGGCAGGGTAATGCCACGTCCCACAGACAGACATTCCACCAGCATGCGCCAGCCCTGACCGGCCATTTTCGGACCACCGATGATGTAATCAATCGGTACAAACACATCTTTACCGAGGGTCGGACCGTTCTGGAACGGCACGTTCAGCGGGAAGTGACGAAGCCCAATTTGTACACCCGGCGTTGAGGTTGGGATCAGCGCACAGGTAATACCGAGATCTTCTTCACCACCCAGCAATTTTTCCGGATCAGAGAGTTTAAATGCCAGACCCAGTACCGTGGCGATAGGCGCCAGCGTAATATAACGTTTGTTCCAGGTCAGGCGCATACCCAGCACCTGCTGGCCCTGCCAGTCGCCCATACAAACCACACCGGTATCAGGGATCGCCCCTGCGTCGGAGCCTGCTTCCGGGCTGGTCAGAGCAAAGCATGGGATCTCCTGACCGCGAGCCAGACGCGGCAGGTAATGATTTTTCTGCTCTTCGGTGCCGTAATGTTGCAGCAGCTCGCCTGGGCCTAATGAGTTAGGTACGCCAACGGTGATCGCCAGGATCCCGGAAACGCCGGAGAGTTTCTGCAGAACGCGAGCCTGAGCATATGCTGAGAATTCCAGCCCGCCGTACTCTTTCTTAATGATCATCGCGAAGAAGCGGTGTTCTTTCAGATATGCCCACAGTTCCGGCGGCAGATCCGCGAGTTCGTGAGTGATCTGGAAGTCGTTCGCCATGCGGCACGCTTCTTCCACTGGACCATCAATAAACGCTTGTTCTTCAGCGGTCAGATGCGGTTGAGGATAGTTATGCAGTTTTTTCCAGTCAGGCTTGCCCTGGAACAGGTCACCTTCCCACCAGGTTGTACCCGCATCAATCGCTTCTTTCTCAGTACGCGACATCGGTGGCATGACTTTACGGAAGCCGCGGAACACCGGCGCAGAGATCATGGATTTGCGCATCGGCGTAAAGTTAAACGGCACGAGGATAATGGCCAGAGGAACCAGCAGCCAGACTGACCACAGGCCAGCCACGCCAAGCGCAGCCGTCCAGGCGAGCAAAATTAAACTGCTGAGGAATAAGCTCACGCGGTGATAAAACAGAACGCTGAGCAAAACAACCGTAGCGATAATACTCAAAATCATCATAACGAAAAGCTCCCTTGCTTGTAGGAGGTCTGACCACTTGTGATGATATGGTTGTAGTGGATGTAAATTCTTTTAGCAATGTGTTTACAAAATAATTACAACAAAGCTCACATTGTTGCTGTTTTAACCGGCACAAAAAATCAAAAGCCGTAGCCATTCCTGTCTGGCTAATTTTCTGTAGTAGGAAATATCAACATGCGTTGTTAAGGTAATGAACGTGTTAATTCTGAGAAATTGTTCCGTTCACTTTGCGTTTATCGCCACTCTGCAGCACCAATATTTGTGAACGTGTTAAGGGTGCTATCGCTGCACCCTTAACAATCCCGGCTCCTGGCGGGAAAATTGTTGCTGCGCAATACCCTCCGCTTATTCCTTCAGGCTACCGGGCCGGGCGCGAGGTAGCGTCCCTGCAAAACGCGCCCTGAGCCAGCATCCATGCTGGCTCTCCCGGCCTTACGGAAACACGTCGGCAATTTTCAGCCGGACCAGCCCACACCTGATCATCGCCGCCGTTTTTTCAAACAGCGAAACAGAAACACCTGAAATTAAGAGAGTTGAAGCGATACCCTCGGTCCGGCTGAAAATTGATGAGGCGTTGACGGCTGACCGGGGTCGTCCGCAGGGATGCGGACGGAGGGGATGGCCTGCAGGGATGCAGGCTCGGCCCCGACCCGAAAGGCAGACGGAATAAGACGAATGAATCGCATAGCGACGATTTTCCCGCCGGGAGCCCGGGTTGCAAGGGTGGTGGCGGTGAGCCACCCTTGCACGTTCACGTAAATAGCGATATCAGAGTAGCGATGAACATAAGGTGAACGTAACCCTGTTCAAAGATAAAATATTCTCCTTGCATGATTCACTTGCAGTCATTATGACCATTCCTGTGGCTTGTACTTCTCGCTGGTAGCGCTATCCGGTACACTGCATCTTGTCATTTACATTCATGCTGAAGGATATCCTCATGTACCAGGATCTTATTCGTAACGAACTGAGCGAAGCGGCGGAAACGCTGGCTAATTTTCTTAAAGATGACGCCAATATTCACGCCATTCAGCGTGCGGCGGTCCTGTTGGCAGACAGCTTTAAAGCGGGCGGTAAGGTGCTTTCTTGCGGTAACGGCGGTTCCCATTGCGACGCGATGCACTTTGCCGAAGAGCTGACCGGACGCTATCGTGAAAACCGTCCTGGTTACCCTGCTATCGCTATCTCTGACGTTAGCCATATCTCCTGCGTCAGCAACGATTTTGGTTACGATTATGTGTTCTCTCGCTACGTAGAAGCCGTGGGTCGTGAAGGTGATGTCCTGTTAGGTATCTCGACTTCGGGTAATTCCGGTAACGTAATTAAAGCGATTGCCGCAGCGCGTGAGAAAGGGATGAAAGTGATCACCCTGACCGGTAAAGATGGCGGAAAAATGGCGGGCAGCGCGGATATCGAAATTCGTGTGCCGCACTTTGGCTACGCTGACCGTATTCAGGAAATTCATATCAAAGTGATCCATATCCTGATCCAACTGATCGAAAAAGAGATGGTTAAACCATAAGAAGACGATTGCCGGATGGTGGCTGAAGCCTTATCCGGCCTACATGAGCGCCACGTAGGCCTGTTAAGCGCAGCGCCATCAGGCAGTTCAAGGTTTTAAGGTAGGTGATGTATGTGCGAACTGCTCGGGATGAGCGCCAATGTGCCAACCGATATCTGCTTTAGCTTCACCGGGCTGGTTCAGCGCGGCGGAGGGACCGGGCCGCACAAAGACGGCTGGGGTATTACGTTTTATGAAGGTAAGGGCTGCCGTACGTTTAAAGATCCGCAACCCAGCTTTAATTCGCCTATCGCCAAACTGGTACAAGACTACCCCATCAAATCCTGTTCCGTGATTGCCCATATTCGTCAGGCGAACCGTGGCGAAGTGGCGTTGGAAAATACCCATCCCTTTACCCGCGAACTGTGGGGACGCAACTGGACCTATGCTCATAATGGACAGCTCAGTGGCTATAAATCGCTGGAAACCGGAAATTTCCGCCCGGTCGGGGAAACCGACAGCGAAAAAGCTTTCTGCTGGCTGCTCCACAAGCTGACGGAGCGTTATCCGCGCACGCCTGGCAATATGACGGCAGTGTTCAAATATATCGCAATGCTGGCAGGAGAGCTGCGGGAGAAGGGCGTCTTCAACATGCTGTTGTCTGACGGACGCTATGTGATGGCCTTCTGTTCGACCAACCTGTTTTGGATCACGCGTCGTGCGCCGTTTGGCGTGGCAACATTGCTGGATCAGGATGTGGAAATCGATTTTAGCTCAGAGACCACACCCAATGATGTGGTCACCGTGATTGCCACTCAACCGTTAACCGGCAATGAAACCTGGCAAAAGATTATGCCAGGCGAGTGGGCATTATTTTGTCTCGGGGAGCGTGTAGTTTGATGCCAGTTGCGGCTGAACCACTTCGTGACTCAACGGCTTGCTGACGACGTAACGACCATCGACGACGGAAACGGTCGGTGGTTTACGTGTTTGTTCAAAGTAATCGTATCCCGGCTTTAACTGGGCCCAGAAATCTTTGTAATACGAGAACTTATGGCGTTGCATGTTGGCATCGGTCATGCGGAACGGGTAAATGCTAACCTGTACGCTGGACTGCCCGAACACCAGAGCACCGGTCACAAACTGGAAAATCTCATCAATGCCGTTGTCGGTCATTGCGTAGCAGCCGACGGAAACACAGGCACCGTGGATCATCAGGTACTTACCTTCATAACCGTGTGCGCGGTCGTAGGCGTTAGGGAAACCAATGTTAATCGCTTTATAGAAGCGGCTATCCGGTTTCAGCTGTCCACGCTGTACGCTGTAAAATCCTTCCGGACTTTTGAAATCACCCTGACGCTGCTTCGGACCTAAGCCACCGGAATAATTACAGATCTTATAACTGTCGAGCAATTGATACTGTTCGCCCATCTTGACGTACAGATCCAAGGTTCGCTCTTCTTTGAAGATCTGGATATAAACGGGGGAGCCCATTAATTGCTGCTTATATTCTTTGCTGACAGGCGTAGTCGGGCTGCTGCTGCTCAGCAAACCGGCAAATGAAACGCACGGCAATAAAAGCATCGCAAGAAAAAATGCGATTTTACGCATACTGCTTATTCCTTGATAAAACGATCACACACGCCAGGACGGCAAAAAGAATCCCCAAATCGGATAAATCTGGATCTGGAGCGCTCACATTAGCACCAAGAGAGTTTTTCGCAAGTCTCTCGTGCGGCGTTTACACTTTAGTTTTTCTTTATACGGAAAATTGCGCTTAAAGGCAGTCAGACACTGGCGTATTTTGCTGGTTAGCACACTGCATTTTTTCTTATTAGTGAAGAATGTCTAATATATTGAATTTAAAAAATTAATTATTTAATAATCGAATATTAAACAGGAACGATGAGCAATAGCGGTAAACTGCGGCGAACGTGTTTGACCAGGTATTCTTCTTTTCATGTTTTTTGTCTCTGCACCCCGTTGCTTCTTACCGGGCCTGCTGTCTTTGTGTGTTGTGCTGTCTTTACCGTCTGTCGCCAAAGTTCAGACCCACTTATCTGACGCCCATTTAAGCTATGCGGCGCAATTGCGGATGCGTAACCGCGCCCGGCTGCTGAAGCAGTATCACGCACAGGAAAAAAAACAGGCAAGCTACGTGGTGGAAGGCAACGCAGAAAGTAAACGCGCGCTGCGCCAGCAGAACCGGGCGCTGATTAAACAGCACCCGGAGTGGTTCCCTGGCCCACTAAAAGCCAGCGACCATCGCTGGCAGGAACTGGCTGAGAATGATCATTTTCTCAGTAGCGATCATCTGCACAATATCACTGAAGTGGCCATCCACCGACTTGAGCAACAGCTAGGTAAACCCTATTTGTGGGGAGGTACCGATCCGGATGAAGGGTTTGATTGTAGCGGGCTGATTTTTTATGCCTACAACAAAATTCTGGCGGCAAAATTGCCGCGTACGGCGAATGAAATGTATCACTATCGGCGGGCAACCATCGTCTCTAACCGCGATCTTCGCCGTGGTGATTTAGTCTTCTTTCATATTCACAGCCGGGATATTGCCGATCATATGGGCGTCTATTTGGGGCAGGGGCAATTTATTGAATCACCGCGGACGGGAGAAACCATTCGGGTGAGCAATTTATCCGATGACTTCTGGCGGGATCATTATCTTGGCGCCCGTCGTATTCTTACGGAAAATACTATTCTGTAATCAAAAAGGCGGTGTAATGACACCGCCTCGCCAGGCGTTAACTCAACGCCCCCATGATCTTTAATTCCAGCTCGTCCGGAACTTCGTTATAAGACAATACCTGCAAACCCGGAGCGAACAGGCGCGCATAGCGCGCGAGCAGAGGACGTAGCTGCGGTGCGACCAGCAGGACCGGCTCTTTACCCGCCGCTTTCATCTGTTCTTTAATCTGCGGCATATTGGTCTGGAATTGATTGAGCATATTCGGATCGACCGGTACGCTATCGAGCACCACTTTGCCGCTTTGCTGAGCCTGATTCACCACATTTGCCAGCAGATTTTCCAGCTCATTATTCAGGGTGTACACCGCCAGCTCATCTTTGCGTACAAACGGATGGGTAATGCTGCGACGAAGCGCCAGACGCACATCTGCCGTTAACAAAATATGATCTTTGGTGACGGCGCTACTGGCGACCAGTACGGTAGCAATAGTGACGATATCGCGCAGCGGCACACCTTCGACCAGCAGCGCCCGGTAGACCTTCAGGAGCTGGCTGTAATTCAGCGCCGCGCTCAGATCTTCCGCCAGACGGGGTGCCATCGAAGAGAGGCGGTTATGCAGTTGCGTAATATCGTCGTAGTTAAACAGGTCGGGAATATAGTTGCGAATGATCTTATTCACGTGCGTTGCAATGACGCTGGCGCTATCAATGACCTGATATCCCATATTTAGCGCTTTGGCTTTTTGCGCCGGGACAATCCACGTGACCGGCATACCGTAGGCCGGATCGTGGCCTAAAACACCATCGATCTCGCCGTAGGTTTCACTGGAAGGCAGCGCCATCAGCTTATCTGAGGGAATATCGGCCTCATCAGCCTTGATCCCGTTGATAAAAATGGCGTACTGGGTCGGTTTTAGACGGAAGTTTTCGCGAATGCGAATTTCCGGTAGCAACACGCCGTTCGTGTCTGAGATAACCTGCCGCACACCGCGAATACGTTGGGTGAGCGGATTCCCTTTGGATTTGTCCACCAGCGACACCAGCTTGTAGCCCAGGCTCAGGCTGATTGGCTCAATCAAGGGAATCGTTTCCCAACTGACCTGTTGCTCAGTGGTTTCAACGATAGTTTTGGTCAGCGTCTCAAGATTTTTCTCTTCGGTCTCAGCCACCTTCGGGCGCTTGCTCATACGCCAGGCGGTGAACCCCAGCAGGGCGCTGAACACCAGGAATGGGAAATGCGGCATTCCCGGCACCACCGCCAGTACAAACATAATGCTGGTGGCGGTATAGAGCACGGAGGGGCTGGCCAGCAGCTGGCTTCGCACGTCAGTGGCAATATCACCGCTGTCGCTCACGCGAGTAACGATAATCGCCGCCGCCGTTGACAGCAGCAGAGACGGGATCTGGGCGACCAGACCGTCACCGATGGTCATCAGTACGTATTGCTGGAATGCGGCTTCGGCGCTTAAATCGTATTTGAAAATACCGATACAGACGCCGCCGATCAGGTTAATGGCCAGGATCATCATCCCGGCGATGGCATCACCGCGCACGAACTTCGACGCACCGTCCATTGCGCCATAGAAATCCGCTTCGCCCGCCACGTCTTTACGTCGCGCCTGCGCCTGGGCCTGATTAATCAGCCCCGCGTTCAGATCGGCGTCGATCGCCATCTGCTTGCCGGGCATGGCGTCGAGGGTAAAGCGGGCCGAAACTTCGGAGATACGCTCGGCGCCCTTGGTCACCACGATAAAGTTGATGATCATCAGGATGATGAACACCACAAAACCGACGACAAAGTTACCGCCGATCACCACCTGACCGAAGGATTCGATCACTTTACCGGCAGCGCCTGCGCCCATATGACCGTGCAGTAACACCACGCGCGTTGACGCCACGTTCAGCGTCAAGCGCATTAGGGTGGTGATCAGCAAAATGGTCGGGAACAGGCTGAATTCGAGCGGGCGTTTCGCGGAAACGGCCACCAACAGCACCATCACCGCCAGCACGATGTTAAAGGTGAACAGAATATCCAGCAGGGCCGGCGGTAACGGCAGGATCACCATCGCCAGAATACACAGTATTACCAGCGGAATGCCGATGTTACCGTTGCGCAGCAGCGCGAGTAATTGTTTAGTTATTTTCGGCATCCAGTTTAAGAACCTCTTTTGGAATGGAAATATGTCTGTTCAGCGAAGGGCGTGCCTGTGAACCGTCACGCCAGTGTTTCATTTGCAGTACATAGGTCAGGACGTGTGCAATCGCCCGATAAAGTTGAAATGGGATCTGTTGATTGACCTGGGTGGTGTAATAAACCGAGCGCGCCAGCTTAGGAAATTCAACAATCTCAATGTTGCTTTCTGCCGCTACCTGACGGATATACAGCGCAATTTCATCGGTGCCTTTGGCGACAACAAAAGGCGCGGCGGAGCGCGACTGGTCATACTGCAGCGCCACGGCATAGTGGGTTGGGTTGGTGATCACCACATCGGCTTTCGGCACGACCTTGCGGATTTGCCCCATCGCCATTTGCCGTTGCAGACGACGGATCCTGGCCCGTACTTCTGGTTTACCTTCCTGATTTTTATACTCTTCTTTCACTTCCTGTTTGGTCATCTTTAACCCTTTGGTGAACATTTTCTTCGCCAGAGGAACATCGATCACCGCGAAAAAGACAAACAGGATGACAAAGTTGCGCATGATGCTGCTGTACAGCGCCAGGCCATCGCTGACGGCCTGCTTGAAATACAGCTCCTGCAGCCCCAGGAAGGCGGCAACATTATTGCGCACGCTAATCCACAGCATCACCAGCAGCACAATCGCTTTGAGCGTCATCTTGCCGGTGTCCACCAGATGGTCGGTGGAAAACAGACGGCCAATTCCTTTGAGCGGGCTTAATTTGCTAAAGTCCGGCAAAATTTTCTTTGGCAGGAATAACCAGCCTCCGGGAATCAGCGAGGCAAACAGCGCGGCGACCGGCATGGGTAACAGCGTCAGGATGAACTTGGCTAAAATCAGCAGATGGTGCTCGAGGAACTGGCCGATAATGTCCGGGTCATTAATGTTCTGCGCATACTGATGCACGCTAATGAAGCTTTCGCGGACAAAATCCTCATACCAGGGGAAGCTGCTGGAAATCACCATAAACGCGGCAAACAGACTGGCGGCAAGCCCCATATCTTTTGAGCGCGGAATTTGCCCCTCTTGCCTGGCTTTGCGAAGTTTTTGCGCCGAGGGTTTTTCTGTTTTTTCTTCGCTGCTGCTATCCGCCATAGTGCCCCTTGAGCGCGTCAAGCTGCTGCAAGACGAAATTCGCCAGGTGCAGATAGTGGTCGGGCAGGTTGTAAAGCAGAGTCGCAAAGCAGATAAGACCTGCCAGCATGTTGATCGGAAAACCTAACGAGTACAGGTTGAGCGGAGGTGCAATGCGGTTAAGCAAACCAAAGCAGCCCTGGACAATCAGCATGATAAAGGTTGTCGGCAGCGCCAGCAGCGTGGCCGCGGCAAACACCCAGCCCAGCGCCAGGGAAATGGTGCGCAGAGATTGTGGATGCAGCGCATTGCCAATCGGCCAGTAGGTAAAGCCTTTGAATAAAATGCTTACCAGCAACAAGTGTCCATCCATCGCAAAGAACAGTATCACCGCGTAGATGTTGATCATCTCCGCCAGTACCGTCGTTGACGCGCCGCTGCTGGGGTCGTTCATCACCGCCATGCTCATCCCCATATTGAATGAGAGGATCTGGCCCGCCAGCTGCAGCGCCAAAAATAAAAACTGCAGCATCAGGCCAAAAAGCATACCCCACAAAAACTGCTCTGCGGTCAAAATAATGCTGTTGATCGACAGCAGGCTGTCAGGAACCGGATGGGGGATAAGCGGCGTAATGATAAAGGCCAGCGCCAGAGACAAAATAATGCGTATCCGCACCGTGAGCGCCGCGTTGTCCAGCACCGGCGCGTAGTGAATAAACGCCATAATGCGCACGAATGGAAACCACATGCCCAGTATCAGGTTACTTAACTGTGTAACGTCTGTTTCGCGCATGTCAGTGCACCAGAATGGCGGCCTGAGTGAACAGATGCACGCAGAGATCGCTCAGCTGGACGATCATCCATTTTCCGCAAATTCCCAATACGGCGAGAGTGACAATAAGTCTGGGCAAAAAGCTGAGCGTTTGTTCGTTAATTTGCGTCACGGCCTGAAAAATGCTGACCAGCATCCCTACCAGCAGGCTGGGAACGACCAACACGCAGACTAAAATGATCACGACTTTTATGCCGCTGGCGACGATATCTGCGGCTACATCAATGGTTAACATATCCGATCTCCGTTATCCCAGTCCCAGACCGCGAATGCTGGAGGTCAGCGTACCGACGGTTAGCGCCCAACCGTCAATAAGTACAAACAGCATCAGCTTAAAGGGCAGCGAAACGATCAGCGGCGACAGCATCATCATCCCCATCGCCATTAGCACGCTGGCGACGATCAGGTCGATCACCAGGAACGGGATGTAAATCATGAAGCCTATCTGGAAGGCGGTTTTCAGTTCGCTCAGCACGTACGCCGGTACGATAATGGAGAGATCCTGATCGGCTGCATTCCCTTTCGCGTTGGCGATAGTCATTATCTGCGCAATCGCTTTTTTGTTGGTCTGCGCCAGCATAAAGCGTTTCAATGGCGAGGCTGCGGTGCTCAGGGCGTCGGGGAGCGTGATCTGATCGTTTTCAAAAGGTACAACCGCGTAGTCGTAAATGTTGATCCAGACTGGACGCATCACCAGCATGGTTAACGACAGTGCAATGCCTATCAGTATGCGGTTAGGCGGCGTTTGTTGCAGCCCCAACGCCTGGCGCAGCAGGGAAAGCACAATAATAAAACGCGTAAAGCAGGTCATCATCAACACCAGCGTTGGCAGAATGCCCACCAGGGTCATCAGGATCAGGACCTGGATTTTTACGCTGTATTCCTGACTATTACCGTGCGAAATCACATTCAGCAACGGGATATCTCCCCCTTGCGCGCAGGCAAAGGGAGAAAGGATGAGTAACGAGATACCCAGTATGAGCGTGAGTGTTGGTGCGCGTTTCATGGTGCCAGGTCGTTGATTTCATGCGTGTTGAATTCAAGTACGCGCAGGCCATATTTTTCATTGACCACCACCACTTCAGCCTTGCCTAGCAGGATGTTATTGACCTTAATATCCAGCGGTTCACCGGCGAGTTTGTCCATCTCAATGACGGTGTCGTCATCAATGTTCAGTAGATCGGACAGCATCACTTCCACGGATGACACTTCCAGCGTTAGCGTGACCGGAATACGTTTCAGCAATGACATCGACTCGGAAAAACGGTCTTCTAAACGCGCTACCAGCGTCTCTGTTACCGACGGTGCGGCCGGCGTGGTTGTTTCGGGCGCTAACTCGAAACCTTGCTCTAAAATATCTTCTGGCTTACTCATAGGATTTCTCCGTCTTGCTCGTTAATTCGGACAAAAACAGTTTGTCTTTGTCCTCTACGATCAGGGCATTAAATAATTCGGATTTCCCGATATAAACAGGGAAAGTATCAGGCATGGCGATAGGTAAAATATCCCCTGGCTTAATTGTCGTTAGGTCGGCGACATTAAGGGGGATTTCTGCAATTTTGACGTTCATGGTCAGTGGCAGCGTATGAATAATTTCTTTGATCAGCGTTTTTTTACGCGTCTCAATGCTGGCTTTATCAACCTGCTTTTTCTTCTCGCCGTGTTCGCTGCGGCGGATTAAATTCAGAATGTAATCAGTATGGGAATCGTCCAGTAAGATGCGGAAACTGCAATTTTCATCATCACCTAAAACGAATGTAAGCTGATACGCCCAATGTGTTTGTACGGTACTGCTGTCTGGTTTTAGCGTCAGCGGAATACCCGATATATTTTTATTAAAAATAATATTGCTAATATCCAGCGCCAACCTGCTTCGCAGTCGGGTTTCTGTTTTGGTCGGTAAATCATCTTCTGACTTTTCGTCTGCAAGCGATGACGTCAGACCATAAAAGTTGCCCAGCAACATTAACAATAGCGCGCGATCGATATCAAAAGCCAAATGCCCAACCTGCGAGACTAATAACTCGGCACTTTTATTGATAACATCCATCTCGCATTGTATTTTTCTGAGTGTTATATTTGTGCGATGTTTTTTCAGGAAATAGTTTCCGAGATGTGATTCAATTGTATCAAAATTCCCCGTAAACATAGTCGGCAGACGATGATAAGGACGCCCAAGCCGGTTTCCTTCAAGTTTAAAGATTCCGGGCGTTTGACTATATTTCAGCATGGTACGCTTTCTCAGCTGTAATTTCTGGGGCGGATGAGTTGATATCAAATCCCGCGGTTATCAAAGAAAAAACAAATCCATTTAATTTATGGTTCATCCTTGACGCTATTCTCATATTGTTGAAATCCATTAGATATGAAATGCAGTACCTACTCTCGTCTCTGATGTAGGGCTGGATATTAGATATTTTACCTCTCTCCTCTGCAAGTTATTAATGATGTTAGGCTATAATTAAAAAATAATTAATTACGTATACGTGATGCTCACCGCTAATCATCTTACCTCCTTAAGGCATATCTGTGTGGCTGGTTTTTGTGCTAAAATTAATATAAGTTATTGTTTTTAAATGAATAATATTTTTATTATCTTTTAATTTAAGATTGTTAATGGCTTCGGTGTTAGTATTTTTTTAGGAAAAACCCTATTTGAAAATAGTCTTCGATAGGGCTGCCCTTTGAAGGGGCGGTAAAACATGAGCAAGGATGGGATTAAGACATGGCACGGGCGATATATATTATTCGATGATTGTGCTTTGGAATGATTTGTATATTTCTCGTAACGGATGTTAACTTTACTTCTAAGTGTAAAATAATCATGTTTGAACTTATTGCCGAAGCAGCCTCCAGTATCAATGTGTTTTCAATGGCAAGGCGTATTGCTGTGTTTAATGTTCCAGTCCTTATCCATGGTGAAACCGGTACTGGTAAAGAATGTGTCGCCAAATTTATCCATTCAATTGCGTTTGCGCAGGAGCCTCAGGCACCTTATATCGGGGTGAACTGTGCCGCTATCCCTGAAAATATGCTCGAAGCCACGTTGTTTGGATATGATAAAGGTGCATTCACCGGGGCAGTGGCTACCGTGCCGGGGAAAATGGAATTAGCCAATAACGGCACATTACTGTTGGATGAGATTGGCGATATGCCTTTAGCGCTACAGGCTAAAATATTGCGTGTATTGCAGGAGCAACAGGTTGAGCGCTTAGGTAGTAACCGTTTAATCAAACTGAACTTCCGTTTAATTGCCTGTACCAATAAGAATCTTGAAGAAGAGGTGGCTGCTGGACGCTTCAGAGAAGATCTCTATTATCGGTTATCAGTTATTCCGTTGACCATGCCGCCGCTTCGCGAGCGCATGGAAGACATTATTCCGCTGGCGGAGTCCTTTATCAAAAAATACTCCACGGTGCTGGTTAAAAATATCAAGCTTTCTGAATCATCGCGCCGGGCATTACTGAGCTACGAATGGCCTGGTAACGTGCGTCAACTGGAGAACGCTATACAACGGGGAATGATCCTGAATCGTGATGGCGTCATTTACCCCGATACTTTAGGTCTGCCATCCATTGAGTCTGATTCCTGGAGCGAGCCGCAATGGCAGCCAAAGCCCAGTATGCCAATAACGACCAGCGATAATCTGGGTCAGCATGGCCGTAGCGCGCAGTATCAATATATCGCTGACCTGATGCGTAAATATCAGGGCAATAAAACCAAAATTGCTGATTTATTAGGCATTACCCCACGTGCGCTTCGTTATCGTCTGGCGTCAATGCGAAAACAGGGAATTGAGATCTTTTCCTGAATCAGTCTGTGGTACCGAGAACGCTTTTTTAATTTTAAGAGTAGGTCATGAGCATAAATACGATAGCCCCAGCCAGTACCATGCAGACGCAAATGATGCAGGACATGCAGCAGATGAAAGCGGTCGCGCAGGCGCCTGTCCTTTCGCCGATGCAGATTAACGCCGTGGGCACCCAACTGGCATCTTCTCCGGTTTCGTTCGACCGCGTCATGCAGGGCGCGCTGAATCATGTTGATCAATTCCAGCAGGTCGCGGAGCAAAAACAAACGGCCATTGAGATGGGAAAAAGTGACGATCTGGCGGGGGCCATGATTGCCAGTCAGCAGGCATCGTTATCGTTTTCTGCGCTGGTACAGGTCAGAAATAAAGTCGCTTCCGGATTCAATGACCTGATGAGCATGTCAGTCTAACGCTATGAATGAATTAATAAAAAAACTCACTCAGTTTTCACCCTCGTTCTCTTTCAGACTGGATGGTAATAAACGCCTGATGCTGGTGGCGGCTGCGGCGCTTGCGGCTACCGCCATAATTGTCAGCGTGCTGTGGAACGGTAACCATGGCTATGTTTCGTTGTACGGTAGCCAGGAAAATCTCCCGGTTTCACAGATAGTCACCGTGCTGGATGGCGAAAAACTGGAATACCGTATTGACCCGCAGAGCGGGCAAATTCTGGTTCCGGAAGACGCGCTGTCGAAAACGCGGATGACGCTGGCGGCGAAAGGCGTGCAGGCCATGCTGCCCAGCGGCTACGAGCTGATGGATAAAGACGAAGTGCTGGGCGCCAGTCAGTTTGTGCAAAACGTCCGTTACAAGCGGAGTCTGGAAGGCGAACTGGCGCAGAGCATTATGACGCTGGACGCCGTCGAGAGCGCCCGCGTGCATCTGGCGCTGAATGAAGAGAGCTCATTTGTCGTCAGCGATGAGCCGCAAAACAGCGCCTCGGTCGTGGTGCGTCTGCATTACGGCAGCAAGCTGGATATGGACCAGGTCAATGCCATTGTGCATCTGGTGTCCGGCAGCGTGCCCAATCTGAATGCGTCGAAGGTTAGCGTTGTCGATCAGGCGGGGAATTTACTGTCCGACGGCATTGGTGCGGGAGAAGCCGTTTCTGCGGCGACGCGTAAACGCGACCAGATCCTCAAGGATATTCAGGATAAGACCCGTGCCAGTCTTGCAAATGTCCTCGACTCTCTGGTCGGCACTGGCAACTACCGAGTGAGCGTGATGCCGGATCTCGATCTGAGCAATATCGACGAAACCCAGGAGCATTACGGCGATACGCCGAAGGTAAATCGTGAAGAAACGGTACTCGATAGCGATACCAACCAAATCGCCATGGGGATCCCTGGCTCGCTAAGTAACCGTCCTCCGTTGGCGGCAAACCAGGTAGGAAACGGCGCCGCCGGGACAACGCCAGAAGAATCTCGCCAGCCAGCCGCGCTGTCAAAACATAGCGAGAACAAACGCGACTACTCCTGGGACCGTAGCGTTGAGCATATCCAGCATCCAGGATTCGACATCAAACGTTTAAATGTGGCCGTAGTGCTCAATCAGAGCGCGCCTGCATTAAAGAACTGGAAACCGGAACAAACCACCCAGTTGACGGCGCTGTTGAATAACGCTGCCGGAATTGATGCCAGGCGTGGCGACAACCTGTCTTTGTCGCTGCTCAACTTTGTGCCGCAGTCGATCCCTGTCGAGCCGAAACTGCCTTTATGGAAGGATGACAGCATTCTGGCCTGGGTTCGCTTAATTGGCTGCGGCCTGCTGGCTTTACTGCTGCTGCTGTTTGTCGTGCGCCCGGTGATGAAACGTTTGACCGCCGAGCGCCGCAGGACCTCTTCGCCTGAACTGGCGCTGGACGCTGTACCAATCGCAATTCCTGCGGACAAACCCCATTTTGCGGCCGCAGAAGATGAACGCAAAAATATCGAACTGCCTTCTTTCCCTGGTGACGACAGCCTGCCTTCGCAGAGCTCCGGTCTGGAAGTGAAGCTGGAGTTCCTGCAAAAACTGGCGATGAGCGACACCGATCGCGTAGCTGAAGTTCTCAGACAATGGATTACCAGCAATGAGCGAATTGACAATAAATAACGGCAGTAACAACAGCTACCTTGAGCAGGCCGCAATTTTATTGCTGTGTCTGGGCGAGGAGGCGGCAGCCACGGTGATGCAAAAGCTCAGCCGCGAAGAGGTGGTTCGTCTCAGTGAAAACATGGCGCGTCTGTCTGGCGTAAAAACCAGCATGGCGAAAAAAGTGATCAATAACTTTTTTGATGAGTTTCGCGAGCAGAGCGGCATTAACGGCGCCTCGCGTTCCATGCTGCAAGGGATCCTCAATAAAGCGCTGGGAACGGAAATCGCCAGCAGCGTGATCAACGGCATTTACGGTGATGAGATCCGCTCACGGATGGCGCGTTTGCAATGGGTGGAACCGCGCCAGCTGGCGATACTGATCTCAGAAGAGCATTTGCAATTGCAGGCCGTCTTCCTTGCCTTCCTGACGCCGGAGATCTCAGCCACGGTATTGTCTTACATGAGTGAGTCGGTGCAAAACGAGATCCTCTATCGGGTTGCCAAGCTCAACGATGTGAATCGCGACGTGGTGGATGAGCTGGATCGGTTGATCGAACGTGGGCTGTCGGTGCTGTCCGAACATGGTTCGAAAGTGAAAGGGATCAAGCAGGCCGCAGATATCGTGAACCGCTTCCAGGGTAACCAACAGGTGATCCTCGATCAGCTGCGTGAACGCGATGAAGATGTCCTCGAACAGTTGCAGGACGAAATGTACGACTTCTTCATTTTGAGCCGCCAAAGCGACGAAGTGCGCCGTCGCCTGCTCGACGAAGTACCGATGGAAGACTGGGCGGTCGCGCTGAAAGGTACCGAAGCGCTGTTGCGTCGCTCGATTTATGCCGTGATGCCTAAGCGTCAGGTACAACAGCTGGAGGCGATAACGTCGCGCCTGGGTCCGGTTCCGGTGAGCCGTATTGAGCAGATCCGCCGTGAGATCATGGGGATTGCCCGCGAGCTTGAGGAAGCGGGTGAAATTCAGCTTCAGCTGTTTGCTGAACAGACGGCGGAGTAACACATGGCGATTGAAACCATTCGTGGTCGTTACCGACTGCACCGCTTTCCTCCTCATCAGCGCCATTTGCAGGCTGAACAGCTCACGCCGGGGATCACGCCGGCGGATTATCAGCGCCAACTGATGGACGGCTTCCAGGAAGGTCTGCAAAAAGGCTTTGAACAAGGGATGACCGAAGGCCAGGAGCAGGGCTTTCAGGAAGGCCATCAGAAAGGACACGATGAAGGCCGTCGTCAGGGATACACTGAAGGCAGCCTGGCCGGGCAGCAGGAAGGGCGTAAACAGTTTGAGCGGGCAGCGCAGCCGCTGGAAGCTATCTCGGGCAAAGTGAACGATTACCTGGCGCACATTCAGCGTAAACAGCGGGAAGACCTGCTGCAACTGGTTGAAAAGGTTACGCGTCAGGTGATTCGTTGCGAGCTGGCACTGCAACCGACGCAGTTGCTATCGCTGGTTGAAGAGGCGATTTCGGCCTTTCCGGCCATGCCTGAGTCGCTACAGGTCCTGCTGAGTAATGAAGAATTTAACCGTATCAAAGATGCTGCGCCGGAGAAGGTCGCTGAATGGGGGTTGACCCCATCTCCCGAGCTACAGGCGGGCGAGTGTCGGGTGATTACCGATAAATCCGAGCTGGATATTGGCTGCGAGCATCGTCTCGACCAATGCATGTCGGCGCTGAAAGAGTCGCTGCTGCCGGAGCCGACGGGTGAGTGATCTATCCTGCTTTGACGACGCGCTGCGCTCCATTGAGTCAATCCCTTTAGCCCGGGTTGCCGGGCGACTGGTACGCGTAAACGGCATTTTGCTGGAGAGCGTGGGTTGTCCGCTGGCGACCGGCCAGTTGTGCCGCGTTGAAAGCGCCAACCATACGTTGATCGACGCGCAAGCGGTGGGGTTTAACCGCGATATCACCTACCTGATGCCCTTCAAGCACCCCGTCGGATTGATGGCGGGCGGGCGCGTATTCCCCGAAGAAAAAGCTCAGGAGATCCTGATTAGCGAAAGCTGGCTGGGGCGGGTGGTCAATGGCCTGGGCGAACCGCTGGATGCCAAAGGTCGTCTGACCGGCAATGACGTGTTGCCACCTCAGGCACCGTCTATCAACCCCCTCACGCGTCGGTCGGTGAACCAACCGCTGGATGTTGGCGTAAAAGCAATCAACGGTCTGCTCACTATCGGTAAAGGCCAGCGCGTGGGATTAATGGCCGGCAGCGGCGTGGGAAAAAGCGTGCTGTTGGGGATGATCACCCGCCAGACCAAGGCCGACATCGTGGTGGTGGGGTTAATTGGTGAGCGTGGCCGCGAGGTGAAAGAGTTTATCGATAATTCACTGGGCGCGGAAGGGTTGGCAAAATCTATTATTGTGGCGGCTCCGGCGGATGAGTCGCCGTTGATGCGTTTGAAAGCCACCGAGCTGTGCCACTCTATCGCGGCCTGGTTTCGCGATCGCGGACATCACGTTTTACTGCTGGTGGATTCGTTAACCCGTTATGCCATGGCGCAGCGTGAAATTGCGCTGTCCCTGGGGGAACCTCCGGCGACGAAAGGCTACCCGCCGTCGGCGTTCGGCATGATCCCAAAGCTTGTGGAAAGCGCGGGCAACAGTGAAAGCGAAGGGTCGATGACCGCCATTTACACGGTGCTGGCTGAAGGGGACGATCAGCAGGATCCGATCGTCGACTGCGCGCGTGCGGTGCTGGACGGGCATATCGTGCTGACGCGTAAGCTGGCGGAGGCCGGACACTATCCAGCCATTGATATTGGGCAATCGATCAGTCGATGTATGACCCAGGTAATGCCCCACGCTCACCAACAGTCGGCCCGACTACTGAAACAAAACTATGCCGCCTATATGGAAATTAAGCCGCTGATCCCGCTGGGCGGATATGTTGCAGGGGCCGATCCCAGCGTGGATAAGGCCGTCAAAGTGTTCCCCGCCATCGAGCGTTTTCTGCGCCAGGAAGTCAGTGAACCGGCCTCTCTGGAGCTGGTGCAAAGCCGCTTACAGGCCCTGTTTCCACTGGCGAAGAAAACAGAAGGTAAATAATCATGCGGCAAATTATCGATACCCTGGCGCAACTGCAGCGCCTGCGGGATAAATCGGTCAAAGACATGACGGTACAGCTGGCTAAACAGCAGCAGGTTTGTACTGGTTTTGACAATAACATCAAAGCGCTGGGCTATCTGATCCAAAAAACAGGCACCGGCGTTGAGGCACCTTCCGTTGAATCGCTCAAAAACGTGACCGGATACAAGGGCACGCTGCGCACGGTTATTGCCTGACAAGAGCAGGAGAAAACGCTGGCTAAAATCAAAGAGCAGCGTATTCAGAAAAACCTCGTCGCGGCGGCCTGCGAAGAGAAAATCGTCGCCATGACGCTCGATGATAAGCGCTACGAGTTGAGCAATGAGGCGCAGGTAAAAGAGCAAAAAGCCATAGATGAAATTGCCACGCAATGCTGGCTTAGACAGAAGACGCTGGGGCTGGTATGAAAACGATCATTACTTTCGGCACGTTTGATGTTTTTCATATCGGGCATCTGCGTATTCTGCAACGCGCCGGGCAGTTGGGTGGACGACTGATCGTCGGTATATCTTCCGATGCGCTAAATATGCAGAAAAAAGGCCGGATGCCGGTTTACAGCCAAAACGATCGCATGGGGATTGTTGCCGGCTTGAAATGTGTGGACAGCGTGTTTCTCGAAGAGTCGCTGGAGAAAAAAGCGGACTATATTCGCCAGTTTAACGCCGATACGCTGGTGATGGGCGATGACTGGGCAGGGCGCTTTGATAGTTTGTCATACCTGTGTGAAGTGGTCTATTTTCCCAGAACGCCATCAATCTCCACCACCTCGATTATTGAGGTGGTGAAGAAATTTAAATAAGAAATTATAAGCGATAGTATTTCCTGACTGAATTTTTATGAAGTAAGGAGTAGACCGTTAATCACGGTGTTTATAAGCCAAGTGATATAGTTCTGAAATGTGTTTTACTTTCATTCCAAATTTAGCGAAGAGGACATCAAGAGATTTGTTTGAATGAATGGTAATATGACCATTTCGTGGGGCTATATACCAAAAGTTCATTAGCTCAGCCAGGTGTAAGTCATTTGTGAGAGTTGAAAAGAAGTATTTCCCATTCTCTTGATCCAGAAGAGAGTCTATAATCTCCATTGTTTTGACTGGCGTTGGCGTATGCTCCATGACTTCAAATGAAGTCATAAACTCGAATCTTTCCTCTGGCATTGGTGCTGAATTATTAAATGGATCCCAGCCAACAGCATCAGTACCATATTCTCTTAGCAACTTGACCAGTTGACCGTCGCCGCAGCCAAAATCAATCATGCGAAAACTTTTGAGGTTTTTGAAAGCATTGTGCAGCAAATTGAAGTTATGGGTAGACCTTTTAGAGATAAAATTGGGATCATGTTTAGTATACTCTGCATTGTATATATGCTGGGAATAATCATCATCAGACCATGTATCAAAAGCGTGGGTATATATTAAACCGCAGTTTTTGCATTTATAATAATAGATAGCATGGCCGCTCAGAGGATAGTTGTATCTATGCACATTGTTGCCATAGCAAGATACATTAAAGTCAGTCACTCCATAGAGTTCTGGTGATGAATCGCAAATTTTGCATTGGGGGGATGGTGTCGAATGTAATTTCATGAATCGTCTCAATAATCTCAATGTATTTTTAGGGCAGGAAGTGACTTTTCTTCATTTATGGCTTTTTTTACTATCGATCCATGAATCCAGTTGTTGCTGTAGATGATGAAAGTTATCAGCTAATACCTGCGCCATATCCGCTGAGAAAAAATGCGTGATATGAGGATGGGCCCCACCCATACGCTGTCGGTCCACCTTTTTGAGATCGAGGTATGGAGTACCTGACTTACTATCTTTTAATAATGTTAAAATATCTAACTGGTTTGCCGGATCGGTTTTCCATAGAAACATCTTGAATTTACTATCTACTTTCATCAAATGAAAATATTCATTGGTGATAGCATAACCTTTTTTTAAGGGGCTTCCCTGGTGTTGGTTTTTTTGTTGTGCAAATAGATTTCGGCTAAAGCAGACTTTACGTTGCGGGGTTAATGCAAAAAACTTATTGTCACAACTCGTTGAAGGTACATTTGCTAATGTCAAAACCGTATTATAGATATCAACCATGCTAACCATATGATTTAAATCAGCCGATTTCATTCCAGGACAAAAAATAAACGCTGGGGTATGTACTAATGATGTATACGGTTCAATACCATGGGCATAGCCGCCATAAAAGTCATGTCCCCAAAAGTCATCACCATGATCGCCAAAGGCGACGATAATTGTATTATCGAGTTTTTGGGATTCCAGTAGCATTTTAATGGTCTGGCCGACCATAAAATCCATGCTTTGATAACCGCGCTGCCAGCGTTCGAGGCTGTTAGCGCCTCCTTTTTTGATGTCGTCGTAATAACAAAGATGGCTACTGAGATTCCATAAGTAGAGCGCAAAGGGTTCCGGCCGCGACACGACCTGCTGCATTTCTGCCAGCATTATTTTCGATGTGTCATACCAGTTAAAGGTATCTGTTTCACTCCAGATTGCATCGACATTTGCCCAGTTTTTTGGGTATCCCATACCTGCTGTGGTGTATCCGTGCTGCTTTAAAGTATCGAAAAGCGCGGGACAGTGTCGATGAATGGAGATGTTTTCCTCAAGATGGGTATTATGCTCTAACGTATTGTCATCCCCGTGTAAGAGGTCGCTTAACGCCATCAGTGAGGAGGTTGCCGTCGAGATAAAGTTATTAAATCGCAGCGACTGGTTATAGATTTTATTAGTAAAAGGAAACCACTGTCGATTATTAAAAATCGTGTGATTAAGACTTTCAAGATGCAAAAATATAATGTTTTTTTTCATGTTATTCACATATTAATAGTTCGAGCATGCTGATGTCGAAGACAGGAATGCCGGTGACAGAGGAAACTTCCTGCCGCTCGCGAAAACTGTCATCGATAAATATGGCGTCGGGTTCGTGAATATAATCACTTTTTTTATCGTGTTTACCCAAGTGGGTGACGGTGTCAAATAAAGCGTTAATCCGCCGTTGCGCCAGTTCAGCGTAAATATCACCGGCATGACGCGTGATGAGATGAATTTTTATTCCGCGATTCAGACACTGGCAGAGAAAGGTGAAGACAGGCACGCAGAGTTTATCTTTTAGCACTACCGTATCATCGTAGTCGATGTACACATGCCGGTAGGTAAAATCATACGTATAGTGATTGGCTAAGCTGCGGGTAATTTGCAGGTTTTCAGCGAGCGGGCGCAGCGAGACGTTAACGCGCATACTTTCGTACAATGTCAGCATGGCGAAATTGATGCCATTGGCGCGGTTGAGCGCCATTGTTCCAGCAATTCGCGGAGCAACTTCCAGTAATGTCAGCATACCCGAGGCAGAACGCTTCAACTGAAAAAACCATGCACCGTATAGCTGTAATCGCTGTGATATAGCACGTGCGTAAGTTTCAACTTCCGGCAGGCTGACTAACGCGGAAGTCATCGCAATACCGGCTCGTATCCGCGAGCGTACGCGTGGTTGGCAAAACAATAACCCTTGCACGCGATCGGAAAAACAGTCCACGGTGAATTCTTCACCGTTTAAATATTCACATATGATCAGGTCATTTCTCTCTGCGAGGAGCGATGCCAGCCTCTCTGGAGAATCAACCCGCAAAGCTCCCTGCGCACCTTGCCCGCGGTCGGGTTTGACAAATACGGGCCAGTGCGCGATCTCTTTGGGATCATTGAATACGGCAGGAAGAGGGACCGTATCCTTAAGCGCCTGGTAGGTTTTACTTTTAAACCGCGTGATGCGGCATGTTTCCTGCGATGGGCAGAGTACCGTAGCGGAAAGCACCTCCCGGTTTTCAGAAAGAAAAAGAAGGGCGTCATCATGAGCCGGAAAAATATAATCAATACTTTCTTGCACAAGTAATGCCTGCAAGACGGGTAACCCATCCTGATGCGTAACATCCGGCACGACATGGTACTCGCAAGCGTAGTGGCGGGCATGGCTATCGTAGTCGGCACCAGCCAAAACCAGATTAATGTTTTTCTCGTTGCGCAGAGACAGGTAAATCTCACGCCCAATCTCGGTTCCCGCGGGGAAGATAAGGACATTGATCATGCGGTAATCAGCTCGATAATGGTGCTAAGTTCAGCGGATGTCATATCTGGATAAATCGGCAGGCACAGCACCTGTTCGGCGATTTGGTTTGCTACTGGCAGCATCTCTTTATTGGCGCCAGACATGTTTTTGTACATGTTGAGATTAGACAGCAGGGGGTAGAAATACCGCCGCGTTAAGATGTTATGGCTTTTGAGATGATCGTATAACGCATCCCGCGACATTTTATAATCAGGACGCACGAGGATCGGGAAATAGCTGTAGTTACTCTTGTGATTAGCGTTGCCTGCAGGAATGAAAATGCCTTGTGTATTGGCCAACTGCTCACGATAACATTTATCGATTTGTTGGCGTTTCGCGATCGCCTCATCTACATACTGTAATTGCAAGAGACCAAAAGCGGACTGGACCTCATTCATTTTTCCATTAATGCCAGGCGCGACAACGGTTAACTCGTCAGCAATACCAAAGTTCTTCAGATAATCGATGCGTTGTTTGGTTTTTTTATCGTAGCTAACGATGGCACCACCTTCAAAGGTGTTGAACACTTTGGTGGCATGGAAGCTCAGTACGGAAAGATCGCCATGGCGTAGAATGCTTCCGCCACAATCTTCTACAGCAAAGGCATGCGCCGCATCGTAAATAACAGGAATACCGTAATTATTGGATATTTTTTCAATTTCTGCGGTGTTGCAGCTTTGCCCGTAGACATGTACCGGCATGATCAATCCCGTTTTGGCGGTAATTGCAGATTCAATCAGCTGTGGGTTGATGTTAAAGCTGTGTGGATCAATATCAACAAATACCGGCGTTAACTGGTTCCAGAGAATACTGTGCGTGGTGGCAACAAAAGAATAGGGCGTAGTAATGACCTCACCCTTAATTCGCAGCGTTTGCATCGCGGCGATTAAGGCGATGGTGGCATTACAAAACAGCGAGATATAGGGTACGTTCAAATAAGAGGCTAACTTTTCCTCAAGTAGTTGATGCATCACGCCGTTATTTGTTAATTGCTTACTTGACCAGATCTCTTGCAGATAAGGCATAAACTCCTCAAGCGGAGGCAAGAAGGGTTTGGTGACGGTGATAAGGTTTGGTTCTGCTTGTTTCATTACTGAAGATCCTGAGAGAATTTTGCGCTGATTTGTTGGTATTGGTCGGGCAGTCTGCTTTTGAGGCTGGAGAGGATCGTGTTTTTTATTTTATTATCAGTAATGCTCTTTAAGGCCGCGAAATATAATTGCGGTAAAATCTCCAGACGAACGTCACAATAAATGATGGCTTGCACAATATGATATTGCGCTTTGATAACATCTTTATTGTGAACGGCAACGATAAAACCCTGGAAATGCAACAAAGGGTCCGTTGGTCGCTCAATCAACAGTTCATCAATATCTTCCTTGACCAGCGTATGATCGGGGTGAGCATATTGTTTCCAGCGACTGTTCATCGCTTCTACCCAGGCGTCTTCATGTTTCCATTGATTCAGGATCATCATCCTGTTTCGGTACATTAATTTGCTGTTATCTTTTCTGTACCAGGTGTTATTGTCATGTCGACGGTAGTAGGCCACTAAACGCTGCGTTGAAATAAAATGACCCTGGCGAGAAAGTTTCAGAAACATGTCCCAGTCTTCCTGGACCAGTTGTGGATCGGAACGCTCTATCTTCAGGTACGCCTCACGGCGGATTAACGATCCGATATAAAGACTTAGATTTCCGGAAACCAACAGATGATGAAAAACGTCGCCATCAAGAAAAATGTCGCTGTAAGGAAAACGCGAGCCGTCAGGCATGATGACCTGAATGGCGCTATAGCACATTACACAGTGCGGGTTTTTCTCTAACACATTAACCTGGTGAGAGATTTTAGTGGGAACAATAAGATCGTCTGAGTCGACCACGGCAATATATTTTCCCGTGGCCATGTTCATGGCTTCGATGATCGGTTTATCGCCAGTTTT
Source organism: Citrobacter sp. MGH110 (assembly GCF_001037515.1). Lineage (NCBI taxonomy): Bacteria > Pseudomonadati > Pseudomonadota > Gammaproteobacteria > Enterobacterales > Enterobacteriaceae > Citrobacter > Citrobacter sp. MGH110. The sequence goes on along the minus strand of NZ_KQ089830.1, from coordinate 2,709,634 downwards.
ATCCTTCTGCGAATAATAGTTGGTCTCCCGCAGTATCGTTTTGCAGTTATATTTCTGCTGGTATTTTTTTATGATCTCGACGGACCGATCGGTAGAGGCATCATCGACGATAATGACTTCGGTGTTTTTCCACGTCTGGTTAAAGACGCTATCCAGCGCCTCTTCAAGGAAAGCGTCGTGGTTATAACTGGTAACGATAATACTCACTAAAGGCGTTGGCATAGCGTAATCTCTGGCGAAAATTATTGTGTTATCAACTAAATAGCTTCTGTTGCAAACTGAGCAGCAGCGTATTGCTTTGCTGCCGGGGCGAAGCATCGATGAGCTTTACGATTTCCTGCGCCGCCCGTTTCCCCGCCTGACCATCCATAAACGCATCGCAATAGTGGTGGCGAATCTCAGCCAATGGTGCTTCCAGCGCAGCCCAGTCAAACTCGCAAGAGAGTGCATGGCGCAACGTCTGTATATCCTGTGCCACCGGAAGGATGTTACGGATGCGCTGATCTGCGCTGTCGGGGGTCGAGAAACTTTGTTGGCCATCCAGCAGAGAACTCATCTCCGGCCAGCTCAGTAAAATGACGCGTTTATTCATATGAAGGGCGTCAAAAATAAAGCCGCTGCTGTCCGTCAGCACATAATCCGCCTGCGCAATAAGCGCCAGCAGATGCTGCGGATCGTCCAGTTTGTTTTTTAAGTAGCGTTGCGCCAGTGCCAGAGAGGCGGCTTCTTCCGGCCTGTGCTGGGTGCCATGATGCAGTTTGGTAACGACATTATATTCATGGCTTAACCGGCTGAGCTGCTCCGCCCAATGGGGGAGCGAGCTTAGCGCGCCGTAGGTTGGTGCATACAGGATGGTCTGCTTTTTCGCATTCAGCTTCAGGCTGTTGGGCAGCGCGGTATCGTAAGTGCGGTTATGCCATTCATCGAAACGGGGATTACCCACCACTTTAGCGCTACCACCGATGTCAAGCGCACGCTGGCTATAGTGGCTGTAGCACAGGATGCGATGATAAAAGGCGTTCCACCAGGCATGGTTCCACTCTTCTTTCGCCAGGCCATACAGGGTACGAACATGGGTATCCGCCAGCCCATTCAGCAACGGTGTGTAGTAAGGGCTGACCAGGCACCGGAAGCGCTGACGCTTCTCAATGATCGCAGAAAGACGCGTTCCACCGAGCGCAGGATCGTTAATGGTTTTAATCGTCGCGGTCATCTCATCGAGAAACGATTTGGGTATTTTGTCACTGACCAGCAGCGAGCAGGTTTGGCCCATCGCTTGCAGTTCGCTAATGATGGGGCGGTAGACCGCGTAATGCAGTGAGGTTTCCATATAGAAGCCAATGGCATCTATCTGCGTGGATGTCGTAGCAGGCGAGTGGCTTACCAACGTATTGACTGTCTCAGGTTTCATATTGATTTTGTTGAAGTAGTAGCCGATGTTATCGGTTTCTTTTTTCTCGATATCGCTGTATCCCGCTCGCTGATAGCAGATGCTCGGATAACAAGAGAGCCATTTCCCTTCACGCAGCAGCGGTTGCCATTGCCCTTCGAGCGTATCGGAGAGGTCATGTTCCATTTGCTGAGCCAGCGCCGGGTAATAGCTGCTGTTGACCAGATAGGCGCAAACCTTATTGCAGTCACGCGCATGGATCATGCCATTGAGGCTTTTGAGTTCACGGCCTTGTTTAATTTCCCCGCCGAGGATAACCACTTCCCACGGAAAGCCTGGCAGCGCGTGCAGAAGCGAATTGAGTACCCGAATATGCTTTTCCTGCTTCAGGATCACGCTATCGTCTTCAAGTAGCAGGTAGTTTTTCCAGCCGTTACGCTGTGCCAGCTGCAGCGCCTGCATATGAGACTGGCGGCGACCCGTCTGGCCGTTAGTGGCAACTGACGCCGCAAGGCGGGTAACCTTTTGCGCAGGGAAATTGAGAAACGCCAGATCTTGCTGGATGTACGCTAAACGATCCGGACGAGATTCCAGATTCACGATCACCACCTGATCGATGTAATCCCACTGGATCGGCTGATGATGGGTGGCGTTATGCAGACTCTGATACCAGTTTTTTAGCATCGGGTCGGTAATCGCCTGGGCCAGCGAGGTGTTGAGCGGCTCGCTGCTTCCCAGCACAAAGTCTTTATCGAACGTATTTTGGCTGTGCGAGATACAAATAATGGTGCGTTCGCCCGGCAATTGCAGCGGGTTGGCGGTGAATTGGTTGGTGAATCCTTCTTCTTCGCCTAAGTTGCAGTCATCATCGTAACGGTGCTTTTTTAAATAATTGCGGTGGTAGCAAAAGGTACCGTTGAGAATGTTCTGCGGGCCAAAGCTGCGGCTTTTGAACAGGCGGTTGATATGGCTGTACCAGATAGGGATCTGATCGGAACCGGAAATCAACGCCCGATGGCGTTGCATCATATCGATGGCGTAAGAGATCTTATCCGCCGGATAATAATCATCGTCGTCCATGCAGAGAATATATTCGCCTAACGCCAGCGCATTGAGCATATTGCGCTTTTTGCCCAGCGTCAGTTTTTCCGCATGGTAGATATAACGAATATTAAATTTCTCCGGATGATTCTGCGTCAGTCTGTCAATGATCGACTGATTGCTTTGCGGAGAATCATCCAGGATCACCAGCTCCCGGCGGTCGGCAGGGTAGTCCTGATAACGGAACATATACAGCAAATAGGGTAAGAAAGCGGCGCGGTTCCACGTTGGTGTAACGACGCTGACAAACGGTTTTTCGCGGCCAGTGTCGAGCGTTTTAACGATGCCGGTCAGGGCGGAACGTGCTTTGGAGGATTCAGACATGGTGATGTGTATTCGCGATTCGAAAAAGGGCCGGGTATTCACCCGGCCAACAGGCGCTAACGTGTAAGCAGGGAGAACGCCGAGAGTAGATGATCTCCCGGCAGTAAATTCTGAATTTGTTGACGTACTGCGGCGGCATCGCTGCGGTTTCGCCAGTCTTCAACTACCGCGAAAAGTGCATAAATTTCGTCATGGCTCAGCGTAGAATCATCCATCGTCCACAGGCTAAACAGTGTGCGCAGCATAAAGACGTCAGCCACCAGCCAGAAGAAACGCTGCAGCACGCTTTCACTCTCGTGCTGTGGGAATGTGTCGTGATACAGGCGATAAATCAGATAGTTACTGAATATCCATGCGTCCTGGGCAAAGTAGCGCTCATAGGTATGTAACCATTGCTCCTGCAACTGCTGCTGGAGCATAGCTTCACTGTTTGCATCCTGGAGCATCAGCAGGCTGACCTGCAGAGGTAAGCTCAGCTTGCGCGTGCTATCCGGCAACAGATCCCAATTGAACTCACAGTTGCCCATTTGGGTGATCAGTTCCCGCTGCAACTGGGGCAGGCTGGGCAACTGAGCGAACTGCTCCTGCAGTTTTCCGCTTTGTGCATGGTCAGCCAGAACCTGCGGCAGCGAGGCCAGCTTCTCAAGCGTAGGGTCGCTGTCGCCTGGGCATTTCTCGGAAAAAGAGAGCATGATGCCCAGCGCATACAGGCGCAGCTCCGGTGACAAACCGGGGAGCGTGATGGTATGCAGAGCAGATTGGTTAAGTACCTGATCGCGTTGGGATAACGCCGGGCTGTCTGCATCGGCTGCACATTGCGAGGTATGCAGTACAAAGGCGTTGGGATCGCCTAATGCCGCCTGGCAGCAGGCCGGATTGGTTAATACCAGACTCTGACGTACTTCCGTTTTCCAGCGTATGTTGGCCAGTAAAACGGAATCCGGATGGTGGGATAAAAACACCCGGACAAAGTCGGGTTCATAGCAATCAATCATACTCATAACGTGTTCTCAGCAATCCCAATATTCAGACTGGTTATATCAATGCAATATCCATGCCTGAATTTTTATTCTATTTATATCAATTGGTTAGGTTGAGCACGGAAAGCGGGTTTCCGCGTCAGGGAAGGAAGTTTTAGCGCTGGTAAATAAAATCCGGCTCGGTGCCTAAAAAAGCCTGAATAAATTCATACTGGCGGATCAGCAGATCGCCGTTTTTTTCGTTGTACGCTTTGCAGCGTTTGGCTTTTTGCTCAAGGCTCTGCCACCAGCCCTCTGCGGCACTTTTCTGTACGCCGGGTAACCAGCTAAATACCTGTTCCATCCCTGCACGATCGACGCTTACGCCCAGTAATTGCAAGATTGATCGGCGCTGCTGGCTGCTGTTTTGCAACTGCTCATAATGCTGTTGGATTGTGTCATTGACCGCCAGCAGCTCTTCACTGGCGCGACGGATCATGCACAGACGTTGTTGTTCCAACTGGTGTCTGAGCGCGTCATATCGCGTCCCGTCTTCCCGGATGCCCTGAAGCAGAGTTTTCACCTTCTGTAGCCTGCTACTCACAATTTTGGCCTCTTATTTCTGGAAAAAGCTGAGCATGTCGCCAGCCAACTGCTGGGTATCAACCTGCATATCGCCTGCGGCCAGCATGGCCTGCATTTGCGCCACTTTGTCGTAATCAACGTCGCTTTGCGGATCGCTGTTCAGCGTTTGCTGCGCCGTTTGTAATCCCGCCTGAGTAATATCGTCGGCGGAAAGCGTCGTAGTGTTGGACGTACTCGTCTGCACGCTGCTCTTGTCTGAACGCGCCTGATCGGCTGTTGATGCAGGGCGATTGCCTGGCAGAGTCGGGGTAATTTTCATAGCAACCTCGTACATATTTCGTTGGGTTGGTTATCCGTTATTGGCTAAAAGCGACGGCAATAGAGGAAAACTTTAATCCCATCACAAAAAATCCCTTCACTGCTCAGCAGTGAGCGTAGTGACCACGCCGGTATCGTCCACCATACCGCTAATGATTCGCTGGCTGCTGCTGTTGCGAATTTTTATCACATCGCCTTTACGACCGTTCTTCAACGCCACGCCCGGCATCGAGGCGGTAATCCCGGCCGTATGGGAGACGATCATCACCGGCTGGTCGCGTTTAACCAATATGGGCTGAACCAGCTCGCTACGGGTAATCGGTTTACCCGGCTGCAGGGCTCGTTTGCTGGTAAGGCCAATCGCCTCATCCATATTTGTCATCAACCCTTCCCGCTGGTTGCTGATATTGAATTTTTTAAGCTGCAGGTCGTCGGCCGTAATCACCGTATCTCGGGCAATCAACGACTTTGGCATCACTACCGGCACCGACACGTCGGGGCGCACTGCAACGTTATATTGCCAGCCCGCGCTGCCAGGGCAGCTCACCACAAAGTTCATTCGCGTCAGAGCCATCTCCGGGGAGGTGCTGGAGGTGACTTGGGGGGCTATTGCGCATAGTGCGCTGGTGCTGACGGCGGAGGGAATATAGATATTGAACGTGTAGCGATAGTCCTGCCACTGCCGTTTGTTCGCCAGCGCGTCAATTTCATGACCTGCCGCTGTCAGGACCAGCGCGTTGATCTGTTCCCGGGCGCTGTGCTGAATGGGATGGACAGCGGCATGTACGGGTAAGACGCAGCATAAAGCTAGCAATATTTCCGCGGTAAAGGGGAAAGAAGGCTTCCTTACATAGAAGGGGAGTTTCATAAAGTCATTTCTCATCAATCACTTAAAAGTTGGCATATATATTGCTAATAACAGCGATATCTACGCAGGAGTGATGCAAGAAATGGGAATCAGTTTTCAGCAGGCATTGGGTGTACATCCGCAGGCAGTGAAGTTACGTCTTGAGAGGACCGAGCTACTGACCGCGAATCTGGCAAACGTCGATACACCAAATTTCAAAGCTAAAGATATTGATTTTGCCGCTGAGATGCAACGGGCAAGTCGCACAAATGTGCAGCCCGAGGTCGACGTGAAATACCGTGTGCCGATGCAGCCCTCAGAGGATGGCAATACCGTAGAGCTGAACACCGAGCAGGCCCGGTTTTCACAAAATAGTATGGATTATCAAAGCAGTCTGACCTTTTTGAACCTGCAGCTTAGCGGTATCAAAGAGGCCATCGAAGGGAAATAACCATGTCGTTTACTGATATTTACCAGATTTCCGGCTCGGCGATGACGGCGCAAACCATCCGTCTGAATACCGTCGCCAGCAACATGGCGAATGCGGAATCTCCCGCCAGCAGTGAGGCGCAGGCCTACAAGGCGCGTAGCCCGGTTTTTGCCGCGGTTTACAACAATAGCCTGATAGGTGGGCACAACCGCCATGCCATTGATGGCGCCAGCGTACAGGTACAGGACGTCATGCAAAGCGGAGGGGCGGTGAAGCGTTATGAGCCGCACCACCCGATGGCGGACCAGAACGGTTTCGTCTGGTATCCAGACGTCAACGTAGTCGAGCAAATGGCCGACATGATGTCTGCCTCACGTGATTTTGAAACCGACGTTGATGTGCTGAATAACGTCAAAAGTATGCAGCAAAGCTTACTCAAACTGGGAGAAGTGTAATGAATACCCTGGCTCTGTATGCCCAATCTCAGGCGCTGGCTTCTTCTCAGGAGAAGACGGCGACTGTTGCTGAAAATAACGTCGGTGCCACGACGCAAAGCACTAATGTGGGAGACAGCAGTTCTTCAACCACGTCGTCAACCACGGATACCAGCAGCACCCCAACGACCACAACGTCCACCGAAACCTCGGCGGTCGACACGTTTCTGACGCTGTTTGTGGCTGAAATTGAAAACCAGGACCCGACCGATCCCACCGATCCTACGGCCTATATCGACCAGCTTTCTTCCATGGCGCAGGTTGCCATGATGGAAGAGATGAGCGTCCAGGCCAACACCAACGCCGTGCTTATGAGCAACATTCAGGTGATGGCACTGGGGAATATGGTCGGCGACGACATCATGGTGCAAACCACCTCGCTGGATATCGAAGACAACAGCCAGGAGATCCAGGGGCGCGTCACGCTGGATGGCAGTTGTACCGATGTGGATCTGCACTTTACCGATGAAGCGGGTGACGACTACACCGTGTCGCTGATTCCGGAAGGTGAAACCTCCGTTGGACCAGGCCAGGTGGATTTCGATATTAATCCTGCCGATTACGGCATCCCGCCGGGTGATTACAGCGTATCTGTGGTGACCAATACCGGAGAAGAGGAAGTGCCGATTGAGGTGACGGGTAAGGTGGAAGATGTGCGTATTCCGCTCGATGGCAGCACGCCGGTACTCAACGTTGACGGCGTTGGCGAAGTGCCATTCACCATGATCACCCAGTTTGGCGTACCGGACAGCACTGATGACACCACGCCGCCTGATACTGATGACGGCAGCGACAACGCCGACAGCAATACGGTGCTCTGATTTAGTTTACATTACAGGAAGAAACAATGAGTTATGAAATTGCAGCGACGGGCCTGAACGCCGTCAACGAACAGCTTGATGGCATCAGTAACAACATCGCGAACTCCGGTACGGTCGGATATAAATCGATGACCACTCAGTTCTCCGCCATGTACGCCGGAACGCAGGCGATGGGCGTGAGCGTGGCGGGTTCGGCACAAAGCATCTCCACCGGCGGCTCAATGGTTTCAACCGGTAATGCGCTGGATTTGGCTATCAATGATGATGGTTTTTTTGTTATGTGCGACAGCGCCGGGAACATCTCCTATACCCGCGCCGGTTCCTTCGTGACGGACAAAAACGGCTATATCGTCAATGCCTCCGGCGATTACCTGCAGGGTTATCCGGTTGATGACAGCGGCACGCTGCAAACCGGTACCGTTACGGATATCCAGATTAAAACCGGCAACATCCCGGCGCAGGCCACGGACAGCATGACCTTCACGGCAAACTTTGACGCCAGCGATGAAGCGATCGATCGCGCCAGCGTACCGTTTGACGCGAATAACAGCGATACCTACACCGACAGCTACACCACCACCGTGTATGACTCGCTGGGTAATGAGCACTCGGTTAGCCAGTACTTTACTAAAACCGGGGATAACACCTGGGAAGTGCAGTACACCTTTGATGGTGAAGCGCAAAGTGGCGTACCGCCGACCACGCTGACCTTCGATCCGAATACCGGTAAGCTGACGGATCCCACCACGCCGCAAACCATTACCTTCACCACCGATGAAGCCGCACCGATTTCGATGACCATTGACTACTCCGACTGTACTCAGTACGGCTCTGATTTCTCGGTCACCACCAACTCCGCCACTGGTTATGCCTCCGCGACGCAGAACGGCGTGCAGGTTGATGACGACGGAAAAGTTTACGCCACCTACAGCAACGGCGAACGCATGCTGCAGGGGCAGGTGGTGCTGGCCACTTTCCCGGATGAGAACGGGCTGGAAGCGGTAAGCGGGACTGCCTGGGTGCAGACGGGCGAATCCGGTACGCCGCTGATTGGCACGCCAGGCTCCGGCTCCTGCGGCACGCTCTCCTCCGGCATGCTCGAAAGCTCCAACGTGGATATTACCAACGAGCTGGTCAATCTCATGACCGCCCAGCGTAACTACCAGGCGAACACCAAGGTGATTTCCACCAGTACGCAGCTGGATCAGGCTCTCTTCCAGGCGATGTAAGGCTAAGAAATGGATCGGTTGATTTATACCGCGTTGAGCGGCGCCACCCAGACGCTACTGGAGCAGCAGATTAGCGCCAATAACCTTGCCAACGTCAATACCAATGGTTTTCGTGCGGATATGGCGATGGCGAGCAATGAAAAAGTGAAGGGTGGTGGCTTCGACACGCGTTTTATGGCGAAGGAAAGTCCCAGCGGCGTCAATGACAGCACCGGCGTGGCGGAAAAAACCGAACGCCCGCTGGACGTCGCCATTCAGGGAACCGGCTATATCGCCGTGCAGGATAAAGCCGGAAACGAGGTCTACACCCGCAACGGCAATATTCAGCAGGACGATCAGGGGCAACTGACCATCGACGGTAACGTGGTGCTCGGGGATAACGGCCCGATTATTTTGCCGCCGAACGCGATTGCCTCTTTCGGCAGCGACGGCACGCTGTCGGTTACGCCCGACGACGGCGATGTTACCGCCACCATGGATATCGATCGTCTGAAGCTGGTGGATATTCCGGTTGCTAATCTGGCGAAAAATAGCGAGGGGATGCTGGTGACAGTGGATGGCGTACCGGTGCAGCGCGATGAAAACATCAAAGTGAGCGGCGGCTTTCTGGAAGGCAGTAACGTGTCTGCGGTGAGCGAAATGATGTCGTCCATTGCGATGAACCGCCAGTTCGAAGCGCAAATCAAAATGATGAAAACGGCTGAAGATCTCAGCGACTCCGGCAACAGGCTGCTACGCGGCTCCTGAGTCGTGGCCTTTAATCAGGAATAAAGTTTTATGAACGCAGCGTTATGGATCAGTAAAACCGGCCTGTCGGCGCAGGATGCTGAGATGAGTGCGATTGCCAACAACATCGCCAACGTTAACACCACGGGCTTCAAGCGTGACCGCGTGATGTTCCAGGATCTGTTTTATCAGACTCAGGAAGCGCCGGGCGCGATGCTCGATCAAAACAACATCATGCCGACCGGAATGCAGTTCGGTAGCGGTGTGCGCATCGTTGGAACGCAAAAAACCTTCACCGAAGGGAATGTGGAAACCACCGACAACGCGATGAATGTCGCCATTATGGGGCAGGGGTTTTGGCAGGTGCAAAAGGCCAACGGGGACATTGCTTATACCCGTGACGGCAACATGCAGATTAACGCTGATGGCGTGTTAACCAACTCCGAAGGCTTACCTCTGCAACCGGAAATCGACGTACCCGCCGGTGCGACTAACGTGGCATTTGGCGAAGACGGTACCGTGACGGCGATCCTTCCCGGCGACAGCGACCCGACCGAACTCGGACAACTGACTCTGGTGAACTTCGCTAACCCGGCGGGGCTTTCAGCCGAAGGCGACAACCTGTATCTCGAAACGGCAGCCAGCGGTCAACCGACGGAAGGTATTCCGGGGGAAGATGGCCTGGGAACGTTGCAGGACAGCGCACTGGAAGGCTCGAACGTCGACATCGTCAATGAAATGGTGGCGATGATCACCGTACAGCGTGCCTATGAGATGAACGCCAAAATGGTCTCAGCGGCAGACGATATGCTGCAGTTTATTAGTCAGACGCTGTAACGCAAGAATGTGACATGCCGGATGGCGCTACGCTTATCCGGCCAATAAGCAACACCCATTTGTAGGCCGGATAAGCGTAGCGCCATCCGGCAGAATATAGGCAGAACGTGAAAAATTATCTCTGGCTGGTGGTCCTGTTTCCCCTGTTAAGCGGGTGCGAATCGCAGGCCCTCCTGGTCAAAAAAAATGACGAATTCTTTGCTCCTCCCAAAACCGAGGCGCCGCCAACGGCGGATGGCCGTGCGGGTGGCGTGTTTGAAACAGGGTATAACTGGTCGCTGACGGCGGACCGCCGTGCCTATCGGGTGGGCGACATCCTGACCGTGATGTTGGAAGAATCTACCCAGTCGAGCAAACAGGCGAAAACCAATTTCGGTAAGAACAATACCGTTGATATCGGCGCACCAACGCTATTTGGGCATACCAAAGATAACCTTTCCGCTTCCGTGGACGCCAATCGCGATTTCAACGGCACGGCGACCTCGCAGCAGCAAAACAGTTTGCGCGGTGAAATTACGGTGTCGGTGCATTCGGTACAGTCGAACGGCATTCTGGAGATTCGCGGTGAAAAATGGCTCACCCTCAATCAGGGAGATGAGTACATACGCCTGAGCGGTCTGGTGCGCGCCGATGACATTCAGAACGACAACTCCGTCTCATCGCAGCGTATTGCCGATGCACGTATTTCCTATGCGGGTCGTGGCGCATTGAGCGATGCCAATGCGGCGGGCTGGCTGACGCGTCTGTTTAACCATCCTCTCTTCCCGATCTAATGCAGGATTTTGATATGCAACACTTAAGCGGGCGCTGGATGAAGGCGTTAAACGGCATCGTTATCGCCCTGAGCCTGGCGCTGCCGGGCACCATGCAGGCGCAATCTCTGGAGTCGCTGGTCAACGTCCAGGGCGTCAGGGAAAACCAACTCGTCGGCTACAGCCTGGTGGTGGGGCTGGACGGAACCGGGGATAAAAACCAGGTCAAATTCACCAACCAAACCATTACCAACATGCTGCGCCAGTTTGGCGTACAGCTGCCGAGCAAAATCGATCCGAAGGTGAAAAACGTCGCGGCGGTGGCGGTCAGCGCGACGCTACCGCCCATGTATTCGCGCGGGCAGACCATTGATGTCACAGTCTCCTCAATTGGCGATGCCAAAAGCCTGCGTGGCGGCACGTTATTGCTCACCCAACTGCACGGCGCAGATGGAGAAGTTTATGCCCTCGCACAAGGGAGCGTGGTGGTCGGCGGGATGAACGCGACCGGGGCAAGTGGCTCAAGTGTGACCGTGAATACGCCAACCGCCGGGCTGATACCGAACGGCGCGTCGGTCGAACGCGAAATTCCCAGCGACTTCCAGATGGGCGATACCATTACGCTTAATCTGAAACGTCCCTCCTTTAAAGATGCCAATAACATTGCGGCGGCAATTAACGCCTCGTTTGGCGGTATTGCCACGGCACAAAGCTCAACCAACGTCAGCGTCCGTGCGCCAACCAGCCCAGGGGCGCGCGTCGCCTTTATGTCGCAGTTAGATGACGTTCAGGTTCAGGCCGAAAAAGTACGCGCCCGCGTGGTGTTTAACTCGCGTACCGGCACGGTGGTGATGGGGGATGGCATTGCCCTACACGCGGCGGCGGTTTCGCATGGCAGCCTGACGGTTTCCATCAGTGAAAGTAGTAACGTCAGCCAGCCGAATGCTTTTGCCGGAGGCCGTACGGCGGTGACGCCGCAGAGCAATATTTCGGTGAATCATGCCCGACCGGGGATGATTACGCTGCCTGAATCCAGCAGCCTGAAAACGTTGGTTAATGCGCTCAATAGCCTGGGAGCCACGCCGGACGACATTATGTCTATTTTACAGGCCCTGCATGAAGCCGGGGCGCTGGATGCCGATCTGGAGGTAATTTAATGGCCGATATCAAAGTGAATCATAGCGGGGGCATTGACGGCAGCGATGCGTTAATGGGTCCGAAAATTAAAGATAACGATTTGCAGAAAGCCGCTCAGCAGTTTGAAGCCATTTTCTTACGCAACATGCTGAAAGAAATGCGTAAAACCAATGAGATCTTCGATTCCAAAGATAACCCGTTTAACAGCGACTCGGTGCGCATGATGCAGGGGTTTTATGACGATCAGCTATGCAACAGCCTGGCCCAGCAGCACGGCATTGGGATTGCGGCGATGATCGTCAAACAGCTCTCCCCGCATCACAAAGGATAAAGGTCGCGCGGCGGCTTAAGAACTGCGGTTTTTTCGCCGCTTTTAATCGGCAAGGTTGTTAACGACAGACCGGGGAACTGACCGGCGAGGACTCTTTGATGGACATGATTAACATTGGCTACAGCGGCGCATCGACTGCGCAGGTGGAGCTTAACGTCACCGCGCAAAACACGGCCAACGCCATGACCGATGGTTACACCCGGCAGGTGGCCATCACCAGCACCATTGGCGCCAGTTCAGGTTCGGCGAACAGCGCGGGTAACGGTGTGCAGGTGGACAGCATTCGCCGGGTATCGAACCAGTATCAGGTGAACCAGGTCTGGTATGCCGCCAGCGATTACGGCTATTACAACACCCAGCAAGAGTATTTAACTCAGCTGGAAACCGTGCTCAGCGACGATAACAGCAGCCTGAGCGGCGGCTTTGACAACTTTTTTGCCGCCCTCAACGAAGCCACCACCAGCCCGGATGATTCTGCTCTGCGCGAGCAGGTGATCAGCGAGTCCGGCGCGCTGGCGCTGCGCGTGGATAACACCCTCGATTATATCGATTCGCAAAGCAGTGAGATTGTCAGTCAGGAACAGGCGATGGTAGCGCAGGTGAACACCCTGACCAGCGGTATTGCCAGCTATAACCAGCAAATTGCTGAAGCTGAAGCCAATGGCGATAACGCCTCTGCGCTGTACGACGCCCGTGACCAGATGGTGGAACAACTGAGCGGCATCATGGACGTTCAGGTCAATATTGATGATGAGGGCAACTATAACGTCACGCTGCAAAACGGACAGCCGTTGGTTAGCGGGCAGGAGAGTTCTACCATCGAACTCGACACCAACGCCGACGGCACGCAGAGTATGTCGCTGACGTTTGCCGGAACCACGTCATCCATGAACACCGATACCGGCGGCTCGCTGGGTGCGCTGTTTGATTATCAGAATGAAATTCTGACGCCGTTGACCGGCACGATTAACAGCATGGCTGAACAGTTTGCCGATGCGGTGAACACCCAACTGGCCCAGGGCTACGATCTGAACGGAAACCCCGGCGAACCGTTGTTTATCTATGACGAAAACTCATCGGATGGCCCGCTGGAGGTGAACCCTGATATCACCGCCGATGAGCTGGCATTTTCCAGTTCGCCGGACGAAAGCGGCAACAGCGATAACCTGCAGGCGCTGATCAATATCTCGACCGAACCGCTGGAGATAGAAGGGCTGGGCAGCGTAACCGTGGGCGAAGCCTGTTCATCGATCATCAGTAACATCGGTATTTACAGCCAGCAAAACCAGACGGAAGCGGAAGCGGCGGCAAACGTGTACTCCGAAGCACAGAACCAGCAGAGCAGCGTCAGCGGCGTCAGCATGGATGAAGAAGCGGTGAACCTCATTACCTATCAGCAAATTTACGAGGCCAACCTCAAAGTTATCTCAACGGGCGCAGACATTTTCGACTCTGTGCTGGAAATGTGTAGCTAACCGGAAGAGGAATCAATATGCGAGTCACTACACAACAGTCTTATGTGTCCATGACGCAGAGTTTTAACGACCTTTCCAGCGATCTTTCTCACGTCGTCACGCAGATGGCGACGGGGAAAAGTATTCTGCTGCCGTCTGACGATCCGATTGCGGCGACCAGAATCACCCAGCTTAACCGCCAGCAATCGGCTCTCGACCAATATCAAACTAATATTGATTCCGCCTCAGCGGGGATGAGCCAGCAGGAGTCTATTCTGGATGGCGTCAATAACGATCTGTTAGCGATTCGCGACGATCTGCTGGAGGCCGCCAACGGCACCAATACCGCTGAGTCGTTGTCCAGCCTAGGGCAGGATATTCAGTCGATGACCGAAGCGATGGTCTCAGCGCTGAATTATCAGGATGAAGACGGTCACTATGTGTTTGGCGGGACGGTGAACGATCAACCGCCAATTGTCGCGGTGGATGAGGACGGCGACGGGGTGATCGACAGCTATACCTATCAGGGTAACGACGATCATCGCCAGACCACGGTGTCTAATGGCGTTGAGGTTGATACCAATGTTGCGGTCAGCGATTTCTTCGGCGACAGCCTCGACGTGCTGAACACCCTGACATCGCTGTCGAAAGAGTTGCAGGATCCGTCGGTGGACCCTGCCGATCCGCAGGTACAAAGCGATATTCAGAATGCCATCGATACGGTGGATGTGGCTTCTGACGCGCTCAACGCCTCTATCGCCACCATTGGTGAAACGCAGAATACGATGACCATGCTGAGCGGCGCTCAGACGGATATCACCACCTCCAACGATCAGTTGATCAGTCAACTTAGCGATCTGGATTATGGCCCGGCCTCCATTACCTTTACCGGTCTGGAAATGGCGATGGAAGCCACCTTAAAAACTTACTCCAAAGTGAGTGAGTTGAACCTTTTCAGTGTGATTTAACAGTTAGCAGTAGCTCAGGAATAGTATGCAGGTCGGTTTAAATACAACATCACTCTCCGGTAGCGGAGCGCTTAATCCTTCTGTGCAGCAGCATACCGTTGCGCAGAATGCCCCTGTCCGTCAAAAGTTACCCGCAACGGCGAGTGATTATCCGGCCTCACCACTCATTACCACCCGGCCTCAGCGCTACAGCGTGCAGCTTAACGATCAGCTCACCACGCTGCAGCAGGCTGACCACTACCTGGGTCAACTGGAACAGCATTTGCTTGACTATCGCCACGCATCGCGCCGCGGCCCACAGGCGCAGCAGCAAAAAGGGACCGAGCTGTCACAGTGGCTGGAAAAAAGGCCCACGTTGTCCGGTGGCGCGGTCGACAGGCAGCTGCGTCCGGTTTTACAGGGCGAGGCGCGAGTGACTTTTCACTCACCTGAACTGGCGCAAATGCTGCAAAAAAACGCCATAAGTTCACGTATGTTCAGCGTCTCTGACGGGCGGCAAACGCAGCATTCTGCGGTGGTGGTCGGTGAAGATCTGGATCCCGGCCAGTACAAAATGATGATGAGCAACGCGCTGCGTCGTGTCGGGGTACAGGTGCACGATCAGCAGGGGGCGCTGAGCTTTTCCACTGCGGAAAAGCAGTGGCCACAGATCCAACAAACCCTGAGCGTACGCGATGTTGATGCGAATTCATCGGCGTTTACCCTACTCAAAACGTTTGCCGATCCGTCCCGTTCAGAAGACCTTCTGAAACATATCGGGCAGGGCGGTTCCCGTTCTCAGGATGGCTTACAGCAGACGCTGGATGTTATTGGCGATCAGCGTGCGCAAATGGCCGCGCAGCAGGAGAAGGCCCGACAGCTGATTGACGGTATGGCGCGTTTTCCGCAGGCAGAAAGCGCGGTTAAAGCCTCTGAATCATTGGGAGGGGTATTGGATCATGCTAATCACAATTATCAGGTATTAGCACAGGCGGTAAACGGACAAGCCCGGCTTTCCAGTCAGACGGTCCGTAGTTTATTAAGCTAATCCTGATGGCATGCTTTTGTTGAGAAAGTAAAAGTAGAGGGGTCTGTGATTAACAGACCTCCTACATCCTGTGTAAAAAGCAAATTTTGCTGCGCGTCTAAATGAATCCACCACGTATGCAGGTTGTGTTCTGTCACAAACGACCCGAAATTTGCCAGCCGAGAATCGTTTTGATCGGTTTTGGTCGTACTAAAATGAAACTCCCCCTGTTTCGACGTGCCAGTATAATGGTTAATACAGGCGGCGATCTTAAACGTTGATGGCGTTTTGTTACTTTGCTCCAATGGGACGAGAGTAACGGTCGTGTTTTTATTCAGTGGACTCGTAATGAGTTCATAATGTACGCTTTTTCCAGAATTAAGATCGTAATTAACAATAACCGTATTTTCAATGCGGGCTTGGGCCATAAAGGTACAAAATAACGTTAAAGCGGACAGGCGGGGGAAAAAGTAATTATTTGCATTTTGGTATTTCATTTAACATTTTCTCCACTTCTTTAATTAAAATACCATTCATTTCATTATCTTTATTAAGCCAGTTATCAAAGCTCAGCGCTAACTGCCAGTTGTCATTGCATTGATTGCTTAGCACAATATCAAGGGCAAGCTTGTTGAGAGAAACCCGATAATAAAGGGTCATCGAGGCGCTATGCATGACCAATAGTTGATTGATCTGCTCTACACCAGGAAGAATATGTTGTGAAACCAGTGATAATGATTTCTTATTCTCACCTGGATCATAAAGTTGATAAGCCGTAATACGGTCGGTGTTTTTCAGTATCTTTTTAACCAACCGCGGGGCTTCTTGCGTTTTAGTGGCCGACGGTGCTTTAAAATAAGAGATTAATATAAACAATAACAGTGCGATAACAATAACGGGTAAGGTTATCAGAACGGCCCGGTAAGGATAACGTCTGTTAGTTGTTTTTCTCTGATTTTTTAATGATAGTTGACTGTTTAGTAAGGGTATTTTTTCTTGGTTTGCTGATGGTAATGTTTCAATAGGCGTAAGTGTCTCAACAACCTCGGTAGACCTTTCGACTTCATCAATAGTGCTGTCATCAGCAATAACTTCATTACTATCAATAGTTTCAGTCAGGTAATTTTTATTAAATAAATACCCTTTTTTAGGTATGGTTTTAATAATTTTCTGTTGTTTACCATCATCATCGATAGCGACCCGCAGGGCGTGAACGGCTGTCGGTAGGCTATTTCCACCGACGATGCGATTCTTCCAGACAGCGGTCATTAAAAATGAACGAGATAAAACAATATCGGCATTTTTAGCTAATGTTTCTAACAGAATAAAATGGTATTCGCCCAGGCGACGTATCTCGCCTGTTTCACAATGGATTAACGCATTAAGTGAAGAATCCATCCGCCAGTTGTTGACTACAATACTCATGGTTTTATATACCCGCGCAAGATTTTTATATCCCTGGTGTCACACCGTTAAAAATCAGTGCATTAAAATTCTGGAGAAATTGAAATGTCTTCTGGCTGTGAAACAGCAGCCGAATCGGTATTGTGTGTTTTTTATGCTGTCCAAAAAAGGATTTGAAATGTAGCGAAAGTGTCTGAGACTCACAATATAAAAATACAGGCCATTTGCAACCAAATGTAAAATAAGGTTAAAGAGTGGGTGATTAAGAAGTTTTTAATTAAGTATAATCTCATTGATTTCATGATGTTAACCTTGTTGGTGTGTAAACCTTCAACCAATTATTAGATATCTCTAATAATCTTTTAATTAAATCTTGATTGAGATCTTACTTGTGTAGTGATGTTTGTGTGAGGGGCACGGAAAGCTAAAATAGAGTGGCGGTTTATCTCTCAGGTTAATGATGTGGTGAGGAGCGTAAAAATTTTTTTTGCAGTGCTTTAAGTTTTCCAAACGGGCGGTCGTTTTTACAGGGTATCGAAACGAAAACGATTATTCCCAAGGAGCTGTACCATGTTATCGATTAATACTAATACCGCATCAATGTCTGCTGTTAATGCTATCAACAAAAGCAGCGCATCACTGTCTACTTCTATGGAACGTCTGGCGACAGGTAACCGTATTAACTCTTCTGCAGATGACGCTGCGGGCAAACAGATTGCCAGCCGTCTGACTGCGCAGTCCAGCGGTATGGGCGTTGCGCTTAGCAACATCAACGATGCGACTGCGATGCTGCAGACTGCAGACAGCATGTTTGATGAAATGACTGACGTACTGGGCCGTATGAAAGACCTGTCCACTCAGGCAGCGAACGGAACCTACAACGACGAAGATTTGCAGGCGATGCAGGACGAATACGACGAACTGGGTCAGCAGATGTCCGATATGCTGCAGAACACCACTTACGGTGGCACCAACCTGTTCGGTGTTTCCGGTACCAGCAACACCGGTAAAGATGGTCTGTTCCAGAGCGGTGTAACCTTCCAGGTTGGTGCTGAATCCTCTGACACCATGACCGTTAACATCTCCAGCCAACTGGACGATCTGGTCGGTGCGCTGGATCAGGTTAGTGCTTCTTTCAAAGGTGACCAGGCAGATAAGACCGGTAGCGCAGGTATCTCTGGCGGCTCCGAACTGACCACTTCTGGCTCTGCAAACGCGATGATTGGAACTATCCAGACTGCAATGGATGACGTGTCTAAGATCCAGTCCAAACTGGGCGCATCTATCAACCGTCTGAACGATACCGCAGCTAACCTGACCAGCATGCAGGACAACACTGAAGTGGCGATCGGTAACATTATGGATACCGACTACGCGACGGAAGCGTCCAACATGACCCAGCAACAGGTGCTGATGCAAACTGGCATCACCATGCTGAAGCAGTCCAACAGCATGTCCAGCATGGTTTCCAGCCTGCTGCAGTAATTCCTGACTTAACGTCATTCACAACACCGCCACCCGGCGGTGTTGTGCTTTCAGCGACCTGGTTTTTAGCTGAAAACTTTCCTGGGGAAGGGAAAACGCATTTCCGCCACTAAGTTAACTAACTGAATCTGAATAATAAAAAATGTTGGCATGTGTTTTGCTATTACATAAATAACGTTGCACGGAGTCATCGATTATGAGTTTTACGAGTCCGATCCAAAAATTAGCACAAGAGTTTGCCTACGCCGATATTGCTACCCAGGCGACGAATTTGCAGAACGAACAGAACGAATTGAATGCAGAGAGCAGCGGTCTGGACTCGCTCAGTACCGCGCTGACGAACTTTCAGACGGCCATCGATGCGCTGAACAGCGACACCGACGGTCCGCTGACGTTTTCTGCTACCTCTAGTAATGACGCGAATACCGTATCGGCGAACTCGGAAGCTCAGGCCGGAACATACTCATTCTATGTTTCACAACTGGCGCAGGCGCAACAAACCACGTTCAGCATGAGCGACGATACCTACGCCGCGACCGGAACATTCGAGCTCACCATGGACGATGGCACAACCATGGATATTGACCTGTCCACGGTCGACGAGGATGGCGATAACAGCGTTGATGCCAGTGAACTGGTTGATGCGATTAATAACTCGGACGACAACCCGGGCGTTTCGGCGGCGCTGGTTAAAACCGATGGCACCACCACCATTATGTTGACTTCTGATACCACCGGCGAACAAAGCGGTTTTTCGGTGAGCGTTTCGGGCAATGACGATCTTGCTACGGCGGAGTCATCGAGTGAGCAGCAGTTAACGGATGCGCAGGACGCGAAAATTCATCTGGGAAATGAAAATGGTCCTGAAATCACCAATAGCTCCAATACTTTTGATGATGTTATCCCCGGCGTGACGATGACCTTTTCTGAGGTCAGCGACCCTACCGATCCTGACGATGTGACCACGTTTACCGTTGCGGAAGACTCCAGCGGATCGCAGGCCAAAGTGCAGACCTTTGTGGATGCCTACAACACGTTAATCGACACCATCGATTCGTTGACCAGCTATGGCGATGACGACACGGCTGCTGGGGTTTTTGCCGGTGACGCCGGGATGAATTCGCTGGCAAATCAGATGGATGATATTGCTCATGCCTCCTACGGCGGTGTTTCGATTGTCGACTATGGCATCACGCTGGATGACGACGGTCACTTACAAATTGACTCCACCCAGTTCAGCGAAGAAATGGAAGAAAATCCGGACGGTTTGACCTCTATTTTCGTCGGGGAAGACAGCATGGTCGCGCAGATGGACGACCTGATGGAAAGCTATCTGGATTCCAGCAACGGCATCATCGCCATGCGTCAGGAAAACATTGATGACCAGCAGAGCAAAATTCAGGACGAAAGCGATCAACTGACTGAAACCTATAACACCAACTACGAGCGCTACGTGGAAGAGTACACCAATACGCTGGTTCAAACGTATACCATGAAAGTGAGTATGGCCGCGTTTATGTAACCGGCTGGTTTAAGAGAAGGACTGAGAATCAACATGTACGACACGCAGGATGGTTATTCGCAATACAAAGAGATGGATCTTGCTGCGCGTACCGCAGCAGCATCGCCGTTAGAGCTGGTGCTGGTGCTGTTTTCGGGGCTGATGGACGAGCTGGAACGCGCCAAAAGCCACATTGAGAACAAACGCTACGAGCGTAAGGCGCAAAGCATCAACAAATGCATCGATATTCTCAACGCCTTAACCAGTTCGCTGGAGTTTGAAACGGGCGGCGAGCTGGTGGTGAATTTGTCCCGGCTGTATGACCACTGTGTCTACCGCCTGTACGAAGCCAGCGGCGAATTGTCGCTGGAAAAAATTGATGAAGTGATCCTCATCCTGACGAATCTGCGCACGGGCTGGGAAGGTCTGTCGGCAAAACTGGGATAAGGCGATGCAAAGAGAGCGTCTGCAACAGCAACAGCAGCTTTATGCCCTGGTACAAGAGATGAACGACGCGCTGGATAACAAGCGTTGGCGACGATTACCCGGCCTGCATCAGCAGGTGATGCGCGTTTTTCATGACTATGCCGCCTGGGAAACTGATGCCGGGGCGCTGAGGGAAGTGAAAAGCAAAATGCATGCGGCGTTTGAGGCGCTAATAACCCGGCGAACGCAGCGTGCGGAAGAACTTAAAGCGCGCATGGATCAACATCAGCAAAACCAGGAAGGAATGTTGGCGTACTCAATGGTTAATTTAATTTCGGAGAAGGCATGAATCCTGTATTACTGGCCTCGGCCAGTGCGTTGGCAGAGGCCACACCGGAAAAGGCGGCTATCTCAGCCGCAACAACGTCAACGAGCGGCAGCACGTTTTCTTTGCCGCAGGCTGGGCTTAACGCGGTGGCTGAACGTTTGATTGGTGCAAAAGTCAACCAACAGCAGGCGTCGGCGGCCGGGCATCAGCGCGATGACGCAGATCCTGCGGCTATGCAGGCATTGCTGGCGATGCTGCTGGCGCAACCGG
This sequence comes from Citrobacter sp. MGH110, assembly GCF_001037515.1. NCBI lineage: Bacteria > Pseudomonadati > Pseudomonadota > Gammaproteobacteria > Enterobacterales > Enterobacteriaceae > Citrobacter > Citrobacter sp. MGH110. The sequence goes on along the minus strand of NZ_KQ089830.1, from coordinate 2,688,511 downwards.
CTCAGGCGTCAGCGTCTGCACCAACCCAGAAGCAGCCGGACGGTGAGATGCTGAAAATGCTGGCGCAGGTGCAAACCTCCCAATCAGGTTCATCGCTTCTGCGTCAACTGGCGGGCGCGATGGCTCAACAAGGAAAAACGTCCTCGCCGTCGGCTGAGCAGCATGCCACGGATTTATCGTCACTGCCGCCTAAGCTGCAAACGTTGCTGGCGTCGATCGGCGAGGATTTGCCTCAGGCAACGCCGGATCAGCAGGCCAAACTGGCGACATTCTCCGCTCAGGATCTGCGCGCGATCGCGCCTGAACCTGCTTCGCTTTCAACGTCACAGCAAATATCCGCCCGCGTGAAGTCTGAGGATCATAGCGTTCCTCGCCCGATGGCGGTGAGAAAAACGGATGGCGTGGCGGTTAACCCAACGCTTGCGACGCAAAGTTTGCTCAATACGGCGGCACAGGGAAATCAGCCGGTGAATGCCCTGAGCGATCATAGTGTGGTGTCGACGCAAGTTTCGACGCCGACCACGCTGTCAACAGAGGAACTCGGAGAGAAGCTTACCGCGCTGCTCAAAGACAGAATTCAATTCCAGTTGGGCCAGCAACAGCAGGTGTCGACTATTCGTCTTGATCCTCCTTCGCTTGGCAAACTGGAAATTGCCGTGCAGCTGGATGCCGGAAAGCTGATGGTTCACATCGGCGCAAATCAGAGTGATGTCTGCCGCTCGTTGCAGCAATTTAGCGAAAACTTACGCCAGCACCTCACGGCGCAAAACTTCATGGAAGTGAACGTTCAGGTCTCTTCCGAGGGGCAATCGCAACAGCAGCAACAGCAGTCAGATCATCAACAGGACGAGGTTACGTCGGCGCTAACGCTTAACGATGAGCCTCAATTTCAACAGAACGAATCCGTTCTGATCAAAGTGTAAAAGCAAGATGAAGAAAATTGTTATCGCGTGTCTGATTAGCTCCGTCGTGGCGCTGGGTATTGCAGGGGGCGCAGGATGGGGCATTTATCATTCTATGACTAAAGGAACCGCAACAGCAGCAGATAAGCCTGCGCATGAAGCGGAAGATAGCCAGGATGAGTCCAGCAGTATTTTTGTCTCCCTGCCGGAAACGGTGGTTACGCTTCATGATAATGAAGGGGAAGACAGATACATGGTGGCAGAGCTGGTAATGGTCGTTGATTCAGAGAAAGACGCTGAAAAAATTAAGAAAGACGAACCGCTCTATCAAAGTATTACGGTAGATGAACTCTCGAACATGAAATATGAGGATATTCGGGCGCTGAAGATCTCCGATATCAGAAAGAAAATATTTGAAAATCTGAAAATTGAATTAGCGAAACGCAAAATGGCGACACCTTATAAGGACATTTTGGTGAAAAAAGTCGTGTTTCAATAAACGACAAGCCAGGAAATAACATGATCCAGGATGCTTACGAGTCAGAAGACTTTAATGCGACGCCCGTGCTAACGCCAAAGCAAGAGAGCCATTATTTACAGGCCTATCTTCCTTTGGTGCGAAAAATAGTGCGTCAACTTGCGCCGCAATGTACCTGCGTTATGGACAGGCAGGATATGGAGCAAACGGCGCTGATGGGATTGCTGAATGCGATTCGCCGCTATGGTCAACCGGATGAGGGCTTTGCCGGTTATGCCGTCCATCGTATCCGTGGCGCCATACTCGATGAGCTGCGCAGCCTCGACTGGCGGCCGCGTCAGCTACGACAAAAATACCATCAGATTAAAGATTTGATTCGTGATGCGCGTACCCGGCTCGGGCATGAACCCTCATGGGAGGAGCTTTCCCGGTTGGGGTTGTCGTCTGAAGATTATCAGGAATACCAACAACTGGAAGGCGCCGAATCGCTGGCCAGTCTGGATGAATTACTGAATGGCGATATACCGATTGCGCCGCTCGAAGGGCGGGGGCTTGAGGAACAATTCGTCACGCAGGAAATGCTGGGTTATGCCCTGAGCCAACTCAGCGAAAAAGAGGGACTGGTGCTCTCAATGTATTACCAGCACGATATGAATTTAAAAGAGATTGCGCTGGTATTAGGGCTGACTGAAGCCCGTATTTGTCAAATGAATAAAAAAATCACGCACAAGATTCGTGATTGTTTATATCCAGATTAACAATTCCGAATCAACATGCGGAGGACGTAATGCAAAAGATTTTTGGTTTATTGGTGGTTTTAGGCTGCGTATTTGGTGGCTATTTTGAGGCTGGCGGACAATTAATTGCCATCTGGCAGCCGGCAGAAATTATTATTATCTTTGGTGCGGGGCTGGGGGCAATGATTATTGGTAACCCGGTGCACGTACTCAAAGAGATCGTCCACCAGATCAAAGGGGTGATCAGTAAAAAGAAAATGGGCCCGGAGTTTCAGCGTCAGCTGCTGATGTGTCTGTATGAGCTGCTGGAAATGGTGCAGAACGGTGGTCTGCGTATGCTGGATCAGCATATCGAACAGCCGGAAGAAAGTACCATTTTCCAGAAATACCCGCTGGTACTGACTCAAAAACGCCTGGTGACCTTTATCGCCGATAACTTCCGTCTGATGGCGATGGGCAAAATTGATGCCCACGAGCTGGAAGGGATCCTCGATCAGGAACTGGATACCGCGGAAGAATCTTTGTTAACACCGTCGCGCTCATTGCAGCGTACCGCCGAGGCAATGCCTGGATTCGGCATTTGTGCCGCGGTACTGGGCATTATCATCACCATGCAATCTATCGATGGTTCCATTGCGCTTATCGGATTGAAAGTAGCGGCGGCACTGGTAGGGACTTTCTTAGGGGTATTCATCTGTTATTGCCTGATGGACCCATTGGCAAACGCCATGGAACAGCAGGCACGGGCAGAACATTCGCTGCTTGAATGCGTACGTACCGTGCTGGTGGCGCAGGCGGGCGGTAAGCCGACGCTGCTGGCGGTTGATGCCGGGCGTAAACTTCTTCATCTGGCTTCCAAACCCACATTCGCCAATCTGGATGCGTGGGTGAACGCGATGCTGGAGCAAGAATAAGCATGAGGAAGGGGCCAAATCGTCGCGATCGCGGCGCGAAAACCACCATTATCCGCCGACAAATTAAAAAGAACCATGCAGGTCATCATGGGGGAGCGTGGAAGGTGGCATTTGCTGACTTTACGCTGGCGATGATGGCGCTGTTTATGACGCTGTGGATTGTGAACAGCGTCAGTAAAGCTGACCGCGAAAACATCGTGGCAGCGCTGCATGGTCAGTCAATCTTTAACGGTGGCGGTATGGCGCCGTTAAACAAGCTGGGCAAGCAGCCGATAGCGCCGGGGGCGCAGAAGAAAAACGTCACGCGCAACAAACTCGATAAAACCGTCAACCCGCAGGAGACGGCGAAGATCACCGAAGATAATGCGAAAAAGGCGTTGGACGTGAACGAGAAAACGACGTTACTGAAGCAAAAGTCAGCCCGCGAATTGGGCGAGCTGGCGACCGACATTAACGTTATCGCCCGCAACGCGCACATGGAAACTAACCTCGAGATGGAGATTGTTCCTCAGGGGCTGCGTGTACTGATTAAAGATGACCAGAACCGCAATATGTTTGAACGCGGTAGCGCCAAAATTATGCCGTTCTTTAAATCTCTGTTGGTTGAGCTGGCTCCCGTGTTTGACTCGCTGGATAACAAGATAATCATCACCGGGCATACCGACGCGATGAGCTATAAGAGCAATATTTATAATAACTGGAACCTCTCCGGCGACCGCGCATTGTCGGCACGACGCGTGTTGGAAGATGCAGGAATGCCGCAGGATAAAGTCATGCAGGTCAGTGCGATGGCGGACCAAATGCTGCTGGACGCGAAAAACCCGGAAAGCGCCGGTAACCGTCGCATTGAGATCATGGTATTGACGCAAAGCGCTTCCGATACGCTGTATCAATATTTCGGCCAACAGGGAGAGAAGATTGTGCAACCGCTGGTTGATAAGCTGGACAAGCAAAAGCAGGTGACGTCTTTACGTCAACAATCTGCTCCCGTCACGCATTAATTCTGTTCCCGTCCCCCACGCAACGTGGGGGAAAATTATCCCGCAGGAAGGCAATGTGATAGATGTAACCCATATTATTCCATTGGATATTCATACTGATGACGTCACTGATGTAGCCTGTCAGGGTGCGCATTTCGACAAGGTTTCAGGGATCTGGTACGCCGAACCCCATGAGCTAAACGGGGCGCTGCGTGAGTATGTCTACGACACCGATAGTTTCAATATTGTCGCGCCGTACTATCTGGTGATTACCTCGAAGATGCACTGCTGGAGCTGCCACCAAATTACCCGCATTCATGGCGTGATGTTTACCCGCTTTATGAAGAAAAATCAGGATGGTCAGGGTTGGCAGTCGGTCAGGCGTAACAGCTTTTTGTTCCACATTAATTCCCTGCCTGAAGAGATAAAAAGGAACATCAAAGCCAGTAATTATTACCTCGATAAAAGTAAAACCACCGGGCTACGTTACTGGATGAATCACTGTGAAATTTGTGGCGAACGTCTGGGAGATTACGAACTTTTCTGCGTTGAAAATGACGCCTTTCGCCTGATGACAATCGAAAAACTGCTGCGGGCAAATATTCGCAAAGTAAATAAACTGTTTGTCAGTACGGCGGGCAATCCTGCGGAGCATACGAAAACGGACATCGTGCGTTATCTGTGCGATGCGCGCTTCGTCATGAATGCTCCGGCGTAAGGAATAATCATACTTCTCACACCATAAAAATACTGTATACTTAAACAGTGTTGTGGGAGGCGAGTGATGCGCAAAATCATACATGTTGATATGGACTGCTTTTTTGCGGCGGTGGAAATGCGCGATAACCCCGCCCTGCGCGATATTCCCATTGCCATCGGCGGCAGCCGCGAGCGCCGGGGAGTTATCAGCACAGCCAATTACCCGGCGCGCAAATTTGGCGTGCGTAGCGCAATGCCAACTGGAATGGCATTAAAGCTGTGTCCGCATCTCACTTTATTACCTGGTCGTTACGAGGCCTATAAAGAAGCCTCCCGCCAGATTCAGGCTATTTTCTCCCGCTATACCTCACTGATAGAACCACTTTCGCTGGATGAAGCCTATCTGGATGTGACCGACAGCACCCACTGCCACGGCTCAGCTACGCTGATCGCTCAGGAAATCCGCCAGACAATTTTTAACGAGTTACAGTTAACCGCCTCTGCCGGAATTGCGCCGGTAAAATTTCTGGCAAAAATAGCTTCCGATCTCAACAAACCCAATGGGCAATATGTGATTACCCCTGCCGATGTTCCTGCATTTCTCAAAACGTTACCGTTAGGCAAAATACCAGGCGTCGGTAAAGTCTCCGCCGCTAAGCTGGAATCAATGGGATTACGTACCTGCGAGGATGTTCAAAAATACGACCTGGCAATGCTGCTCAAACGCTTCGGCAAGTTTGGTCGCGTGCTGTGGGAGCGCAGTCAGGGGATTGACGAGCGGGACGTCAACAACGACAGGCTGCGTAAATCCGTCGGCGTGGAGCGTACGCTGGCGGAAGATATTCACGAGTGGTCGGAGTGTGAGGCGATAATTGAACGGCTCTATCCTGAACTGGAACGGCGTCTGGCAAAGGTAAAGCCGGATCTGCTGATCGCTCGCCAGGGGATAAAACTTAAGTTTAATGATTTTCAGCAGACTACGCAGGAGCACGTCTGGCCGCGCTTAAATAAAGATGACTTAATTACGACAGCGCGCAAGACCTGGGACGAGCGTAGGGGAGGGCGAGGTGTCAGGCTGGTGGGATTACACGTCACGCTGCTGGATCCACAAATGGAAAGACAACTGCTATTGGGGCTGTGATTCAGAACAATTGCCGGATGTCGGCGTAAACGCCTTATCCGGCCTACAAACCAGCGTGCAGGCCAGATAAACGTAGCGTCATCCGGCATTTAGCGCAGAATCTTACTTCGCCGGAATAGACTTCAGCAGTTCAGTCAGCAGCGTCCAGTAATGGCCGACGCTTTCGATGTGAACCTGCTCATCCGGGGAGTGCGGACCGGTGATAGTTGGCCCGATGGAAACCATGTCCATATCTGGATACGGTTTCTTGAACAGACCACATTCCAGACCAGCGTGGATGATCTGGATATTCGGCGTTTTGTTGAACAGACGCTGATAGGTTTCACGAACCAGGTGCATAACCGGAGAGTTAGCATCCGGCTGCCAGCCTGGGTATCCGCCTTTTGCCTGGGTTTTCGCGCCAGCCAGTTTACCCAGTGAATCCAGCATGCTCACCACGTAGTCTTTACCGCTGTCGATCAGGGAACGGATCAGGCAGTGAATTTCAACGTTGTCGTCAGTCATGGTGACAACGCCGACGTTCAGAGAGGTCTCTACCACGCCTTTGGCGACGTCAGAGTTGCGGATTACACCGTTCGGGGTGGCGTTCAGCAGACGCACAAAGCTGTCGCGAGACTGAGCGGTCAGCGCGGCTTTGTCTTGAGTTACGGCATCCAGCAGCAGAGCCAGGTTCTTCTCTTTGGCTTCCAGTTCGTTTTTCAGGATTTCCTGATAGGTGTTGACCAGCGCTTTTAACGCATCAACTTTATCTGCAGCCACGGCCAGGGTAGCAAAGGCTTCACGCGGAATCGCGTTACGCAGCGTACCGCCGTTGAAATCAACCAGACGCAGATCCAGCTCTTCAGCGTGGCCCGCCAGGAAGCGTACCAGCAGTTTGTTCGCGTTACCGAGACCCACGTGGATTTCGCCGCCGGAGTGACCGCCTTTCAGGCCTTTTAACGTCAGCTTAAAGCTCTGGAATCCAGCCGGGATTGCTTCACGGGACAGCGGCAGGTTAGAGGTAAAGTCGATACCGCCTGCGCAACCCATGTAGATCTCACCTTCTTCTTCTGAGTCGGTGTTGATCAGGATATCTGCCTGCAGCCAGTTAGCCTGCAGACCAAACGCGCCATCCATACCCGCTTCTTCGGTCATGGTCAGCAGCACTTCCAGCGGACCGTGTACTACGCTGTCATCAGCCAGAACGGCCAGCGCAGACGCCATACCGATGCCGTTATCCGCACCCAGCGTAGTGCCACGGGCTTTCACCCATTCGCCGTCAATATAAGGCTGGATAGGATCTTTAGTGAAGTCATGCACGGTGTCGTTGTTTTTCTGCGGGACCATATCCAGGTGCGCCTGCAGAACGACCGGCTTGCGGTTTTCCATGCCTGCGGTAGCGGGTTTGCGAATCAGGATATTACCGACTTGATCGCGCTCGACGTGGAAACCTTTCTCTTGGGCCCAGCTCAGAATGTGTTCAGCGAGCTGCTCTTCATGATAGGACGGATGAGGAATAGAACAGATTTTGGCAAAAATATCCCATAGCGGTTGCGGGGATAATTGAGACAGTTCAGACACGTTGAGTCTCCTTGGCGATGTCCTACAAAACTTGCTTGCAGGCCACGGGGTTAGCAGAATTAAAAACACCACAAGTCAGGCTTGCGCGATGCGATTGAGAATACCACTTTCTCCGCTGACGGCTAGCATAAAGCATGCAAAAAGAGGCGCGGATTCCGCGAAACACTGGTTTTTAGTGCGTCAGATCTCTATAATCTCGCGCAACCTATTTCCCCCTCGAACACTTTTTAAGCCGTAGATAAACAGGCTGGGACACTTCACATGAGCGAAAAATACGTCGTCACCTGGGACATGTTGCAGATCCATGCACGTAAACTGGCAAGCCGCCTGATGCCTTCTGAACAATGGAAAGGCATTATTGCCGTTAGCCGTGGTGGTCTGGTGCCGGGCGCATTGCTGGCGCGTGAATTGGGTATTCGTCATGTCGATACCGTATGCATCTCCAGCTACGATCACGACAACCAGCGCGAACTGAAAGTGCTGAAGCGTGCCGAAGGCGACGGTGAAGGTTTCATCGTAATCGATGACCTGGTTGACACCGGAGGTACCGCCGTTGCGATCCGCGAAATGTATCCTAAAGCGCATTTCGTCACTATCTTCGCTAAGCCGGCTGGTCGCCCGCTGGTGAATGATTATGTTGTTGATATCCCTCAGGATACCTGGATTGAGCAGCCGTGGGATATGGGCGTAGTGTTCGTCCCGCCGATCTCTGGTCGCTAATCTAAAAAGTTTTCAACGCCTGGCAACTGCCGGGCGTTGTTCTTTTTGTGCTGTGTCAGGTTACACTATGCCTTAGTGAGTACTCATGGAGGCTGCAATCATGTCACAGGCTAACCTCAGCGAAGTCCTGTTTAAACCCCGCTTCAAACACCCTGAAACGTCAACACTGGTTCGTCGTTTTAATCACGGCGCGCAGCCGTCCGTACAATCTGCCCTGGATGGCAAAACCATTCCGCACTGGTATCGCATGGTGAATCGCCTGATGTGGATCTGGCGCGGCGTCGACCCGCGTGAAATCCTTGAGGTGCAGGCACGTATCGTGATGAGCGAAGCCGAGCGTACAGATAAAGAACTCTACGATACGGTTATCGGCTATCGCGGTGGGAACTGGATCTATGAGTGGGCGAAGCAGGCGATGGACTGGCAACAGAAAGCGTCTATGGAAGAGGATCCGCAGGTGAGCGGACGCCACTGGCTGCATGCGTCTACGTTGTACAACATTGCCGCTTACCCACACCTGAAAGGCGATGAGCTGGCAGAGCAGGCACAGGCTTTGGCGAATCGCGCCTATGAAGAGGCCGCACAGCGATTGCCGGGCACGCTGCGTGAGATGGAGTTTCCCGTCGCTGGCGGTGCGCCGATCACCGGCTTCTTACATATGCCAAAAGGTGACGGTCCGTTCCCGACGGTGCTGATGTGTGGTGGTCTCGATTCCATGCAAACGGATTACTACACCCTGTATGAGCGCTATTTTGCCCCACGGGGTATAGCCATGCTGACGCTGGATATGCCGTCGGTTGGGTTCTCGTCAAAATGGAAACTGACTCAGGATTCCAGCCTGCTGCATCAGCATGTATTAAAAGCGCTGCCTAATGTTCCCTGGGTGGATCACACCCGCGTGGCGGCCTTCGGTTTCCGCTTTGGCGCTAACGTAGCGGTACGTCTGGCGTATCTGGAATCATCGCGTCTGAAGGCGGTGGCCTGTCTGGGGCCAGTGGTTCATGCGCTGCTTAGCGACCCGCAGCGTCAGGCGAGCGTCCCGGAAATGTACCTTGATGTACTGGCTAGCCGCCTGGGGATGCATGACGCCTCCGATGAAGCGCTGCGCGTTGAACTTAATCGCTATTCATTAAAAGTGCAGGGCCTGCTGGGGCGACGCTGCCCGACGCCAATGCTCTCGGGATTCTGGAAGAACGATCCGTTTAGCCCGGAAGAAGAGTCACGTTTAATCACATCTTCATCTTCAGACGGTAAGCTACTGGAGATCCCCTTCAACCCGGTGTATCGCAATTTTGACAAAGGGCTGCAGGAAATAACCGGTTGGATCAATCAGAGATTGTGTTAAAAGTTTGCTAAATTTTAGCGATTTGGTAAAACAGGTGCTTCACCTAAGGAGATCGTAATGACGTTACCGAGTGGGCATCCGAAAAGTAGATTGATCAAGAAATTCACCGCGCTTGGCCCGTATATCCGGGAAGGGCAGTGCGAAGATAATCGATTTTTTTTCGATTGTCTGGCTGTTTGCGTCAACGTGAAACCCGCCCCTGAGAAACGCGAGTTCTGGGGCTGGTGGATGGAACTGGAGGCGCAGGAAAAACGTTTCACGTACAGCTATCAGTTTGGTTTGTTTGATAAAGACGGTAACTGGACGGCGGTGCCGGTGAAAGAGACTGAAGTGGTAGAGCGACTGGAATACACCTTACGTGAATTCCATGAAAAATTACGTGGCTTGTTGACGACGCTGAATCTGGCGCTGGAACCTGCTGACGACTTTAAGGATGAACCGGTTAAGTTAACGGCATAATGAACAGTAAAATGCCGGATGGCGGCGCAACCCCATCCGGCATTTTTTTATGCTATACCCTAAATAATTCGAGTTGCAGGAAGGCGGCGACGCAGCGAATCCCCAGGAGCGTACATAAGTACGTGACTGGGGTGAGCGAGGAAAGCCAACGCACATGCAGCTTGAAATATGACGGGTATAATTAGAACTGGTAGACCATACCGACAGCAACGATGTCATCATCGTTGATGCCCAGTTTATTATCGCTATCCAGCTGGTTGATTTTATAGTCAACAAACGCGGACATATTTTTGTTGAAATAATACGTTGCGCCCACGTCGATATAATTCACCAGGTCTTCATTGCCGACGCCTTCAATATCTTTCCCTTTAGAAAGCACATAACCCAGTGACGGACGCAGACCAAAGTCAAACTGGTACTGAACAACCGCTTCGAAGTTCTGTGTTTTATTGGCGAAGCCGCCGGAAATTGGCGTCATATTGCGTGTTTCAGAATAGAACGTCGCAATATAAATATCGTTAGCATCATATTTTAAGCCGGTTGCCCAGGCTTCAGCTTTATCACCCGTACCGCGAGTTTGCAGATTCTGCTGGTTGGTACGATCGGAGTTGGTATAAGCGCCGCTCACCGCGAAATCGCTGCCGCCAAAGTCATAGGTAACAGAAGTACCAAAACCGTCGCCGTTCTGTTTTTTCACATCGCGATCCTGGTTTTTACCCTGGTATTGCAGGGTCAGATCCAGGCCATCCACGACGCCGAAGAAGTCGGTGTTACGGTAAGTTGCCAGACCGCTGGCGCGTTTGGTCATAAAGTTATCGGTCTGTGCGGAGGAGTCGCCACCAAATTCCGGGAACATATCGGTCCAGGCTTCCACATCATACAGCGCGCCCAGGTTACGACCATAATCAAACGAGCCAAAATCTTTTAATTTCACACCGGCGAAGGCCAGACGTGTTTTTTGTTGGTTAGAGTCGCTTTCAGCTTTATTGCCGGCAAACTCTGCTTCCCAACGACCATAACCGGTTAGTTGATCGTTAATTTGCGTTTCACCTTTAAAACCTAAACGGATATAGCTTTGGTCACCATCTTTGCTGTCATAATCCGTCATGTAATGCATGGCTTTTACTTTGCCGTACAAATCCAGCTTATTACCGTTCTTGTTATACACTTCCGCTGCCTGTACGGATGCCGACGCAACAATTCCCATCACCACTAATGCCAGAGTGCTCTTTTTCATTTTCATTCCTGATTAAAAGTACGCGCTAATATTCACTGGGTGTGATCCCCGTTAAAAGACAGGAGGGTTTTTAACGTCTGGCAATGAACGTTTTATGACAAAGTAAGAATATTTTTAAAAAAGGATGTTTTTTTGTTTCTGTAATAAATGCGTCAAAATCTGCCGCTACGCTTGCTGATCCTGCGCAATAAAATTTCATGCTTTGTGCGCTGGCTGTTGGCAACCGGGGCCAGTCCTGCTAAAACGTTCGTTTGATATCATTTTCCCCAATTTTGAATGGCAGAGAATCATGAGTGACAGCCAGACGCTGGTGGTAAAACTTGGCACCAGTGTGTTAACGGGCGGATCCCGCCGCCTGAACCGCGCCCACATCGTAGAACTGGTTCGCCAGTGCGCGCAGCTCCATGCCGCAGGGCATCGTATTGTTATCGTTACCTCTGGTGCGATTGCCGCCGGACGTGAGCATCTTGGTTACCCGGAGCTCCCGGCAACGATAGCTTCGAAACAGCTGTTGGCGGCGGTCGGGCAGAGCCGACTGATTCAACTGTGGGAACAGCTGTTCTCGATTTACGGTATTCATATCGGGCAGATGCTGCTGACGCGTGCAGATATGGAAGACAGAGAGCGCTTCCTCAACGCCCGCGATACGCTCCGCACGCTGCTGGATAACAACATTGTTCCTGTCATTAATGAGAATGACGCCGTAGCGACCGCCGAGATTAAAGTCGGCGATAACGACAACCTCTCCGCGCTGGCGGCAATTCTGGCTGGAGCCGATAAGCTGCTGCTGTTGACCGATCAGCAGGGGCTGTTCACCGCCGATCCACGCACCAACCCGCAGGCTGAGCTGATTAAAGACGTGCACGGCATTGATGATGCGCTGCGCGCCATTGCCGGGGATAGCGTCTCAGGTCTGGGAACCGGCGGCATGGGCACAAAACTGCAGGCCGCCGATGTCGCATGCCGCGCCGGGATTGACACCATTATTGCCGCAGGCAGCAAGCCGGGCGTGATTGGCGACGTGATGGAAGGCGTTTCCGTTGGGACGCGTTTTCATGCTCAAGCCTCTCCGCTGGAGAACCGTAAACGCTGGATCTTTGGCGCGCCGCCTGCCGGAGAGATTACCGTCGATGAGGGCGCGACCGCAGCAATTCTGGAACGCGGCAGCTCATTACTGCCAAAAGGCATTAAAAGCGTGACAGGTAACTTTTCTCGTGGTGAAGTGATCCGCATCTGCAATCTCGAAGGGCGCGATATTGCCCACGGCGTCACCCGCTATAACAGCGACGCGCTGCGCCGTATTGCCGGACACCACTCACAACAGATCGACACCATCCTGGGCTATGAATACGGTCCGGTTGCTGTCCATCGCGACGACATGATCACCCGTTAAGGAACAGGCATATGCTGGAACAAATGGGCATTGCTGCCAAAGCCGCGTCATACAAGCTGGCGCTGCTCTCCAGTCGCGAAAAAAATCGCGTACTGGAAACCATTGCTGATGAGCTGGAAGCGCAAACGGAAAGCATCCTCAGCGCGAACGTACAAGATGTTGAGCAGGCGCGAGCCAACGGCCTGAGCGAAGCGATGCTCGACCGCCTGGCGCTGACGCCGGCGCGTCTGAAAGCGATTGCTGACGATGTGCGCCAGGTCTGTAATCTTGCCGACCCGGTAGGGCAGGTGATTGACGGCGGCCTGCTGGATAGCGGTCTGCGTCTGGAGCGTCGTCGCGTCCCGCTGGGCGTGATTGGCGTGATTTATGAAGCGCGTCCAAACGTCACCGTTGACGTTGCCTCACTGTGCCTGAAAACCGGCAATGCGGTGATTCTGCGCGGTGGGAAAGAGACCTACCGGACCAACGCCGCCACCGTGGCTGTTATCCAAAAGGCGCTGGAAGCCTGCGGTTTACCCGCGGCTGCCGTACAGTCAATTGATAACCCGGACCGCGCGCTGGTCGCTGAAATGCTGCGGATGGATAAGTACATCGATATGCTGATCCCTCGCGGTGGCGCGGGTCTGCATAAGCTGTGCCGTGAGCAGTCGACCATCCCGGTCATCACCGGCGGTATTGGCGTATGCCATATTTATGTTGATGATACCGCGGAGATCGCCCCGGCCCTGAAGATTATCGTTAACGCCAAAACCCAGCGTCCAAGCACCTGTAACACTGTAGAAACTCTGCTGGTGCATCAGGATATTGCTGAGCGTTTCCTGCCTGCGTTAAGCCAAAAGATGGCGGATAGCGGTGTTACGCTGCACGGTGATGAAATTGTGATGCAGGTTCTGCATGGCCCTGCCAAACTGGTGCCACTAAAACCGGAAGAGCTGGATAACGAGTTTCTGTCTCTGGATCTGAACGTTGTGGTGGTCGAAAATATGGATGGTGCTATCGCCCATATTCGCGAACACGGTACCCAGCACTCGGACGCCATACTGACGCGCACGCTCAGCAACGCCAACCGTTTCGTGAATGAAGTGGACTCTTCTGCCGTGTATGTAAACGCCTCTACTCGTTTTACCGATGGCGGCCAGTTCGGACTGGGTGCGGAAGTGGCGGTGAGCACGCAAAAACTGCACGCACGTGGCCCAATGGGACTGGAAGCACTGACCACATATAAGTGGGTTGGCTTCGGTGACGACACGATTCGTGCGTAATTAAAACTGGGTGATGTAATAATAGCCATCTGATTTAAAAGGCTATTAAGGCATCACCCAGTTAATTCTAACCTTCACCCCGCTGCCGCATTTTTTATCCTGCGTTTTTAACATCATCCGCACCAGTCTGGTTCTGACCTATGCATTCTCTGGTGCCAGAAAGGCGGCGTATCACAGAATTTTCCCTGCCTGCATGAATTTTCCTGGTCTTCGTTTCACGTATTGTTCCCATGGCCCGATCTATTAGAATCAATCTCATTTTTATGAGGAGTTGTTGCGTGAAATCGGATATTCACAAACTTAGCATTCCTGTTGTGCCGCTTGGCAACCCGTTTCCTCCCCGTCATTGTTCGCTGTGCCCAAAGGGAGCGGCGATTGACCGTGATAATCAATACAAATTAATAGACAAAAGAAGGCGGTTTAAAGCTGGGGAGATACTCGCTCGGCAGGATGAAACCGCGGAGATGCTTTTTGTTATCCATGAGGGGTACTGCAAGTCCAGCGTGGAATGTGGCGATAACGTTTATATCAGCCGCTTTTATGTTCCGGGAGATATCATGGCGCTGGATGCTGTCGAAGGAGGGAAGTATCTGACAACTATCCAGGCCGCAACGGCTGCAGAGGTTTGCCACATTGATATTGCGCGGTTGTTCAAGGTAGCAGAGAAGGAGCCTTCGGTTGCTGCTGCAGTCATAAAGTTTCTCTGCAGGGACAATGGATTCATTGTTGAAAAACTGCGGCGCTATGCGAATAAACATGCTGAGGCCAGGATCGCGGCTTTCCTGGTGGAATTTTACGAGATGCATTTACGCATCGGCAGGCCAGAAACGACGCTTCGCTTGCCATTTTCTCGCGAGGAAATTGCCAGTTATCTCGATCTTAAAATTGAAACCGTTAGCCGCTCATTAAAGTCACTTGAACAGCAGAATTTGATTACCTTACATAGGGTACGTACCGTAACTATTAATAGTTATCTTGGTTTAAAACGTTTTATCTAATTTTCTATTTAACGATAATCATTATCTCTCCTGATAAGCCAGGAATATTCATTTTATATGGAAAATTCCTGGTTTTAATTTTGTCAAATAATTATCAATTAGAATGTAGTTTCTGTAGGTGAATGTTTTTTTATAAGAATATTCCCTCGCAAATGGATATATCATGAGAATTTTCTTGCAGCGTTAAAAATTTAGCATAATTGCAACAAATAATAAGCATTATAGAGAAACTATGGAGGTGTTAATTATCTTTATGTTTTGTAAGGGTTTTGCTCTCGTGGTATTTGTATGATCTTTTTGATATTTATCAAAAACATAAAAAAGATGAATTGTTTGATTTGCCTTATTTATTTGGGTGATAGTTCTGGTTCATGGTGTTATTTAAGTAAATTAAACTTAGGAAACTTCTTAGATTATCGTTTTAGTGGGAAAATTCTTAGTCTTTTTGTAATTTTTGCGTTTCAGGGTTTGTTGAGATGTTACTTAATTCAAATGATAATTTTTGGGCGCGGCAATTCTGGCTCGCAATTAATGGAACCGCTGGAGTGACTTAATAATAAGACTCGGTGGTGAGTTTGTTCTTAGGAGAAGATAAAAATGAAAAAATTATTATTAGTGACCTCTCTGGCGTCTGTATTTGTTGCGGCAAATGCAATGGCAGATGTCACTGCTTCTGCAACGGCCTCGTGGGACGCGACGGCAACAAAAGATACCACCAGCATGTTGGTCGTCACTCCGCTGAACTCTTTGACTTTCCAGTATGCGGAAGGTCTGAATGGCTTCAACTCCCAGGATGGCGCGTTTGATGTGACTATTCAGGGCCAGGAAACGGCAACTGATTTTGAACTGACCGCTCAGATTATTAGCAATACTCTGACCAACGCCAGTGGCGATGCGTCTACCCTGAACGTAGGGGTGGCATGGAATGGCACCGCGTTGACTAATTCATCAGATACTGTCCTGGTAAATTCCAGCTCGACTTCTGGTCTTGAAAGCCTGATGGCTGATGGCGCTTACAACGGTGCTGACCGCGTCAGCGATCAATCCAACTTCAAATTCACCATTGCGTCTGCGACTTCTGATGGTAGCACGCCGGTAACGGATTACTCTGCACTGCCAGACGGCTATTGGACTGGTGATGTAAAAGTACAGTTCAATGCAACCTGGACGACTCCGTCCGCCTAAGAAATAAAATTTCGGGAGGAGAAATTCTCCCGAATTTATCAGGAATGGTGTCATGAATAAATATTTACCGGCAGCAATGTTGGTAGGGTTGGTAATCTCTTTTTCCAGCTGGGCAATTAACGTTGGTGATATCACGTCGATAATGACTTCTTCTGAGAGTTCATTATCGAAAGAAATTACTAATACGACAGATTCGGCTCGTTATGTCAGCGTATCGGTAAAAAAACTGTCATCACCTTTAGCGGGCGGAGTCGAAATAAAACCCGTTAATTCCGGGGAATTACTCTCTACGCCTGCCAATCTAATTCTGCCTGGTCAGGCAAAGGATGTTTTTCGCTTCTTTTATAAAGGGCCAGCTGATGATGTCGAGCGTTATTATCGTCTGCAATGGATAGATGAGCCGGTCACCGAGAGCGCGGAAACCAGGGCCAATAAATTGGCTGTTGCGACAGCGTCAGCAGAAATTGGCACGATTTTGGTTGTTGCGCCGCGAAAAGAGCGTTTTGAATATAATCGTAATGGTGATGTTATTAGCAATACTGGCAATGTTTCATTTCGAGTAATCGCCTATGGGGCTTGCAAAGATAATGCTCGCGATCAGGGGCGGGGCTGTCGTGAACGTTATTACATTATGCCAGGTACAAAAATAAAACTGCAGTTCACCGACATTAGTAATAGCCGCTCACGCATTGGGATCTGGCACGGTAAGCAGTTTATTACAGTGAAGTGATGGTCAATAGCAGCCATCTGTACGGGAAAAATAAAAATACCGGATTGTAAGGATGCATATGACAACAACATATATTGTTGGCGGTAGCATTTGTCTTTTTCTTGCGCTGACACCAGGAACTTCACATGCAGCCCCAGTAAAAGTGGGTAATTACGTTATTCCCAGCGCTTTCGCTCGTTCACTGGAGCAGGGAATGACGGTGCCGGTATATATACGTTACAACGAGACTGATGAGAAAAGTCAGCAAAAAATTGCCGATGCGGTGATTTCGCTTGTTGATGGCAATATTACAGTTAAAGCACTGACTCTTGCTGAATTGCCCAATAATGCTGTGTTATCCGAGAAAACCCGCGCGTTAGTGGAAAAAATCCGTGATGTAAAGTTTCACGATAATACGAATATTGAACTGTCAGATGATGCTCGACTGCAACTTAATGTCTCATCATTTCACCTGGAGATGATTGTCAGCAAAGATGCGTTAACTGAAGCGATTGTCGCGCGCAGTAGCTTGCTTGGACCTTCCAGCGTTGAAACTCTGTCTAACGTCCTGAACTACAACTTTGGTACCTACTATAACGATTACCGAAATGGCAGCAGTACCCGCAGCTATCTGACGATGGACAATACAACATCGCTGCGGGAGCACCACATTAATGTTAACGGTTCGTTTTACGGCATCGGTGACAGCAATGGTACCAGTAAACTTTATCGTGCGATGTATGAGCGCGATTATGAAGGGTATCGACTGGCGCTGGGGATGCTTGATACATGGAATGTCCAGTCTATTGCCAGCCTGAATGCGCTGAATGGTGGGAAAATTTACGGTGTGAGCTACGGGAACAAAGGAAGTACGGTTGTTGAGAATACCGCGCTTTCACTCACGCCGATTACCGTATTTTTGCCAGCCGCTGGTGAGGTTCATGTCTTCCGCGATGGACGTTTGCTCAGCGTGCAGAACTTTAATATGGGCAGCTATGAAATTGATACCAGTCGCTTTCCGTATGGTGTTTACGACGTCACGGTAGATATCGTGGTCAATGGGCGGACAATTAATAGTCGTGTCAGCCGGGTTAATAAGATCTTTGCTCGCCAACAAGCTGCCGGAGTTCATCAGCTCTCATGGCAGTTTTTTGGTGGTTCGCTGGATTATGATCGGGTGAGCTATAAGCGTAACCACTATCAGGATTTGGGTAGTGAACAGACCTGGATTGCCGGGGGGGCCGCATCGGTGACGCTGGCGATATTGTCGGGGCTGGGCCTGAAATCAACGATCTACGGTTTTGACAACAATGCGGTTAATGAAACGGATGTCACGCTGAATGTGAATGAATACGTCAGTATTGGCAATCAGATGTTGGTAGCGAACGATTCATCATGGCGAAACATCAGTAACATTAATCTCAATGTCCCTGAGGGATATGGTTCCCTTTGGGCATCTCGTGAAGACAGTAAAATTGGCGATCGCTTGCCTATGCAGGAGCGTGATAACTATTCCATTGGCGGAACTCTTAACCTCGGAAAGTTTATTCCTCATGGTGGTTCACTCACCGTGAGTCAGACGGAGAATCGTTACTCAGGCAATAAATACCGTAATCTGGATTACAACACGACTCTTTATTCTGGAAGGTATGCCATGATTGGGTTACGTGCAGGAATTCAGCGTTATTACTACAACAACCGAAATGACGATGGGCGACAGGAACGTTATGTCAGCCTGGACTTATCGTTGCCGTTGGCGACCTGGTTGAGCATGGGCGTCTCCCGAGATCGCTATGGCAGCACCCAGGGTAATCTCAGTGCACGAAAACAGTATGCTGAAGGGCCGATTAAATCGGTCGGATTATCTGCATCAACGCGTCTGAGTGGTGAACAGTATTACGACAATAATTATTCGGTAAACGGCAATCTAAGTTATGACACGAAATATAACGCTGGCACCGTATCGGTAACACGTTCTGCTGACAACTCCACCAATATGAACTTCTCTTCCCAAGGTTCTCTGGCATGGGCAGGTAAAGACTTCGGTCTGAGTAAAGAGAGGCAGCGTTCTGGCGTTATCGTAAAAACAGATTTGACCGGCGAGGGGAAACTGGCTGCGAAGATTAATAACCGCAATTATCGTCTCAGCGGTAAATCAAATTTCATTGCACTGCCGCCCTATGCTCAGTACAAGCTGGAAATCCTCAATGATAAAAACTCTGAGGACAGCTTCGATATTGTTTCAGGACGCAAACAGGAGCTGACGCTATATCCGGGTAACGTGGGAGTTATCAACCCTGAAGTGAAAAGCATGGTCACCGTATTCGGTCGCATTCGTTATCCCGATGGACAGTTGGCTGCAAATACCGATATTCATAACCACATCGGTAAAACACGTACGGATGCAAAAGGTGAGTTTGCTATCGATATTGATAAAAAGTATCCGGTTATTACGTTAATTTCTGCCAATGGCAGGGTATGTGAAGCCGATCTGGATCTGGAAAAAGCACGCGGCGCTGCGTGGGTTGGCGATGTGAAATGTGCAACGCAAACCACGATGGCACAACGATAAGGTATTAATAATGAATAAATCTCTTTCCCTTATTCTCGGCTGTGTCTTTGCCGCGTTATCTCCATCCGCCTGGGCGCTCTCGGCTTCCACTCAGGCGGCGGTCAACAACAACTATTTGTTTATAGAAAACAATGTTGATAACGAATACTTTATTACCCCGTCCTCTCTCGATCCTCGCATTAGTGGGTCGAACACCTGGGTAAAATATGGAAACGACCAGGATAGCCTGGGATATATGGGTATCGTTGGTTGGGTAGCCAATATCTCATATTATAAAGATATGTGGATTGATAATTCGCCAATCAGTGAACCATTCCGGGGTATTCGTTGCACTACTGGTGCTAATTGCCCTGCATCTGGCTATATTGCTGCCGAGCTAACCGATCAATTTGGTTTTTATCACACCAAAGCAACCGGATCCGGAATCGCCGGTGGATACTATGGTTTTGCATCGCTGACAGACTCGGCGTATGAATACTTCCGCAATATGTCGGTCGGAAGCGCAGAGACATATAACCTTAATTTTTGTCGAACCACGATTGACTATGATTATGCGGCTGGGCAACGTTGTAAAGACCAGAGCAGCGGTAATTGGTATATCAGACCTTATACATTAAATAAAATAGGTCATTTATCTTTGGTTTCTACCAATGCATTTCAGGAGTTATGGGTTGCCAGTGATGGCACCCCGAGCATCACTAAAGACAGTGGTTATTGTGAGCTGGGTGTGGTCAGTCGTGAAGATGGCGTTATCTGTAAGATGATTTCATATAATTTAAATCAAACCAGCAATCTGACGGCTTCACTACGTATTCGTATGTACGCAGATAGCGGTTTGCTCGGTTTTACGCCTGCGGCTGCCACAATAAAATATTCTGGTGATGGTCAAACCTGGACTAACTTTAGCTCGACGTCGGTTTATTATAATGTTTTTAGTAATAGTGGTGAGTATGTCTATGTTTTTCTGTCGAAAACATTCCTGAAAAATATGGTGGATCGTGGCGTCAGTATCACCAACAGCCAACCATTTACATTTGCTTTTACAAATAGCGTGACGCCAGAGTCGGGGTATTACCAGTTTACTCCTTCGCTACAGCTCAATATTGTTCCAAAGGAATATGGGATCAGTATTATCTCATCGGATAACAGCACCTCGGCAAGCGGCAGCGGCACAATTGGCGAGACCGCTCCGATTGAGATGGATTACACCGTGACGGTCTCGGGGCCTCGTCAGGCTGATAGCATTACCGCACAAGTTATTGGGGAAAGTACGACGATAAACAATGTGCCTTATTGCCTGTTCACCTCTACGCAAGGTGGGTTATCTGTCCCCATTCCCGCCTTCCTTCAGTACAACAGTCAGTCGGGTGGCGTGGTACAGAAACGAAATAGTTGTAGTGAAGCGGCAATCAGCATGAGAGATGCGCAATGGCAACAGACGCCCTGGGACGCAAATAATACAGATGATGGAAGCTACTTTGCGACTGATTTAAAATTGCTTTTCCCAATGAATGATTCGCGTTCGATGTTGACCGTTTCCGGTGCGGATTGGGAAGGTGTTGTCAGTGCCAGCGGAGAGATAAAAGTGACGGCGAACTGGGTGGGAGTGACGCCATGAGCCACTGTCGTTTGGCGCTAAGATGGATATTGGCCTTGCTTTCCGGGCTGGCGGTGTTCTCCGCACAGGCCGTCTACCTGGAGTCGACTATTTATGAGATGCCATCGGATAAATCATTTATCAGTAAACGAATCTATAACGATAGCCAGAAACAGAACGTGTACAGTATTAGCGCAGTTAAAATAGATAAACCGGGACCGGGAGGTGAAAACAGAAGTGCTATTGCCGAAGGCGAACTTTTGTTTACTCCGCTCCGTTTTTCACTGGCACCGCAGGCAAGTGAGTTTTTTAAGATTTTCTATCGTGGCCCGCAGGATGATAAAGAACGCTATTACCGAATACTGTTTCGTGAAATGCCGATAACGCTGTTTACCGAGCGTAATCAAGGGAAAGGCGGACAGGCTCTCCCGGTGATCGCTATGGATACCATATTGGTCGTTCGTCCGAGGAAAATGAACCTGGCCTACACCATTGATGAGATAAACGGGACGTTGAAAAACACAGGGAATACTTTTTTCAAAATTATCGTACACCAGGGGTGTCACTCAACTGATGATGAAGCCACCATGCGTTATGTGTTACCGGGGGAGACCTGGCATAGTAGTGAGTTGAAAACAAAAAACCGGAAATTTATCGTAGCGTTGCAGAAATACCTACCCGTTGGTCAGGGTTGCTTAAAACTTAATCATTAGGGGGGGCTGAACCAATATGCCCTGATTATATATTGAACCTATACTGTCACTCGCTATAGAAAATGTAGCAATAAATTTAGAGTCGATGAAACAATATGTCGTGCATATTGCCGGAAATGTTTATGAATACAAGATCTACGACATCCTCTCTTAGTTTGTCGGTCAGCATAAACTACGGTAATATGTTATTCTGTTGGCCATTGTAGTTATATGTTTTGTAAATTTTGTATTTATAGCTTTTTGTTTTGTAATGAAGTGAAAGTGAGTAAAGGGATTTGTACTGATTAAGAAATGGAGATTTTTCTTTTTCAATTTTTAAATGGAACTTACGGTGTGATGAGAATACTCATATGGATAACTGTGATTATAAATTCTGAATTTACGTGATATGGCTTATGGATAAAGTTATATCACGAATCGCCTTATGATTATTGGAGGTCGAAGGTGTTGTATATTCTCTCGTGAATAGATCGAGGGACCTGCTATGCCATAAATTTAAGTTGGTGATAACTATGAATACGAAAAAAATTTTTCTGCTCAGTTATGATACTTTCCTTTTTTCAGGAATAAAAGCATGGTTACCAAATCTGGTATTGGTCGATGCACGGACATTTATTTCTGGCACGCAGTCAGTTATGTCGCAATATCCGTCCTGCTTGCTGGTGATCGATAACCGGTTGCCATTATTATTGGTCAAAAAATGGCTTCAGAGAAACAGTACACAGTTCATCAACATACACTGTATTGTTCTGCGGATGTGCGAAACTCTGCCTGTTAATCGGGGATATGAAGAATATTCCTTTATCAATGGGGCGGAATTGTCGGAGCAGTTGATCGCTCAATTAAAAGAGAGTCTATTGGCACCTAACAAAGTTGTGGAAGTCAATAAAGATTCACCGATGTTTACTTTTAACTTGACTGAATTTGAAGAAGAAATGCTGTATTCATCATTCACAAAAGAAAAACTGCATGATTTCTGTATTGCTAATTCGCTAACAATTAAGTCAGTGTATCGATATCGGGATAAAATTACTGCTCGCCTCGGCTTTTCCAATTTTAATGAAACTGTTATCTTTTTAACCCGAAATAATTTATTAAATGAAAGCTCTATAATCAATAATAATGTGAATGGGGATGCAGTTTACACTGGCGCATATGATTTTTCGGATACTAGTAGACTGAGTATGGCAATAAGGAATGAGGAGATCATTCCTTATTTTCAGCCCATCGTGAATATCAGGGGCGACGTTTGTGGTGTTGAGGTATTGGCTCGTTGGCCACAGGGACATAACTATGCTATTTCTCAGCGAGAGTTTATTCCATTGGCTGAAAAAAGTGGCTTAATCAATGAGTTAACTAGCTATTTAATGACCGCTGTTGCGCGCAATCTGGTCTCTGGAGGCGCAAGCATTAATAAAACTCTGTTCGTTTCTTTTAATGTCAGTCCGTCAGGTTTAAATAATCCCGTATTCTATTGGGAATGCCTTAATTTTATGGAGATAACGCAAGGTCTGCCGATAAAATTGATGATAGAGATAACAGAGAACCAGACGTTCACGATCACTCCTGCAATCAAAGAACTTATTCGTTCGTTACGAAATAAAGGTGTTTTGTTCGCTTTGGATGATTTTGGTACTGGATACGCTAATCTCTGCTATCTCAATGAGTTAGACCTTGATGTAATCAAAATTGATAAAAGCTTCATTAAGGAAATTAAAGAGGCTGATCAATATATCCCTATGCTCGAGTCAATTACTCACCTTTCAGGACTTATGGGGTTACGTACGGTGGCTGAGGGCGTTGAAAATGACTATCAGCAACAATGGCTGGGAAAAAATAATGTTGACTATCTGCAGGGGTATCAGTTTCTACCGCCAGTGACATTTAATGATTTTATCCGGTATTACCAGCAGTCTGTAGATTTGTTTGAATCAGCGTCGGATTCACCTTTATCTACGTAATTCATTTTTGACACGGTTTTTACATATGAAGGGTAAAACCTTTAAACGAGTATGTGCTCTGAGCTGACATGGCCTGCAGCATGATTTTTTCCTAAACACCAGGGGCAGACGCCTCTGGTATGGGCGTCTTTGCATCGCTGCCTGTCTGTCTGGTTAAGTAAAAAGTCCTACAGTGAAGTACGCACCGTTTGTTTATGTATCTTAAACGGGGTATTTATAGTGATATCAGCGTTAATCAAACAGGTACTGAGGTTTGCCCGCAGCCATGCGTCATTTCCTGACAAAATTAAGAGTCTGGCTTCCACCACCACTCATCCTGTTATTATTCCTCATCGCGGATGCGTTGACGGCGATCCCGCGTTTCACATTTGGCGCGGTGACTATCGTAATAAGTGCATTGTTGGCTAGCGTCAGTCTGGCGATGATACTGCATACCGCGTGGCAGATGCGGAAGAAACGTACGACGCTAAACCCACTGCATGCAGAGAAATCGACCACGCTTGTTACTGGCGGATGTTATGCCTGGAGCCGCAATCCAATCTATCTTGGAATGAGTGGACTCCAGTTAGCTTTTGCTCTCTACATTGGTAGCCTGATTGGAATATTGGCTGCACCGCTGTTTATACTGGTGGTTGCCAGATTACATATTGATTTTGAAGAGGAACAACTGCGAAAACATTTCGGGCCGGAATGGATACGCTATGAGCAGCGTGTTCGCCGCTGGTTATAGAATTCCCTTGCCGCGTACCAGGACACCTGTGACGACACGATTCGTGCGTAATTGAATCCGGATGATGCAAAAATAGGCGTTTGATTCGCAAGGCCATTGACGCATCGCCCGGTTAGTTTTAACCTTCTACCCCGTGTTCACATTCGTGGGCATGTCCTTATCAGGGCCGATATAGCTCAGTTGGTAGAGCAGCGCATTCGTAATGCGAAGGTCGTAGGTTCGACTCCTATTATCGGCACCATTTCAAACTCTTCCCAAGTCTACCGAAATCAACGCAAACCCCGTTTACTGCGGTTTTCAGCGCACATCTTATTTTTCGGGTAACCTGCCCCACGTTCTCCGTATCGCCATTCTTGGTTGGTAGTTCAGAGGCCGTTAATCAGGCCTCGTCGAAATGGCTGATAATATCGAGCGGCCCTGTGCCAGGGCCGATTCGTTTACTGAGCAGATTCAACAGGATGTAAATGCAATACGCTTCAATCCCTCTACCGCTTTTTCGAGGTAGGCGCGTGGACATCCCATGTTCAGGCGGATAAAACCTTTTCCAGCAGGACCAAAGCCATTTCCCATTGAAGGCGCAATACCGGCAACATCAAGCATTACCCATTTGAGCTGCTCATCATCCAGTCCAAGCGCTTTGCAATCTATCCACAATAGATACGTTGCCTGGGAAGGAACAACCCGAGCCCATGGGAGATATTCATCAATTTGTTGAATAAACCAGCGTCGATTTTCAGCCAGATAGCCAAGTAACTCGTCTAACCATGGCGCACCATGTTGCCATGCAGCCGTACTCGCCTCGACGGATAGCGCATTGAATACATCAAGTCCATGCGCATCCAGACGGCGTAAAAAGTGTTCACGCAATGCCGGTGCCGGTATCAGAAAATTAGCAATACGCAATGTCGACAAACCAAACGTTTTACTGGCTGAAGTGGCTGAAATTACACGCGAATGCCAGCGTTCTCCCAGATGCAGAACTGAAGTAAATTGTTCTCCAGGAAGCAATAAATCTGCCCATATCTCATCAGACAGCAACGTCACATCATAGGTCTCGCATAGCGTAAGTAGCTGTTCCAGCTCTTGTGCAGACCAACAACGACCGGTTGGGTTATGCGGATTACATAAAATCATTAATGGTGGACGTTCAGTCCGGAATAACATTTCCAGGTGAGCAAAATCCATTTGATAACCGGTAGCCGGGTCCTCATACAACGGATTTTCCAGCAGCTGTCTGCCGTTCAGAGAGATAATTTTAGCGAATGAGCCATAATAAGGTCCCTGAACGACCACGCCTTCACCGGGTTGACTCAGCATTTGTACGAGTAGCGATAATCCCGGAACAACACCTTCAATACTGCAGATCCACTCTTGCTTGATTTCCAGCTGATGCCGGGTTGAGAACCATGAGATTAATGAATCAAAGTAGCTTTGTGGTCGTTCGCTGTAACCAAAAATACCGTGCCCGACGCGATGAGTTAAAGCTTCCTGAACAGCGGGCGGGCAAGTAAAGTCAAAATCAGACACCCACATTGGCAACAGTTGATGTGTATCCTCGCCGAAATATCGCGCCATAAAGTCCCATTTCAGCGAGGCGGTATCGTGACGATCGATAATCTTATTAAAATCCATTACATGCTCTCCCTATTCTGTTGCCGTGATATTTTTTTCTGTTTCTGCCACTGATGGTGCCTTCGCAATACCGATTCCCGTGAAACCGTAAATCAAGGCGAAGAAGATTGCGGCATAGCACTGAATCGCCCATGGCAATAAATCCAGCGTGCTCACTCCTAATGTCGTGGCCATATAAACTCCGGCAGCGGTCCACGGCAACAACGGCTCAATAACGGTGCCAGCGTCTTCAATGGTGCGGGACAGATTTTTGGTATCCAGTCCCATACGACGATATGCGTCTTTAAACAGTTCAGCTGGAACCAGAAGAGCCAGCTTGCCGTCGCTTGTTGCTCCGGTCACCAGAAGGGTGGTACCAATGGTTGCCGCAATTAACTGACCGACACTGTGAATGACCGTCAGTAAGTGGTTAATGATAATGTTGAGCGCGCCGGTTAACGTTAAGGCACCGGCAAAAGAGAATGCGCAAAATACCAGAAGGATAGTGCTCATCATTGAGAACATTCCGCCGCGGTTCAGCAGGCGCGGAACATCAGCAATAATGCCCTCACTCCCTTGCGGGAACATAGTAATGTTGAATCCATCTATAAAGGCATCCAGTCCCTGCTTGATGCTGAGTCCTTGCATGACAACGCCCAGAATCAGGGCTAATACGCATGCACTCAGCATTAAAGGAATGACCGGCTTTTTACGAATTGCGCCCCACAACACAATAACCGGCGGCAAAATCAGAATGATATTGAAGTGGTATAGCGACTCCAGAGCGTTGACAATATCGGTAACCCGTTGCGGCGTGGCGACCTCGCCCAGCATATTGCTGTGGCCGGCAATAAGATAAACCACGGCGGCAAGCAGAAAGCTGGGAATGGTGGTCCATAATAAGTGCTGGATATGCTCGAAAAGGGTGGTATCTGCAACAATGGCCGCAAAGTTGGTGGAGTCTGACAGCGGCGATATCTTGTCACCGAAGTAAGCGCCAGAAACAACGGCACCTGCCGCTGCTGCCATCGAAACATCCAGTCCGGCGGCAACGCCCATCAATGCTACGCCAACCGTTCCGGCGGAACCCCAGGAGGTTCCGGTACACACCGATACGACGCTGGTCAAAAAGAAGGCGGCGATGAGAATGTATTCGGGGCTGATGAGTTTAAGTCCCCAGTACACCATGTAAGGGATGGTGCCGCTGAACATCCATGTACCAATCAGGCCGCCGACACAGATAAGAATCATGATAACCGGCATTGCTTTGGCGAGTTTATCAACCACCGAATTAATGATGTCTTCCCAGCAATACCCTTGCCACCAGGCCATACCCGCGGCGACTGCAGCAGAACATAGCAACAAAGGCTCAATACGTAGCCCCATGATGCCGTAGCCAATAATTAGCAGCAGTAGCATGGCTAAAATAGGGATCACTGCCAGTCCAAATGAGAGTGTTTTTTTCTGATTTTGAGAGGCATTCATTCATGAATCTCCAGTCTGTAAGGTCGCTCAAGAGTAGAGAACACCCTTTTGCCTGACTGTGATCGCTCATTGGCCCTCATGTAAGCGATTACAT
This sequence comes from Citrobacter sp. MGH110, assembly GCF_001037515.1. Lineage (NCBI taxonomy): Bacteria > Pseudomonadati > Pseudomonadota > Gammaproteobacteria > Enterobacterales > Enterobacteriaceae > Citrobacter > Citrobacter sp. MGH110. The sequence goes on along the minus strand of NZ_KQ089830.1, from coordinate 2,661,029 downwards.
GAAGACGTTAAACTTGAAGTCGATCACAATTCAGGGGCTTGACGATTTACGCATTGATTTCAGAGAGAGGGGGGAAGAACAGAATCGCGGATCACTAAATCCGCAGTGAAACTATTCACGCTGGGACGCTGAGTTGCGCCCTTAAAAAGCTGTATCGCCAGCTGCGAAGCGCAGCGAGCCATGCGCTCAACGGGATAATGCATTGTTGTGAGTGCGGGGTAGAGATAGCGGGCCATCACCACATCATCAAATCCAACGATCGAAAGCTGCTGCGGAAGTGTAATTCCCTGCTGATGGAGAATGCGCATAATTCCGGCGGCCATTACATCATTAAACGTCACCGCTGCGGTGAAAGGAATGCCGCAATTAAGCAGCTGGTGTGCAGCGCGTTCGCCACCTTCTTCATTAAAGGGCACGCTAATCACCCAGTTTTTATCTGGCGTAATGCCATATTCGGCCAGCGCCTGGCGATAGCCTTCCAGCCGCTCACGGCGATCGATAATCGGTAAATCACTTGTCACGCAGGCAATACAACGGTGCCCCTGTTCCAGGAGATGTAGCGTGGCTGTTTTAGCTGCCTGACTATTTTCCAGCCACACGCAGCGATTGGCCATCCCGGCAATATAGCGGTTCACGACCACCATGGCAGGAAAATGAGCGGCATATCGCAACAGTTCCTTTTCAGACAGTCTACTGGCATGGACCACAATAGCTTCACAGCCCTGGTTTATCAGGAAATCGAGTCCTGATTTTTCCATTCCTTCATCGTGGCCACCGCTGCATACCATCAGCCGAAATTGCTGCTGGCGTGATACTTCTTCCACGCCTCGGGCAAGCCTGGCAAAAAAGGGATCGGCAAGGTTGCCGGTCAATAACCCGAGCATGTCACCGCTGCGTTTCGCTAATGCAATAGCGGCGGCATTGCGATGATAGTTCAGTTCGCGCATGGCTTTTTCAACACGCTCACGCGTCACGGGTTCAACCCATGCGGTTTGATTAATAACACGTGAAACTGTTGCGGTGGACACTCCCGCTAACTCTGCAACATCCTTTATCGTTGCCATGCTGGCTCTTTACCTTTTTGATTCTTAAGAATTTGCTTATCGCTGGGTCTTTTCCTTATCTTATTCAGGTTGGGGGGATTTGTCACCGAGACATCCTCTGAGTATATCTACTCAGAGGCTTATTTTTAGTACTGAATAATTAAATACTATCCTGAGTATTATTATCCTTACATACGATATTCGATCATCCCGCTCTTTTGGGCCACCCAGTCATACAGACGTTGTCCACGGAGATTGGTTTCATGCGTATGCCAGTATAATCTTGACGCGTGGTGTTTTTTGGCTTGTTGTTGGACATACTCGATAAGCTGTTTACCGATATGTTGACCACGTACCTCTTCGCTAACAAATAAATCTTCGAGATAGCAATAGTTGGATTCTGCCCATGTTGAACGGTGAAAGAGATAATGCACCAGTCCCACTATTTTTCCATCATATTTGGCAACAGCACAATAAACAGGTTCGCTCGGGGTAAGGAAACGCTCCCACGTTAATTTTGTTACTTCATCTGAAATTTTAGTGCGATAAAATGTTTGATAGTTTATCCATAAAGGAAGCCAGCTGGCGTAGTCTTTTTGTTCTGCACTTTCAATAGTAACGGTATTCATGTTAATCATATATATCCTGATATTTTATACGAGTAATGTGTTAGTATGATGATACTAAGAACTTTATAAATTCTCGTAAAGAGACACTTTCGATATATTGATAGGATCCACTTTTAGTATAAAGGTTAATACAATGAAGAAAAACAATGCGCCTTTATTTCAAGGATTTGTTTTAGGAAAAGGCGCGGTTAAGGTGCAGGTTTACCACATCCTCCGCGATCACATCCTCGAAGGGCGATTGCCGCCAGGAACAAAAATGCCGTCAACCAGGGCATTGTCCGAGATGATGTCAATTTCACGAAACTCAGCGATCGCCGGTTATGACAGGCTATTAGATGAAGGGTATATCCTGACCCGTAAAGGGTCTGGAACATATGTCTCACATAATATTCCGGATCGGAGTATCAGCAATAGCTATCCAAAGATGGCGTCGGGGGACGTCGTCTCGCCTGATGAACAGGTTCACAGCCGAAATAATCCTGTTCGCGATTTGTGGTCAAATGAGTATGAAGGGCGCGGCATGAACCGCCTATTTGCGGTTGGTGTCGGGTGTACGGATCTCTTCCCGCATGCGTTATGGGGAAAGCTACTGCAACGTGTCTGGAGACAATCCCGGCATCAACTGGGCGCTCACACTCATCCTTGCGGGTACTTTCCATTGAGAAAAGCGGTTTGCCGCTACATTAAAACAACGCGTGGAGTGAACTGTAACGAAGAACAGATAATCATCGTAAATGGTATTCAACAGGCATTGAACATTACTGCACGAGCATTGCTGTCGGCAGGAAGTGACGTTTGGCTGGACGACCCGGGTTACAAAGGCGCCCGCGGAGCCTTCATGTCAGTTGGCGCGATGGTGAGGCCCGTACCGGTAGATAGCGAGGGAATGAACGTCCGCTATGGTATTGATCATTTTCCTGACGCTAAGTTGGCCTATGTCGTCCCGTCGGATCAATATCCATTAAGTGGAACGTTAAGTTTATCCCGGCGTTTTGAGTTGCTGGAATGGGCGAAGTTGAATCAGGCATGGATATTTGAAGATGACTATAATAGCGAGTTCCGTTATGCCGACCGTTCTTTACAAGCTCTGCAAGGATTAGATCAGAATCAACGCGTAATCTACGCCGGAACATTTTCTAAAATGATGTACCCGGAATTCCGTTTAGGTTTTTTAGTTGTCCCGCCGGGTTTACAAGAACAAATTATGGTGACGAAATATTTTTCCGATCTTGGCACCAGTTATCTTGAACAGGCTGTGATGGCGAATTTTATTGAGGATGGTCACTATGCCAGTCATGTGCGCCGAATTCGTAAGGCATGCTATGAAAGAAGAACTGCGCTGGTCAATGCTATTCAAGAATACCTGGCTGATAAAATGATTGTGCAACCTTCTGACTCTGGCGTCCATATTGTGTGCTGGCTACAAAACGGATTAACCGGAAATGAAGTTGAGGAGCAAGCCAGATTACTAGGGATGGGAATACTATCACTAAGTCGTTATTACCAGAGCGATGTCTCACGACAGGGGATTTTGATTGGTTTTGCAAATCATCCGGTAGAGGCAATTGTTGATGGGATTCGCCGTTTGGCTCAGGTTATTTAAATTATAATTTATTCAGCTCTTAGCATTAATGCAGTAAATACGTTTCTTTCGCTACGGGCAAAAATATAGTGCCTGTTTTTTGTACAATTAAAGAGTGTGGATCCGTTAAAAACACGCATTGTGGTTCTTTTGGGCCGCTCAGTTTGATCATACCCTGCGCTGGTTTAGTTCTGTTTTGTAAGAGGTACAGATATGCCGGGCGTCTTTAATCAATTCCAACAACCCGTAGGTATGACTTTGTCTGACTGGAAAGGCGCACCCTTTCCACAGGCTCAGCAAATTACAGGTCGCTATTGTAAGCTTGAGCGCATTAACACCGAACGCCATGCAAAAGAGTTGTATGAAGCGTACTGCGAAGCAAGCGATTGTCGTGACTGGACATATCTGGCGGTCGGACCTTTTGAAACTTTTGATGCCTTCCTGGTTTATTTAAAACACATGGAAGAACAGACAGATCCGATGCATTTTGCCGTGATCGATTTAACCAGTATGAAACCTGTTGGTACGTTTGCTCTTATGCGGATTGATCCCGCAAATGGTGTGATTGAGGTAGGGCATGTTTCTTACTCCGTACGCATGAAACGCACGCGAATTTCAACGGAAGTCATATCATTGCTTTTAAAGTACGTTTTTGAGGATCTGGGCTATCGCCGTTTTGAATGGAAATGTGATGCCTTCAATGAGCCTTCCCGTAGGGCGGCGGAGCGCTTTGGCTTCAGTTTTGAAGGTATATTTCGGCAGGCTATCGTTACCCGGGGTCGTAATCGAGATACCGCATGGTACTCAATCATTGACGGTGAGTACCCGATACTTCGACCTGCCTACGATCTGTGGCTCGATGAGCGTAATTTCGATAGCCAGGGACGGCAGATTCGGCGCCTTGGCGAGCTGATGGAAAGGGGATAAAAAAGCTCCCCGAATAAACCGGAGAGCCAGAAAGCGTAGCGCACGCGCAGTATTATTTCTGCCGCGACTCCAGCCAGACCAGTGCCAGCGTGGAGAGTGCGCACATCAGCAGAATGCCGACAAACCAAAACAGATACCACATCGTACGGTCCTCCCTAGTAAAGTTCGTGATTGTGGCGGCGGATCGTTTCTACATTGATTCGTCCCAGCATTTTGTAATAACTCCACACGGTATAAAGCAGAACGATCGGTAGAAAAATCAGCACAATAACCAGCATGATACTGAGCGTCATCTGGCTGGAGGTACTGTCCCACACCGTCAGGCTAGAGAGCGGATACGCGCTTGAAGGCATCACAAACGGAAACAGGGTGATTCCGGCGGTGAAGATCACGCAGGCCTGGGTCAGTGAAGCGCACAGAAATCCCCATACGGCCCGACGTTGCCCGCAGGCATAGATCGCGAGCATCGGGAACATCATGCCAAGCAGCGGAATAATTAACAGCAGTGGTGACTGATAAAAGTGCGCCATCCACGCGCCCGGTGAGGTCGTTACCATTTTTAATAGCGGGTTGGAAGGACCATTCGGATCCTGGCTAAGTAGCACATAGCCGTCGATCCCCGTCCATAGCCAGTAACCGGCTAACAGAAAGCAGAGCACGACCAGCATTGCGCTACGACGGGTAGCAGAGAGCGCACGTTGGTGAAGAATGCCGTCGGTCTTCAACTGGAGCCAAACACCCCCTTGCAGAATAACCAGCATCAGGCTTAATGCGCCGCACAGCAGCGCAAAGGGTGAGAGTAACTGCCAGAAAGTGCCCAGGTATTGCACATGAAGCTGTGGTGTGAAGATAAAAGGCACGCCCAGGAACAGGTTGCCGAACGCGACGCCGAAGATAACAGGAGGGACCAGGCTCCCGATAACCAACCCGGTGTCCCACAAAGCACGCCAGCGTGCATTGGCTATTTTTCCGCGATAATCAAAGGCCAACGGGCGAAAGAAAAGAGCACACAGCACCAGGATCATCGCCACATAAAACCCCGAAAATGCGGCGGCATAGACCCGCGGCCAGGCCGCGAATAATGCACCGCCCGCCAGAATGAGCCACACCTGGTTACCTTCCCAGTGCGCCCCGACGCTATTAATCAACACCCGACGCTCATCATCGTTTCGCGCGATCAGCGGTAACAGGCAGCCGACCCCCATATCAAACCCGTCAGTGACCATAAAGGCCACCAGAATGATGCCAATCAGCAGCCACCAAATGAGCCGCAACGTTTCATAATCCAACATGATTGTCTCCTTTATCCCTGTTGTTGCGTTGGTTGCTGGTTATGCATTGCATCTGGACCAAGGCGCGCGTATTTCTGCATCAGGTAGACCTCAGCAATTAAAAACAGGGTGTAAAGCGTGAGAATTAGCCCCATCGAGAAGGCCAGTTGGCCTGCGCTCAGCGCGGAGTGGGCGTACCATGTCGGCAAAATATCCTGAATCGCCCACGGCTGGCGGCCAAACTCCGTCATAAACCAGCCAGCTTCGATGGCAATCCACGGGAGCGGCAGGCTCCACAGCGTCATGCGCAGTACCCAGCGATGCTGGTCGATACGCCAGCGTAAGGTCTGGATCAGCGCAATCGCCATCACCAGTAGCAGCAGCGAACCGCAAGCAATCATGATGCGAAAGCTCCAGAACACGGGGGCCACTTGCGGAATGGTGCCGCGTTGCGCGGCCTGATATTGCGCTGGCGTAACGTGGTTCATGTCAGGCGCGTAGTTCGCCAGCAGGATGCCGTAACCCAGATCTTTCTCCACAGCGTGAAAAGCGTTCAGTACCTGAGGCGTGCGGTTACCTTTGGCAATTTCCTGCATCAGTAACCACGCCTCACGGCCCCGCTGCAGGCGTGGGAGCGCGTCCGCCATCAGGTTTTTCAGCCCCGGAACCGGCGTATCCAAAGAGTGGGTCGCCAGAATACCCAGCAGGGCCGGTATTTTCACGGCAAAGGCGTTACGCTCTTGCTCCTGCTGCGGCCAGGCGATGACATGAAAGGGCGCGGGGGCCGGTTCGGTTTGCCATTCGCCCTCCATTGCCGCCAGTTTTACTGGCTGGAGCTGGGCGACCTCAAAGGCTGAGCTATCACCCAGTTGTAGCGTGCCGAGGATAGCCAGCGTGCCAAAGACGGAACCCACCGCGAAGGAGCGCCGGGCGAACTCGCGATTGCGACCACGCAGCAAATACCAGGCGCTGATGGACATCACAAACATGGCGCCGGTGACATAACCAGACATCACGGTATGCACAAATTTCACCTGGCTGACGGGGTTAAAGACCAGCTCGCTAAAGCTGGTCATCTCCATGCGCAGGGTATCAAAATTAAAGTGAGCGCCAGTTGGATATTGCATCCAGCCGTTGGCGTTGAGGATCCACAGGGCCGAAATGTTAGAGCCAAACGCAACCAGCCAGGTCACCAGTAAATGCTGATACTTGTTTAAGCGCTGCCAGCCAAAGAAGAACAGCCCCACGAAGGTGGATTCAAGAAAGAAGGCCATCAAGGCTTCCATCGCCAGCGGGGCACCGAAAATATCACCCACATAGTTGGAATAGAGCGACCAGTTAGTACCGAACTGAAACTCCATGGTCAGGCCGGTTGCCACGCCGAGCGCAAAGTTAATACCGAATAGCTTTCCCCAGAAACGCGTCATGTCGCGGTAGACTGTTTTGCCGGTCACCACGAACAGGGTTTCCATGATGGCTAGCAAAAAAATCAGCCCCAGCGTCAGGGGAACAAACAGAAAATGGTACAGCGCGGTCAGTGCAAACTGCCAGCGCGATAGGTCAATGACGTCCCACATGCGAACTCCATCAGGCATTAGAGAGTGAATAGGTAAGAAAAAAACGTCAGACCCGCAGTAGACAAGTACGCGGGTCTAAAGAGGGGATCAGGCAGGCGGGCCGGATGCCAGCCAGCCGCAGACTTCATCCAGCCGCTCGAGCGAGTCGAGCAGATCTTCCTGTGCGGCCAATACCAGTTCCGGCAACGGACAGATCTCATAACTCTCAAGCAGAAGCCCTTTCAGGGTATCCAGACAGCGAACATGCCAGACATGGCGCAGCGCCGTGGCGTCGATTTGGCTCTCGCCGTAGCCGATGGTGCGGATTTGAATGTGCCCTTCGCCGCACAGGCGGGCGAGGAACAGGCGATCCGCGTCGCTAATCGGCAGTTGGGTGAGGTTAATGCTATGGGGTTGCGCTGCCGGATCGCGCACGTGCGCCAGCAGTTCCTGGGCCAGCGTCAGGCCATTCATCAACCCATCTATAGGCGGAGGCAGCAGGCTATCGTCCGGCAGCGTAGTGATTGTTGCCGCCTGCCACAGTGCCCGTGGTGCGCTGCCTACTTCCAGATGTTCCTGCCATTGCCCCTTGTCATCCTGACAACGCACCCGCCAGATACCGCAGAAAATCGACTCCTGAATCTCGCTCGCCCTGCCGTCAGCATGCTGAATGCGCACGGAAACTTCGCCTTCGCCGAGTAGCGTATTCAGAAAGGTGAGATCGTCTGCATTGAGCGAGGATAAATCCCATCCCAGCACATCCTGTTTGGCGGGAATTCTCTGGGTGAGCTGGTGGCGCACATCGGCTAACAATGCCATCACCGCCGGGCTGTGCGGACAGTTTTCCAGTGTTGCCATGCTGGGGTCGCTGTTGAGCTGGCAGGTGAGGGGCAAGGGATTCATGCTGAAGCAGTCATCACCTGGCTGCGTTCCTGGCCCCAGCAGATGAAAAAAGGAATCGCTCATCATGCAGACTCCGGCGGTATACGTTCTTCAACGAGGGGACGCATCAGGTTGAGCAAGTCGGCCCACGGGTGGATACCGCTGAGAATGCCGCGCAGCTCACCTTGGGTAAACACCAGGGTAGCCGGAAAACGGAACACGCCGAAGCGATCGCCGATCGCCTCACTGTGTTCAAGATCCGCCATGGCGATGTGCCAGTCAAACTGGGGAAACTCGCGGAGCAACTCGGCAATCATGACCGGGTTATCGCTGACTTCCGGTGTACGGCGAGGATCGCTACTGAGCAGGACCACGCCATTACGCACGCGGGTTATCCAGTCATCCAGTTCAGATGCGCTCAGCGGTTGCCAGCCCTTAGCCAGCATTCGCTGCCATAGCGCAGAAAACGGTTGGTCATTCAACATGTTAATTATCTCTCCAGCGTTACGCGATACTGGCGAATACGCACGCCTTCATAGTTTTCCATCGACAGGCAGTCATAGTTCAGGCAACGCGTTTCATCGCTTGTCTGTGGCACAATGCCCCACGCGGCCAGTTGCGTAAGCGCGGCCTGTTCCGCCGCCGGGAGCTGAGCGCGCGCGATGTCGGTCAGGCTGCCGCCATAGTCGTCCAGCTGTACCGGCTGTAGTCCCACCAGAGCGATGTGCGCGGGGAGATGGCCGCGAATATCCGCCAGAGCCAGCACTTCAGAGAAGCTGTTCTGATGCAGACTCATTTTTTTAGCGCTGAGGTAACTCGGGACTTTGTCTCCGGCGTAAGTTTGCAGGGTTCCCGGCTCAAGCCCGTAGTCGATGGCGTCAAGCAGCAGCAAATGGCTGGCCTGCTCAACGTAGCCCAGCAGATTCAGTCCCTGCGTGCCGCCGTCAACAATCTCTACCGATTCTGGCCAGTGATAATGGGCGTACAGGCGCTCAGCGAGGCGAATACCAAACCCTTCATCTGCCCACAGCAGGTTGCCTAAGCCCATCACGATGACGTTAGGTTCGCTCATGACGCCTCCTTATCGTGCTGACCCTTGGGAAACTTATGGCTACGAAAGCCGTTAATCATGGTTGAGATGACGGTTTCGTCAGACATGATGTCCTCACGAATCGCCATATACACATGGCCTACGATGAAGGCGGCGATGAACCACATCCCTAACCGATGCCAGCTGTGGATATCGAGAGAGTTCCCGCCGGTCCAGTAGAAAAACTCCGTCACATAGCGGAAAGGGGTAAAAATGGCGTACTGGCTATGTTCGCTGTATAAGGCAAAACCGGTGAGGATCATAAAAACGGAAAGCAGGAAATAACCGCACATCGCCGCCTGTGCGATGGGGTTATGACCGATATCATCTCCCGGTTTTTTTTCCAGAAACAGATACCAACGCACCACAGAATACGCACCCTGCCACCAGCTGCGCCGCCAGACCGGCACGATAAACAGTTCGCGTGAATAACGGTTACCGACGAAGGCCCAGTAAATGCGCATCAGCAGTATCACCGTGAACACCATGGCGGCGGCGAAATGCACCAGCCGGATGTCGCCTATATAGAACAGATAAGTGGCCTCACCGCTGACCGACGGCAGCGGTCGGCCAATGAAGTATCCGGTCACCATCAACACCAACATGCAGCCCACCGTCAGCCAGTGCCACAAGCGTACTGGCGCTTCAAACACATAGTGGCTGGTGGCGGTATCACGCGCCTCCCTGACGCGTAGGGATGTTTTTCCAGTCATCGTTCCGTTCCTTAACGCTTAGCGAACCTGGACGGCGATAAGCTCGCTGCCGTCGTCGCCGAGTACGTGGGTTGAACATGCCAGGCAGGGGTCGAAGCTGTGCAAGGTGCGCAGGATCTCCAACGGTTGATCCGGTATCGCCATTTGGGTGCCCATCAGCGCCGCCTCGTAAGCGCCAATTTGTCCCTTTGGATCGCGCGGGCTGGCATTCCAGGTGGTCGGCACCACGCATTGATACAGGTCGATCTTCTGGTCGCGAATCGATGCCCAGTGGCCTAATGCTCCGCGCGGCGCTTCGGTAAAACCGATCCCGCGACAGTGCTGCGGCCAGCTTTCAGGCTCCCACTTTTCGGTATTTGCGGTAGCCAGATTGCCGTTTTTCAGGTTGGTCATCAGCTTGTCGAAGAAATATTGCAGCTTGCTCACGGCCCACTGCGCTTCGTGCGCGCGGCACAGAATACGTCCCAGCGTTGATTGCATACCCGACAGCGGCAGCTTGAGGGCGGACATCATGCGATCCACGGATTCAATCGTGGCGGCATCCCCTTTGTGATAGGCAATCAGCGTACGCGCCAACGGCCCAACTTCCATAGCGTGTCCGCGCCAGCGCGGGGCTTTAATCCACGAATAGCGTTCCTGTTCGTTGAGCTGCTTGATATCGGTATCGCTGCCTTTGACATCGCCCGGGTTGTACCAGGGTTCAGTAATCCCTTCGAACGGGTGGCGACCTAATTGATCGTCCGGATAACGATACCAGGCATGATCGACAAACTCCTGAATTTGCTGCTGATCGTTCAGGTCCACCGGCATGACGTTGTTAAAATCACCGTTAATCACCGCGCCGCCAGGCATCAATAGGCTCTTCGCGCTGAAGTCATTGGCGATATCCGGGAACGCGCCGTAGCTTAAGACGCACTTATCAGAAAGCCCGGTGCCAATCTGGCTCCAGGGTTTATTGAACTGGCCGATAGCCAGCGCGTCAGGCACCATGACGTTGTTGATGAAATCAGCGGTGCGGGTGATGATCGACTGCACCAGGTTCAGGCGTTCCATATCGACTGCGCCTACCGCGCCGCTCTGATCGATATTGATAGCGCACGGCATCCCGCCGACAATCCAGTTCGGATGCGGATTCTTACCGCCAAACACCGTATGGATTTTGATGATCTCGCGCTGAAAATCGAGCGCTTCCAGATAGTGGGCAAAGCCCATCAGGTTGGCCTCTGGCGACAGCTTGTACTGCGGATGTCCCCAATAACCGTTGCGGAAAATCCCCAACTGACCGCCTTCGACAAATTTCTTCAGGCGATTTTGAACGTCAAAGAAGTAGCCTGGAGAAGACATCGGCCAGGCTGAAAGGCTTTGTGCCAACTGCGATGTGGCGCGCGGGTCTGCTTTCAGTGCATTCAGCACGTCAATCCAGTCCATTCCGGCTAACTGGTAAAAATGCACCAGATGGTCGTGGCACCACAGCGTCGCCAGCATAATATTGCGAATGATGTTGGCGTTGTCGGGCACCTTTATGCCAATAGCGTCCTCAATGGCATAGACCGAGGCGAGCGCATGTACGCCGGTGCACACTCCGCAAATTCGTTCGACAAATGCCCAGGCATCGCGCGGGTCGCGCCCCTGTAGAATGATCTCCAGCCCGCGGAACATAGTGCCGCAGGAAACTGCGTTGGTGATGATGTTCTGCTCATTAATGTTCACTTCACAACGCATATGGCCTTCAATGCGCGTGATGGGGTCGACAACCAGGCGGCGACCGGCATTATTGACCGTATATCCCTGGGTTTGATACGAATTGCTCATGCCTGTTTATCCTTATTGTCTGGAGACTGTTGTCCGGCGTCGGCTAGTTGCTGTTTGTGGCGGTTGTGTTGATTGACGGCGCTGGCGACTGCGTGAACACCGACACCGGCCGCCACGACGCCTAGCGCGGTGAGGCCCACGGTATCGGCGGTTGAATGCGTCCCCATTTGTGGAATATCAACCACGCGGCTGTAGAACGAACCGCGATCCCAGAAGCCGTTTTCCGAACATCCCAGACAACCGTGGCCGGACTGGATGGGGAAAGAAACGCCACCATTCCAGCGGGTGGTGGAACAGGCGTTATAGGTGGTTGGCCCTTTGCAGCCCATTTTGTACAGGCAATAGCCTTTGCGGGCGGCGTCATCGTCCCAACTCTCAACGAACTCCCCGGCGTCAAAGTGGGCGCGGCGGTAGCATTTATCGTGAATACGCTGACCATAGAACATCAGCGGACGACCCAGACGATCGAGTTCAGGCAAACGATCAAATGTCACCATGTAGGTAATGATGGCGCTCATGACATCCGGAATCGGCGGGCAGCCGGGCACTTTCACGATCGGCTTATCGGTGATCACCTTATCGATCGGCGTAGCCTGGGTAGGGTTAGGCCGGGCAGCCTGCACGCATCCCCAGGAGGCGCAGGTTCCCCAGGCGATAATCGCGCTGGCTCCTGCTGCGGCTCGTTTTAACTTTTCAATAAAAGGGCGCCCGCTGCTGATGCAAAACATCCCTTGCTCGCCCAGCGGAGGGTTGCCTTCGACGGCCAGAATGTAGCGGCCATGGTACTGGCGCAAAATGTCTTCAAATACCTCTTCGGCCTGCGTTCCGGCGGCGGCCATCAGCGTGTCGTCGTAATCGAGGGAAATCAGGGAGAGGATGACGTCTTTGGCAAGTGGGTGAGAGGAGCGGATAAATGATTCGGTGCAGCAGGTGCATTCCAGCCCGTGGATCCAGACTACCGGGATCCGGGGTTTGTTCTCTAGCGCCCAGGCAATTCTGGGCGTCATTCCGGCTCCCAACCCCAGCGATGTAGCCGCGAGGCTACAATATTTGAGAAAACTGCGTCTGCTTACGCCTTTGCGGCGCATCGCCTGATAAAAGGTCTCCTCGTTATTCGTATTCATAACACGCGTTTCTTCCCCCGTTGAGTTCTGGCGCATGCCGCCAGCGATATCTAAAAAAGCGTATCCGATCGGAAGGGAGAAACAATGCAAAGAGTGTGGTTATGTCCTATTGCGATATTTTCGTACCTGTTATCTGTTTTTCGCTTTCCAGGAATAAAAAAACGCACAGGGGGGATCGCCCTGTGCGTCGGGTTTATCGCGGAAGAACTTAAACCCCAAGGCGATCGCGTAAGCTGTAATATGCCGCCCCCATGGCGGTAAACGGAATGCGCAGGCTGCGGCCTCCCGGGAACGGGTAGTGCGGCAGGTTGGCGAACGCGTCAAAGCGCTCGGCATCCCCGCGCAGCAGTTCGGAAATCAGGCGTCCTGCCAGGTGAGTACAGGTCACGCCGTGGCCGCTGTAGCCCTGCATATAGTAAATGTTGGTATCAAGACGGCCGAACTGCGGCATACGAGACAGCGTTAACAGGAAATTACCGGTCCAGCGGTAATCAATTTTTACCCCCTGCAATTGCGGGAAGGTCTTCAGCAGTTTCGGCATTACCAGACGCTCAATATCGTCCGGATCGCGAGCGCCGTAGACCACACCACCGCCGTACAGCAGGCGGTTATCCCCGGTCAGACGGTAGTAATCGAGCAGGTAGTTACAATCTTCCACACAGTAGTTTTTCGGGATCAGCGAGCGCGCCATCTCCGCCGACAGCGGTTCGGTGGTTAACACCTGCGTGCCGCACGGCATGCTGCTTTTTGCCAGCGCAGGTTCCAGTTTGTCACCGAGATAGGCGTTGCCCGCGACGATCACAAAGCGGGCCGTCACCTGGCCTTTTTCAGTGCTGACCACCGCCGGGCTGGTGTGCTGAATACGGGTGACTGGCGACTGTTCGTAGACGCGTCCGCCGTTCAGACGAATGGCGTTAGCTTCGCCAATCGCCAGGTTCAGCGGGTGAATATGACCACCGCTGTGGTCGAGCAGCGCGCCGACATAACGATCGCTGCTGACTTCGCGACGAATTTCACTGCTGTCTAACAGTTCAAGCTGCGTGTTGCCGTAGCGTTCCCAGTTCGACTTCTGCTCTTCCAGCGTTTCCATCTGTTTGTGGTTCAGCGCTACAAACAGCCCGCCGGGACGATAGTCGCATTCGATCTGATAACGCTTGATGCGTTCGCGGATGATATTGCCGCCTTCAAACATCATTCCACCGAGCATTTTAGCGGCGTCCGGGCCATAGGTACGTTCGATGACGTCGATATCGCGACTGTAGGAGTTCACCAACTGACCGCCGTTACGTCCGCTGGCCCCGAAACCAATACGCGCGGATTCCAGTAGCACCACGTCATAACCCATTTCCGCTAAATGCAGGGCGGAGGAGAGTCCGGTATAACCACCGCCCACGACGCAAACATCACAGCTTACCGATTCGCTAAGGGGCGGAAACGGTTCGTACTGATTGGCGCTTGCGGCGTAATAACTGCTGGTATGTTCAGTCATGATTAAGACTCCAGGGAGATCCAGATGGTTTTCAGTTCGCTAAATTTTTCCAGCGCATGCAGGGATTTATCGCGTCCGTTACCGCTTTGCTTATAACCGCCGAACGGCACGGTCATATCACCGTCGTTGTAGTTATTCACGAAGACTGAGCCGGCTTTCAGGCGACGGCTCATACGATGGGCGCGCGACAAATCGCGGGTCCAGACCGCGGCGCCGAGGCCGTAGTCACTGTCGTTAGCCAGCGCCAGAGCTTCGGCTTCGCTGCTAAAACGGGTGACGACCAGTACCGGGCCGAAGATTTCATCACGGCTAACGTGGGCCTGCGGTGCGGTATCGACAAAAATCGTCGGGCCGATAGCGGCGGGATGTACGTGGCTGCGGCCATCCAGCGCCAGCGTGCCTTGCGCTTCACCGTCGCGAATAAACGTGTCTACGGTGTCGGCATGCGCATTGTCGATAAGCGTGCCCATCGTGGTTTCCGGATCCAGCGGGTTGCCAGGCTGCCAGTTTTTCGCCTGCTCTTTCAGCAGCGCGATAAATTCGTCGGCAATACTCTCTTCCAGCAGCAGGCGCGTACCGGCGATACAAACCTGGCCCTGGTTATAGAAGATACCTGCCGCTGCATTAGCGGCGGCTTTCGGCAGATCCGGGCAGTCGGCAAACACGATATTGGCGCTTTTACCCCCGGCCTCCAGCCAGACGCGTTTCATGTTGCTGTCGCCAGCATCTTTGAGCAGTTGCTTGCCGGTACGAGTCGAGCCGGTAAAGGTGATCACATCAACATCCGGATGTTGTGACAACGCCTGACCCGCTTCGTGACCATACCCGCTAACAACGCTGAGAACGCCATCGGGCAAACCTGCTTTTTTAGCCAGCGCAGCCAGGCGAATGGCGGTCAGCGGTGATTTCTCCGAGGGTTTGAGGATCACGCTGTTACCCGCAGCCAGTGCCGGGCCGAGTTTCCAGCAGGCCAGCAGCAGAGGAAAATTCCACGGTACGATGGCGGCAATCACGCCCACCGGTTCGCGCACAATCAGTGCCAGATCGTTCACCGAGGTAGTGGCAACTTCGCCATAGACTTTATCTATAGCTTCGGCATACCAGCGGATGGCGCGTGCCGCGCCGGGAATATCATCACGCAGGCTATGGCGAATCGGTTTACCGGTATCGAGCGTTTCCAGTAGCGCCAGCTCCTCGTGATGCTGCTCCATTAAATCGGCGAGTTTGTGCAGTACCGCTTTGCGCTCTGCGGGTGATGCTTGCGACCAGTCTCCGCGTTCAAAGACGGTACGGGCTGCGGTGACCGCGCGGTCCACATCCGCTTTTTTACCGCGGGCGACTTTAGCCAGAGGACGTTGTCCTGCCGGATCCAGCGTAATAAAGGTTTCGTTATCAGCGGCGGCACAATATTCGCCGTTAATAAATAAACGGGTCTCTGGTGAATAATGGCTGGCTTTCTCACGCCAATATTTAAGATTCTGAAAGTTCATAGCTACTCCTTTTATATCAATAAGATAAAGTTCGTTGCTGATCTTTTTCAGGCAAAATCAGGCTGCACGATGCCCCAGGGATATACCCTGTTAATGCGCGTTATTTAAGAAGGCCTGAGAAACTCAGGCCGCTACTTATTAGAAAGTGGTGGGAGTGTGGGCACTAATGATGCGGCAGATCCCTGCCGAGGTGTTGCTGAAGCTGTGTGGTATGCCGGTGTTAATGGCATAGCTTTGCCCTGCAACAAGAGGATACGTTTGACCGTTGATGGTCAGTATCACTTCACCTTCCAGTATTGTGCCAATCTCTTCACCCTGGTGTTTAATTCTCTCCCCGGTTGTCGTGCCTGGCTGATAGGTTTCAAACATCATTGCCAGCGTACGATTCGGATTTCCGTTGTGTACCAGCTTCATGGATACTCCCTGACTCCCGATCTCAATCAAATCATCCTGATTGATAACCACCTGCGGTTCGTCAGGCTTTTCCGGTTCCGCGAAGAACTCGGAGAGCGACAGCCCATATACTTTCAATAGCTTTTGCAGCGTACTGATGGCAGGACTGACTTTATCCTGCTCTATGGTGCTGATGGCGCTATGCGTTAACCCAGACAGTTCGGCGGCACGACGCTGCGAAAGACCCAATTGCTGGCGGATCTCTGACAAACGTTTACCCGGCGCCAGGCCGTCATCGCTCATAATTGCATTTCCTTAACTGTAGTGGTCAGAGTCGCTGTTTTTCAGCGAGGTGGTTCTGACAAGCGGTGATAAAACCTTCAAGTAACAAACGCGACAGGGCGTATTCGCTACTGTTCCATTCCGGGTGCCACTGCACGCCGAGCGCGAAAGGATGGTCATAGACGCTGGCAGCTTCCACTAATCCATCCTGCGAGCGTGCTTCCACGCGCAGCTGCGGGCCAAGGGTTTTTGCGCCCTGACCATGCAAGGAGTTGACCCAAAACGTGCTGCAACCTGGTATTAACTGAGATAGCAATCCTCCCTGTTGAACCTGGACTTCATGAGATGGTGCATATTGCTGCTCCACCGGGAGTTCCGCATCTTCACGATGTTCCAGGAACTGTGGATGATCGCACAGGCGACGATACAGAGTCCCGCCAGTGGCGACAACTAATTCCTGTAAGCCCCGGCAGATGGCGAAAATGGGAATGCGCCTTTCGAGCCCGGCGGTAATTAGCGCCATGCTCAGAAGATCACGCCCGGGATCGGCGTCAGACTCATCGCCATTTTCACCATAGAGGTGCGGCTGCACATTGCTTGGGCTTCCTGGCAGGAAGATACCGTCCAGTTTCGGTAACAGCGCGTTCAACAATTCGGGTTCCGCAAGCGCATGGGGAAGCGCTATCGGTAATCCACCGGCATTTAATACCGCATTCAGGTACTTTTCTTGCAGAGTCTGGGTCTGGTGACCCTTAAGCCTGTTCCTACACATCACTACACCAATAACTGGCTTGTCAAATATATTGCCCATGATCGACCTCACGTTTTGGAATAAATTATTGCCAAACGGTTCCTTGTTGTGCCATTCCGTTCATTATTTTCTCAATCTAGCAGCGGAATAACCTTCTAGCAAACTTAATTTAACATTTGACAAACAATTTGTTTGCATCCAGAGTCGAAGGGTGGACATTATATTTAACAGTCAAATCACAGAACAGCTTACCAGGCCAACGGCGGTGAATCATGGAAACCAATATCGTAGAAGTTGAGAATTTTGTTCAGCATTCTGAAGAGAGACGAAGTAGCGCGTTTGCGCGCGAAGTTAAGCAATATCTGGAACGCTATCCTAATACGCAGTATGTGGATGTGTTGTTAACCGACCTTAATGGCTGTTTTCGCGGTAAGCGCCTTCCCGTTGCGGGATTGCATAAGTTAGAGAAAGGCTGCTATTTCCCGGCATCCGTTTTCGCGATGGATATTCTGGGCAATGTGGTCGAAGAGGCGGGATTAGGCCAGGAGCTTGGCGAACCCGATCGGACCTGTGTACCCGTGGCAGGTACGTTAACCCCTTCGGCTGCCGATCCGGAATTTATTGCGCAGATGATGCTGACGATGCTGGATGAAGATGGCGCTCCCTTTGACGTTGAGCCGCGGAACGTACTAAACCGACTCTGGCAGAAACTTCGCCAGCGCGGTCTGTTCCCCGTCGTAGCGGTAGAGCTGGAGTTCTATTTACTCGATCGTAAGCGTGACCCCGAAGGTTATCTGCAGCCGCCATGCGCGCCGGGAACGGACGATCGAAATACCCAAAGTCAGGTTTATTCGGTTGATAACCTGAACCACTTTGCTGATGTGCTGAACGATATCGATGAACTGGCCCGTTTGCAGCTGATCCCGGCTGACGGCGCGGTGGCTGAAGCCTCCCCAGGGCAGTTTGAAATCAACCTCTACCATACCGACAACGTGCTCGATGCCTGCGATGACGCGCTGGCGCTGAAACGGCTGGTACGGCTGGTGGCGGAGAAACATAAGATGCATGCCACTTTTATGGCAAAACCTTATGAGGAGCATGCCGGTAGCGGGATGCATATCCACATCAGCGTCATGAATAACAAAGGTGAGAACGTGCTGGCTGATGCGAATGGCGATGATTCCGCGTTATTAAAGCGTGCGCTCGCTGGGATGATTGATCTGATGCCCGCATCAATGGCGCTGCTGGCGCCGAATGTGAACTCCTATCGCCGCTTCCAGCCGGGGATGTATGTTCCGACCCAGGCGTCCTGGGGGCACAACAATCGTACGGTGGCGCTGCGTATTCCCTGCGGCGACCGTGATAACCATCGGGTTGAATATCGCGTAGCGGGGGCTGATGCCAACCCGTATCTGGTGATGTCGACCATTCTGGCGGGGATCCTTCACGGTCTGGATAACGAATTGCCGTTACAAGAAGAAGTGGAGGGTAACGGTCTGGAGCAGGAAGGGCTGCCGTTCCCGATTCGCCAGAGCGATGCGCTGTGGGAGTTTATGCAAAATGACAGTCTGCGTGAACTATTGGGTGAGCGTTTTAGCCATGTGTATCACGCCTGTAAAAACGATGAGCTTATCCAGTTTGAACGTCTGATTACCGACACTGAAATTGAGTGGATGCTGAAAAACGCCTGACCGTTGTACAGGTCATTGAAAAAGAAGTCGCATCATGCGGGCTGAGCGGAGCCAGCCCGTAAAAATTGCAGGAATACCTGCCATTTCCCGGATGTCGCGTAATGGAGCGCGGGCGACAACGGGTCTTCAGATAACCGACAGAGTTTGTGACGAGGAAATGTGATGATGCCAATGTTTAAAAACCCGCCCCGCGTGAGTATTCATGGCTCCCGCAGTAAATACGGACCGCATCTGCGCCGTACCACATTGACGCCTTTTTTATGCCATTCCTCCCCGACACGACCCAGGTCTGCTGTACCCACGTTTCGAACGCAGATCTGGACTCGTAGCGGGGAGGAAAATTATGTCGACTAACTCTTCTGCTGATCATTCTGCCCAGCCGGGCAAAGCACAGCTGCGTAAATCCCTGAAGCTGTGGCAGGTGGTGGTGATGGGGTTGGCCTATCTCACCCCGATGACGGTGTTTGACACCTTTGGCATTGTTTCGGGTATCAGCAATGGCCATGTTCCGGCCTCCTACCTGCTGGCCCTGGCGGGAGTACTGTTTACCGCCATCAGTTATGGAAAGCTGGTGCGCCAGTTTCCACAGGCCGGTTCGGCCTATACCTATGCGCAGAAAGCCATCAATCCGCACGTGGGGTTTATGGTCGGCTGGTCGTCACTGCTTGACTACCTTTTCCTGCCGATGATTAACGTCCTACTGGCGAAAATTTACCTTTCCGCGCTGTTCCCGGGGGTTGCGCCATGGATTTGGGTGGTGATGTTCGTCGCGATCCTCACCGCGGCCAATCTGAAAAGCGTTAATCTGGTAGCCAACTTCAATGCGCTGTTTGTACTGGTGCAGGTGGCGATCATCGTGGTGTTCATTTTCCTCGTGGTGCAGGGGCTGCACAAAGGGGAAGGGGTTGGGACCGTCTGGTCGCTGCAACCGTTTATCAGCCAGAATGCGCATTTGATCCCGATTATCACCGGGGCGACCATCGTCTGCTTCTCGTTTCTCGGCTTTGATGCGGTAACGACACTATCTGAAGAGACGCCGGATGCTGCGCGCACCATCCCGAAAGCTATCTTCCTCACCGCCCTGTACGGTGGGCTGATCTTCATTGCCGCCTCGTTCTTTATGCAACTGTTCTTCCCGGACATTAGCCGCTTTAAAGACCCGGATGCGGCGCTGCCGGAGATTGCGCTGTATGTCGGCGGCAAGCTGTTCCAGTCTATTTTCCTGTGTACCACCTTTGTGAATACGCTGGCTTCAGGTCTGGCGTCGCATGCCAGCGTTTCGCGTCTGCTGTACGTGATGGGCCGCGATAACGTCTTCCCGGAGAAGTACTTTGGTTATGTCCATCCCAAATGGCGTACACCCGCGTTGAACGTCATCATGGTCGGGATTGTGGCGCTGTCGGCCCTGTTTTTTGACCTGGTGACTGCCACGGCGTTGATTAACTTTGGTGCGCTGGTGGCCTTTACGTTCGTTAATCTCTCCGTGTTTAACCACTTCTGGCGTCGTGAAGGACGCAAGCATACCTGGCAGGAGAAGCTGCACTATCTGGTATTGCCTATGGTCGGTGCCGCCACGGTGGCCGTACTGTGGGTGAATCTTGAGGTGACATCGCTGACGCTGGGTCTGGTATGGGCCGGCGTTGGGCTGGTGTATCTTGCCTGGCTGACCGGACGTTTTCGCAAACCGCCGCCGCAGTTTGACGCCGCGAAATCTGAGCGCGCCTGGGAGTGATGGAAGCTGAATTGGCCGTAGCATTCGGCTGAGTTGAGTTAAAAATGAAACACGGTATGTCGCGGCAAACGGCCGCGGCATACCTGCTTTAATTAAAGTCCCGCTTGTTTTAGGGAATAAAAATACCGGCACGGGAGCCGGTAAGTGAATCAATGTAGGAATATAATTATTATTATAATTACTGAATTATAATTCAGCCAACTCAATAGGAACGGGTTTCCCTATATGGTATCCCTGTAACCAACCAATACCCATCGTAATTAGCATCTTTTCAATTTCCTCATTTTCAACAAACTCAGCGACTACTTCCATGTTTTTGAGTTTTGCTACTTCGCAGAAGGATCTGACGGCGCATCGACTAAATTCATCGGTCAGTATGTTACGGATGAAGGAACCATCAATTTTCAGAATATCTGCATCTAACGTTCGTAGTCGTGAATAGCTTGATGCTCCTGTGCCAAAATCATCAATAGCAATTTTAGAACCGGCTTTACGTAGTGCTCTCAGAACATCAGTGACATTAGCGTTGTCAATGATATCTGATTCAATAACTTCAAATATTATACGCTCAGGTGCTATTGAGTATTTTCTAAACAATGTAAAAACATTATCAAGAAAATCAATTTTATTAAGCGAGTCAGGCGTCAGATTAATGGAGAAGTGACTGTTTGGGTCAGATTTCTGCCGTGACTGTATAAAACGAAATGTTTGCTCTATAACAGTGATATCCAGCGCAGGAAGTAATCCTGCCTCGCGAGCAACCGGTAGAATGGTGTCTGGAAAGATTAACTTACCATCAACCATTTTTATCCGAATAAGTATCTCGTGATAACGTGTCAGTCCCGTGGTTGAAACGATCGGCTGAACAACCAGCATCGTTGATACGATGGGTTGAGCCATAAGCTCAAACGACTTTCTGTCAATTGCCTTTTGCAACATATGACGAATGACAGCCTGGCTGACAATTTTATCACCTGGCACTTGCGGGCTGAGTAACAATGGTTGCCCCTGCATTAACGAGATGTAGCTTTGGGTATTAAGATGCTTAATTGCTTGAGATAAATTTTTAATCAGGTTTTTCTCGGTGGTATATGCCACACCACAAGATAGCCCTAATTGGTAGTCCTTCCAGATAAAACGAAAAGAGTTTAGGTCCTTGTAGAGATCAGGAATGTCAGGGACAGCATTAAGGCGAAGAATTATTCCATGACCTGGTGCGTAATAAATGTCACCTGTACCCTTAATCAATTTACGTACATATGCGCTTAGCGCTTTTACAAATTCAAAACGGAATTCTATTCCGTGAGTTTGCTCCAGCGTATTCAACTCTGTACAACGGATGTAACACAAGCACTCTGTTGCGTGTTTACGGATGTCCATTTGCAGGGCCTGAAAGTTAGGCAGTCCGGTGTTAGGCTCTGATCTAAAAAGTTGTTTGAGGCGGCGGAGATATTTTCGGTTATGAACCACAAGTACACCGGTAACAACAATCGTAATAGAAAAGACAAACACTATCGTGGAGGAAATCACGAGGCTATGTAAATAATTATTATAGTTAGCAGGTGGAATATAACTGTTTATATAATATCCCAACAGGATAAGCATTGTTACCCATACAGGGGATATCAAAGCATGGCCAATACAGATCACTCCCCATAGCATTACTGGAAGTAACCACAGTAATGAATAGTCTGTAAATATAAGAATATCTTCTCTGATGACGATCAAAGCGGACATAATGCACAGTAACAGCACCAGCCATAATACTTGATACAGAATAGGAGGGCCGGATTTTATCAGCGCCTTTACTTGTCTAATGTATAGAATGCACCATGCAGGATTTTGAACGCTTCTAAGCAACAGATAACAAAAAGGGATGCCAGTCAGGCAAGAGTTCATCAGCCACTGTAAGTTAATTAATGTTTGTAGTGTAAAAAGGTTTGCGATCGGTGCAGAGGCTGTGTTCGACTGGAACCAGTGATCAATCGAGATGAATAGTAAGGCGTTGCAACACACGAGCCAGACAATACGCAGGGTTGTAAGCTGGCTACGACCAAAGCTAACCGCGCCTCGTTTGCCTGTCGAGAAAAAGTAGAGTGTCTGGCTAATGAGAGCAGCCAGTAGCTGAGCCGTTAGTGTGAATACCGAAGATAAAGAGTAAGAGTAAAGCGCATACAAGAAAAAGGCAGCCAAAATTGGCAGCGCCTTTTGCCGGTATAAAACCAGCAGTGCAGAAATGAGAGGTAAAGTGAGATCGTAAAAATGCAGTGTTATACCCGCAACATCCTCTTGCTTACTGAGATGACCTGCGACCAGCTGTAATGCAAAAAACGCGATGCCGACACAAAAATAGTCTCTAAATGTATTAATGAAATTTATACTTTCCGTTTTTCTTAGCAATATCATCATTCGCAATTCTCAGTGAGTTATCACCGTTCTCGATTTAAGTCATCTACTTAAAACAGGTTAGATTTAGGGCTTGAAATGTGTATTATTGGATGTTTTCGCTAATTGAAAACTATTTTAAAATCTGTTATGTGAGTTTTTTAAAGGTAATCCTCGACAATTTCCCTATGTTTCGCAACACAGAGGAGAACAATATTGCTGGTTGTACAGATAATAAAAGTTGCGTCAGTAGCCATTATTTCAGACAGAATAGTCGATCGATAAAAACGATCAATATAAATTTTTTGATAGTTTTCATCGATAGGTTTGGCAGATCATAAATACCATGAAAGATCGATGAAAGCTATTGAATTGTTATTATTTAATGTTATTTGTTTCGTGAATGTTAGTTGAGCTACTCTTTTTTTGAATATTAACTAATGGCTACACCTTGATATGAAAATCATTCTTTTATTGCCAGGAAAGTGAGTTTCCCCACCTTCCCACAACACACTCAATTGTTAATCATTAACGAGGCTGCTGCTGTGTCGCGCAGTGAATACCGCCGCCACCGGCAGCGATACCGTCGATATTCAACTGAATAATTTCACGATCGGCAAACAGATCCTGCAAAATAGTATGGGTATTACAATCGGTGCGCTTATCGCCAAATTGCGGTGCAATGACGGCATCATTACACAGATAAAAATTGATATACCCCGCGGCGAAATCATCGCTCGCATAAGTCTGGCGGATGGTAGAAGGTCCTTCCAGCGTGACTACCTCCAACCGTCGGCCTTTGGCATCCGTGGCGGCCCGTAATATGTCCAGATGACGTCGGGTGATCGCGTAATCAAAGGATGACGGATCCTGCTCAAGACCCGCCACCACCGTACCCGGATGCGTGAATCGGGCGTAAAAATCTGTATGGCCGTCGGTAATATCCTTGCCGGCAATACCCGGCAACCAGATGATTTTCTCCAGACCTAGCAGTCGCTTTAGTTCTTCTTCGCATTCGGCTTTGCTGACGCCAGGATTACGGTTGGAGTTAAGCACGCAGCTCTCGGTAATAATCGCCGTGCCTTCACCATCTACCTCAATACCGCCACCTTCCAGAGTCAGCACCGAGCGAAGAAACTCGGCCTGAACGTAATCAGTTACGAATTCAGCCACATCGGCATCACGTTCGTGCTCTTGCTTATTCCCCCAGCCATTGAAATTAAATCCCACACCGCCGAGCGTACCGCTGGCGCTTTTCACAAACACCGGCCCGGTGTCGCGGATCCACAGATCGTCTATTGGGTGAACCAGAAGATTGACTGACGGCCCGCACAGACGCGCGGCGAGTTCGCTGTCTTCTTCGCGTACTAACATATTCACGGGTTCAAATGCGGCGATGGTTTTGGCAACTAACGCCAGGTTTTCCTGCACCACCGGTAGCAGATGAGGCTCCCAGATCTCCGCACTGGCACCAAACGCCATCCAGGTTGCCGTATGTGGTGCGCCTTCATCAGGCATTTGCCAGCGGCGGTTCTCTGTTGCGCAGGCAAATTGGCTAAAGCTGAAGCCCGTCATACCGGCGAGTAGCATACTCGTTGAAGTCACCAGGCCTTGTCTGACGAATGAACGTCTTGTCATCATAGGATTAACCTTTGCGTATTTTTACCTGATATCAGGTGAATGAAATAATAATAGATAATAAATATTCTGCGTATTTTAAATATTGAATAATAAATAAAGTGATCGCGGGTAAATTTTATGCGAAATATAGCACAAGAGATATGCGTTGCAATCTCTTAGTTTTATATAATGAGTGAAGCTGGCTTCTATTAAAATTTCTCAACTATATATTTATATATAATTTATATTTATCAGCATGAACATATGTCACGCCGTTGGCTCTGAGTCCTCGTCTGGCGGGCCTTGCCGTGGATTGTGATCTGGCCGATTGTTCTGTTGTATTTATTAATGCCATGAACCGTGTGGACTATAGTAAAGATGGCCGTTATTTCTCATCATTAATAACCGTGAGTGGGGGATGTGAATGAAGAAGATACTGATGCTGGTCGGAGATTATGTCGAAGATTATGAAACGATGGTGCCTTTTCAGGCTTTGCAAATGCTTGGGCATCGTGTGGATGCCGTCTGTCCGGATAAAAGTCAGGGTGACTACGTTCAAACCGCCATTCACGATTTTGATGGGGCGCAGACATACAGTGAAAAGCCGGGGCATCGTTTTACGTTAAATGCGAATTTTGCCGAGGCGCGGGTCGCCGATTACGACGCACTGTTGATCCCCGGCGGGCGTGCTCCGGAATATCTTCGACTGAATCCAGATGTCATTAAGCTGGTGCAAGATTTCAACACTGCCGGTAAGCCTATCGCCGCAGTTTGTCATGGGCCCCAGCTGTTAGCGGCAGCGGGGGTGTTAGAAAACCGGACCTGTAGCGCTTATCCGGCCTGTGCGCCTGAGGTTCGTCTGAGCGGTGGGCATTATGCCGATATTGGTATTGATCAGGCCCACGTTGATGGCAATCTGGTGACGGCACCAGCATGGCCCGCGCATCCGCAATGGTTAGCTAAATTTGTTGAAGTATTAATGAAGTAAGCGATGATGCGATGAAAAAGTCGGTATAACCTGCCAGGCTATACCGACAGGACATATTACCTCTGCATGAGTGCGAACACGCCCCACCCGATATATTCCCGGGTGAATGCAACGTGGCGGACTGGTGAACTTCTCAGTTGCTCTCTGACTTCGGCGGCAAACTCATCGTCCGGATTAGCCTCTAGCCACCGGCGCATCGTCAACCATTTTGCCGCCTCGTATCTGTCCCAACCTTCCTGGTCAGCCAGTACCATTTCAACCACGTCATAACCGAGCAGGTCGAAAGACGAAACAAGTTCTGGCAGAGAAAGAAAATCGGCTACTGAAGTCGCGCCGCAAGCCATAGCGATCTCCTCCGTTGCGGGTATCTGATGCCAGTACGGTTCGCCGATGAGCAGGATCCCGCC
This sequence comes from Citrobacter sp. MGH110, assembly GCF_001037515.1. Classification (NCBI taxonomy): domain Bacteria; kingdom Pseudomonadati; phylum Pseudomonadota; class Gammaproteobacteria; order Enterobacterales; family Enterobacteriaceae; genus Citrobacter; species Citrobacter sp. MGH110. Next base: position 2,635,172 of record NZ_KQ089830.1, on the reverse strand, counting down.
TGGTTTGAGACTTTGTTCCAGCTGTTTGACCGTTCCGGCAACGCCGCCGGCAATCCAGGTTGCACCAACGCAGGCGGCAATATCGAATTTTTCTTCGGCGATATAACCTGTTGCATCGGCATGAATAAAACGCACGTGCTCAGTGACGCCCAATTCACTTGCCCGCAGGGTGGCTTGCTCACTGAATAACTGGCTCATATCGATACCAACGCCGGAAATTCCATGATCGCGTGCCCAGGTGCACAACATCTCGCCCGAGCCGCTGCCGAGATCCAGGATGCGGGTTCCTGGGGGCATCCGTAAAACCTGACCTAACGTCGCATATTTTTGCGCGGTGAACGGATTATGAATGCGATGTGCGCTTTCGCTGATCGTAAAAATCTTCGGGATATCCATCTCTCTCTCCTTAGCGATTATCCAGTTGGGCGCGAACGTTGTTCAGGCCGGTGGTATTGATGCGGTAGGGCTGACCATTAACGGATTTGATCAGCTTTTTCGTTCTGAGTTTTTTGAATACGTCGAGCGTGCAGTCGCAGAGCAGTAACCCTTCGCGGCTATAGCATTCGACGGAAATGACGCGACCAGATGCATCGCGGACGTGAGCAATACGGCCACCTTTGGCGAGAACGTGTAAGGTACGTTGTTCCTGACGGGATAAATTCATACTGGAAAACCTGTTTAATCATCATGTGCAAAACGTGCAAACACACAGCGGTGTCCGCATTCGATTTCGGCGCATTGATAACCAGTCCGGCCTGAAAAGGTCGGTAAGCTGATTATCTGATGATTACATTCTCCAGCATCAAAGCCTCGGGTTGAGTTGATAGGTATTTACCTGCTGAATCATACCAGCCTGGGCGAGTAGGGGAATCGTTCTGTCGGGAAAATGTGATCTATGACGAAAAATTGCGTTTAGCTTATTTTATAATTTTTTAACTCTCGTTAGCTGAGCAGTGTATGGATATATTAAATTTATTGAATATTCAGACATCGTCAGTAGCGGTATTGGCCGTAATGATGCGTTGTTAGCCCCACTTGCGTCATACTATAGATTAGTGATATTTAATTTTTCCCTATCCTAATTTTGTTTTATTTGATAAACATGTCTTTATTATAAAAAGGATTTTTAATGGTGTTTTCTTTTAATTCTTTTTAGGAATTTTCTTAACGTCGTGAAGTGTGTATACTCAATCCAGCAAGAAGCTCTTCTGTTATCATCAAAACTATAAAAATGTCCTTAACACCCGTATTACCTCTGCCCTGAATCTCTTCTCAGGGGAGAGGTTTTTTTTGCCTGTGTATAATTTTGATAATCGTCATATATAGATAATTTAATATTATTGTTCTTGTTGTTTTGCATTAGTGATGACGACAGGTTTTGTTCTGTGAACCATACGGTAATGTTGAAATAGTATCGCTATGAATCTATTTCATGGTGAATAGTGTGATTTCATCTTTATTTATAGGGGTATTATATAGTTTTTCTTATAACTATCTGTTTTTAAGCGTTATGTTAATTTTCGCTTTTGAAGTAATTGTGATTTTGTTCACGGATTTTAGTGCGTTAAGTGGCTATTTGTAGAGAGGTGCAAACGGTTGCATGTTGCTGTTACAGCATTTGTTCATTAAAAAAATATAGCGATGGTATGTCTTGTGTCGGTATCGGGGGCAAGAATCTAAATGATTTTTATTATCCCTTAGACATGCGAATTCAGTTTATGACTTCTGTTAGCTTAACACCATGGAAAATGTAGTAAAACAGACAGGGAATATGATTTTATCAATCAAAAGGAGTTTTTAATCACTGGTATAATTACTGGCCTTTTTTATCTTCCTTTATATAAATCGTTGTCGTAACACCCATAAAATCAGCGTTCTGGGATGAGCGCTGATTTTATTTTGTTCTCAGATTATTCAACCCACGCTGTATGCAGGTCTTCTCTTGCAGTACCTCGTAAATGATACATTAAAGGATCTCCTGGAATGGATATTGTTGAACGCTTTATTAACTACACGAAAATCAATACCACGACCTCAAGGGAAAATGGTGCTAATGGGATAATGCCTTCTTCACCTGGTCAAATGGAACTGGCAAAACTACTTGCAGTAGAACTTGAAGCATTAGGAATGGAAAACATTGAGGTCAGGGATACTGCTATTGTGACCGCGACCTTACCTGGAAATACCGATGACACCATCCCTGTCGTTTCCTTTTTTGGTCATCTGGATACCAGCGCAGAACAGACCGCGGACACAAATGCGCAACGTCTTCACTACAGCGGTGGGGATTTGTGTCTGAACAAGGAGCTGAATATTTATCTGCGTGAAAGTGAATTTCCGGAACTGAAAAATTATATCGGTGATGACCTGCTGGTGACGGATGGTACCAGTCTGCTAGGGGCTGATGATAAAGCCGCCATCGCCGCGATTATGAATGCCCTGGAGTACCTGATCGCGCATCCGGAGATTAAGCATGGGCCGGTGAAAGTCGGTTTTGTTCCTGATGAAGAGCAGGGATTACGGGGAGCAAAAGCGTTTGATGTTGCGGCGTTTGGTGCTGATTTTGGCTATACCCTGGACTGCTGCGGCATTGGAGAGTTTGTCTATGAGAACTGGAACGCGGGTGATGCGGAAATCATCTTTACCGGCCAGTCCGCGCACCCTATGTCGGCCAAAGGTAAGCTGAAGAACTCTCTGCTGATGGCGCATAAGTTTATTGCGATGCTGCCCGGTGGAGAGGCGCCTGAGTATACGGAAGGACGCGAAGGGTATTACTGGGTAAAACAGCTTCAGGGTAACAGCGCCCGTACGGTGCTTAAGCTGGATATCCGGGATTTTACCGAAGAAGGGTATAAGGCGCGTATGGCATATATCCGCCAGCTTGCCGTCAGCACCTGCGCGCTGTGGGGAGAAAACAGCGTGGTCTGTCATTTAACCGATCGCTATGCCAATGTGTTCAATAGCTTGCAGGACGATGCACACTACCCGATTGATATTGCGTTACGCGCGTATCAGAAGTGTGGCATTACCCCGCAACCTGTCGCCATGCGTGGTGGGTATGATGGCGCAGTGCTATCGCAGAAAGGACTGCCTTGCCCGAATATTTTTACCGGTGCTCATAACTTTCATTCAATTTATGAATATCTACCGGTGCGTTCACTGCGAGCCGCCAGCGATGTGGTGGTAGCGGTCATTGAGGAAACCTTTGCTGAGTTCGCGCAGAGGAGAGCTCAGTCATGATTCAGGTGTTAATTGCCCTACTGGTTATCGTGGTGGTCGCGCGTCTGATACTGAAAGGTTATCGCGCTGAACCCGTGCTGTTCATTGCGGGCCTGGTGTTGATGATTTGTACGGCGTTAACCGGATGGGGTTCTGTATTACCGAAGGGCGTTGCCAGTACGGGGATTTCATTTCTCGATCCTTTCGAGGTGATGCGCGATCTCTTTAGTACGCGTGCTGCCGATCTCGGCCTGATGATTATGGCGCTCATGGGATTTGCGCATTACATGGATCATATCGGGGCAAATGAAGCGGTTGTGCGGGTCGTGACGAAGCCTTTGCGCGCGCTGCGTTCGCCCTATGTGCTTCTATTTTTCTCCTATCTGCTCGCCAGCCTCCTGCAGTTGGCCATCCCATCCGCTACCGGGCTTGCCGTGTTGCTGATGGGGACGATGTTCCCCATTATGCTGGGGTTAGGGCTTTCTGCGGCCTCGGCTGCTGGGGTTATTGCCACCTCGCTTGGTGTGGCGTATACCCCGACGGCCATCGATGCTATCAGGGGATCTAAAGCGGTCAATATGGATGTGGTGGAATACGTTGTTTACCACCAGGGACCCGCAGCGCTGGCAACCGTGCTGGTCGTCGGCGTCTGCCATTTCTTCTGGCAGCGGCATTGCGACCGTAAAGCGGGGACGCTTCCACGGGAAATCGGTAGCGCTGAGGTGACTGATTCAGGAAAAGCCCCGGCTTTTTATGCGCTGCTCCCGATGCTTCCGATATTGATGGCGGTGGGATCATCGGAAATGTTCGTCAGTGGTATTAACCTGAATATTATCACCATTGTGCTCATTTCAATGACTGTCTGCATGTTGATTGAGTGGCTGCGGGTGCGTGATTTAAAGTCAGTATGCGAAGGATTCAGCCATTTCCTTAAAGGCATGGGCACCGCCTTTACCGGGGTGGTTGGGCTACTGGTTGCGGCAGGTGTTTTTGCTCACGGGATTAAAGTTATTGGTGCCATTGATCAATTAATCCTGATGGCGGAGCACGTGGGATTACCTCCATTTGCTATGGCGGTGGTGTTTGCGCTGGTGACGCTGGCGGCAGCAATTATTATGGGATCGGGTAATGCGCCATTCCTTGCTTTCGTTGAGCTGATCCCGCAAATCGCGGCAAGTATGGGCGCTAACGCTGTTGCCATGATCCTGCCGATGCAACAGGCATCACATATGGGGCGGGCAATTTCACCGGTTTCCGGCGTGGTGATTGCCGTTTCCAGTGGGGCGAAAATAACGCCATTTGATGTGGTTAAACGTACCGCCGTACCGTTGATCGTGGGCTTTGTAACGCATACCCTGATCATCGGTATTTTCTATTAACTTTGTCTGTAATAAGCAAACTTCCGGGTTGCTGAATGCCCGGTAGTTTGCTTTTTCTGTTTACAGGTCTCATCACAAAAGGTGATATTGATTACTGGTGATTATTATTAACCTTTATCTTTATCGCATTATTCTTATTAGTCATTGTTGAGCCACCCCGGATTAATGATTAATAAGTATGATGTATTATATTTGCACGTTTATTACATAGAGATAAGTTAATCTGGATCATATTTTGGCGATTTTAGTTGTAGTAATTTTTTAATAGAGTAATACAAGAATGACGTGGAATAACAATGATGATTTATTTGGGCAGGTTTAAGTGGTAAGGGATTCTGGAAGAGTTAGTACGTTACGACATCATTATCAGGATGATCTGGAAGCCTTTACCTGGAGTGCGTTAGTCGCAATTGGTATTGCAATAAAGGATCATAAAATCTACTCTAAAATGTCAGAGCATCTATTCATTATGCATTGGCTGGCTATTGCCAAAAAAAGAAAAATATTTTCGAAGAGCATTGTCAGTGAGCTTCAGTGGTTAATTGATGAGGGGAAGAAAAAAAGCCTCAATGCACAACTTAAATTTAAAATAGAATATTTGTACGCCACATCGAGTGGTGATGTGACAATGCAAAACGACTATTTTAAATTTACTCACACGATTGAAGTGTTGAGAAATAATGGATGGGAGAGCTTTCTGCTCACTCCGGAGAAGTGGCAAGGCCTTCATGAAAGTATTAAGGTCAGAAAAGGTGACTTTATTTTTATGGATGACACCCGGCTTCAGGAGTGCTTTGGCGTGCAGGGCGAGATAGTCAAACCTTTCTGTATTCGAGTGTACGGCGATATTGAGTTTGCAAAGTTAACGTTCATCAAACATAACCTGCCGGTTGAATTTGTGAAACATATTTCGAATGAGTTTTATTACTTCAATTTTCTTTCAGTTAAGTAATGCTTAACTGATATGGGGGACAAATTTCTGTTTGTTCAAAGAGTGTATTGATCTACCTGTGAAATTATCGGATTTATACCACGCGCAAAGGACAGCGAATGTTTACTCGAAAGTTAGTGATTACAACTGAATGGATAAGGTTGTCGGATACGCCAGACAATGTGTCCATTTCTTTTCGGGGCGTTCTTGAGATCGGTGAAAGCACGGTTGTACCAGATGGCAACACTCCTTTACTTCGCTTAGAAAATGAAATGGCACCTGTCGCCGTTGATGCGTTGTCATGGGTAAGGGTGCCAGTTGAACGCCAGGAAAATGTTATCGTCTATATTTTCTGAATCCTGGTTTATAAATCCATTAATAATGTTAATGTCGATTTGTTCTTATTTTATTCCTCCCGGTGCAAGATGAGATGTATGGCTGAACAATTCGTTGGGGATCACATCGCGGGTGAGAGCATTTGTAGCGCGTGTACATTATAAATAATGCCAAACACCGCCACCGCGAGCAGAAACAGGGAGGAGATAAAAACGCTGCGTCTGGCAAACCGCTCTGGCATCCAGCGTTTGAAAACCATGATGTAAAAAGACAGCACCGTAACATCAAAAATAACCCATACCAGCGTTAGCGTCACAATGCTGGTGGTGAAATCTTGCGTAATGGCAATGAACTGGGGAAAAAACGCTACGAAAAACAAAATGTCCTTTGGGTTAGCGACCCCTGTCAGAAATCCATGGATAAGCCCGCTGTTATCGCGTTTTGGCGCACATAGTCCGGGGTTTGAGTCCCTGGCCCGCAGGCCGTTAATCGCCATCACACCGATATACAACGATCCCACAAGACCCAGTACGCCAAGCCATATCGCAGATATTGAAACCACGCCAGCTAGCATCAGTGCAGCCAGAGCAATCAATACTAAAGAAGCGCCGTTAGTGCCAATCAGCGTGATAAAGGCCCGGCGATAGCCGTGCTGCGACGCGGTGGTGGTAATCAGCGCCACGACCGGACCCGGAGTTAACAGCAGGGTTACTACGCTGAGGCTATAGGCAGCCAGTAAAGTGAAATTCATACCTGATTATCCTGATGATATTTTCCATCAGTATTCCGCCTGCGTGGCGCATTGAAAAACGAATAAAACTGCGCTCTACTGTGAGTAAAACTCAACATAGAAGCTGAGAATGACGCTACCTCCGTTGTATGCCCTGAGGGCTTTTGAAGCCGCAGCCCGTCTGGGATCGTTCAGTAAAGCCGCTATTCAACTTAACGTGACGCCGGGCGCGGTAAGCCGTCATATTCGCACGCTGGAGGCATGGTTTGGTTGCGAGCTATTTGTCCGCAGCGGCCCGCGTATCGAGATAACGCCTTCTGGCCAAGGGCTGGCGCAGCAGTTGACGGCTGGGTTTCAGAGTCTGGAACACGCGTGTCATGCCTTTCGCAGCAGCAGTCATGAGCTACGGCTGAAAGCGCCGTCTACGTTGACGATGCGCTGGCTTCTGGACGTGCTGCGTCATTTCCGTGAAGCGCATCCGACCCCGGTTGTCGAAATTTCCAGCGTCTGGATGGATACCGATTCGGTATCCTTCGGTCGTGAACCGTATGACTGTGCGATCCTGTTAGGGAATGGCCATTTTGGTGACGATACCGACAGCCGGTTGCTGTTTCAGGAGTGGCTTATCCCGGTGTGCTCACCCGCACTGCTGGTGCAGGCGCAGCGCGATCTTTCTGCCTGTGAACTGATTCATCCCTCAGCGGATCGCCGTGACTGGCGTCGGTGGCTGCAACGCACCGGGAAGTTTCCGGCGTTGAATCTTGCGCGAGGCAAAGTGTTCGACACCCTTGAGCAGGGCAGTCTTGCCGCGATGAGCGGTCATGGCGTGTCCGTTGCCGACCTGCTGTTAAGCCTGGCGGCCATTCAGGCAGGGATGTTGGCGTTACCGTTTAAAGATGCGGTAGCGACTGGCGAGGGTTATTACCTTGTCTGGCCAAAGACTTCAACACGGCTTAGAAATATTGAGCTGCTGTATCGCTGGTTAAAAGAGGCTGCGCCGTGTGTCTCCTCGGCAGATCTAAACTGGCTGGATTAAGCTGTTTATTCTGCTAATCACCCATATTGATAATGGTTCTCATTATTATTGTCGTATTGCGCAGGTAATGGTAATGTTGCTTCAGTTATAAACCGTTAATCCCATTTTCTGTGCAGAAGACAGCATGAACAATACCACCGCCCTGAATGCCTCCGGACGCGTCGCTCGCACTTTCTCCGTCAGCGAGTTTATGGATTTTGGTGAGCGCTACGGGATCGATTACCGCTTTCCCCAGTTGGCACAAAGGCCGGATTTACCGTCTGGCAGCCCTGTTCTGCAAGGTGAAATTGAGGAGATGACTCTCCCATGTGGGATGTGCGTGACGCATTCCGACGTACAGGTATTGCAACCCTACGAAACCACCTCTCGTCACGACAGCCCTCTGTATATGCTGGTGGTACTGGAAGGCTGCGTGATCCTGACGCTTAACGGACAGGAGCACGTGGTGCGCTCCGGCATGGCGTTTAGCTCACGCCTGAGTGAGCACCAGACGATGCGTGCCCGTCATCATGCTGATTGTAAACTGCGGACATTATCGCTCGGTTTGTATCCCGACGGCGCGTGTCGCACGGGGTTGCTCGAATCGTTGATGCGTGAGTGGGAAAGATGCCAGACGCCGACGCTTATCTGGCAGGTGCCGGGGTTTTTACTCAGCGGACTACAGTACGCGCAGCAGAGTACGATTAGCCATGTTTCTCGTCAGCTGATGCTGGAAGGGCTGATATTACAACTGTTTGGTCATGGCCTCAGCGTGTGTCAGGTCGAGAGCGGTAAACGTCTTGCGGCGAGCGGTGGGCAGCAGCGGCTGGAGGTCGTTCGCCGACTGCTGGAGCAGAGTCCCGAAAAAGACTACACCCTTAATGAACTGGCCCAACGCGCAGCGATGAGTCCCAGTAGCCTGCGCAGTAAGTTTCGCGCAGCCTATGGCTGTTCGGTATTCGACTACCTGCGCGATTGCCGTCTGGAACGTGCGCGCGGCTATCTACTGGAAGGATATAGCGTACAGCAGGCGGCCTGGATGTCGGGTTATCAGCACGCCACCAACTTTTCTACCGCTTTTCGCCGCCGTTACGGCTTTTCACCCGGTGATTTGCTCAAACTTTGCTAATCCATATTTGCGTTTTACGCACGTGATTTCCTGACAATTTGGCACTGCGCATAGGCAACCTGGCATCCGGCATAGCTATCTCCGCCAGCAAAAAGGTAATAATTCTCACTTACAATTAGACATGCCTTTGGAGATATTCATGTTCGCGAAGACTCGCTTGGCGCTGCTGGTGGGATGGGTTACCGGCAGCGTGGCTTTTCCTCTGCTGGCGCAGGAAACAACAAAAAACGATACGGTGGTTGTCACCTCGCAGATGCAGAGCGGGGCCACGAAGCTTGCCACGCCGGATATTGAAACGCCGCAGTCGGTATCGATCGTTACCCGTGAACAGTTTGAAGAGCAGGGCGCAACCAGCGTGCGGCAGGCCGTCAGCTATACGCCGGGTGTGTACAGCAATCAGATTGGCGCCTCCAACCGCTTTGACTACATCGTGCTGCGTGGCTTTTCTGACGGTAGCCTGGATAACGTCTATCTTGATGGTCTGAAGATGATGGGCGACACCAACTCACACAGCTCGCTGGTGGTCGATCCGTGGTTCCTCGAAGATATCGAAGTCGTACGTGGCCCGGCTTCCGTACTGTATGGCCGTTCCTCCCCGGGTGGCATTGTGGCGCTGACCTCACGTAAGCCGTCGTTTGATGCGGGCGGTGAGGTGAAGCTGTTTGCCGGCAACAATAACCAGCGCGGCGCGGCGTTTGACGTCACCGGGGCGCTGGATGATAACGATCGCGTGGCGGCGCGACTGAGCGGGATGACGCGTTACGCGGACTCGCAGTTTGGTCCATTGAAGGAAGAGCGTTACGCGCTGATGCCCAGCCTTACCTGGCGTATCACCGACCAGACGCGTCTGGATCTGATGGCCTATCTGCACCGCGACCCGGAAGGCGGTAGCCACTCCGGTCTGCCGTATGACGGCACCGTGGTTCCGCATTACGGGCAAAAGATCTCCAACACCTTTTACGAAGGCGAGGATGATTACGACAAATACGATCGCCGTGAAAACATGGTGGGCTACAGCATTGAGCATATGTTTGATAGCGGTTGGTCGGTGCGGCAAAAGCTGCGCTATCTGCATACCGACGTTGAGCTGAATCAGGTGTATGCGGCGGGCTGGCTGAATGAAACCGAGCTTAATCGCGGTTACTCCGGCTCCGATGAAAAAATGTCGGCGATTACGCTGGATAACCAGCTCGACGGCAGCTTTGATACCTGGCAGGTAAACCACCGTCTGCTGGTGGGGATCGACTATCAGGATCGCAGTAACAATACTACCGGTTACTACGGCGCTTTCCCGCCGATTGACGCTTTTAATCCAGTGTACGGCGCGAAGCCTGATTACATCGACATGTATGCGCGTGAGAAACACAAGCTGCGCCAGACGGGTTACTATTTGCAGGATCAGATGTCATGGGATCGCTGGCGTATTACGCTCGGTGGTCGCTACGATCAGGTCAGCGTTTCTAACATTGATAAGATCAAGGATACTCGCAGCGATCTGGATAAAAACAACTTCAGTACCCGTGCCGCGCTGCTCTATTTATTCGATAACGGCTTTGCGCCGTACGTGAGTTATTCCACTGCCTTTACGCCAACCAGTTTTGCCGATGAGAACGGCAATCTGCTGGATCCGATGAAAGGCAAGCAGTGGGAAGCCGGGCTGAAATATGAGCCGGAAGGACTCAACAGCCAGTTCAGCGCATCGGTGTTCCGTATCAATCAGACGAATATAGCCACCAAAGAAGAGCCGACCGATCCGTACCGCTCGATTGGGGAAATTGAATCTGAAGGGGTGGAGCTGGAGGCAATTAGCCAACTGACGGATAGCTTCCGTTTGCAGGCGGCGTATACCTATACCGACATTCGCTATAAGAAAAGTAGCCCGGAAGAGCAGGGCAAGCGAGCAGTGTACGCCCCGCGTAACCAGGCCAGTACCTGGCTGAGCTACGATGTGAAAAGCGGTCCGCTGGACGGCCTGACGTTGGGTTCAGGTGTGCGCTACGTTAACGGTATTACCAGCGATCGCCTGAATACTCACACCCTGCCGTCCTACACACTGGTGGATATGGTGATTGGTTACGACTTAACGAATATCGGCATTAAAGGGTTGAGCGCGCAGTTGAACGTTAACAACCTGACCGACAAGCGCTACGTTGCAGCCTGTAACTCGCTCTCATACTGCTACTTCGGCGCCGAGCGCAGCATTGTCGGCAGTGTGTCCTGGAAATTCTGATGTTTTAGCCGGATGCGGCGCTGGCGCCTTATCCGGCCTACGGCAGCGTGTAAATCGTAGGTCTGATAAGCACAGCGCATCAGGCATAGTGGGTTACGGTTATTTTGTAAAACCGTTCTGCAGACAAATCTGCGCGCTGGCGCCTTATCCGGCCTACAGCAGCGTGCAAATCGTAGGCCTGATAAGCGCAGCGCATCAGGCATTGTGATTGAGGTTATTTTGTAAAACCGTTCTGCAGACAAATCTGCGCGCTGGCGCCTTATCCGGCCTACGGCAGCGTGCAAATCGTAGGCCTGATAAGCGCAGCGCATCAGGCTTTGTGATTGCGGCTATTGTGTAAAACCGTTCTGCAGACAAATCTGCGCGCTGGCGCCTTATCCGGCCTACGGCAGCGTGTAAATCGTAGACCTGATAAGCGCAGCGCATC